>SHWB01000019.1 GCA_009691025.1 Alphaproteobacteria bacterium
GCACCGCCGCGGCCACCCGTTCGAGAAGATCGTTCGACAGAGCTCGTGCCATCCGATGCTGGCCTCGTTCCCAGACAGCATCTTGAATCACACTCCGCTTGTTCGCGGAATCCTCTTCGATCCAGATAATCAATGAACCGCTCTAGCGGTAGACGTGCAACAAACACCGCTGTCACCCCGGCCTAAGCGCGGAGCGCGCAGAGCCGGGGGCCATGAACACCTTGCGGCGGCTATTCTTCACATTCCGTGTTCTTGGTCCCGGCTCGCGGTCGCTGCGAGACCTTGTCCGGGATGACAGCTTTATTTGTCTATGGCGCGATAGCGTTGTACGCCAGATATGCAGAAACACGGAGTGCTTCACCTCCTACATATCACGAGTATCTCACATGCTTAAGCTCACCATCCCACTCCCAGTAAACTTGTGTTATACTGGGGTAGTTTATGATAAAATTATCCACGCATGAATAATTACCAGTAAGATGAAATCGAACGCTGTGCGGCAATTCCCGGAATTCCAACTCAGTGATCGAAGCCGGTCTTGCGGGTGAAGTTGTGGCGGGCGATCACCTCGCGCACTGTGCCGGTCTTCGAGCGCATGATGATCGAGTGGGTCGAGCCGCCGGTGGCCCAGCGGCGCACGCCCTTGAGCATGGCGCCGTCGGTCACGCCGGTCGCGGCGAACATCACGTCGCCATGCGCCAGCATTTCCAGCGGGTATACCTTGTTCAGGTCGGTGATGCCCATGCGGCGGGCGCGGCCTCTCTCATCGTCGTTGCGGAACAGCAGGCGGCCCTGCATCTGGCCGCCGATGCACTGCAGCGCCGCGGCGGCGAGCACGCCCTCGGGGGCGCCGCCGGAGCCGATATACATGTCGATGCCGCTGTCGGGCTGCGAGGTGGCGATGACGCCGCCAACATCGCCGTCGGAGATCTGCTGGATGCGCGCGCCCGCCTCGCGGACAGAGGCGATCAGTTCCTGGTGACGCGGCCGGTCGAGGATGCAGACGACGAGATCCGACACCTGGAGCTTCTTCGCCCTGGCCAGCGCCTGCAGGTTCTTCTTCGGCGTCGCGTCGATATCGATCAGGTCGGCCGGCAGTCCGCCACCGACCGCCAGCTTGTCCATGTAGACGTCAGGCGCGTTGAGAAAGCCGCCGTCCGGCGCGAAGGCCAACACGGCCAGCGCGTTGGCGCCGCCCTTGGCGGTGATGGTCGTGCCTTCGAGCGGATCGAGCGCGATGTCGAGCTTGACGCCGCCGTAGCCGACCTTCTCGCCGATGAACAGCATCGGCGCCTCGTCGCGCTCGCCCTCGCCGATCACCACCGTGCCGTCGATAGCCATGCCGTTGAGCGCCTTGCGCATGGCGTCGACCGCTGCCGCATCGGCCGATTTCTCGTCGCCGCGTCCCATCCAGAGCGACGCCGCGAGCGCCGCCGCCTCCGTCACGCGCACGGCTTCGAGAGCAAGATTGCGGTCCATCATCAGCTGCTCGTCGGCCATTGTGGTTCCGCCCGTCTCTTGTGCGTCCAAGGGGTTTCCGGCCCGGAGTTTACCCCGACCAGGGGTCCACGCTAAAGCGGCTCGATCCGTATCATCATCGGTGGTTCCACCACGGTACCGAGAGCGCCAATACGGGCAAGCGCGCGCTGCATGGCGCCTTCCTCGCACTCATGGGTCGTCAGCACTACGGGCACGGCCTCGTGCGGCGATCGGGCGCGCTGCAGCAGCGCCTCGATCGACACCGCCTCGTCGCGGAAGGCCGCGGCCACGTCGGCCAGGACACCCGGCCGGTCGCGTACCATCAGGCGCACATAGCAGGCACCGATATGGTGTTCCATCGGCGCTCGCGGCAGGCGGACGAGTTGGTCCGATGGTATGCCGAAGGTCGGCGTTCGGCGACCGCGGGCGATGTCGATGATGTCGGCGATGACGGCGGAGGCCGTCGGCCCGGCGCCGGCGCCACGGCCCTCGTACATCGTGTCGTCGACGAAATCCCCCGAGGCGACGACGGCATTGAACACGCCATCGACATGCGCGATGGCCGCGTCGGCGGCGATCATGCAGGGGTGCACGCGCTGTTCGAGCCCGCGCTCCGTTTGGCGTACGCTGCCGAGCAGCTTGATGCGATAGCCCAGCTCGTCGGCATAGGCGATGTCCAGCGGCGTGATGGCGCGAATGCCCTCGGTATGGACGCCGCCGGCATCGACCTCGGCGCCAAAAGCGAGACTCGCCAGCAAAGCGAGCTTCTGGGCCGTGTCGATGCCGTCGATGTCCATGCGCGGGTCGGCCTCGGCGTAGCCCATCTTCTGGGCCTCGGCGAGGATGTCGGAGAATGGCCGTCCGCTCTCACGCATCGTCGTCAGGATGTAGTTGCAGGTGCCGTTGAGGATGCCGTAGAGCCGGCTGATCCGGTTGCCGGCCAGTCCTTCCCTCAGGGCCTTCACGATGGGGATACCGCCGGCCACGGCTGCCTCGAAATGCAGGGCCGTGCCGGCCGCTTCGGCGGCGCGCGCCAGCGCCGTGCCGTGCACCGCGAGCATTGCCTTGTTGGCGGTGACGACATGCCGGCGGGCGTCGATCGCCGCCTCGACGACCGCCCTCGCCGGCCCGTCCGCACCGCCGATCAACTCGACCACCACCTCGGCCGTCGCCGTGCGCGCCATCGCCACCGGATCGTCAAACCAGGCGACGCCAGACAAGTCGACGCCCCGGTCGACATGGCGATTGCGCGCCGACACGGCAACGAGCTCGATCCGCCGCCCCGACCGGCGCGACAGCACATCGGCCTGCTCGCGCAGCAGACGCAGGAGGCCCGCGCCGACCGTGCCGAGGCCGGCGACGGCGATCGGCAGTGAGGCGCTCAACGGGCGACAACCCTCAGCGCCAACAAATCGTTGCGGCCTGTGAACTCGCCGGCGCGGGCGAGGAATTGACGGATGTTGCGGGCCGCCTGGCGGATGCGCTGCGGGTTCTCGACCAGCGCCACGCGGATGAAGCCCTCGCCATGCTCGCCGAAGCCGACGCCCGGCGACACGGCCACCTTGGCGTGGGTCTGCAGCAGCTTGGCGAATTCGACGCTGCCCAGCGCCGCGAAAGGCTCCGGCACCGGCGCCCAGGCGAACATCGTCGCCGGCGGGGCCGGGATGTAGAGGCCGGCACGGCTGAAGGCGTCGACCAGCACGTCACGCCGTTCCTTGTAGATTTCCCGCATCTCGTCGATGCAGTCCTGCGGGCCGTTCAGCGCCGCTGTCGCCGCCACCTGCACCGGCGTGAAGGCGCCATAGTCGAGATAGCTCTTCACCCGCGCCAGCGCCGCGATCAGGAGCCTGTTGCCCGCCGCGAAGCCGATGCGCCAGCCGGGCATCGAGTAGGTCTTGCTCATCGAGGTGAACTCGACGGCGATGTCCTTCGCCCCCGGCACCTGCAGAATCGACGGCGGCGGATTGCCGTCGAAATAGATCTCGGCGTAGGCGATGTCGGACAGCACGTATATCTCATGCTTCCGACACAGCTCTACGACGCTGCGGTAGAAGTCGAGAGTCGCCACGTACGCTGTTGGATTTGCTGGATAGTTTATGACCATGGCAACTGGCTTAGGGACCGTGTGGGTCACCGCCCGCTCGATCGAGCGCAGGAATTCCTCATCCGGTTTCACCGGCAGATAGCGCACCGCGCCGCCGGCGATGATGAAGCCGAACTGGTGAATTGGATAGGACGGGTTCGGCACCAGGATAACGTCGCCCGGGGCCGTAATGGCCTGGGCGAGGTTGGCGAGCCCTTCCTTGGAGCCGAGGGTCGCGATGACCTCGGTCTCGGGGTCGAGGGTGACGTTGAACCGGCGCTCGTAATAGGCCGCCTGGGCCTTGCGCAGCCCCGGAATACCACGGGAATTGGAGTAGCGGTGGGTCTTGGGGTCCTGCACCGCCTCGGTCAGCTTGTCGACGATGTGCTGCGGCGTCGGCAGGTCCGGATTGCCCATGCCGAAATCGATGATGTCGTCGCCCGCCGCGCGTGCCTTCGCCTTCATCGCGTTCACTTCCGCGAAGACGTAAGGGGGCAGACGCTTGATGCGGTGGAACTCCGTCTCCATGGGTGCTGTCCGCGGCCACTCTCAGAAGGCGCGCCGATCGCGCCGCTCGTCGCCTCGGTATCGCATGCCCCGATGGCGGAAATGCGACGGCCGCGAGCCCGTCACGGCAATCTGCGGCGACGCGCGCTCTTTAGCCCACCGCTGCCGCGTCTGGCGAGCGCAAACTATGCGGTCGCACCCACCCTCGGCGCCGCCACGCTAGCGCAGAAAATAGATTTCCGCCCGTCGGTTGCCGGCCTCGCCGGTCGGCATCGCCTCGGAGAACAGCGGCTGGGAATCGGCGGCGGCCTCGATCTGCACCGCCTGCGCCGTAACGCCCATCTCGAACAGCGCCTGGGCGACGGCCGTGGCGCGCCGCTGCGACATCGCGAGATTGGCCTGCTGGTGGCGCTCGTCGACGACCTGCCGCGTCCGGCTCGATGCGTGACCGACGATTCGAACGCTCGATCTTGTCTGACGTTGTAGTTCAGCAACCTGCCGCAAGACGTCGCGATCGTTGGAATTTAGTCTCGCCGAATTATCCGAGAACTGGATCACCGCGACCTGGTGCGGTCCGGCTGGCGTCGCCCGCGCGGCGGTCCGCCAGGCGCCTGGGCGAACGTTGAGCTGCGGCAGGGCGGCCATCGGCAGCTGTTCGCCCGCTGGCGCAGCCATGGGTACCGGCGGAGGAGCGGCACGCGCGGGAGCGACCGGCGCCATCGGCTGCGCTGCAGCGGCTTGCCGGGCGCCCAGATCGCCGGGGCTGACGACCGGCTGCCCCTCGATGCTACGACCGGGAAGCTGGGGGATCGGCGCGGCCGGCCGTGGTGCCACGGCGTCGACCTGGGGTGACGGTTGCGGCGCGGGCTGGGCTATCGGCGCGGGTGGCATCGGTGCCGACCGGACCGCCGGGGCCGTAGCTGGCGGTGCCGGCGCGGCCGCAGTCGCGTGCGGCGGCGACGGGGCCGGCGGGGCGGTGCGCGCCGTGGTCTGCGCAGCAGTCGGCGGCGGTGCTGGCTGCCCGGCGACAGGGATGTTCTGCAGGCGGATGGCATCGTCGGTGTAGCGTGCCTGATCGCGGTCGTCGACAAGCTCCTTGGCCACCCGCGCACGGGTACCGGCGGGCGTCGAAACAGGCGGCCGCTGCGGCACCGTCGTCACATCTGGCGTGCGCTGGGCGCGCGCTTGCGCGGCCTCTGCTTCCGTCCGGTTGCGCATGTCTGCCTGGGCCTGCGTCTGAGGACGGGGCGGCTCGCCCTCGAACCAGTCGGTCGGGTTGAGCGCGCTGCCGACATCACCCATCGTTTCGCAACCGCTCAGTACAATCACCGCGGCGATCGCCGCCGCCAGCGTCGCACATTGCCGTCGCATCCCGGCGCCCATCAACGAATCCCGCGCATTCATCGACCTAGCCTCCTCGCCCGCCGGCACCGTTTGTCCGGTTCCGACTGGGGTCTTGCACTGCAACATAGCCGCAGTCATGTTAGGGACGCGTCGATGGCACGAGTACACGAGTAACTTATTCCCAGCGTCCAGAGTCGCTCCAAAAAAACCATGTGACTATAAAGGATTGCGCGATGGCCGAGCAACACGGCGCAAATGACGGCGACGGCGCCGACCTCGCCCAGGCGATGGGCCGCATCGCAGAGCGCAGCCAGCGCATCGTTCGGGACTTCCTCTCGCGCAGCGGATCGACCAACAACAGCCTCGGCATGGCCGACCCGCTGAACATCGGCCAGGCTTTCCTCGAGCTGACGGCGCGGATGATGAGCAATCCGGCACAGGTCATGCAGTCGCAGATGGCCCTTTGGAGCGACTACATCCGGCTGTGGCAGTCGACCGCCGAACGCATGCTGGGCAGCGGGAGAGGCCCGGTCGCCGTGCCCGACCGAGAGGACCGCCGCTTCCGCGACGAGGCGTGGAACGAGAACGTCCTGTTCGACTACGTCAAGCAGTCCTACCTGCTGTCGGCGCGCTGGCTGCAGAAGACGGTGAAGGAGGTCGAGGGCCTCGATGACAAGACGGCGCAGAAGGTCGACTTCTATACGCGCCAGTTCGTCGACGCGATGGCACCGTCCAACTTCGCGATGACCAATCCTGAGGTCCTGCGCGCCACGATCGAGAGCAAGGGCGAGAACCTCGTCAAGGGTCTGGAGAACCTGCTCGGCGACCTTGAGCGCGGCAACGGCCAGTTGCGCATCCGCCAGGTCGACGAGAAGGCCTTCGAGGTCGGCCGCAACGTCGCCACCACCCCGGGCAAGGTGGTGTTGCAGACGGATCTGATGCAGCTCATCCAGTACAGCCAGACGACCGAACAGGTACAGCAGACGCCGGTGCTGATCGTGCCGCCGTGGATCAACAAGTATTACATCCTCGACCTGCAGCCGAAGAACTCGTTCATCAAATGGTGCACTGATCAGGGGCTGACGACCTTCGTCGTCTCCTGGGTCAATCCCGACGAGCGCCTCGCCGAAAAGGGTTTCTCCGACTATCTGCTCGAAGGCACCTATGCCGCGCTGAAAGGCGTCGAGCAGGCGACCGGCGAGCGCACGGTGAACATGATCGGCTACTGCCTCGGCGGCACGCTGACCGCCGCGACGCTGGCCTGGCTCAAGGCGAAGGGCGAGGCCGACCGAGTGCGCTCGGCGACCTTCTTCGCCACGCTGATAGACTTCTCCGAGCCGGGCGAACTTGGCGTGTTCATCGACGAGGAACAGCTCGTCGCGCTGGAAAAGCGCATGCAGGACGAGGGCGGCTATCTCGACGGCGCGGCGATGGCGACGACCTTCAACATGCTGCGCGCCAACGACCTGATCTGGTCCTTCGTCATCAACAACTATCTCCTCGGCAAGGACCCCTTCCCTTTCGACCTGCTCTACTGGAATGCCGATTCGACGCGCATGCCGGCGGCCATGCACGGCTTCTACCTGCGCAAGATGTACCAGGAGAACAAGCTGGCCGAGCCGGGCGGCCTCACCCTGGCCGGCGTGCCAATCGACCTGACCACTATCGACCTTCCGGTGTTCGCCCTGGCGACGCGCGAGGACCACATCGCGCCGTGGAAGGCCACCTACGCCGCCACGCAGACGTATTCCGGGCCCATCAAGTTCGTGCTCGCCGGCTCGGGCCATATCGCCGGCGTCGTCAACCCGCCGAATCCCGACAGGCCGCGCTACGGCTACATGACCAACGCGCGCAACGCCAAGTCGCCCGACACCTGGCTGGCCGGCGCCAAGGAAAGCCCCGGCTCGTGGTGGCCGGAATGGCGTAAATGGCTCGGGAAATACGCCGGACCTAAGGTGCCGGCGCGCGTGCCCGGCACGGGCGAGCTGAAGGTCATCGAGGATGCGCCCGGCAGCTATGTGAAGGTGCGGACTGCGCCCAAGGCCTGATCGCGCCGCAGTGATTGACAGCGACCGGCCGAAGGCGCGATTTGGCCCGGTACGCCGCCGAAAGGGCCGCCCGATGCCGCGCATAAAGTTGTTCGCCCGCCTCAGTAGCCACCTCGCCTGGCTGTTCGTCGCGGCGACGCTCGCCACCGGTACCGTGGCGTTGGCGGAACCGCTGCCGCCGCAGATCGGCGCCGAGGAGGCGCTGGCCCTCAGCCGCGACGGCAAGCTCACCATCGTCGATGTGCGCGCGCCGGCCGAGTGGCGCGAGACGGGCATCGCCCCCGGCGCGCGGACGGTGACGATCCACGATCCGCGTGGCGTCGACGGTTTCGTTGCCGAGGTGCTGAAAGCGGTCGACGGCGACAAGGCTCGTCCGGTTGCGCTGATCTGCCATTCGGGCACCCGCTCGGTCCACGGCCAGAAAATCCTCGCCGCCGCCGGGTTCACCCAGGTCACCGACATCGGCGCCGGCATGGTCGGCAAGCGTGACCAACCCGGCTGGATCGCCCAGGGCCTGCCGGCCGTTCCCTGCAATTGCTGAGTTCCGGCGCCCGCTTCTCAAGGCACGCGGTAAGGCTGCCCTGCCCGGTATAGCGTCAGCCGGGCTGCGAAGGCGGCCAGCGTCGGCCCGTCGGCGTTGGCGGCGCGCTTCATGTCTATGGCGCACTGCTGCGTGCCGGCCGCCGCGGTGTAGCGGCCGGCCTCGGCATGGGCGGCCGCCAGCGTGTCGACATGGTTGGCGACGTCCGGTCCGCGATTGACGGCGCTTTCGGCGAGGGCGATCGCGCGCGCCGTCGCGCAACGCCCCGTCCGGATAGGTCGCCAGCATCCAGGCAACCGCGTTTTCGCTCACCGGGTTGCCCGGATCGAGGCGCAGCGCGGTCTGGTAGTCGGCCAGCGCGCGGGCAAAGTCGCGCTTGTGCGTCCAGGCCGTGCTGCGATTGTTCAGCGTCGCCACATGATTCGGATCCAGCCCGAGCGCGGCGTCGTAGTCCCCGATGGCGCGGTCGAGATCGCCCTTGTGCGCCCAGGCCCGGCCGCGATGCGCCCAGCTCGGGGCGGGGCGGTCGTCGACGCCGATGGCGGCATCGTAATCGGCGATGGCCTCTTCCAGCCGGCCGAGACGGGCACGCGCGAGGCCCCGGTTGAAATAGGCGGCGGCATCGTAGCGGTCGATGCCAACCGCCTGGTGGTAGTCGGCGATCGCGGCGGTAGCGTCCGCGCGCAGGACGGCCAGGTTGGCCCTCGCGTGATAGGCGGCCGCCAGCAGTTCGTAGCCGGTGATCCTGGCCATGTCGCCATCGGCCATCGCGCGCCGTACGCTGTCGATCAACTCCGTGCATGCGGCGTCGCGGCCATCGGCCGGCCCTCGGACACAGGCGACCGTCGTGCGGTCGATGTCGCTGCGAACCCCGGCGGCGCACGCCGCGGTCATTGCCGCAAGCAGCATCGCGGCGAGCAGGCCCGGCCTGCCACGCATTTTCCTGTCTCCGACACCGCGCCACGCCGGCATTGTCTGCAAGGCGACGCCCCCGGACAAGAGGCCCGCAGGCGGAAGGCTGGCGAATTCAGACCGGCTTCTCCGTCGCCATGTGGTGACCTGCTAGGTCGACATAGGTGCGAACGGACTCTGCGAAGTACCCGACTTCCTCCGGCCGCAGGTTGCGGAACAGCTTGGCCGGCACGCCAGACCACAATTCTCCCTCCTTGACCACCTTGCCCGGGCCGACGACAGCGCCGGCCGCCACCATCGCGCCAGTTTCGACCACCGCGAGGTCGAGGATCACCGAACGCATGCCGATGAAGCAGCGCGACTGCAGGGTACAGGCGTGGATCAGCGCGGCGTGGCCGACGGTTATGTCGTCGCCGATATGGGTCGGCATCGCTGCTGTGCCGGTGCTGCGCGGTCCGTTGACATGAACGATCGTGCCGTCCTGCAGATTGGTCCGCGAGCCGATGCGGATCGGTGCGGCATCGCCACGTATTACGCAGCCATACCAAATACTTGTGCCTGCACCGATCTCCACGTCGCCGATCACGACCGCGTTGTCGGCAATGAACACGTCCGGGCCGATCCGGGGCGTTATCCCCCGGTAGCTCCTGATGATTCCAGCCATTGCCGCTCCTTGCCAGGACTTGATAATGTCTGCGCCGCGCTTCTAGCCTTGTGCGTGGCCGGTGTCACGATTCGCGGTACCTTATGCTGCGGGGCGTTCACGGCCGTTCACGAAATCGTTAGCGACGCTATGCGCGCCGACTGGGCACAATAACGGTCAAATGCTGCGTCCGGCCCGGGTCAGGCAGTCAGGGAGGGTCCCATGTCTCGCCTGCCCGTGAGGGTTGGGAGGGATGTTGATGCGGGCGTCCGGCTGGGCGCTGTCGTAGCGTGCCTGATGGCACCGCTGCCGGCACTCGCCAACATCACCTTAGGCCCCGCCGATTTCGTTCCCACCGTTGCCTTGCGGCCCCTGGTCTATTTTGGCCTTGTCGCCGCCGCCTTCGCGCTGGCCGCGGTGCTCGCCCTGCTCGGTTTGCTGTGCTGGCGCATGATCGTGCAGGCGCGCCGCCTCACCGCTTCGCAGGAACGGCTGCGCGCCTTTCTCGACCGGCCGTAGGACTGGGTGTGGGAGGCCGATGGGAGGGCTGCCAGACATACGTATCGCCGGGCTTCACGCGGGCGACCGGGGTGCCGGTCGAGCAGGTGCTCGGACGGTCGCGCGCCGAGGCGCTGGCCGGGCGTGTCGACGGCCGCGACATGTTGCGTCACGCCCGCGACCTGCGTGCCCGCCGGCCGTTCGACGACCTCGTCGCCCAGCATGTCCGGCCGGGCGGCCAGCGGACCTGGATCCGCAGTTCCGGCGTGCCGCGCTACGATGCCCGCGGGCGCTTCGTCGGCTACATCGGTACCAGCGAGGACATCACCCGCGAGATCGAGGCCGACCGTCGCCTCGCCGATTTTCGGACCATGCTGGAGCATGTCTTCGCGCAGGTGCCCGATGCCCTCGTGCTGGTCGATGCCGATAGCCGTATCGTCGGTTCCAACGCCGCTCTGAGCGCCCTCACCGGGCTGGCCCCCGAGGAACTGCTCGGCCGCAAGGGCGGCGAGTTCCTGAAGGTGCACGGCAGCGAACGGGATATCGAACCGCACCATTGCCCGTTCGGCTTCCCCCGTCCTGGCCCGGCCATGCTCCATCGCAACGACGGGGGGCTGGTGCCGGTCGAGGTCGTCGGATCGCCGATCCGCACCGGCGACGGCCCGGCGATCGGCGCCTGCGCCCTGGTGCGCGATCGGCGCGGCACCGTCGCCGCTGAGCGCCCCCTCGCCGCGGCGCGCGATGCCGCCGAACAGGCCCCGCGCACCAAGTCCGAGTTTCTTGCCCAGGTTAGCCACGAGCTGCGCACGCCGCTCAACGCCATCCTCGGCTTCGCCGAAATTCTCTCGCCGGAACTTTACGGTCCCCTCGGCGACGGCCGCTATCGCGGCTATGCCCGCGACATCCATTCCAGCGGCACGCACCTGCTGGCGGTGATCAACGACCTGCTCGACCTGTCGCGGGTCGAGGCCAGACGGTTGACCATCAACGAATCCGCCTTCTCGGTGGACACCGTCGTCGCTGAGTCCGTGCGCCTGGTCTCCGACGCTTGCCGCCTGCGAGCGCGTATCTCTGTCGGTCGAACTCGAGGGCGGCGGCGAAAGGCTGGTCGCCGACGAACGACTGGTCAAGCAGATGTTTCTGAACCTGCTGTCGAACGCCGTGCGTTTCACCCCGGCCGGCGGCAACATCGACGTCTCGGTCAACCTCGACGACAACGACGAATTTCTGCTCTCGGTCGTCGATAACGGCGTCGGCATCTCGGCGGAAGACCTCGGGTGCCTCGGCACGCCCCACGAGCAGGCCAGCCGCCAGTGGCGCCTGAGCTCCGACAGGACGGGCATCGGCCTCTACCTCTACCTCGTCTAAAGCCTGATGAAGTCGCATGGCGGCACGATGCGGCTCGCCAGCCAGCTCGGCAGCGGCACCACCGTGTCCCTGCACTTCCCGTCGACGCGCGTGCGCAAGGACAGGCAGCGGCCGGCGGTCGACGCCTGAGCCCCTCAGGCGACCAGGGTCGCCAGCACCAGCACGAACGCCCAGACGCCAAATCCCGCGACGGCCCGCCACCACGACATGTGGTGCAGCGCAACGTGATCCTGGATGTCCATCGACTTCTCCCGCTCCAGACCCTCGCTACAGGAGATGGGGCGGGCCGGCGTCGGATGCTGTGACGCGGCTCACAGCGACGCGCAAACGCGAACGGGGCCGCCAGAGGCGACCCCGTCACGTGCCCCGCGATGTCGCTGGAACGTTACCGCTTGGAGAACTGGAAGGATCGGCGGGCCTTGGCCTTGCCATACTTCTTGCGCTCGACCACGCGGGAGTCGCGGGTTAGCATGCCCTCGCGCTTCAGCGCCGAGCGGAGATCGGGCTCGCGCAGCGCCAGCGCCCGCGAGATGCCGTGGCGCACCGCGCCGGCCTGGCCGGACAGTCCGCCGCCGACGACCGAGCAGATGATGTCGTACTGCGACAGCCGGTCGGTGAGCTGGAACGGCTGGGCCAGCACCATGCGCAGCACCGGACGCGCGAAGTAGACATCGGCGGTGCGGCCATTGACCGTGAAAGTGCCACGGCCCGGCTTGATCCAGACGCGCGCGATCGCGTTCTTGCGGCGGCCGGTGGCATACGTACGGCCGTGCTCGTCGATCCTCGGCTCGGCCGGGGCGGCAAGCGCCTGCGACAGATCGGTCATTTGCCGCTCCGCTTGTTCTTCGGGTTGAGGGCCGCCATGTCGACCTGGACCGGCTGCTGGGCCGCGTGCGGGTGCGAGGTCCCGGCATAGACCTTGAGCTTGCGGATCTGCGCGCGGGCCAGCGGCGACTCCTTCGGCATCATCCGCTCGACCGCCTTGAGGATGACGCGCTCCGGAAACCGGCCGTCGAGAATCTCGCCGGCGGTCACCGACTTGATGCCGCCCGGGTAGCCGGTGTGCCGGTGGTAGACCTTGTTCGCCCGCTTGCGGCCGGTCAGCTTCACCTTTCCCGCGTTGACCACGACGACATGGTCGCCCACGTCGACATTGGCGGTGTAGGTCGGCTTGTTCTTGCCCCGCACCGTGTCGGCAAGCCAGACGGCCAGACGGCCAAGGACCACATCCTCGGCATCGACCAGCCACCACTTGCGCTCGACCTCGGCGGGCTTCGCCGAATAGGTTTTCATGCGCCGTCCGTTCGATCGGATTGCACACGGGCCCATGCCCGCGCGCCGGGGCCGGTTTCTAGGCGAAGGTAGCACCGGCGTCAACGGAAATAACCTTTGTCCACCAGTCGATTAGATATACGGTATAATTGTATGCAAGGTGTCCTGCCCCTTGCCACGACGCCGGACGCGCGCCAAGGTGGCGGCGACCCTCGCTGGCCCGGAGCGTCGCCCATGAGTCCAGCCGAACCCGCCCGCGCCCTCGATCCCGCCGCCGGCGAACCGCTGCTGCGCCGCGACGATGGCGGCGTGGCGACGCTGACCTTCAACCGGCCGGCTCGCTACAACCCGCTGTCGGAAGCGATGCTCGATGCGCTGCAGGCGGCGCTCGACGCCATCGCCGCCGACGACGCGGTCAGGGTGGTCGTACTGGCATCGCAGGGTGCGGCCTTCTGCGTCGGCCACGATCTCAAGGAAATGCGCGGCAGGCCGGAGCAGGCCTATTACGAGTGGCTGTTCCGCAAGTGCAGCGCGGTGATGCTGTCGCTACAGCTATTGCCGGTTCCGGTGATTGCCCGTGTCCAGGGGCTGGCGACCGCGGCCGGCTGCCAGCTCGTCGCCGCGACCGATCTCGCGGTGGCGGCGCGCACGGCCCAATTCGCCACCTCGGGCATCCGGGTCGGGCTGTTTTGCATGACGCCCGGCGTCGCCGTCTCGCGCGCCGTCTCGCGCAAGCGTAGCGCCGAGATGCTGATGACCGGCGAATTCATCGACGCCGATACCGCCCTGCAATGGGGCCTCGTCAACCGCGTGGTCGAGGAGACTGACCTAGACGCCGCCGTGGCGGAGATGGCCTCGCACATCCTCGACAAGTCGCGCGCCGCCATCGCCGCCGGCAAGCGCATGTTCTACCGCCAGATCCAGATGGGCGTCGAAGGCGCCTACGACTATGCCGCGACGGAAATGGCCGCGAACATGATGTTCGCCGACGCGCAGGAAGGCATCGACGCCTTCCTCGCCCGCCGACCGCCCGTCTGGCGGCATAAGTAGGCGTGCCGGTGCCCTGGTCAGCCCCCTCCTACGAGACCGTCCGACGCATCCTAGGCGAGACCCGCACGGTGGCTCTGGTCGGCGCCATACCGCGCGGCGCCTCGCGCGCTAGTTGGCGAGTGATGAGCTTCCTGCAGGAGCGCGGCAGCAAGGTCTACCCGGTCAACCCGGAGGCACTCGGCCAGGAGATCCACGGCGAGCCCGTGCTCGCCATCCTGCGCGACGTGCCGCCGAAGATCGGCATGGTCGATATATTCCTCCGCTCGGCGCTCGTGACGCCGGTGGTCGACGATGCCATCGCCGCGGTCGCGCGCTTCGTCTGGATGCATATCGGCGTAATTGATGAGGTTTCGGTATTGAAAGCCGAAGCGGCGGGCCTCACGGTCGTCATGGACCGCTGCCCGGCGATCGAATGGCCACGGCTGATGCCCGCAGCGTAGGTGGAGAGATGACGATGGGTGCTCTGTTCTACCCCGACTGGCTGATCCGCCGCATCCTGCGCGAAGTCGACGTCATAGCCATGGTTGGCGCCAGCGCCAACTGGATCCGGCCGAGCTACTTCGCCATGAAGTACCTGCAGGAGAAGGGTTACCGGGTCATCCCCGTCAACCCGCGCGAGGCGGGCAAGGAAATTATCGGCGGGACGGCCTATGCGAAGCTCTCCGACATTCCGGTGAAGGTCGACATGGTCGATATCTTCCGCCGCATCGAGGACGTACCGCCGGTCGTCGACGAGGCCATCGCCATCGGCGCAAAGATAGTCTGGATGCAGATCGGCATCCGCCACGACGGGGCGGCGCGCAAGGCGGAGGCGGCCGGCCTGACCGTCATCATGGATCGTTGCCCGAAAATAGAGTTCGGCCGGCTGTCCGGCGAGCTGGGTTGGTCCGGCATCAACACGGGCGTCATCACCAGCCGGCGTAGCAAGGTGATCCGCCGCGCCGGTACGCGCTAGCAGAGGAGTTCACGTAATGGCCGGTGCAGGCGACGAGACTAAATTTCGACCGCCTGGCTTTGCGACGCTGGCGGTGCACGCCGGCGCCTCGCCGGACCCGACGACCGGCGCTCGCAATGTGCCGATCTACCAGACCACCTCCTACGTGTTCGACAGCGTCGACCACGCCGCTTCCCTCTTCAATCTGCAGACCTTCGGCTACATCTACTCTCGCCTCGGCAACCCCACGGTATCGGCTCTGGAGGAGAAGGTCTCGGCGCTCGAGGGCGGGCGAGGCGCGGTGGCTGCGGCGAGCGGCCACGCCGCCCAGCTTCTCGCCTTCTACGTGCTGATGGATCCGGGCAGTAATTTCGTCGCGGCGAAGAACCTCTACGGCGGCTCGATCACGCAGTTCACCCACACCTTCAAGAAGTTCGACTGGAATGTCCGCTTCGTCGATCCGACCAAGCCAGAGGAATTCGAGGCCGCCATCGACGGCGATACGCGAGCTCTGTTCTGCGAGAATCTTGCCAATCCCGGCGGCATTGTCGTCGACATAGAGCGCGTCTCCGCCATCGCGAAAAAGGCCGGCATCCCGCTGATCGTCGATTCGACTATGGCCACGCCCTATCTGTGGCGGCCGTTCGAGCACGGCGCCGACATCGTCATCCACTCTATGACCAAGTTCCTGTCGGGCCACGGCACGGCGATGGGTGGCATCGTGGTCGAGAGCGGCCGCTTCGACTGGGCGCAGAACGACAAGTTCGCTTCGCTGACGCAGCCCGATCCGGCCTATCACGGCCTCACCTTCTACGAGACCTTCGGAGATTTCGGGTTCTCGACGAAGGCGCGCGCCGTGGCGCTGCGCGATCTAGGGCCGACGCTCGCGCCGATGAACGCCTTTCTCATCCTCACCGGCATCGAGACGCTGCCGCTGCGCATTCAACGCCACGTCGCCAACGCCACCGCCGTCGCGGAATGGCTGGAGAAGCATCCGGCAGTCGCTTGGGTCTCGCATGCCGGCCTGAAATCCAGCCCGTTCCACGCCCTGGCGAAGAAATACATGCCGAAGGGGCCCGGCGGCTCGGTCTTCACCATCGGCCTCAAGGGCGGCTTCAAGGCCGGCGTCGCCGCGGTCGAAGGTGTGGAGCTGTTCTCCCACCTCGCCAATATCGGCGACACGCGCTCGCTGATCATCCATCCGGCCTCGACGACGCATCGCCAGTTGACCGAGGCCCAGCAGATCGCCGCGGGCGCCGGGCCGGACGTGCTTCGCCTGTCGATCGGCATCGAGGACATCGACGACATCATTGCCGATCTCGACCAGGCGCTCGCGCACGGTCTCAACAGGGCGGCCGAGTAGACCTTGGCAGGCAAGCAGCAGCGAAGGCGCGAGGCGGAGGGCCTGCACAACCAGGCGCTCGCGGCCGTGGCGCGCGGCGACTTCCCCGGCGCGGAGCAGTATTGGCGCGCGGCGCTGAAGCTCGAGCCGGCGATGACGACGGCCTGGCACAATCTCGGCCTCGCCCTGGCGAAGCTCGATGACGTCAGCGGCTCGGTGACGACGCTGTCGCAGGCGCTGACCAGCACCGCGCCGGCGGAGCGCGCAACCACCGTCGGCGCGCTCGCCTCGCAATTGCGGCGCGTGCTCAACATCGCTCCCGACCCGGCCGCCATGCTCGGCTTAGAACTGGCATTGATGGCCTAGAACCGCACGCCGCAGCCCTTCGCCGGCACGGCGCTGGCTGGCCTCTCCGGCTGCCCGCCGCTCGGGGCGCCGCTGGTGCGCGGCGAGGCGCAGGGCTGGGATGACGCCGTCGAGGCGCTGCTCTCGCGCAACGGCTAGGCCCTGCTGTCGCTCGGCCTGTTGCGGCTGGCGCTGGCGCGCGGCGTCAACACGCGCCGCGACATCGAATTGTTGCTGACCGCGCTGCGGCGGCGTCTGCTGCTCGACCCTCCGGCGAATCTCGTGCGCCGCAGGCCGCTTTAAGAGTTCGCGTCGCGATGGCCCGGCAAGCCCTCAACAACGAGTATGTCTGGGGCGCGACCGAGGTCAAGCTGGCGGCGCTCGACGTCCTCCTCGATCACTGGCGCGCACGCGGCAGCGATACCGGGATGCTGGCCGACGGCACGCTACTGCCCCTCGCCCTCTATCGGTCGCCATCGGAGCTGATCGGTGAAGCGACGCCGGAAAATGCGATCCTCCCGCGCGAGCTGGTCGAGCTGATCGCGCGCGAACTGGCCGAGCGCACCACCGAACGTGACCTGGAGACCGCATTGCCGACTCTCGGCGCCATCGCCGACAGTGGTTCGCTGGCCATGGAGACGCAGTACGAGGCGAATCCCTACCCGCGCTGGCTGGCCTTCGAACGGCCCAAGGCGGGCAGCGCCCGTGCCGAGCTGGCACCGCTCTTCGCCGCCCCGGAACTCGCCTTCATGGGCTCACCCTACCGCGTGCTGGTCGCCGGCTGTGGCACCGGGCGGGAGGCGATCACGTTGGCCATCGGCCATACCGCGAATGGCAGCGTGCTGGGCGTCAATTTGTCGGCGGCGAGCCTCGACTGGTCCGGCCGCATGGCCCAGCTCTATGGCGTCGCCAATTTGCATCTCGCACGCGCCAACCTGCTCGACCTCGGCGATACTGGCGCGCCCTTCGCCGTCATAGCCTCGTCGGGCGTGCTGCATCACATGGACGATCCTCTGGCCGGCTGGCGCCGGGCGGGCTGATGGCCATCGGCCTCTACAGCTCCCGCGCCCGCGAGGCCATCGCCGCCGAGCGCTATGCGGCGCTGGCGGCCGGCGTCTATTTCACCGACATGGACGCCATCCTAGCCTGGCTCGCACAGATGCTCACGCGGCCGAACCGCACCGACAATACGCTGTGGGTCGCGTACGATTTGTACACTCTGTCGGCGATGCGCGACGCCTTCTTCCATGTGCGCTAGAAGCGCTTCACCATCCCGGAGATCGCGGCGGCGCTCGACTATTTCGGGATGGAGTTCCGCGGCTTCCGCTTCGGTCCGGCGATGCGCGATACGCTGGCGCGCGCCAATGCGCCAGCACCAGAAAGCCGCGACCTGCTGGCTTGGGACTGATTCGAGCAGCGCAACCCGCGCTGCTTCCTAGAAATGTACCAGTTCTGGTGCCGCAATCGGGCCTATCCGGCAGTCACGCCGAACAGCGTCAGAAGCAGAGCCGTCGTCAGCGCCGCGAGCGCCGTCGATATGACAACTCCCGTGGTGGCGCGTGCGACGTACACGCCATAGCCCTGCGCGAGCACGAAGACCGTGGCGCCGACCGGCAGGGCCGCCCTCGTCGTGGCGACGGCCACGGTCAGCGGATCGAGACCGAAGACCGGGCCGGCGAGCAGCCATACGGCAAGCGGATGCAGCGCCAGCTTGCAGGAGATCATCGCCGCCGTGTCGGCATGAGCGTGGGCCCGGCGCTCGCCGACAGTCTGCCGTGCCAGCGCCGCGCCGAGCGCGAACAGGGCTGTCGGGCCGGCGGCGGCCGCCAGCAGCCCGACGAAGCGGTCGGCGACCGCTGGCAGATGCCAGTCCGTCAGGCCCCAGAGCAGGCCGGCCGTTATCGCCAGCAGGATCTGGTTGCGCACCAGCGCCGCGCCCGTGGCGCGCAGCGTCGGTCGCAGCCCGCCGCCGCCGCGCGCACCCTCGATCAGCAGGATGATCACTGGCTGCAACAGCGGCGAATGCAGCGCAACAATGATGGCCAGCGGTCCGCTGCCGGCCTCGCCAAAGGCGGCCAGCACCAGCGGCACGCCGATCAGCACGGTGTTTCCGTAGCACGACCCCATGGCGAACATCACGGCCTCGTCGCGGGCGAAACCGAAAAGGTAGCACCCGGCGATCCAGGCGAGACCGAGCAGACCCCAACTCGCGAGGAAGAAGGAGAGTCGAGGCCGGGCTCGAACGCCTCGACCACGCGGCCGCTGCCGGCTGTGCGGAACAGCAGCGCCGATATCGCGACGTAGAGGACGAAATTGTTGATGCCGCGCACACCCTCCGGCGTCAGCAGCCGCGTGCGGCCGACCAGCCAGCCGGTCGCCACCAGCCCGAAGACCGGCAGCACGATCGTGAGGGTCGTCCCCATGCCGCGCTCCGTGCCAGGGCGCGCCGGCGCGTCTATTCGGCCGGCTGCATGACAGTGGCCGGCGGCGGCGTCTGCCGTTCGCGAGGCAAGGCCAGCGCGGCGCAGGCGCCGGCGGCGGCCAGGACCACGAGGCTCCAGTACAGCAACGAGAACTCTCCGGTGGCACCCTGCACCCAGGCGACGGCGGCGACCGCGACCGGCCCCGCTCCCATGCCAAGGACGAACTTGATGCCGAAGGCGAGGCCCTGATGCTTCGGCGGGGCGTAGCGCGACAGCAGCAGGCTTTCGGACGGCACGGCCGTGGTGCCGACGAGCACGGCGATGGTGGCGACCACGACAACCGGCAACCCGTCGACCGTGGCAAGCATCGCCAGCATCGGCGCCTGCATGCAGAAGCCGAACAGGTAGACTCTCGTCAGCGGGAATTTGTCGGACAGACAGCCGCCGATGAGTTGGCCGAAGCTCGCCACCATGAAGACGACCGACACCAGCGCGCCGATGGCGAACAACCCGTCGCCGTTAGACAGCTCGGGCAGGCGCAGTTCGAACAGCTTGGGCATCGCCGTCTGCAGGCTGTGGAAGATGAGGCCCATCATGAACATGGTGAACAGCAGGATGATGGAGCCGAGCCGGCGGTCGGCGCGCGCGCGCGCCGCCACGCCGGCATCGGCGGATACAGCGCGCGGCGGCAGCGGCGCCGGCTCGACGATTCGGCCGGCGATCAGCAGCGCCGCCATCGCGATGCCGATGGCGAGGGTCAGGGCACCCGGCGCGATGAAGGCAGCGCGCCAGTCCAACACGCTCGCCAGCGTGCCGGCAACCAGCGCCGCGGCGGCGACGCCGAGATTGCCGAACACGCCGTTGAGGGCGATGGCGCGGCCCGGCCGGCCGTGTGTCACCCGCATCACCCAGGGAATGCCGACCGGATGGTAGATCGAGGCGAAGACGCCGATGCCGGCCAGCGCAAAACCCAGCGAGACCGGGCCGTCGACCATGCCGGCGGCAATGGCGCAGATGCCCATGCCGATGAAGCCGATGGCGATCATGACGGAAGCGCGCCAGCGATCGGCGAGCCAGCCGGCGGGAATCGACATGACGCCGATCAGGATGGCGCCGGGCGTCCACAGGGACAGCAATTCGTCGTAGGAGGCCGGCCAGGCATGCTCCAGGGCGACGACGACGGTGAAGAACAGCGCCGTCAGCAGGTGCATCGTGAAATGCGCCGCGGCGGCGAAGATCAGCGACAGGCGGGCGGAGGTCATGGCCTTTCCTATAGGCCCGCGCATTCCCCGCGGCAAGAATGGGCCGTCCCAACTTACCGCACGGCAGGGTTGCCGGAGAGTCAGCCCCGGCCCGGCGCCGCCTCGACGGAGATCCAGGCGAGGTAGTCGGGATTACCGAGGCCTACCGCAAGCTCGGCGATGCAGGGCACGCTGTAGCTGTGCAGGGCCTTGATGCGGCCAATCGCTGCCTCGACGCGGTCGGCCCGCGTCTTGACGAGCAGCACCGCCTCCCGCCCTTCCCGCACCTTGCCATCCCACCAGTAGAGCGCACGCATGCCGTCGAGCATGTTGGTGCAGGCCGCGATGCGCTCCTCGACTAGGACGCGGCCGATACGCATGGCCTCTTCGGCGTCGGCACAGGTTACGTAGAGCAGGCGCGCGCGCTCATCTGTTGCATTCATGCGACAGGTCCCAGACATAGCGGCCACACAGGCTTGGTGACCGGTCGGTAGATATCCTAACATCCTGTCCGGCAGGAGCGCCTAGCGCGCTCGCGCCACGGCGAGGGAGTGAGCCATGGCAACCGAAGCATCCGGCGCGAAGCATGCCGTCAACGGCAACGTCTTGCGCCTACCACACGCCCCGCGCAGCGCGGCGCCGGCGCCCGCGCCGCAATTCGACGAGACCGGCGTGCCGCTCCGCCCCACCCGTACCCAGCGCGACTGGTTGAAGCGCGGCCTCGCTCAGGCCGGCGGAAAGCTGCCGCTGTTCACCCGAGACGGCCAGCGCATCAGTGAGCGCACCATCCGCAGCTGCATCCGCCAGGGCTGGGCCGAGCCGTGGTTCGACAATCCGATCAAGCCCGACTGGCTGGTCTGCAAGCTGACCGAGGAAGGCCGCCGCGTGCTGGCCGACAACTGACCACCCGGCGAGACCGACCTATTCCAGCGTGTACTTGCCGGTGGTGTAGTTGACGCTGATAGAGATCGTCCCCTCGTTCATCAGCCAGGGCCTAATCTCGTAGCCGCGACCGCCGCCGGCCGTTGAGGCTTTCGACGAAAGCACAGTCCGCATTTATTCCTGTCGCGATCGATATGCGACCGCAGGCGACAGCCCGCGGTCGCCTCTCGCCAGGCAAGTCTTTGAAAATATTGGTCGGGACGGCCGGATTCGAACCGGCGACCCCCTGACCCCCAGTCAGATGCGCTACCAGGCTGCGCTACGTCCCGAACCGGCGCGGACTATAGACACCGACCAGGTGGGCGGCAACCGCGCGGCGTGTGATGACACCGAATGTCGCGCCGCCCTTTCAGGCCTTGCCGAGGACCGCGCCGAGGGATGCGCGCAGGCCCTCGAGTTCGTCGAGCAAGGCCCGCAATTCGCCGCGCATACCGGCATCGAGCGCCACCGCCGTTCCGGCGGCAAGCGCCACGGGGGCCGGCCTGGTCTCGCCGGGCACGGCTACAGACCACCCGGCGATGTCCGCGGCGATCGGCGCGCGTTCGCCCTCGGGCTCGGCCGTCTCGCCGCCATCGAGGCGCTGCGAGGCGGCCTTGATGCCGCCCTCGCGCAGCAGCTTCTGCACGCCCTTGATGGTGTAGCCCTCGTCGTAGAGCAGCGTGCGGATGGCCCGCAGCAACTCGACATCCTCGGGCCGGTAGTAGCGCCGCCCGCCGCCCCGCTTCAGCGGGCGCACCTGGGTAAACTTGGTCTCCCAGAAGCGCAGCACATGCTGCGGCACGTCGAGCGACCCCGAGACCTCGCTGATGGTGCGGAAGGCGGCAGCCGACTTCGATGGGCGTCGACCGCCCGGATCCGCGACATCGGCCATGATCGCGCTCAGCGTGCCGCGCCTTCGCCGGCGCGTGCCGGCAGGCCGCGTACGGCGGGAACGAGCGTATCGTTGATCCGCCTCTTCAGCACATGGCTCGGCCGGAACACCAGCACGCGGCGGGGCAGGATCGCCACTTCCTCGCCGGTCTTGGGATTGCGGCCCATGCGCCGCCCCTTCTCCCGAGCCGAGAACGATCCGAAGGAGGACAGCTTGACCATTTCGCCACGCACGAGCGCATCGGCCAGTTCGGCCAGCACGGCCTCAACCAGTTCCGCCGACTCGTTCCGCGACAGGCCGACTTCCTGATAGACGGCCTCGGTAAGCTGCGCGCGCGTAATCGTCTCGCCAGCCATGCCCATGCCCCCGTGCGAATGATACAGGAAGCCTATAGTGACGCCTGAAATGCGTCAATTACAAAGGATTGCCGTGTTGATTTAAGTAAACGGTGCAGGCCGGTCGATCACCAGCGAACCAGGCCGGAACCCCAGGTGAAGCCGCCGCCCATGGCCTCGACGAGCACCAGGTCGCCGGTCTTGATGCGCTGGTCGTGCACCGCCGTCTCCAGCGCCAGCGGGATCGAGGCCGCCGAGGTATTCGCATGGCGCTCGATCGTCACCACAACCTTGTTGGTGTCGATGCCGAGCTTGCGGGCCATGCCGTCGATGATACGGCGATTGGCCTGATGCGGCACGAACCAGTCGATGTCCAACACAGCGAGGCCGGTGGCGGCCAGTGCCTCCTCCGTCGCCGCCGCCATCTTCTCGACGCCGTGGCGGAAGACCTCGCGGCCCTGCATGCGCAGGTGTCCGACGGTCTTCGTGGTCGACGGGCCGCCGTCGACATAGAGCATGTCGTGGAATTTGCCGTCGGAATGCAGATGGGTGGTCAGCACGCCGCGGTCGGCGATGGTGCCGTCGCCCTCGCCGGCCCGCAGGACGACCGCCCCCGCCCCGTCGCCGAACAGCACGCAGGTCGTGCGGTCCTGCCAGTCGAGGATGCGCGAGAAGGTTTCGGCCCCGATAACCAAAGCGCAGCGCGCCTGGCCGGCGCGGATGAAATTGTCCGCCGTGGCCAGGGCGAAGACAAAGCCCGAACAGACGGCGTGGATGTCGAAGGCGACACCGTTGGTCATACCCAGCTTGGACTGGACGATCGTGCCCGTCGACGGGAAGGTGTCGTCGGGCGTCGCGGTGGCAAGGATCACCAAATCGACATCGGCCGGCAGCGCGCCGGCATAGGCGAGCGCCGCGCGGGCCGCGGCGGTGGCCAGATCGGAGGTGTACTCGCCCTCGGCGGCGATGTGGCGTTGGCGGATGCCCGTACGCTCGGTGATCCAGGCGTCGGAGGTATCGACCATCTGTGCCAGCTCTTCATTGGCGAGCACGCGCTCCGGCAGATAGGCGCCGACGCCGCAAACGACAGACCGACGCACCGTCACGACGCGGCCTCCTGGGCCGTTCCGCCGGCAGCGGGTGAAATACGCGCGATCTGTTCGGCGATCATCCTGTTGCCACCCCGCTTGACCATATCGACCGCTACGCCCACCGCCGTGGCAAAGCCGATGGCGTCGGTACCGCCGTGGCTTTTGACGCAGACGCCGTTGAGTCCCAGAAGCATCGCACCGTTGTAGCGCCGCGGATCGGTACGCGCACGCAGCTTGTCGAGCGAACGCTTGGCGAAAACATATCCAATGCGGGCCATGAAGGAATTGCGGAAAGCCTCGCGGATAAAAGCGTTGAGCAGCTTGGCCGTGCCCTCGGCCGTCTTCAGCGCGACATTGCCGGCGAAGCCGTCGGCGACGACGACATCGACCGACCCGGCCGGAATGTCGTCGCCCTCGACGAAGCCGACGAACTCGCCGCCCATATCGGTTTCCCTCAGAATCCGGGCGGCCTCGCGCAGCGCCTCGTTGCCCTTGGTCTCCTCGGAGCCGACATTGAGCAGGCCCACGGTCGGGTTGGGCACGCCGAGGATGGTGCGCGCGAAGACCGTGCCCATGACGGCGAATTCGACAAGGTTTCGGGCATCGCACGCCAGATTGGCGCCGAGATCCAGCATAACGGTCTCGCCGCGCAGGGTGGGCAGAAAGGTGCCGATCGCCGGCCGGTCGAGTCCCGGCACGCGGCGAAGCTGCAGCATCGCCATGGCCATGAGGGCGCCGGTGTTGCCAGCCGAGACGACACCCGCGGCGTCCCCGTCCTTCACCGCTTCCAGCGCCTGCCACATCGAGGTATCGCGGCCGCTGCGCACGACCTGGGACGGTTTGGCATCGTCCTCGACACGCCCCGGGGCATGACGGATTTCGACGAAATCGGCCAGGCCGCGATGCCGCGCGACGCCCGGCTTCAGCTCGGCCTCGTCGCCGACCAGCAGGAAGCGCGCATCGGGGTGGCGGCGGCGGGCGATGTTGGCGCCAGCCAGCACGATATGAGGCGCGTTGTCGCCGCCCATCGCGTCCAGCGCAATCTTTACGGTATCGCCCACAGCCGTGATGCCCGGTTGCGGCCGGCCGCGAGCCGGCTAGGCCTGTTCCTTGACCTCTATGACCTTACGCCCCTTGTAGGTGCCGGTCTTGAGGTTGATGTGATGAGGCCGATGAAGCTCGCCCGAGTCCTTATCTTCGACGTAGGACGGCACATCGAGGGCGTCGTGCGACCGTCGCATGTCGCGGCGCGACTTGGACTTCTTTTTCTTTGGTACAGCCATGGCGAAGCTCAATTCCGGATAGGCGCCGTTCGCGAACCTAGGCCCCGCGCAGGCCGGGGTACTTAAAACAAATCCTCATGGCATGGCAAGCGCCACGGGGCGGCACGCCGAGCGAGCCTCAGTCGCCGCGCCGCAGGCGCTCCAGAGCAGCGAACGGATTGACAGGGGCGACAGCCGCGCCGGCGATACGCGCGGCGGCGGCCGCCGCCTCCTCGTCGAGGGAGGCTGCCGGCGCCCTCGGGTGCGGATCGAGCGTCAGGGCAAGTTGCTGGGCCACGGTTTCGCCCAGTTCCAGCGCATCGCCCACGAGTGCCTCCGGCTGGTCTTCATCCTCGGGGCCGGCGCTGCGGTCCGTCGGCGCGTCGTCTCCCGGCGGCGCAAAGCGCAGAGCGAAGCTCTCCTCGACCGAGCCGACGAACGGTTCGACGGTGACGACACAGACATAGACCGGGCGGGCCTTGAGGGTGCCCGTCATGACCACATCGCCGATGGCCGTGCGTCTGACGCGCAGGGTCGCGCTCAGCGCCTGGATGGCCACCAGGTCGAAGCGGGCAGCCAGCGCCGCGCATTCGGCCGCGTCGGCGACGATCTCGACCTCGACACTGCCCTCGCGGTCGAGCCGCTCCAGCGGCAGCAGCCGCGACATTTCCGGCGGCGCGGCGGCCGGCGCATCCGGCGGCGTCATCGTCCCCTCTCGCCGACCGCCGGCAGAGATCCAAAATCAACCTGACCGGCCAGCAGGGCCGCACCTTCCTGCCCGGCCAGGCGCACGGCGACGGCGCGGACATAGGCGGCCATAGCAGAGACGGTTGCCGCCGGAACCGCCGTGTCGCCGGCGAACAGATTCCGCTGCAAGGCCGCGGCAAGCGCCTCGTCGCCACCGGCCAGCCCCGCATCATAGGCGGCAATGCGGCCATACAGGTTGCGGGCGAAGGTCTTGACGCGCTTGCCGATGCCCATGTCGCCAACACCAATCTCGCGCAGCGCGATGTCAAGGTCGGCGAACAGCCGGTCGTGCACCGCCTGGGCCAGCGCGCGACCGCCCTCGCGCTCGTCCTTGAGGCGGCGGAACAGCAGCACGGCGTGCAGCGCGATCATCTCGAACCGGCCGAGCGGGGTGTCGGCGACGGCGAGGCCGCGATAGAAAACGGGCGCGCGCGCCTGGGCCACCAGCACGGCCCACAGGCCATCCTCTGGCCGGGGGCCGGCGGCCCGGCGGCGAAACAGAGTGGCCATGGCAATGTCCGTAGAGGGCTTCCGGGCTGTTGACGCGTGCCCGGACACGGGGTCATTACTGGCCCCACACTCGCGGCTCCGCTCCCGCCCGTCAAGCCCGGGCCGGCCGCCGCCCCACAGCTGGATGCTGCGTCCTATGCCACGCGCCGCCATCGCCCTTCGCTCGCTCGTCCGCCACGGTATCGTGGCGGCTACTGGTCTCGCGCTGGTCTCCTGCACACCGGTCATCAACACGCGCGGCCATGTGCCCGAGCCGGATGCGGTAGAAAAACTAGCGGTGGGCAAGACGACGCGCACCGATGTACAGAAGGCCCTCGGCTCGCCGTCGACTGTCGGCACCTTCCAGAACAATGTCTGGTACTACATCGGCGAAAAGACGGAGACGGTGGCCTTCTATTCGCCCGAGGTACTGGAGCGTCGCATCCTCGCCGTGGTGTTCGACGACCGCGACGTCGTTTCGGACGTGGTCAGCTATACCGAGGCCGACGGCAAGCATGTCGAGATCGTTTCGCGCGTGACGCCGACGGCCGGACAGGAACTGACCATCCTGCAGCAGCTCTTCGGCAATCTCGGCCGCTTCAATGCCCCGCCGGCACGGACGCCAGGGCCCGGCGACCGTCGCAGACCCTGAAACGCGAACGGCCCGGCGTGAGCCGGTACGCCCGTCGCGTAACCAGCGTGGCAATCCTCAGTGCGCGAGCACCGCGAGGATCAGCAGCGCCACGATGTTGGTGATCTTGATCATCGGATTGACAGCCGGCCCGGCGGTGTCCTTGTAGGGATCGCCAACCGTGTCGCCGGTGATGGCGGCCTTGTGGGCCTCGGAGCCCTTGCCGCCATAGTTGCCGCTCTCGATGTACTTCTTGGCATTGTCCCAGGCACCGCCGCCCGCCGTCATCGAGATGGCGACGAACAGGCCGGTGACGATGACGCCGAGCAGCATCGCGCCGACGGCCGAGAACGCGGCCGAGCGGTCGGCGATGACCAGGATCACCACGTAGAGCACGATCGGCGACAGCACCGGCAGCAGCGACGGCACGATCATCTCGCGGATCGCCGCCTTGGTCAGCATGTCGACGCAGGCGCCGTATTCCGGCTTCGCCTCGCCGCGCATGATGCCCTTGGCGACCTGACGGCGCACTTCCTCGACCACCGCGCCGGCCGCACGACCGACGGCGGTCATGCCCATGGCGCCGAACAGGAACGGCAGCGCGCCGCCGAGGAACAGGCCGACCACGACATAGGGGTTGGCCAGCGAGAAATCGACCTTCACCCCGGCAAAATAGGGATAGGTCGCGGCGTTGGCGATGAAGTGGTCGAGGTCGGAGGTATAGGCGGCGAACAGCACCAGCGCGCCGAGCCCGGCCGAACCGATGGCATAGCCCTTGGTGACCGCCTTGGTCGTGTTGCCGACGGCGTCGAGCGCGTCGGTGGTCTTGCGCACATCAGCCGGAAGATCGGCCATCTCGGCAATGCCGCCGGCATTGTCCGTGACCGGACCGTAGGCATCGAGCGCCACGACCATGCCGGCGAGCGCCAGCATCGCCGTCACCGCGATGGCGATGCCGAGCAAACCGGCGATCAGGTAGGTGACGATGATGGCGACGCATATGATGAGGGCCGGAATGGCCGTCGCCTCGAGCGACACGGCGAGGCCCTGGATCACGTTGGTGCCGTGGCCGGTGGTTGAGGCCTTGGCGATGGAGCGCACCGGGCGATACTCGGTGCCGGTGTAGTACTCGGTGATCCAGATGAGCAGGCCGGTGACGACGAGGCCGACGACGGCGCACCAGAACAGGTCGGCGCCGGTGAAGACGACGCCGCGCGCCGTCGTGAAGACGGTGTCGAAGCCCAGCACCCAGGCCGTTACCAGGGCGATGCCGCCAAGCGACAGGATGGCCGAGGCGATGAAGCCCTTGTACAGAGCCGCCATGATCGCGCCGCTCTTGCCTAGGCGGACGAAGTAGGTGCCGATGACCGAAGCGAGGATACAGATGCCGCCGATCGCCAGCGGGTAGACCATCAGAGTATTGGCCAGCGGCGAACCGGCGAAGAAGATCGACATCAGCACCATCGTGGCGACGACCGTGACCGCGTAGGTCTCGAACAGATCGGCCGCCATGCCGGCGCAGTCGCCGACATTGTCGCCGACATTGTCGGCGATGACCGCCGGGTTGCGCGGGTCGTCCTCGTTCATGCCGAGCTCGCCCTTGCCGACGATGTCGGCGCCAACATCGGCGCCCTTGGTGAAGATGCCGCCGCCGAGGCGGGCGAAGATCGAGATCATCGAGGCGCCAAAACCGAGCGCCACCATGGCGTCGACGAGGCCGCGACCGCCGGTCCAGCCCCGCTGCTGCGCATACAGCATGATGGCGAAATATCCGGCGACCGCCAGCAGCGCGAGGCCAACGACCAGCATGCCGGTCACGGCGCCGGCGCGGAACGCGATCGACAGGCCCTGCGCGAGCCCGCTGCGCGCGCCTTCGGCGACGCGTGCGTTCGAGCGCACGGAGATGTTCATGCCGATATAGCCGGCCGAGCCCGACAGCACGGCGCCGAGCAGGAAGCCGACTGCCACCCAGACGCCGAGCAGCACCCAGATGATGGCGAAGATGACGATGCCGACGATGCCGATGGTGCGGTACTGGCGGTTGAGGTAGGCGCTCGCCCCCTCCTGCACCGCGGCCGAAATATCCCGCATGCGTTCGTTGCCGGCGGACAGCGCCATCACCGAGCGGGCGGTGAAGATGCCGTAGATCAGCGCCAGCACGCCGCAGGCGATGGCAAACCACAGGACGTTGGTTGTCATGGGCGGCAGACCCCTTTTTGCACGCTTGGCGCCATAATCCCGGCGCGGGACGGCCCGCACGGACAGCAAAGACCGGAACAGGCCCCCCGAAAAGCCGGCGGAACATGCCAAAAGCCCACCGCCAAGGCAACACTTGCGGGGGGCTGTCGCCTGCTTCTCACAATCGGCCGAGTCGCGCCGTCAGCATGGCGAAGAAGCCATCGGCGTCGATATCCTGCAGCCACAGCGTATTGGGCGGGCAACGGCTGGCGCCCCACAGATCGACGATCGTCATGCCCCGCGCCGGGCCGGGGCGGGTATCGACCACGACGTTCAGCATGCGGCCGCGGAACAGGTCGGGTCGCAGCAGCCAGGCGATGGTGCAGGGGTCGTGCAGCGGCCCGCCCGGCAGGCCATAACGCTCGATATCGTGCCGCTCGAACCAGCCGAGCATGTCGGCCCAGCCCCTGCGACCGGCGTGCTCAATGCCCGGATGGCGACGAGTCGCTCGGGCGTCGTGATAGCCCGGCAGGTAACGTCGAGGGGTGCGGCGACGACCGGCCGGCCACAGGCGAAGACGATCTTCGCCGCCTCGGGATCGACCCGGATGTTGAATTCGGCCGTCGGCGTCACATTGCCGCCGACCCGCTGGGCGCCGCCCATCAGCACGATCCGGGCGATGTTGGGCAGGATGTCGGGGGCCTGCCCGATGGCGGTGGCGATATTGGTCAGCGGCCCCGTCGGCACCAGCGTCAGGCCCGCCGGCCCTGCCGCGCGGCAATGGGCCACGATGGCGTCGACGGTATGGCCGGGCGCCAGCGGCACGAACGGTGCGTCGACCGGATAGGGGTCGATGCCGGAGGGGCCGACCACCGCCTTCGCCGTGATCAGGCGGCCGCGCAGCGGCCGGTCGCAGCCGGCATGGACGGGGACATCCGGCCGGCCAGCCAGCGCCACGATGAGGCGCGCATTGCGCTCCGTCTGCGCCAGCGGCGAATTGCCCGCGACGACGGTGACGGCACGCACCTCCAGCGCCTCGGGCGAGGCCAGGGCAAGCAGCAGGGCGATAGCGTCGTCCTGGCCGGGGTCGCAATCGATGAGGATTGGCATGGCCATCACGGCGCTCGCCCGGCAGTCCGGGTCAGCAGAGGCGGTGCTTGTGTTCGAGGCTGAGCGCGGCGAGGTCGCGCTCCCATGGTGCGGCATCGGTCGGCAGCGGCTGGGGAATGCCGAGCTTCGCCTTGTGCGGATCCCAGCGCGGCGGTGCCTCTCCCGGCCCGACGTCCCAGGAATCCCGTGGCGACACAATGACCGTGTGAACGGCCAGGGCGGCGAACGCGGCCGCCGTGGACCATAGCAGGACAGCCTGGAAGCTCATCGGCAGCGCCCTCACCCCGGGCAGTCATGGTGCCAGCCCGGCCGCCGGCCGACCAGCTCCTGCCCGTCCGGACACTTTGTGCCAGTATCGCCGCCGACCAGCAGCGGACCCTGTATCCATGTTGACGGCGACACTCGAAGGCATACCGCTCACCAATGCCCTGCTGCTGTGCGCCGGCATCTTCGCCGTCACCTTCTTCGTCGCCGCCATCGGCTCGACCGGCGGCGTGCAGCTCGCGCCGGTGACGTTTACCCTGCCGGCTCCGCTGGCCATCCCGATGCACGCCTGGATCACCGGCTGGGCGGCCGTGTTCCGCGGCTGGACGCTGCGGATGGCGATAGACTGGCCGTACCTCGCCTGGTTCGAACCGCTGTCGGTAGCCGCATCGACGGCGGCGATCTTCATCACCGAGCGCCTGCCGCTCGCCTGGTTCGAGCTGATCATCGGCGGCTGGATCCTCGGTTCGACCGTCATGGGATTCGTCGCGCGGCGCCCCTCCGTGGTCGGCGGCATGACGCATCCCGCCCTGCTCGGCCCGACGACCGGCTTCCTCAGCGTCTTCGTCGGCGCCACCGGTCCGCTGGTCTTCGCGCTCCTCGCCAATCGCTACGACCGCAAGGAAGAGGTGCAGGCGACGCATGCCGCCTGCATGACGCTGCAGCATCTGTCGAAGATCGTGCTGTTCGGCATCGCCGGCTCGGCCATCTTCGCCTACCAGCTGCTGATGGCGGCGACCATCGCAGCGGCCTTCGCCGGCACACGTCTCGGCTCCCGCGTGCTTCTGAGGATGGACGAGAAGCTCTATCGCCGCCTGCTGGCCGTCGTCATGCTGGCCGTCGGCGCGTTCATCGTGGTGCGCGCCTGGCTGGCCTTGCGGGGGGGATGATCGATCCGCCAGTCTGGAGGAAAGGATGACGGAGAAATTCAGCATCGCCCAGCCGGTGCGGCAGCGCGAGGACGAGCGCTTTCTCACCGGGCGCGGCACCTTCGCCGACGACGTGGCGGCGCCCGGCGCCCTGCACGCGGTGTTCGTGCGTTCCGACCATCCGCATGGCGAGTTACTCGGCATCGAAATCCGCCGCGCCCTGGCCGCGCCGGGCGTGGTCGAGGTGTTCACCGGCACGGAGATAACCGCGGCAGGCGTGGCCGGCATCGTCCGCATGCCGCCGCGCGCGGCCAACATCCAGGAGAGCCCGCCGCTGACGCCCCGCCCGGCGCTTGCCCTCGGCCGCGTGCGCCATGTCGGCGAGCCCGTCGCGATGGTGGTCGCCGAAACGTCGGCGCAGGCGGATGATGCCGCCGGCCTAGTCGATATCGACATCGCACCCCTGCCTGCCGTGATGACCATCGAGGATGCGCTGGCGCCCGGCGCTCCGGTGATCTGGTCCGAGGCGAAGGGAAATATCTGCCTGACCAGACTGCGCGGCGAGACCGAGGCGGTCTACCGTGCCTTCGCTACGGCCGCGCATGTCAGCCGCGTGAAGCTTTACAACAACCGCGTCGCCGCCAACCAGATGTAACCACGCAGTTCCATGGCGTCATGGGACGAAGCGCGCCGGCACCGGACGCTGACCTGCTCCTCGCATGGCGTGCAGTACATGATGCGCGTGCTGTGCTAGTTCATCTTCGACATCCCGCGCACGCAGCTTCGCGTGCTGACACCCGATGTCGGCGGCGGATTCGGGGTCAAGGAACAGCCCTACCCCGAGGACATCGCGGTGATGTTCGCCGCCTGGGCGCTCAAGCGCACAGTGCGCTGGGCCGGCACGCTGGCCGAGCATTTCCTGTCGGACAACCACGCCCGTGATGCGCTGATCGATGCCGCTCTGGCGATCGATGCGGCAGGCAATTTCACCGCCCTGCGCCTGACCATCCTCGACGCGATGGGTGCCTATATCTCCTGACACGCGCCCTACATGCCGCTGCGCAACACCGCCAACGGCCTGTCGCAGACCTACCGCACGCCGCTGATCGGCCTGACGGTAAAGCTGGTCCATACCAATACCGGCTCGCTCGTCCCCTATCGCGGCGCCGGCCGGGAACAGGCGGCCTATATCGTCGAACGCCTAGTTGCCGAGGCGGCGCGCGAGACCGCGCGCGATCCCGTCTCCCTTCGGCGACAGAACATGATACCGGCGAGCGCCATGCCCTATCGCACGCCCGGCGGGCGCCTCTACGACAGCGGGGACTTCGCCAGCGTGCTCGACAAGGCGCTGAAGCTCGCGGGCTGGGACGGCTGGGATTAGCGCCTCGCCGCCTCCCGCGCGCGCGGCCTGCTGCGCGGGCGCGGCCTCGCCTGCTACCTCGAATGCGTCGTCGGCCAGCCCTGCGAGGGCGCCGATATCCGCTTCGGCGCCGATGGCCGCGTGACCATGACGATGGCCACCCAGTCGCAGGGCCAGGGCCACGAGACGAGATTACTCCAGGTCGTCGTGGAAAAGCTCGGCCTAGACCACGGCCTGATCGACTACCACCAGGGCGACAGCGACATCGCGCCGCGCGGCCTCGCCACCATCGCTCCGCGCTAGATGGTGATGGCCGGATCGGCACTTGCCAATACCTGCGACATGGTGATCGAGAACGGCCGTATGCTCTCCGCCGAACTGCTGGAGGCGGCCACCGCCGACATCGAGTTTCGCGACGGCACCTTCCGCGTCGCCTGCACAGATCGCGCCATAGGCCTGCTGGACCTTGTCCGCGAGGTGCAGGCGCGTGCCGCGCTGCCCGCCGACCTGCCGAAGGTCCTCGACGCGCGCGACGAATACCAGGCACCCAACCAGTTCTTTCCCAATGGCTGCCATATCGCCGAGGTCGAGATCGATCCCGAGAACGGCGTCGTCACCGTCGCGCGCCACACGGCGGTCGACGATGTTGGTACGGTGATCAACCCTATGATCGTGCATGGCCAGCTTCACGGCGGCCTTGCCCAGGGCATCGGCCAGGTGCTGCGAGAGCATGCCATCTGCGACCGGCACAGCGGTCATATCATGACCGCCTCCTTAATGGACTATGCCATGCCGCGCCCCGCCTACATGCCCGACTTCAACGTCGGCTTCCATCCCGTGCCCTCGCCGGCCAACCCGCTCGGCGCCAAGGGCTGTGGCGAGGGCGGCATCACGTGCGCCCTGCCTGCCCTGTCGAGCGCCGTGGGCGACGCGCTGGCGCGCGCGGCCGTCCCGGCGCACATCGAGTTGCCAATCACGTCGGAGAAATTATGGTGGGCCTTGCGCGGCCAATGAGAAATATCGAGGTGAACGGCTGACCACCGTCCGGGCCCGGTATAGATTTCCGTCACGAAGCGGCGTCTGCCGCCGGCGTTACTGGAGGGTGCCATGGCGGGCCAGTTCGGAATCTCGCAGCCGGTGCGGAGGCGCGAGGATGTTCGGTTTCTCACCGGCAAGGGCCGATACGCCGACGATACCGACACGCCGGGCACTGTGCATGCCGCGTTCGTCCGCTCGCAGCACCCGCACGGCACCATCCGCGCCGTCCATACAGACCGCGCCAGGGCGGCGCCGGGCGTGCTCGGAATCTTCACCGGAGCCGACCTCGCCGCCGCCGGCATCGGCGGCATTCCGCATATGCCGCCGATGCCCGGCGTCGACATGCAGAACCCGGCGGATTCGCCGCGCCCCGCCCTTGCCCATGAACGCGTGCGCCATGTCGGCGAACCGGTGGCCATGGTG
>SHWB01000006.1 GCA_009691025.1 Alphaproteobacteria bacterium
GTAGACCGCCGCATCCGCTTTCTGGCGCACCACGACGCGCTGACGGCGATGGCGAACCGCCCTTCCCTGATCAAAAGACTGGAAATGGCTCTTGCCGTCCTCACGGCGCGAGGCGGCGGCCTCGCCTTGCACTTCATCGACCTCGACTACTTCAAGGAGGTCAATGACACAGTCGGCCACGGCGGTGGCGACTTCCTGCTGACGGCCGTCGCACAGCGACTGCGCGCCGCGGTCTGGGCCGAAGACTTGGCGGCACGGCTCGGCGGCGACGAGTTCGTCGTGGTCCAGACAGGGTTGCCCCACAAGGACTAGGCCGCGATGTTTGCCGAGCGTCTCCGTACGGCAGTGGTAGAGCCGATCCTGTTCAACGGAAAGGAAATTCAAGTTGCGGCCAGCGTCGGCGTCGCATTGGCGCCAGAACACTGTGCCACGCCGGAGCGGCTGATGAAGAGCGCGGATCTGGCACGGTACAGGAGCAAGGCCGGCGGCCGCAATTGTGTCCGATTCTTCCAGCCGTAAATGGACGCGGACCTGCAGGCCCGAATCGTGCTCGAGCGCAGGGCTCGCTATGCCGTGCTTCACGAGGAATTCCTGCTGCATTACCAGCCGATCTACGAAACGGAGGAACACAATCTCATTGGGTTCGAGGCGCTGGTCCGGATGACCGCGGAAGATGGATCTCTCGTTCCACCGCTGACGTTCATTCCCGTGGCGGAGGAGATGCGGCTCATCGACAAGATCGGGCGGTGGGTGTTGAGAGAGGGCTGCCGGACCGCGATGACCGGGCCCGTCCATTTGACGGTGGCAGTCAACCTGTCGCCCGCGCAGTTCCTGACGGGAAGCGTCAGCGAGATGGTTGCCGAGGCCCTGAAGGATTCGGGCCTTCAGGCGAACCGTCTTGAGCTGGAAATCACCGAGACCCTGCTGCTAGGCAACTCTGAAGCCATCATGGTGGAGCTGCGGGCGCTGAAGGCAACGGGCGTGTCCATCGTGATGGACGATTTTGGCACCGGCTATTCCAGCCTCAGTTATCTGTGGCGATTCCCATTCGACAAAATCAAGATCGACCGCAGTTTCATGCAGGCATTAGATGGCTCTGACCGCGATGCCGAGACGGTGGTGAAGACCATCATCGCTCTCGGACGCGAGTTAAAGATTCAGGTGACTGTCGAAGGTGTTGAAACCGCGAGTCAGGCGGCCTTTCTCGATAAGGTCGGCAGCGATCAGGCCCAGGGGTTTTTCTTCGGCCGTCCCGGCCCCGCCTCGGAGGTTGGTGCCAGTATCCTTGCCGATTCCGAGCAGCAGCGCGCCCGCACGAGCAAGGCCGAGGCCGAATTGCGCCTCGTCAAGTAAACCGGCAGGGATCTTCTCCCGGCCCATGCCACGAGACCAGACTGCCGTGCTGGTGGACCCGCTGTTGGCGGTCAGCGTGTCCGGACGCCTCCGCCACGATGCCGGACGGTGCTATGATCATGTTTCGTCGCCGCGCCGCGGCCTGAGAGAGTCTTAGTTCGGCCCATTACCTCCGCGACACGGAACCATGCCGCGATCGATTCGTTCGAAGGCGTGTAGCGGCAAGTTGCGAGCGAGGGAGCCTGGCCCGATGTCGAATACGTCAGATCGTTCAATTCCGGCCATGCCTCCGCGCAACGTGATGTCGCCGGTGCCGCGGCGCCCGCGTACCGATGCCGATTTTGCACCCGCGCGGCCGCAGGACCGACGCATGATCGTCGGCCGGGAAATCCGCCTGAAGGGCGAGATCACCGACTGCGACCTGCTGGTCGTCGAGGGCACCATCGAGGCCTCGATCGTGGCGCGTGCGCTGGAAATCGCCATTGGCGGCAGCTACACCGGTTCGGCGAATGCCGAGGAGGCGGAGATCGCCGGACGCTTTTCCGGTGAGTTGAGCGTCTCCGGGCTCCTGCGGGTCACTGCGCGCGGTCGTGTCGACGGGACGATCCGCTACGGCCGCCTCGAAGTGGCGGCTGGCGGGACACTCGCCGGGACGCTGTCCGTGCTGCCGCCGCCGGCGGAGGAATCCGGGACGATCGTCGAGTCGGACACCACGACCGACACCGCCTCCACGCCGCCACCGGAAACGGCCTGAACGCCGCGCCGGCGATCGGCCGCGAATTGACATCGGGCAGGCCGCTGCCTACATTCCCGGCTATCTCAACACGCCGATGGTTGTTGGGACCCACGGGTGACGTTGCCGCGTTTGCGGCCGTCCGGCCAATTTGCCGACAGTGTACCGACACGAAACCGTAGGCGAAGGTCGACACACTGCGTGTCCAGCCCCGGATGGCCAGCGGCCCTCCGCCCGGGCTTTCATGCGCCAAAGAATGCCAGGAGAGTCCATGACCAGCCCCGTGCTTCCCGTCGCCCTGCTCGTCGCGCCAGGATTTGCCGAGACGCATTTCACCGATGCCCAGAAGGCCCTGCTCGGCGGTGGCAACAAGATCCGCGTCGTGACCACCGAAGGCAGCCTCGTCCAGGGCTGGCACGAGGAGGCGTGGGGCCATCATTTCATGGTCGATGCCAACCTCGCCGACGTGCTGTCGTCCGACTATTCCGGCCTCATCGTCCCGGGCGGCAGGCGCAGCATCGAGGCGCTGGTCGAGAGCCCGCACGCGCGTCGCGTGGTCAAGTCCTTCATCGACACCGGCAAGCCCGTGCTGATGATTGGCGAGGCGCTGTTGCTGCTGGTGCGCGCCGAAGTCGCCTCCAGCCGCCGCGTCGCCGCGCCGGCCGCCCTCGGCGACGAGCTGACGGGTGCCGGCGCGACGGTCGAAGGCGAGGCGCTGACGCGTGACGACAACCTGCTGACGCTCGCCGGCGACGACGGCGTGCGCGAGGCTGTCGGCGCCTTCATCAACCTGATGCACGGCGACGACGCGACCCGCGAAGCCGCCTGACGCCTCTGCGCGGAGCGGCTCAATCGCTCCGCCGCAGCCCGAACAGGTCGCTCGCCACCGGCTTGCCGTATTCCGTCCGCAGCGTCGTCTGGCCGGCTTCCAGCACGCTGAATCCGTCCGCCTCGGCCAGCGTGCGGACATGGCCGCGAGCGTGGACATATCGCCCGTTATGCGCGAGCCGCCAGGCCGCCCCTGGCGGCGGCGCCTCCCATCGCTCGGTGGTGAAGACCAGCACGCCGCCGGGGCGCAACACCTTGCCGATGGTGGCGAGTTCCGGGGCGAGATCGCCGATATAGACGAACACGTCGGCCGCGACCGCGGCGTCGTAATCGCGCGCGCGGAAGCGCCGTGATCGTGTCGATAGGGGCTACGTGCAGCGCCTCGTAGAATCCGCGCGACCGCGCCTTCGCCAGCATCTACGCCGACAGGCCGACGCCGACGATGCTGGCGCATTGGTCGCGGATCGCGATGCCGGCGAGGCCGGTGCCGCAGCCAAGGTCGAGGACCGCCAACCCCCCGCTGCCGCCGGTCGCCCGCCGCAGCGCCTCGGCCACCTTTTCCGGTGCGCGGTAGTCGAGATGGTCGACGAGAACCTGCTCGAACGTGTCGGCGTACCAGTCGAAGAACGGTCCGATTTAATCGTCCGGCCGCGCGCCGGCACCGGTGCGGCCTCCAGCGCCGCCAGCATGAAGGCCGGGCCGCGGCTGGTTGGCGCAAGCTCCGCGCAGCGCCGCTAATGGGCGACGGAGCCTTCGCGATCGCCGAGGCGCGCGCGCAGATTGCCCATCAGCCAGTGCGCCTTGAGACATCCAGGGTCGGCGGCGAGCGCGCGCATCAGCAAGCGATGCGCACGTCGGTCGTCGCCGTGGAACAGCAGTGTTGCGGCAACGGATGCGGACGCCACTGCGTCCAGCGCACGGGCTTTGCGCATGCTGTCCGCGGCCTCGGAGGACCGGCCGAGCCGGTGCTGTACGACGGCAAGCCCGCGCCACGCCGCGGCGCTTCTCGGCCATGCCTCGACGGCGGCGCGGAAGCGGATTTCCGCCTCGCCGGTTCGACCCGCGCGTTCTGCGGCGACGGCGTTCAGGAAGAGATCGACGGCAGCCGTCACGGGCGCCGCAGCGCCCGCCGGCATGGCGTCAGCAGCCCGGCCGGGGCTTGCCCTTGCCGGGCGGCGGACAGGGGCTCGGTGCAACCTTGGCATTGGCGGTGCGGTCTAGGCGGACGATGGTCGGCGCGGCATAGGCCACGGCCGCGGCCGCGGCAAGACCGAGTTTCTCCAGCGCACGCCGCCGCGATAGGGCGGTCGCCTCCGCCTCCGGCGTGGGAACGGTCGTCGGTAGCTCGCTAATCTGGCTTCCTCTCCGGCCTACCGGCCAAGGCCGGCACATCTCCTCGCCAGAGAACATACCATGATCCGGCGCACCTTGCAGCCCTATGGACGCGATCCTTGCTACTCGACCGTCAACCTTCGGTAAAATAGCCTCCGGACGGCCTCCCATGACACTGATTCCGCCACAGCCACAAGCCGTCACCTGACGCGTCAGGTGACGGGCGGCGTCTGCCGTGCACTGGTTGCCCCCGACCACATGGTGCTGACCGAATTTACCCCGCCGGACGGCAGGCGCGCCGATGTGATCGGCCTCGGCCCGACCGGCGAACTGGTCATCGTCGAGGTGAAGGTCTCGATCGCTGACCTGCTCGGCGACAACAAATGGCCGGACTACATGGCCTATTGCGATAGGCTGTACTTTGCCGCGCCGCCGGGCTTCCCGCACGAGCGCCTGCCGGCCAAATGCGGCGTGTTCGTCGCCGACGCCTGGGGAGCGGAGGAATTGCGCGCGGCACCCGAGCTGCCGATCCATGCCAGCCGGCGGCGGGCGCTGCTGCTGCGCTTCGCCCGTCACGCCGCCCGGCGCCTGCACGATTTCGTCGATCCGAGCCCCGTCTGACTCCGCCTCAGCGCGCCATACGGGAGATGGTGGCGGTGGTCGAATGGCCGTCCTCGAGGCGAGCCAGCACCACCGTGCCGCCCCAGCCCTGCACCAGCTCCGCGCCGACCACGCGGTCGAGCGTGTAGTCGGCGCCCTTCACCAGCACGTCGGGCCGGACCTCGCCGATCAGCTCCAGCGGCGTGTCCTCGGCGAATACCACCACCGCGTCGACCGCGGCCAGCGCGGCGAGGACGCGAGTGCGCGACGCCTCGCCCTGGACGGGCCGGCTCGCGCCCTTGAGCCGGCGCACCGAGGCATCGCTGTTGACTGCAACCACCAGCCGGTCGGCGCTGGCCCGGGCCTGCTCGATCAGCGAGACATGGCCCGGATGCAGCAGGTCGAAGACGCCGTTGGTGAAGGCGACGCGCAAGCCGGCGGCGTGCCAGGCGGCCGCCCGCGCCGCCGCGGCGCCGCGCGAGAGCACCTTGTCCTCGCCGCGATGCGGGGCGGCCAGGGCGCGCGCCAGCTCGTCGCGGTCGACCGTCGCGGTGCCGACTTTCCCGACGACGATGCCGGCGGCGACGTTGGCGACCCGCGCGGCATCGAGCGGCGAGAGCCCGCCGGCGAGGCCCGCCGCCAGGGTCGCCACCACCGTGTCGCCGGCACCCGACACGTCGAACACCTCGCGCGCCTCGGCCGGCAGGTGGATTGCGGCGCCGTCGGCCGGCACCAGCGTCATGCCCTCGGCGCCGCGCGTGGCGAGCACGGCGCCGACGCCGCTGGCGGCGATGAGCCGCCGCGCCGCCGCCTCGACCGCCGCGTCGCCCTGCGTCGGCATCCCGGTGGCGATGGCCAGCTCGGCGCGGTTCGGCGTGACGATATCGGCGCCGCGATAGCGGCGGTAGTCGCTGCCCTTGGGGTCGACGATGACGGGCAGCGCGGCCGCCCGGGCGGCCGCGATCAGCCGCTCCAGCGCGACGATTGTGCCGGCCGCGTCGGCCAGCACGCCCTTGCCGTAGTCGGACAGCACGAGCGCGGCGGCGCCGGGCAGTTCGGCCAGCGCGCGCCGCACGATGTCCTCCTGCAGGGCGGCGGCCGGCAGGTCGGTGCGCTCCTCGTCGACGCGCAGCAATTGCTGCGTGCCGGCGATGAAGCGTGTCTTGATCGTCGTCGGCCGCCCCGGCACCGTCGCCAGCGCCGGCGCGCCGTCGACGCCGCGCGCCAGCAGCGCGCGGATCTCCGCTCCCGCGCCATCGTCGCCGATCGCGGCGACCAGACGCGGCGCGGCGCCCAGCGTGGCGAGGTTGTGCGCGACATTGCCGGCGCCACCCAGCATCGCCGGCATCCGCTCGGCCTTCAGGACCGGGATCGGTGCCTCGGGCGAGATGCGCTCGACGGAGCCGTAGACGAAACGGTCGAGCATGACGTCGCCGACGCAAACGATCTTCGCACCGGCGAAGGCGGCAAGGCGGCTGGACAGTTCGGCGGTAGGCGTCATGTCTGGGAACCCTTGCGGACCGATTGCCCGCGGAACTAATAATTACGCCGATTGGACCGGATTCGCACCTCCGGAGCGGCCATAGAGGAAATCGGCCTGCACCTCGCGCCCACCCGCGTCGCGCATTCCGGAACGCACGGCCAACAGATTCGACGAGGCACAACTGCTGGCCATCAAGCAGGTGTTCGGCACCCGCTCACGCGGCCATTATGCCGTCGACCTTAGATTCTCGCTGCCCGTGCTGCGTCTCTACCTGGTAATGCTGATTGGGTGCGAGCGGCGGACGGCGGAACGGCGTAGACGCGACCGGCGCAGCCATCCTCTGACAACGGCCGGTAACCTCTTCGCCACGTTGCTGTTCCTCGCGGTGCTCGCCGTACCGCTGCTGATCACGGCCTATGCGGTGAAATCGGGTGTGGGCATTGACCTGCTGGAGAATTCCGGTGCGCATGACATGATCGAGGAATTGCGCCGCCAGTTCATACTCTTGCTGTACTGACCGATGGCGATGGCGCATCTTGTTCGCAGCCTTGGTTGCCGTGGTTGCCTTGTCGCCACTGCCCTTCGGCGCCAACCGCGCGTGGTCCTGGAGCCTGCTGGCGCTCATTGCCGGAGCGATGCTGGTCGCCCGGGCGCTTGCCGTCTGGCGCGGCGGGATGCGGCTGCCACTGGCCCGTCTCTACCGCGTCCCGCTCCTTTCTCTATGGCGGGTCGCTGGCGTGGTTCCTGGTGCAGGCCGCGCCGTGGACGCCGCAGGCTTGGCATCACCCGTTCTGGGCCGAGGTCGCCGCGGCGCTGGCGGCGGTGGCGGGAGGAATTCAGGCGGGGGCGGCGCCCGAGGTCCGTAGTGCGCAGCTTGGATCCGATGGCGTCGGTTACCGGCGTCATGCGCCTTGGCGCCTATGCCGCCCTGTTCTGGATCGCACTCGTGGTCGGTCGCGATGCGGCGCGCGCGCACACGCTGCTTTGGACGCTCGCCGGCGCGGCCGGTCTTTATTCCGCCTATGGTCTGGTGGTATTCTGGAGCGGCAACCAGACGATCCTCTGGCACGAGAAATGGGCCTACGGCGACGCTCTCACGTCCACCTTCGTCAATCGAAACAGCCTCGCCGCCTGGGCGGGTCTGGGCGCCGTCGCCGCGCTTGCGCTTGTCTGGGAGGAGATTGTGCGAGCGACAGGGATCGAGCGAGGGCTGTTTCGTATCGTCGGTCAGCTGAGGGGCCGGGCCTTTCTGTCGATTGTCGTGTTGCTGGTGATGGGTGCCGCCTTGTTGTTCTCCCATTCCCGCGGCGGGCTGCTCGCCACGATGGTGGGTGTCGCGGTGCTCGTGCTGGCCCTTGCCGTCAACGGGCGCGGCCGGCTGCGGAGCATTGCGAAATTTGGGGCTGTCGTGTTGCTGGCGGGCGGGGCGCTCTTTGTCGCCAGCGGTCAGGGAACCGCCTCACGCATCCATGAACCCGACATTACCGGCAGTGGTCGGCTGAACTTGTGGCGGGTGACGGTCTAGGCGGTAGCCGATCGGCCATGGCTGGGCACCGGCCTCGGCACCTATGCTGGCGTGTTCCATCTCATGCGGGGCGAGAATTTCGACCAACGGCAGATCGGGGTGAACGCGCACGCGGCCGCCCAGGCGCACAACAGCTACCTCGAACTGGCGCTGGAGGGCGGTCTGCCCTCGGCGATCGCCCTCCACGCGGCGCTGGCCTGGCTCATCGCCTTTACCATCGGCGGCGTCGCGAGGCGGCGTGTCGATGGTTTCGTACCAGTCGTGACGCTCGCGGACTCGGTCCTGCTCGCAGTGCATGCTCTTGTCGATTTCAGCCTGCAGATACCCGCGATCGCCGCGACCTGGGCGATCTTGCTTGGGATCGGTTGTCCCCAGTCGCTGTCGTCACGTGTACGCGATGGCGAACGCGACGAACGCCCTAACGGCCAAAGGTCCAGGCAAGATCGAATTTGGCCCTGAGCGTGGGGGAGCCGGACTGCACCTCGCGCATTGGCGCTAGTCCGCGCGACTGGCGTACCAGTGCCACCATCTCCTGCGGCCATCACAGCATCGCCAACTCCGCCTGGCGCGCGAACACTGCCTTCGTGGCTGCCGACAGATGCGTCCAGTTAGCAAGCGCGAGCGCAAGTCGTGGCCTGACCAGACGGCGAGTCCGCGAGCGAGAAACGCGACGCTGCGGTGCAGTCGCGCCGCATCGACAGTCTGTGCATTTCCTCCGGCGCGAGGCGACGGGCGCGGCGCCAGCGCTAACTCGACGGCGCCGAGGCTGGTTGCAAGATGCGGAGCGTCCTGCCAGGCAAGCGCCTTGCGCCGGCTCGAGGCCGCCAGCCGAAGCCCCTGAACCGGCACGGCGTCGGCATTCGGGCCAAGCGCCCCGATCGTCGCGTCGAAGGGGCCGGCGATCAGTCCGGCCGCCAGGCGCGGCACGGCCAGCCAGACGAGCGCGATGCCGGCGGCGAGAGCGCGGAGGGACGCGACGAGAGGCCGGCCGGCGACTATTCCTTCGGCGCGTGCTTGGCGAGGATGCGCTGCAGCGTGCGACGGTGCATGTTGAGGCGTCGCGCCGTTTCGGAGACGTTACGGTCGCACTGCTCGAATACCCGTTGAATGTGCTCCCAGCGTACGCGGTCGGCCGACATCGGCCGATCCGGTGGCGGCGGCAGCGGCCGCGCATTGGCCAGCAGGGCCGTGGCGACGCTGTCGGCATCGGCCGGCTTCGGCAGATAATCGACGGCGCCGGCCTTCACGGCCGCGACCGCCGTGGCGATGTTGCCGTAGCCGGTGAGCATGATGACGCGGATGTTGGTGCGCGCGGTACGCAAGGCCTCGACCACGTCGAGGCCGCTGCCGTCGCCCAGCCGCAGATCGACGACGGCATAGCGCGGCGGCTCGGCGCGCGCCGCCGCCAGCCCCTCGGCCACGCTTTCGGCGGTGGCTACGATGAAGCCGCGCCGCGCCATCGCCTTGGCGAGCCGGGTGCGCAGGTTGTGCTCGTCGTCGACGATCAGCAGGGTGCGCTCGCGCTCCGGCAGCTTGGCGTCGATGACGATCTCGGGCATGTCGACCTGGGTCATGTCCGGGTCCCCTGTTGGCCTGAAGCCGTCTCGAGCGTGGCGCGTGGCCACACGATGTCCACTTCCGCGCCGGCCGGCCGGCTGTCGGTGGCCCGGGCGTTGCGGCAGGACAGGCGCCCGCCCGTCTCCGCCAGCAAGGTCTGGGCGATGAAGATGCCGAGGCCGAGATGTTCGCCGCCGCGGCTGGAAATATAGGGCTCGCCGATGACGTCGAGCACCGCCGGGGCGAAGCCGCGCCCGTCGTCGCGCACCGTCACGCGCACCGTATGCGCATACCAGGCCAGCGTCACCCACACGTCGCGTCCGGCGAACTGCATGGCATTCTGCAGGATGTTGCCGACGCCGTGCAGGAATTCCGGGCTGTGGCGGACCACCGGCTCCGGCGTGCCATCCTGCGGCGCCTTCTCGACGGTCAGGCGCACCCGTTCATTGCGATGCGGCCCCGCCGCGGACTCCACGAGGACCGAAAGCGGCATCGCTTGCCAGGGTTCGCCATCGCCGACGCCGGCCGCGTCCGGCCGGCGCCCAAGCTCGGCGAGAATCTCGCGGCAGCGGTCGGATTCGGCATGCAGCATGCGCAGATCCTCGGCGATCGGGTCGTCCGCCGGCACCTCGCGCAGCAATTCCTTGGTGGTCACGGCGATGGTTGACAGCGGGCTGCCCAGCTCGTGCGCGGCCGCTGCGGCCAGCGCCCCCAGCGCCGAAACGCGCTGCTCGCGCGCCAGAGCCAGTTGCGTGGCCGCCAGCGCGTCCTGCATCTGCCGGCCCTGGTTGGCGACGCTTGCCGCATAGGCGGCGAGGAAGACGGTGCCGATGGCCACCGCTGCCCAGGTGCCGGCGACGTAGAGGTTGGGCAGCGCCGGGCCGCTCTCCGCGCCCCAGGGCAGCGGCAGATAGCGCCCCGCGAGCCCACTGGCGCAGGCGATGACCAGCGCGCACAGCGCCGCCGTGGCGCGCCGCGACAGCACCGTCGCCGACACCGCCACCGGTCCCAGCACCAGCAGGGCGAAGGGGTTGGTCAGGCCGCCGGTGAGATACAGCAGGGCGGCGAGTTGCAGGACGTCGAAGCCGAGATAGGCCGCCGCCTCGGCGTCGCCCAGCCGGCCGCTCGGTGGATGGCGGAAGGCCAGCGCGAGGTTGAGCAGGACCGAGGCCGAGACGGCGGCCAGCGCCGGGACGATGGGCAATTCCCAGCCCAGCCCGTAACGGACGACGACCAGCGCCGTGACCTGCCCGGTGATGGCGATCCAGCGGATGGCGGTCAGCGTGCGCAGGCTGACGCGCCCGGCACGACTGCGCCGCGGCTGGACCTCGGCGCGCGGGGCGCCATATTGTCCCGCGAGCCCGGCCCGGGGCAGTTCGGTCCCGTCCGCCGTCGTCATGGTTGCGGGTGTCGTTCCGTCCGTCGGGGCTGACCTGTTGCCAACCCCTTGTCATGGCCGGAATATCCCCGCCGATGCAGGTTGTCAAAGTCGACCGGTTGAGCAAGCGCTACGGCGAGGTCGTCGCCGTCGACGGGATTTCGTTCACCGTCGAGGCCGGCACCTGCGTCGGGCTGCTCGGCGGCAACGGCGCCGGCAAGACGACGACCATCGCCATGATGCTCGGCCTGCTGCTGCCCAGCGCCGGCACGGTGGAGGTGCTGGGCGCCGACATGGCGCGCCAGCGTTGGCGCGTGCTCGACCGCATGAACTTCTCCTCGCCCTATGTCGAGCTGCCCAACCGGCTGACGGTGCGGGAGAATCTCGCCGTCTATGGTGGCCTGTACGGCGTCGACGACGTGCCGGGGCGGATCGCGCGGCTGGCCCGCGATCTCAACCTCGAAGCCTTCGTCGACCGTCCGGTCGGTCGCCTCTCGGCCGGCGAGAAGACGCGCGTGGCCCTGGCCAAGGCGCTGCTTAACGAGCCGGCGGTGCTGCTGCTCGACGAGCCGACGGCCTCGATCGACCCCGACACCGCCGACCGCCTGCGCAGCTATCTGGAGCTGTTCCGGCGCGAGACCGGCGCCTCCATCGTGCTCGCCTCGCACAACATGAGCGAGGTCGAGCGGCTGTGCGACGAGGTGCTGATGCTGCGCGCCGGCAAGCTGGTCGACCGTGGCGTGCCGGCGGAACTGGTGTCTCGCTACGGGCGCAGCACTCTCGAGGAGGTCTTCCTCGACATTGCCCGCGACCGCCGCCGCGAGGCCGCGGAATGACCGCCGAACCCCTGCCTCCCGCCGTTGCCGTGCGGTCGCGCGGCAGCGCCAGGCGGCGCATCGGCGCCATGTTCATGCGCCACTGGTTCCTGCTGCGTGGCTCCTGGCCGCGCATCCTCGAACTGATCTACTGGCCGACCATCCAGATGGTGCTGTGGGGCTTCATCACGCTCCACTTCCAGCAGAATTCCTCCTGGGTGGCGCAGGCCGGCGGGGTACTGATCTCCGGCGTGCTGCTGTGGGACATCCTGTTCCGCGGCCAGCTCGGCTTCACCATTTCGTTCCTAGAGGAGCTGTATTCGCGCAACCTCGGCCAGCTCTTCGTGACGCCCATCCGGCCGTGGGAGCTGGTGGTGGCGCTGATGGGGGCGAGCCTCGTGCGCGTCGGCATCGGCTCTACCTCGGCGGCCATCCTCGCCTCCTTCATCTTCGGCTATTCGATCTTCGATCTCGGCCTGCCGCTGGCGGCCTTCTTCCTCAACCTGATGATGTTCGGCTGGGCCGTCGGCATCGCCGTCATCGCCGTGTTGCTGCGCGTCGGCCTCGGCGGCGAGAGTCTCGCCTGGCTGGTGATCTTCCTAGTCGCCCCGGTCAGCGCCATCTACTTCCCGGTCGAGGCCCTGCCCGACTGGATCGAGTGGCTGGCCTGGTGCCTGCCGCCGGCCTACATCTTCGAGGGCATGCGCAGCGTGCTGTTCGGCCAGGGCTTCCGCTGGGACTGGCTGCTCGGCGCCACGTTGCTGAACATCGCCTGCATGGTGGCGGTGACGGCGCTGTTCCTGTGGTCATTCGAGGTCGCCCGCCGCCAGGGTCTGCTGCTGCGGACGGGGGAGTAGCCTCACCCCGCCTTACCGCTGACCCGCGCTTCCTCGAAGGTCGCCATGCCGCGATGGCATTCGACGGCGGCGCGCACGAGCTGGAGTGCCAGCGCGGCGCCCGAGGCCTCACCGAGGCGCATGCCGAGGTCGAGTAGCGGCTTCTGGCCGATCTTTTCGCATAAGGCGCGATGCGCCGGCTCGGCCGAGAGATGCGCCACCCTGCAATGGTCGAGGGCGCGCGCATCCATGGCATACAGCACGGACGCCGCCGCTGTAGCGGCATAGCCGTCGAGCAGCACCGGCACGCGGGCCAGCCGCGCCGCCAGCACGGCGCCGACGATGGCCGCCAGCTCGCGCCCGCCAAGGGCCGCCAGCACCTTCAGCGGGTCGCCCAGCGCGGCCCGGTTGGCGAGGAGCCCGCCTTCGACGGCGGCGATCTTGGCCGCCAGCGCGGCGCCGTGCACGCCGGTACCCGGACCCACCCAGGCGCCGGCATCGCCGCCCCACAGCGCCGCGCAAAGCGCCGCCGCCGATGTTGTGTTGGCGATGCCCATCTCGCCCAGCGCAAGCAGGTCGATGCCCGGCTCGACGGCCGTCATGCCATAGGCGATGGCGCCGGCGCAGTCGGCCTCGCTCATCGCCGGGCCCCGCGTGAAATCGTCGGTCGGATTGTCGAGCGCCAGCTCGTAGATGCGCAGATCGGCGTCGGCGACGCGGCAGAGCTGGTTCACGGCGGCGCCGCCGACGATGAAGTTTTGTACCATCTGCGCCGTCACGCTGGCCGGATAGGCCGAGACGCCACGCGCGGCGACGCCGTGATTGCCGGCGAAGACGGCGACGCGCGGGTGCTTCACCTGCGCCGGATGCCGGCCCTGCCAGGCGGCCGCCCAGTGCGCCAGTTCCTCCAGGCGGCCGAGCGCGCCCGCCGGCTTGGTCAGCGTCGGCTCGCGCGCGTCGGCGGCGGCGGCGGCCTCCGCGTCCGGCCCCGGCAGATCGGCGATATCGGCGCGGAGGGCGGCGAGGTTGGGGAGCGCGCGGGGCGCCGTCTGGTCGGTCATCGGCATCCGGCTGGCGGGAGGAGGCCCCGGCGGGGGCTTGGCAAGAGCGGCCAGCGTGCTATAGCCCGTAGCCATGCGGCGCAACAACGGCCGGACCCTGTCGTGAATGACATCGTTGCCGGCCTCGCGCGCGACCTCGCCACCGCGCTCGCCTTCCTGACCCGCCTGCCCTCCGGCGAGGCGCCCGACCGCGTCGGGCCGCTCGTGCGTGTCGTCTGGGCCTTCCCGGTGGTCGGCGCGGCGCTGGGCGTCGGCGCTGCCGCCGTCCTGGGCATGGCTCTCTGGTTTGGCCTGCCGGCCCTCGCCGCCGCCATGCTGGCCGTGGGCGCCATGGTGCTGGCGACCGGCGCTCTGCACGAGGACGGCCTCGCCGACATGGCCGACGGCCTCGGCCTCACCGACCGAGCCCGCGCGCTGGAGGTCATGCGCGAGGGGCCTGTTGGTGCCTGGGGCGTGCTCGCCCTGATTTTCTCGGTGGGGCTGCGGGTCGCAGCGCTGGCCGACCTCGCCACTCTCGATCCGCTGCTGGCCGGTGCGGCGCTGGTTGCCGCCTGCGCGGCGAGCCGTGCGCTGCTGGCGCCGGCGATGGCGCTGGTTCCGCCGGCCCGCGCCGACGGGCTGGGCGCCACTGCCGGTGCGCCGGGCAGTACGGCCGCCTGGCGCACGGTGGGCATCGGTGCCGGGCTTGCGGCCCTGTTCCTGATCGGTCATATCGGCCTCGGCGTGGTCGTTGTGCTGGCGCTGGCGGCGGCCGTCGCGGCGCTGGTGCTGCGGCAGGCCGAGCGCTGCTTTGGCGGCCAGACCGGCGACGTGCTGGGGGCCGCCCAGCAGGCCGCCGAGACGGCTGCACTTCTGGCAACGGCGGCGATCGCCGCCGGGGGCATCGCATGACGCAGAGGACGCGGTGGTGGTGGGTCCGCCATGCTCCGGTGACGGGGGTCGACGGCCGCATCTACGGCAACAGCGACCCCGAGGCGAACACCGCCGACCCGCCGACCTACGCGGCGCTAGCCCGCCTGCTGCCGAAGGACGCGCTGCTGGTGACCAGCCACCTCAGGCGCGCCATCCAGACCGCCGCGGCGATCCGCGATGCAGGCCTCGCCCTGCCCGAGCCGCTGGTCGAGCGCGATCTCGGCGAGCAGCATTTTGGGGACTGGCAGGGCCGCAAGCGCGAGGAGGTGTGGGCCGAACTGAACCCGCGCCACCTGTTCTGGCTGCAGCCGGCGCTGGGCCGGCCGCCGGGAGGCGAGACCTTCGTCGAGATGGTTCAGCGCGTCGCCCTGACAATCGACCGGCTGAATATCGACCATGCTGGCCGCGACATCGTCGTCGTGGCGCATGGCGGCACCATCCGCGCCGCGCTGGCCCACAAGCTGCGCCTCGATCCCGAAGTGGCTCTGGCCTGCCAGGTCGACAATTGCTCGCTGACGCGGCTCGATCATTTCGCGCCGACCGAGAGCCACCCCGAAGGCGCCTGGGCGCTGTTCCATTTCAACTATCGCCCGGCCGAGAAGCCCGGGGTGGAGCCCGACCGCACCGCCATGCTAGCATTGCTGCCGCGCTGAAACAGGGAAGTCCGGTGACGGCCCGCGCGGGACCGATGCCGGCGCTGCCCCCGCAACTGTAAGCGGCGAGGTCCGCGGGCGTGAACCCACTGGTGGCGCAAAGCCACCGGGAAGGGGCCCCGGATCGATGACCCCGAGCCAGGAGACCTCTTCGGCGCGCTGTTTTGTCCGTTCCGCGGGCGGAGGAACCACGTGACGAAGACTTCGAGGCGTTGGCCGCCGGAAGGCGGATTGCCGGCTCTAACCCTGGTGCTCGGCGGTGCCCGCTCAGGCAAGAGCTGCCATGCCGAAGGGCTGGTCGAAGCGGCCTCCGGCGCGCGCCGCGTCTATGTTGCGACCGGCACGGCGGGCGATGGCGAGATGGCGGCACGCATCGCCGCTCATCGCGCCCGTCGCGGCGCCGGCTGGTCGACCGTCGAGGCGCCGCACTATCTCGTCGCCGCGATTTCCCGCGCCGCCGCGCCCGATGCGGCGGTGCTCGTCGATTGCCTGACGCTGTGGCTGTCGAACCGGTTGCTGGCCGGCGCCGACCTCGACGCCGCGCGCCGCGGCCTGCTCGAGGCGCTGGCGGCGGCGCGCGGGCCGGTGGTCTGCGTGGCCAACGAGGTCGGCCTCGGCATCGTGCCAGACAATGCGCTTGCCCGCGCCTTTCGCGATGCGGCGGGCCGTCTCAACCAGGACGTGGCGACGGCCGCCGACCGTGTCGTCTTCGTCGCGGCGGGCCTACCGCTAGTCCTCAAGCCCGCCTGACCGGAGTAGCCATGCGCCGCATCCCCGCCACCGTCGTGACCGGCTTCCTCGGCGCTGGCAAGACCAGCCTGATCCGCAGCCTCGTCGAGAATGCCGGCGGGCGGCGGATGGCCTTCCTCATCAACGAATTCGGCGAGTTAGGCGTCGACCGCGAGCTGCTGACCGGTTGCGGCATGGAATCCTGTACTGAGGACGATGTGGTGGAACTGACGAACGGCTGCCTGTGCTGCACGGTGGCCGACGATTTCCTGCCGGCGATCGCGAAGCTGCTCGACCGCGCCGTTCCGCCCGAGCACATCATCATCGAGACCTCCGGCCTCGCGCTGCCGAAGCCGCTGGTGAAGGCCTTCGGCTGGCCGGAGGTGCGGGCGCGCGTGACGGTCGACGGCGTCGTCGCCGTGGTCGACGCGCCCGCCGCTGCCGCCGGCCGCTTCGCCGACGACCCGGCGGCGCTGGCCACCGCGCGCGCCGCGGACCCGTCGCTCGATCACGAAAGCCCGCTGGCCGAACTGTTCGCCGACCAGCTCGCCTGCGCCGACCTCGTCGTGCTCAACAAGGCCGACCTGCTCGATGCGGCGGCTATGCTGGTCCTGTCGCGCGACGTCGCGGCGCGCCTGCGGCCCGGGGTGAAGACGGTGACGGCGCGCCATGGCCGCCTCGCCGTCGAGGTGCTGCTGGGGCTCGGCGCCGCGGCGGAGGACGATCTGGCCGCGCGCCAGAGCGTTCACGACGCCGAGGACGAGCACGGGCACGACGATTTCGACAGCTTCGTTCTGGCGCTGCCCGACATCGCCGACCCCGACGCCTTTGCCCGCCGCATTGCCGGCGTCGCCGCGACGCACGATGTCCTGCGCATGAAGGGCTTCCTGGCCGTGCCGGGCCGCGCGCGCCGCCTCGTCGTCCAGGGCGTCGGCAACCGCGTCGACCATTACTTTGACCGCGATTGGCGCGACGGCGAGCTGCGCGCCGGCCGCCTCGTCGTGATCGGCCGCGCCGGCCTCGACCGCCCCGCCATCGCCGCCGCGCTGGGCGGCAGCGAGGCCTGACGTGCATCTGCTCGCCGCCGCACCGGGACGCATCGACGACGGCGGCGAGGCGATCGATCTCGGCCAGACGCCGGGCGAGATCGTGGTGCTGACGGCGGCAGATAGCGAGGTCGCCTGTCTCGCCGCCGCGCAGGCGCGACGCCTCGCTGCCAGTTCGGCGGCGCCGGTGCTGCGGCTGGCCAATCTGCTGCGCCTCGCCCATCCGCTGTCGGTCGACCTCTACGTCGAGCGCATTGTGCGTCCCGCACGCCTCGTCGTCGTGCGGCTGCTGGGCGGGCGCGGATACTGGCCCTACGGCGTCGACGAGATCGAGGCCGCCTGCCGCGAACGGGGGATCCCCGCCGCCTTCCTGCCGGGCGACGACCAGCCCGACGCGGCACTGTCCCGTGCCACGACGGTGGCAGCGCCGGACGCGTTCCGCCTGTGGCAATACCTGGTTCACGGCGGTATCGTGAATGCGGAACACTTTCTCGCCTTTGCCGCGACGCTGGCAGGCCGTGATGACGAATGGCGCGAGCCGGCGCCGCTGTTGCGCGCCGGATGGTGGCGGCGAAGCGACGTCCTCGCCCTTCGATACGCCGGCTACCGGCTGGCTCCTCAGGGTGAGGACTACGGGGAAGAATCGGTACGGCACAGCCGCCGCGAAAAGGAACCTCATCCTGAGGAAGCCCGGAGGGCCGTATCGAAGGACGAGGTTCCGTCGATCGCCGCCCGCCCCCGCGCCGTCGTCGTGTGCTACCGCGCCCTCGTGCAGGCCGGCGACATGGCGGCGATAGACGCGCTCGTCGCGGCGCTGGAAGCGGAAGGCATCGACGCCGCAGCGATGTACGTGCAGAGCCTGCGCGATCCCGGTTGCGCGGCCTTCGTGACGGAAGCCCTGGCGGCAGGGCCGCCCGACATCGTGCTCAACGCCACTTCGTTCGCGGTGGCGCGCCCCGGCGCGCCAGAGGCGGGGCCGTTCGCGGCCTCGGACTGCCCGGTGCTGCAGGTGGTGCTGGCCGGCTCCGGCGCGGCGGCATGGCGAGATGGTGCCAATGGCCTCGCCGCGCGAGACATCGCCATGAACGTGGCGCTGCCGGAGGTCGACGGGCGCATCCTCTCCCGCGCCATAGCCTTCAAGGATGCGGCGCGGCGTGACATGGCGACCGAGGCCGACATCGTCGCCCATGTGCCGGTCGCCGATCGCGTCGCCTTCACCGCGCGGCTGGCAGCGTCCTGGTGCCGGCTGCGGCGGAAGGCGGCAGGCGAACGGCGCATTGCCATCGTGCTTGCCAACTACCCCAACCGCGACGGCCGCATGGGCAATGGCGTCGGCCTCGACGTGCCGGCGAGCACAGTCGGTCTTCTCGCCGACCTGGCGAACGCGGGGTATCGCATCGAGGGCGTGCCGGAAGACTGCGACGCGCTGATGGCGGCGCTGGCGGCGGGCCCGACCAATGCCGGCATCGCCGGGCGCCGCGACGGCGAGCGGCTGATGCTGCCCGATTACGAAATCTTCCTCGGCGCTCTGCCGCCGGTGGTCCGCAATGCCGTGAGCGAGCGCTGGGGGCCGCCGACGGGCGACCCTTTCTTCCGGCCTGGCGAACTCGATTGCGGTGCCTTCGCCGTGCCGGCGCTGGTCTTTGGCAATGTTGCCATCGTCCTGCAGCCGGCGCGCGGCTACAACATCGATCCGGCCTCGAGCTACCACGATCCGGCGCTGGTACCGCCCCACGGCTACCTCGCGGTTTACGCTTGGCTGCGCGACACCTTCCGCGCGGACGCCGTCGTCCACATGGGCAAGCACGGCAATCTGGAATGGCTGCCGGGCAAGGCGGTGGCACTGTCGGAGGCCTGCTTCCCCGAAGCAGCGCTCGGGCCCTTGCCTAACCTCTACCCGTTCATCGTCAACGATCCCGGCGAGGGCACGCAGGCCAAGCGGCGCGCCGCCGCCGTCATCGTCGACCATTTGACGCCGCCGCTGGCTCGGGCCGGCGCGCAGGGCGGCGTACCGGAGGTCGAGCGCCTCGTCGACGAATACTGGGAGGCGGCGAATCTCGACCCGCGCCGCCTGCCGCTGCTGAGCAAGCGGATCGCCGAGGCGATGGTGGAGAGTGGCCTCGACCGCGATCTCGGCCTGCCGCCGGGCACACCGGTGGCCGACGCTCTCGGCCGGCTCGACGCCTGGCTGTGCGAGCTGAAGGAACTGCAGATTCGCGACGGGCTGCACGTCTTCGGCCGCTCGCCCGAGGGCGCGGCGCGCGACGAGATGCTGGCGGCGATGGTGCGCCTGCCGCGCGGCCCAAAGGCGGCGGACGCATCCTTGCCGCGCGCGCTGGCGGCCGATCTCGACCTTGATCTCGACCCGCTCGCCGCCGATGCAGAGGCGCCGTGGACCGGCCAGCGCCCTGCCGGTCTCGACGGCTACGAAGGTGTCTGGCGCAGTGCCGGAGACACGGTCGAGCGCATCGAGGCGCTGGCGCTCGACCTGATCGCGGGCCGGCGCGCGGCGGAACCCGGGTGGCCACGAACGACCGCCGTGCTGGCCGAGATCGAGGCACGCCTGCGTCCGGCCATCGCCGCGAGCGGCGCGGCGGAGACGGCGGCGCTGCTGGCCGGGCTAGACGGCCGCTTTGTCGCCCCGGGCCCGTCAGGCGCGCCGACGCGCGGGCGGCCCGAAGTGCTGCCGACCGGGCGTAACTTCTTCTCGGTCGATGTCCGCGCGGTGCCAACTCCGGAGGCGTGGGAATTGGGCTGGCGTTCGGCCTCTCTGCTCGTCGAGGCGCATGCGCAGAAGCACGGCGACTGGCCGCGCGCGATGGCGTTGTCGGCCTGGGGTACAGCCAACATGCGCACCGGCGGAGACGATATAGCCCAGGCGCTGGCGCTGCTCGGTGTGCGCCCGCTGTGGGAAGACGCGACGCGGCGGGTGATTGGATTCGAGGTGATGCCGGTGTCGGTCCTCGGCCGGCCGCGCGTCGATGTCACCCTGCGGGTTTCCGGCTTCTTCCGTGATGCCTTTGCCAGCCTGATCGAGCTGTTCGACAGCGCCGTCGCCGCCGTCGCCGCGCGCACCGACGAGGCGCCGCGCGACAACCCGGTGGCGCACTGCGTCGCAGTGGAGGCAGCGGCGCTGACGGCCGAGGGCGTCGAGCCCGGCATGGCACGACGTCAGGCGAGCTATCGCGTCTTCGGCTCGCCGCCGGGCGCCTATGGCGCCGGCCTGCAGGCGCTAATAGACGAGCGCGGCTGGGACAGCCCCGCCGATCTGGCGAAGGCCTATCTCGCCTGGGGCGGTTACGCCTACGGTGCCGGCGCGGCGACGGGCGGCGGCGGTGGCTACGGCGCGCCGGCCGCGCGCGCCTTCGCCCGCCGCCTCACCGCCGTCCAGGCCGTCATCCACAACCAGGACAATCGCGAGCACGATCTGCTCGACAGCGACGATTACTACCAGTTCGAAGGCGGTCTCGTGGCCACCGTCGAACATCTGTCAGGCCGCCGGCCGACCGCCTGGCACAACGACCATTCGCGCCCCGAACGGCCGCGCATCGGCACACTGGAGGACGAGATCTCGCGCATCGTGCGGGCGCGTGCGGCCAACCCGAAATGGATCGCCGGCGTGATGCGCCACGGCTACAAGGGCGCCTTCGAGATGGCGGCGACGGTCGACTACCTCTTCGCCTTCGCCGCCACCACCGGCGCCGTACGCGACGACCAGTTTGACCGCGTCTACGCCGCCTATCTGGAGGACGATGCCGTGCGCGACTTCATCGCTGACTCCAATCCGGCGGCGCTGCGCGAGATGGCGCAACGCTTCCTCGAAGCCATCGACCGGGCCCTGTGGACACCACGCGCCAACAGCGCCCGAGACCGCCTCACGGGGCTGGCGGCACAACGGGCATCCAGGGTGGAAGCATGACCGCGACCGACGACGACGCCCGCTGGGCCGAGAAAAAGAAAAAGCAGAAGGCCGCCCGCGACCGCATGCTGGCGACGAAAACGCGCGAGAAGGGATTGCTCGTCGTGCATACCGGTACGGGCAAGGGCAAGACTACGGCGGCGATGGGCCTCGTCATGCGAGCGCTCGGCCACGGCTTCCGAGTCGGTATCGTGCAGTTCGTCAAGGGCAAGTGGGAGACCGGCGAGCGCGCCATCCTCGATCGCTTCCCCGAGTTGGTGACGATCCGTGTGATGGGCGAGGGCTTCTCCTGGGACTCCCAGGACCGCCAGCGAGACATCGCCGCGGCGCGCGCCGCCTGGGCGATGGCGCAGGAGCTGCTGGCCGACCCTTCCTATCGCCTGATCGTGCTGGACGAACTCAACATCGTGCTGCGCTACGAGCATCTGCCTGTCGACGAGGTGGTGGCCGTGCTGGTCGCGCGCCGCCCCGACCTGCACGTCGTCGTCACCGGCCGCAACGCCCCCGATTACCTGATCGAGGCCGCCGACACGGTGACGCTGATGGACGCCCGAAAGCACCATTTTCGCGCCAATGTGAAGGCCCAGCAGGGCATTGAGTTCTGAGTGCCTGAACGGGTATCCCGCCAAGACGTTTAGGGAGGACTCCGGCGGTGGAGTATCATCCGGCCATGGAAAATCTCGTCCGCCTCGCCGTCGCGACGCTGCTGCTCGGCGCCGTCGCGACCCAGCCCGCCCTCGCGGCCGACCGCGACACGACCGAAGAACTGGTGCTGCGCGCCGAAACCGCGGTGCGAGCGATGGTGCGCGATGAACATATCGGCAAGCAGATCACCACCCGCCTGCCGCATGCGCGCGCGGTGGTGGTGTTCCCGTCTCTCTATCGCGGTGCCTTCATCCTCGGCGGCGAGGGGGGCGACGGTGTGCTGGTAGCGCGCGACGGCGGCGGCAAATGGGGCGGTCCGGCCTTCGTGCGGCTGATCTCGGCCTCGATTGGCCTGCAGATTGGCGGCCAGGTCGCCGAGGCGATGCTTCTCGTGATGACCGATTCGGCCCTCGAAGCCCTGCTGGCGGACAAGGTGAAGCTCGGCGCCGATATCGCCGTCACCGTCGGACCTGTGGGCGCCGGCGCGGCGGCCGGCACCTCGACCGCCGTGCAGGGCGCCGATGTGTGGGCGTTCTCGCGCGCCAAGGGGCTGTTCGGCGGCGGCGCGCTCGTAGGCGGCGTGCTCGAACAGCGCGACGCGTCGAACGCGGCCTATTACGGTGGCGCGACCGGCGCGCGCGAGATCGTAGCCGGCACGGTGCGGCCGAACGCCCAGGCCGACGGGCTGCGTGCCATCATCGCCGATGCCGGCGCGCGCTGATCGCGGCTGTGCCGCCGCGCTGATGCTTCAGGGCACGGGCTCCGACGTCGGCAAGTCGTTGCTGGTCGCCGGCCTCTGCCGTGCCTTCGTGCGGCGCGGCCTGCGCGTGCTGCCATTCAAGCCGCAGAACATGTCCAACAATGCCGCGGTCGCCGCTGGCGGCGCGGAGATTGGTCGCGCCCAGGCGCTGCAGGCGCGGGCCTGCCGGGTCGCGCCGACTGCAGACATGAACCCGATCCTGCTGAAGCCGCAATCGGAGACCGGCGCGCAGGTGATCGTGCAGGGCCGCGTCGCTGGCACCGCCGACGCCCGGGCGTGGCAGAAAGCCAAGGCCGGATATCTTCCGGCGGTACTCGAAAGCTTCTCGCGGCTGACGGCGGATTCCGACCTCGTGCTGGTGGAAGGCGCGGGCAGTCCGGCGGAGATCAATCTGCGCGAAGGCGACATCGCCAATATGGGCTTCGCCACGGCGGCGGGCGTGCCGGTAGTGCTGGTCGGCGACATCGAGCGCGGCGGCGTCATCGCCCAGCTTGTTGGCACGCATGCGCTGCTGGCGGAATACGAGCGCGCGCTGGTCGGCGGATATGTTGTCAACAAGTTCCGCGGCGATCCGCGTCTCTTCGACGACGGATTGATGGCGGTCACGCAGCGGACCGTCTGGCCGTCGCTGGGTGTCGTGCCGTGGTTCGCCGGGGCGGGCCTGTTACCGGCCGAGGATTCGACCTCGCTCGATGGCCGCGCGCTGGCTGTTCGGCGCGACGGGCCGATCCGCGTCGTCGTGCCGCGCCTTCCGCGCATCGCCAATTTCGACGATCTCGACCCGCTCGCCGCCGAGTCCGATGTGACAGTCGAACTGGTGCAGCCTGGCCGCGCTATGCCCCACGATTTCGACCTGATCGTCCTGCCTGGATCGAAGGCGACGATTGCCGATCTCGCCGCTCTGCGAGCCGAGGGCTGGCATCACGATATCGTGGCGGCGCACCGGCGCGGCGCCTCGGTGCTCGGCCTGTGCGGCGGTTACCAGATGCTCGGCGCTCGCATCGCCGATCCCGACGGCAGCGAGGGCTCGCACGGAGCGGCGCGAGGCCTAGGCCTGCTCGCGGTACGCACGATCCTCGGCGGCGACAAGACTCTGACGACGGCGTCGGGCACCGCGACCGGCATGAATGTACCGGTTACAGGATACGAGATGCACATCGGCACGACGCGCGGCGCCGATTGCGCGCGGCCCTTCGCGATCCTGGAAGACGGCCGGCACGACGGCGCGCGCTCGCTCGACGGCCGGATCGCCGGCACCTACCTACACGGCGTGTTCGCCGCGGACGATTTCCGCGCCGCGTTACTGGAAGGATTGCGCGCCGGCCGAGCGCCGGGACCGGCCTGGGAAGAGCGCATCGAAGCGACGCTCGATGCGCTCGCCGACCACCTTGCCCGCCACCTAGACCTCGAGCGAATGATGGCCATCGCGCGCCGCTACACGGGGGCGTAGCTCAGCGCCGCCAGCGCGCCGACGGCCGCCGCCTGCAGCAGGCAGGCGACGACAAGGACGAACAGCGCGCGGCGAATGTCGCCGGCCTCGGCACGGGCGCTGAACTCGCCGCCGAGCCATGGCTCGGCGCTCGCCGCGCCGTGGTAGCTGCGCGGACCCGACAAGGCGACGCCGATGGCGCCGGCCATCGCCGCCTCAGGACGGCCGGCATTGGGCGAGCGGTGACGGTGCCCGTCCCACCACCAGGTACGCAGCGCCGCCCAGGGCCGCCCGCCCGGCACGAAGATGGCGGCCAGCACGATGAGGGCCGCCGCCATCCGCGCCGGCACGAACATCGCCGCGTCGTCGAGCCGCGCCGCCACGGCGCCGAAGGCGGCGTGCCGCGCCGTGCGGTGGCCGACCATGCTGTCCATGGTGTTGATGGCCTTGAGCACGAACAGGCCGGGCAGGCCGAGGACGAGGTACCAGAGAACGGGCCCCACCACGCCGTCGGCGAAATTCTCTGCCGTGCTCTCGATGGCGGCGCGGGCGACGGCATGGCTGTCGAGACGGTCGGGGTCGCGGCCGACGATCCGCCCGACGGCGGCGCGGGCGGCGGACAGCCCGTCGCGCCGCAAGGCGCGGGCGACCGCTGCTACGTGGTCGAACAGGCTGCGCTGGGCGACCAGTATCGCGACCAGCAGCAGTTCCGCGGCCCAGCCCCAGGTGACGAGGCGCGCCGCCGCGACGATGGCCAGCCCGGCACCCCAGGCCAGCGCCGTCACGGCCAGAGCCACGACCAGCCCGAGCACGAAGCGCGTGCGCGCGCCGCGCTGCGGCCGGTTGAGTCGGCGGTCGAGCCAGAAGGTCAGGTTGCCGGTCAGCGCCACGGGGTGCGGGATCGCGCGCCACAGCCAGGGCGGGTCGCCGACCAGCGCATCCAGCGCCAGCGCGCCGAGCAGGACGAGCGGCAGGGCCACGCCGGCGACGGAAAGGGTACTGCCGAGCATTGCGTTCACAGTACCTCATAAATCGCCCTCTCCGCCCCGCTGGCGGAGAGGCGTATATTACGGCGCCGACCCGTCGTCTTGGCGGGGGCCAGCGGACGTGGTGTATTGCCCTCCCCACCGGGAGAGCGGTCTTGTCCGACGACCACGCCATTATGATCTGCGGCCATGGCAGCCGCGACGAGGCCGCCGTGGCGGAGTTCGCCGCGCTGGCCACCGGCCTGCGCCGGCGCCTGCCGGGGCGGATGGTCGAGTACGGCTTCCTCGAATTCGCCCGGCCGGTGATCGCCGATGGTCTCGACGCGCTGGTGCGGCAGGGCGCGCGACGCATCTTCGCCGTGCCGGGCATGCTGTTCGCCGCCGGCCACACCAAGAACGACATTCCCTCGGTGCTCAACACATGGCTGGCGCGCAACCCGGGGATCGCACTGGATTTCGCCCGCGATCTCGGCCTCGACGCCAAGCTGCTGCAGGCTGCCGCCGCGCGCATCGAGGCCGCCATCGCGGCGGCCGACGCGGCCGGACCCGTCGTGCCGCGTCACGAGGCGCTGCTCGTCGTCGTCGGCCGCGGCGCGTCCGACCCCGACGCCAACTCCAACATCGCCAAGGTGATGCGCTTCCTGTGGGAAGGCATGGGCTTCGGCTGGGGCGAGGTGGCCTATTCCGGCGTCACCTTCCCGCTCGTCGCGCCGGCGCTGGAGCGCGCGGTGCGGCTTGGCTTCCGGCGGATCGTCGTGTTCCCGTACTTCCTATTCACCGGCGTGCTGGTCGGCCGCATCTACGAGCACACCGACCTCGTCGCGGCGGACCATCCGCAGGTGCAGTTCGTCAAGGCGCCCTACCTCAACGATCATGCACTGGTGGTCGAGACCTTCGTCGACCGGCTTGACGGCATCGAGAGCGCCGATAATGCGATGAACTGCCGGCTGTGCAAGTACCGCGAGCGTATCGTCGGCTTCGAGGCCGAGATAGGCCTGCCGCAGCGCAGCCACCATCATCACGTCGAGGGCATCGGCACCGGCGGGACGCCCGAGCCGCACAGCCATGACCACGGGCATAGTCATGCGCACGCGCACGACCACGCGCACGGTCACGCGCACGGTCACGCGCACGGTCACGCGCACGGTCACGCGCACGGTCACGGGCATGCTCATGGACACGACGATGGCCACCATTATCCCTATCCGCATGCCGATCATCCGCTGGGGCCGTTGACGCTGGCACGGATGAAGCGCGGCGGGCGATCGTGAGCGAACCCTGGCGCATCGCGCCGGAGGAGATCTACCGGCGGTCCTTCGCCATGGCGCGCGCCGAGGTTTCGCTCGACGGCCTGCCGGCCGAGCTTGCCGAGTTGGCTCTGCGTCTCGTTCATGCGGCGGGCGATCCCGGCGTGGTCGCCGACCTCGCGGCGAGCCCCGGCGCGGTCGAGGCGGCGCGCAAGGCTCTGGCCGGCGGTGCGGCGCTGCTTGTCGATGCGCGCATGGTCGCCGCCGGAATCGACCGGGCGCGCCTGCCCTGCGGCAACGACATCCTCTGCACGCTAGACCTCGGCACGGTTCCGGCGCTGGCGATGCATCTCGGCACAACGCGCGCCGCCGCGGCGGTAGAAATGTGGCCTCCCTTCCTCGACGGCGCGGTCGTCGTCATCGGCAATGCGCCGACTTCGCTCGCCCGTTTGCTCGCCGGCCTCTACGAAGGCTGGCCCGCCCCTGCGGCGATTCTCGGCTTTCCAGTCGGCTATGTAGGCGCGGCCGAAGCCAAGGACGCCCTGATGGCGCGCGCGGCGCCGGCCTGGATCGCCACGCGCGGCCGCCGTGGCGGCAGCGCGCTGGCCGCCGCCGCCGTCAATGCGATCGCCCGGCTCGATTCCGGCGACGCATGACCGTCGCCGGCCATAACGGCGCCTGGCTTGCCGTCGTCGGGCTCGGCGAGGACGGGCTGGCAGCCCTCGCGCCGGCGGCGCGCACGCTGGTTGACACCGCCGAGGTGCTGGTCGGCGGCCGGCGACACCACGCCCTCGTGCCCGGCCACCCCGGCGAGCGGCTGGCCTGGCGCGTGCCGCTGCGCGACACCATGGCCGACATAGCGGCGCGGCGCGGCCGGCGCGTCACCGTGCTGGCCACCGGCGACCCCATGGCCTACGGCATTGGCACGACGTTGGCGCGCTATTTCGCGGCGGAGGAGATGGTGGTGCTGCCGGCGCCGGGTGCGTTCAGTCTTGCCGCGGCTCGGCTCGGCTGGTCGCTCGGCGACGTCGCCTGCCTGACGCTGCACGCCCGCCCGCTGTCCCTGCTCGCATCGTGGCTGACGCCTGGCGCTAGGTTGCTCTTGCTGGCCGATGATGGCGGCACGGCGGCGCAAGTCGCCGCGCAGCTGAGCGCTGCCGGCTGGGGGCCGAGCCGCATCGTCGCGCTCGCCCATATGGGCGGGCGGGAGGAGACCCGCCGCGAGGCCAGTGCCGCGGCGTGGAACGGCGCGCCGACCGCCGATTTCGTGACGCTTGCGGTGACATGCCTGCCGGGCCCGGAAGCACGTCCCCTGGCGCGCGTGGCCGGGCTGCCGGACGACGCCTTCGCGCATGATGGCCAGCTCACCAAGCGCGCCGTGCGTGCCGCCACGCTTGCCCGCCTGCAGCCGCTTCCGGGCCAGCATCTGTGGGATATCGGCGCCGGCTGCGGCTCGATCGCAATCGAATGGCTGCGCGTTGCGCAGAACGCCGACGGCAGGGGTGCCACGGCCGTCGCCGTGGAACGCGATCCCGGCCGGCGCGCGCTGATCGCGCGGAACGCGGCAACACTTGGCACGCCGTTCCTCGACATCGTCGGCGCCGACAGCGAGGAAGCACTCGCTCGGCTGGGCCAGCCGGATGCCGTCTTCATCGGCGGCGGCATCTCCGCAGCGCTGGTCGAACGGGCCGTCACCGCGCTGAAGCCGGGCGGGCGCCTTGTCGCGAATGTCGTCTCGGTCGAAGGCGAGGCTGTCGTCCTCGCCGCGCGCGTCCGGCACGGCGGCGACCTCGCCCGACTCTCCGTGGCGGAGGCCACAATGGCCGGCACCCGCACTGTCTGGCGCGCGCTTGCGCCGGTGACGCAATGGGCGCTGGCGAAGCCATGACAGGCACGCTCCATGGCATCGGCGTTGGCCCGGGCGATCCCGAGCTGATGACGCTAAAGGCCGCGCGGCTTGTCGCCGCCTGTCCGGTCGTGGCATGGCCGGCGCCGCTGGAGGGCGACAGCTTCGCCCGTCGCATCGCAGCCGCGCACATCCGGGTCGATGCGACTGAGATCGCCATCCGTATGCCGCTCGCCGCCGACCGCTTCCCCGTCGCTGCCGTCTACGACGAGGCCGCGGCGGCGATCGGCGGCCACCTCGCTGTCGGTCGCGACGTCGCCGTGCTGTGCGAGGGCGACCCCTTCCTCTACGGCTCGTTCATGTACCTGTTCGCGCGGCTGGCCGACCGCTGGCCGACGCGGATCGTGCCGGGAGTCACCTCTCTGGCGGCCTGCGCGGCAGCGGCACGACAACCGCTCGCTGCCGGCAACGACACTCTCTGCGTGATCCCGGCGCCGCTCCCGGATTCCGTGATCCGCGCCCGCCTCGACGGCTGCGATGCCGCTGCCATCATCAAGCTGGGCCGCCATCTGCCGCGCGTGCGCGGCGTGCTGGAGGCGGCCGGGCTGCTAGGGCGCTCGACCTATGTGGCGCATGCCAGCCTGCCCGATGCGCGCGTCGCGCCGCTGGCCGAGATCGACGATGCGCCGGCGCCGTATTTTTCGATGATACTAGTACACCGTACTGCCGGAGTGCCGGCATGATGAACATCCCACATCCTGCGCTGGTGGCGTTGACGGAAGGCGGCGCGGTGCTGGCCCGCCGCCTCGCCCTCGCCTTGCCGGGCGCGCGCGTGCATGGCCGCGCCGGACGTGTCGCCGTTGCCGACATCGCCTTCGCCGAAACGACCGAGCATCTGCGCGCGCTCTTCGCCGCCGGCACGCCCATCGTCGGATTCTGTGCCGCCGGCATCCTCGTGCGGGCGCTGGCGCCGTTGCTGGCGGACAAGGGCGACGAGCCGCCGGTGCTCGCCGTCGCGGAGGATGGGTCGGCAATCGTGCCCCTGCTCGGCGGCCATCGCGGCGGCAACGCGCTGGCGCGGCGGATCGCGGCGATCACCGGCGTAGCGGCGGCGATCACCACGGCGAGCGATGTCGCGCACGGCGTCGCCCTCGACGAGCCGCCGCCCGGCTGGACGCTGGCGACGCCGGCGCGCGTCAAGGACGCGGCGGCAGCGCTGCTGGCCGGACGCGGCGCGCAGGTGACGGTTGAGGCGGGCACGGCCGGCTGGCTCGACGGGTTGCCGCGCGCGGCCAAGGAAGCGACGGAGGCGGTGCGTATTCTCGTCACCGACCGCGCCGATGCCGGCGGGTACGGCGCGCTGGTCTATCATTCGCCGGTGCTTGCTCTGGGCATCGGCTGCGAGCGTGGCGCCGAACCCGATGCGGCGTGCGAACAGGCTCTTGCGGCACTGGCCGATGCCGGCCTGTCGCCGCATGCGGTCGCCGTGGTCGTCTCGCTCGACCTCAAGGAAGACGAGCCCGCCGTGCATGCAGTGGCCGCGGCGCTCGGCGTGCCGGCCCGCTTCTTCGACGCGGCTCGCCTGGAGGTCGAGCGGCCGCGCCTTGCCAAACCGTCGGACATCGTCTTCCGCGCGGTCGGCGCGCATGGCGTCGCCGAGGCCGCCGCGCTCGCCGCGGCCGGACCGAAAGGCACTCTTGTCGTTACCAAGCAGGTCGGCCGGCGCGTGACCTGTGCGATCGCGCGCGGCCCGGAACTGGACGCAGAAGCGACCGGCCGCCCGCGCGGCAGCCTCGCCGTCGTCGGCCTCGGGCCTGGCGATGCGCGCTACCGCACGCCCGCCGCCGACGCGGCGCTGGCCGCCGCCACCGATATCGTCGGCTATGCTGGCTATATCGCCCTGCTCGGCGCGTCCTTCGTTGCCGGCAAGGCGCTGCATCCCTTCGCCCTGGGCGAGGAGGAGGCGCGCTGCCGGCACGCCCTCGCGCTGGCCGCGACCGGTCGTGCCGTGGCCCTGCTGGCGAGCGGCGATCCCGGGGTCTATGCGCTGGCGACGCTGACGCTCGAACTGGCGACAGATTCGGGCGAGCCCGCCTGGGGTCGGATCGCCCTGACGGTCGAGCCCGGCGTCTCTGCCATGCAGCTCGCCGCGGCCCGCTCCGGTGCGCCGCTCGGCCACGATTTCTGCGCCATCTCGCTCTCCGACCTGCTGACGCCCTGGCCGGCTATTGAGCGGCGCCTGCGTGCCGCCGCTGAGGCCGATTTCGTCGTCGCCCTCTACAATCCGGCGAGCGGCGTGCGCCGTCGCGGCCTCGCCATGGCGCGTGACATCCTGCTCGCGGCGCGCGGGCCGGAGGTGCCGGTCGTCGTCGCCCACAACCTCGCGCGCGACGGCGAGGCGGTACGCGTCGTCGCGCTCGGCGCTCTCGACCTCGACGCGGTGGACATGATGACGGTGCTCATCGTCGGCGCGACGTCGACACGGCAGGCCGGCGGGCGCGTCTGGACGCCGCGCGGTTACCCGCTCGGCAATGATGCGCCGCGGCGCGCGGAGGGCGGCTTTTGACGGTGCACTTCATCGGCGCCGGGCCGGGCGCGCCTGATCTCATCACCGTGCGCGGGCTTCGCCTGGTCGAGCGGTGCCCGGTGTGCCTATACGCCGGCTCTCTGGTGCCGCAGGCCATCGTCGCGGCGGCGCCTCCCGGAGCGCACGTCGTAAATACCGCGCCGCTGCACCTCGACGAGATCGTTGCCGAGATCGCCGCCGCGCATGCCGCCGGCCACGACGTCGCACGCCTGCATTCTGGTGATCCGTCGATCTACGGCGCCATCGCCGAGCAGATGCGCCGGCTCGATGTGCTGTCCATCCCCTATGACGTGGTGCCGGGCGTGCCGGCCTTCGCCGCCGCCGCCGCCGCGCTGAAGACCGAGCTAACCTTGCCCGGCATCGCCCAGACGGTGATCCTCACGCGCACGGCGGTGCGGGCCTCGGCCATGCCGCCGGGCGAAGAGTTGTCGCGCCTCGCCGCCAGCCACGCGACGCTGGCCATTCATCTCTCGGTCAACAATCTGGCGCCCGTCGTCGCCGATCTGTTGCCGCACTATGGCGCGGGGTGTCCGGTCGTCGTGGCCCACCGCGTCTCATGGCCGGACGAGGCGTTCGTGACCGGCACGCTGGCCGATATCAGGGTGCGCGTGAAGGAGGCGGGCTTCACCCGCACGGCCCTTATCCTGGTTGGACCGGTGCTGGCGCCGGACGGGTTCGCCGACAGCCGCCTCTACGCCGCCGACCACACGCATGTGCTGCGGCCGGCGCGGCGCGACTAGCGAGCGCCTTTCTGGCGCAGCAGGCGCATGAGGGGGGACGAGCGGCCCTGCTCGGCCCATTGCAGCACGGTGTGGCCGGTGTAGTCGTTGTGGTTCACATTGGCGCCGGCCTCGATCAGCGTCCGCGCGGCGGCGGCCGCGCCCTTGCCGGCGGCACCGATCAGGGGCGTCGCGCCCTCGGCATTCTCGTTGTTTATGTTGGCGCCGCCGTCGATCAGCGCGCGCACGACCACATCATGATCGTTGGCAGCGGCATACCACAGCGCCGTATTGCCCATCTTGTCGCGTTGGTCGACCAGAGACTTGTAGGTGAGCAGCAGCCTGACCGCGTCGAGATGGCCCGCCGTCGCGGCCCAGATCAGCGCGGAGCGACCGTCGTCGTCGGACGAGTTCACAGGCGAGCCACGCACCAGCAGGGACCGCGTCTCGTCGGTGCGGCCGAGGAACGCGGCGATATGCAGCGGGTTGGGCTTGAACAGCGATATCTCGGCCCTGGCCGGGCCGGCGATCGGCGGCACGAAGAGGAGCGCGGCGAGGATGGCGCAAATCGACAGGCGGCTGGATCGTCGCATCATGACTCCCTCGCGCGCGGTGCAGCGGCGTCTCGCCCGACCATGTTGGGAAGTTAGGCCACGATGTCGAGCCCGCATTGCTCGCCCACCCAGTATACGGCTTCGGCGAGGTCGGCAACGCGCGGTCCGGGCGGCGGCGGCGGCCGGCGAATCATTGCCACCGGCAGGCTGAGCGCCCGCGCCGCCTCCAGCTTGGCGATTGTCGCCGTCCCGCCGGAGGCGCGCGTCACCACCACGTTGATGGCGTGATCGAGCAGCAGCCGTCGCTCGCCATCGAGGTCGAAGGGCCCGCGTCCGGTCACCACGGTGCAATTGTCCAGCGGCACAGGCGCCGTCGGCGGATCGACTTGGCGGACGAGGAACCACATGCCGGCGAGCGGCGCGAACGGGGCGAGGTCGCGTGGACCGAGGGTGAGGAAAGCCCGCCGGCCGAGGGCGGGAAGTCGGGAAGCCGCCGCCGCCGCGTCGTCGACCTCGTGCCAGCAATCGTCAGGGCGGGGCGTCCAGGCCGGCCGTTCGAGCACGAGGCGCGGCACGCCGGCGACGTCGCACGCGGCGGCGGCGTTGGCCGAGATCCGGATGGCGAAGGGGTGGGTAGCGTCGACGACAGCGTCCACGGCTCTGCCGCGCAGCCATTCCGCCATCGCCTCGGCGCCGCCGAAGCCGCCGACGCGCAGCGCGCCCTCCGGCAGGCGCGGATCGCGCGTGCGGCCGGCGAGCGAGGTGATCACGCGCAGGCGCGGGCCGAAGGTCGCGGCCAGTGATGCGGCCAGCGCCAGCGCCTCGCCGGTGCCTCCGAGCAGCAGCAGAAGCGGTGTGCACCCGGCATCCGCGGTCATGGTCAGGCGCGTCCCAGTAGAGCGCCAGCGCGGTCGAACACGACGACGTCGACGGCGATGCGGCCAGGCAGCGCGGCCTGAACTGCGTCGCGGGCCCGCCGCGCGACGGAGCCGGCCAGTGCCGGGGCACGGTCACCGGCCGCTGCCAGCACGGCGCCGGCACCGGGTGCGGCGCGCGCCGCCGCAACGCTGGCGGCAGGCGCCCCGGCGGCGTCCAGCAGATCGGCCAGTGCGACGATGTCGACCGATGAGCGCGCCGAGTGCAAATCGAGTGCGCCTTGCGCCAGTTTCGCCAGCTTGGCGAAGCCGCCGGCAACTGTGAGGCGCTCGACCGGATGGCGCGCCAGATATTTGATCATGCCGCCGGCGAAATCGCCCATGTCGATCAGCGCGGTCTCCGGCAAGCCGTAGAGCGTCTGCACGGCCGCTTCGGAGGTACGGCCGGTGGCCCCGGCGATGTGGGCATGGCCCTGCGCACGCGCGACATCGATGCCACGGCGGATCGAGGCGATCCAGGCGGCGCAGGAATAGGGCACGACGATTCCGGTGGTGCCGAGCACGGAGAGGCCGCCGACGATGCCGAGGCGCGGGTTCATGGTGCGCCGGGCGACCTCGTAGCCGCCGGGAATGGAGACCGTCACCAGCAGGTCGGGCCGCGCGTCGGCGCCCTCCGCGGCGTCGCGCAGGGCGGCGGCGATCATGGTGCGCGGCGCGGGGTTGATGGCCGGCTCCCCTACACCGAGCGGCAGGCCGGGCAGCGTCACCGTGCCGACGCCCTCGCCGGCGGCGAAGGCGATGCCGCTGCCGGGAGCGGTCTGCGTCACCGTCGCGCGCACTTCGAGCCCATGCGTATCGTCCGGGTCGTCGCCAGCATCCTTGACGATGCCGGCCGTCGCGGCGCCGCCGTCGAGGCGCGTCGTGGCCAGCGGGAATCGCGCGACGAGGCCGCGCGGCAGCCGCACGGTCGCCAGGCTCGGGAAGCGCCCGGTCAGCAGCGCGGTGGCGGCGGCACCGGCGGCGGCGGCGGCGCAGGCGCCTGTCGTCCAGCCACGGCGCAGCGTGCCGGCCGGCCGGCGTCCGGCATCCTCGGATTCGGCGGCGATCATGGCGCCAGTCTAGCGCATGCGCGGGCGCCATGCCCGCCGGTGCCGCGGAGGACGAAATGCGTTAGCTTCGCGCCATGGATCGTCCCGGACCGAGTTTCGCGCTGCCAGACATGGCGCCCGGCGAGGTATGGCTCGTCGGCGCCGGCCCCGGCGACCCCGCGCTGCTGACCGTCGCCGCCTGGCATGCTCTGAGCATGGCCGACGTAGTAGTCTACGACGCGCTGGTCGATGCGCGCGTGCTGGCACTGGCGCGGAAGGGCGCGACGCTGGATTACGCCGGCAAGCGCGGCGGGCGGCCCTCGCCCACGCAGCCGGACATTTCGCGCCGCCTCATCCGCCATGCGCAGGCGGGGTTGCGCGTGCTGCGCCTCAAGGGCGGCGATCCCTTCGTGTTCGGCCGCGGCGGCGAGGAGGCGCTGGCGCTGGTCGCGGCCGGCGTGCCGTTCCGCGTCGTGCCGGGCGTCACGGCGGCGGTCGGTGGCCTCGCCTATGCCGGCATCCCGATGACCCATCGCGACCTCAACAGCGTCGTCGCCTTCGTCACCGGCCACAATATCAACGGCGCCGTTCCCGACGGGCTCGACTGGGAGGCGCTGGCCAAGGGAGTCCCGGTGCTGGTGTTCTACATGGCGCTCAAGAACTTGCCCGACATCTGCGCGAGGCTGTGCGCCGCTGGCCGACGCGAGGACGAGCCGGTGGCGATCGTCGCGCGCGCGACTCTGCCCGACCAGTGCGTCGTGGTGACGACGCTGGCCGGGGCGCCAGCGGCGGCGATAGGTGTCGAGCCGCCGGCCGTCGTGGTGGTCGGTGAAGTCGTACGGCTGCGCGCGGGTCTCGACTGGCTCGGCGCGCTGGCCGGACGCGCCCTCGATGCCGATCCGCTCGGCCACGGCCTGACGCGCGCCGCCGGCACATGAGCGCACCCGGACTGGTGCTCGCCGCGCCGGCCTCGGGCAGCGGCAAGACCGTGCTTACGATGGTGCTGGCCCGCCATTTCGCGCGGCAGGGCCTGCGCGTGGCGCCGGCCAAGGTCGGGCCCGACTACATCGATCCGGCCTTTCTGTCTCGCGCGGCCGGGCGTCCGGCGGTCAACCTCGATCCCTGGGCGATGCGGCCCGGCACGCTGGCGGCGCTGGTCGCGGCACTCGGCGCCGATGCCGATCTCGTGCTTGTCGAGGGCGTCATGGGGCTGTTCGACGGGGCGGCGGCCGACGGCCGCCTCGATGCCGGCTCGACCGCCGATCTGGCGGCGATTACAGGCTGGCCGGTGGTGCTGGTGGTCGACGCGACCGGAATGGCGGCGAGCGTCGGTGCGCTGGTCGCCGGCTTCGCCCGGCATCGCCCGGATGTGACTATCGCCGGCGTCGTCTTCAACCGCACCGGCAGCGCCGCGCACCGCGACCTGCTGGCGACCGCAGTCGCTGCCGCCTGCCCCGAGGTGGAACTGCTCGGCGACGTGCCGCGCGATGCGACGCTCGGCCTGCCGTCGCGCCATCTCGGCCTTGTGCAGGCGGCCGAGCATGTTGATCTAGACGCCCGCCTCGACGCCGCCGCCGCGCGTCTCGGCGAGACACTCGACCTCGCCGCTCTGCGGGCTCTGGCGCGTCCGGCGAGGGATTTCTCCGCGCCGAATCCGGCGCCGCCCGTGGCGCCGCCCGGCCAGCGCATCGCCCTGGCGAGCGACATCGCTTTCGCCTTCGCCTATACGGCGCTGATTGATGCGTGGCGACGGGACGGCGCTGAAATCATCCCGTTCTCGCCGCTGGCCGACGAGGCGCCGGACGCCAAGGCCGACGCCGTCTTCCTGCCGGGTGGATATCCCGAATTGCATGCCGGAAGGCTGGCAGCGGCCGGCGGGTTTCTCGCCGGGCTGCGGGGCTCTGCGGCGCGCGGGGCCGCCGTCTATGGCGAATGCGGCGGCTACATGGTGCTGGGCCGTTTCCTCATAGACGCCGAGGGCAACCGGCACGCGATGGCCGGGCTGCTGGCGCTGGAGGCCAGCTTCGCAGCTCGCCGCCTGTCGCTCGGCTACAGGCGGGCGCGGCTGACGGTCGATGGCCCGCTGGGACGGGCGGGTGTCGCCTTTCGCGGCCACGAATTCCATTACGCGACGGTGACGGCGGAAGGCCCGGGCACGGCACTGTTCGTGGTCGCGGACGCCGCCGGGCACCAGCGCGGCGCGGCCGGCCTCGTCGCCGGCCGCGTTGCCGGCTCCTTCCTGCATCTGGTAGACCGGGCCGCCGGGGAGTGACCATGGCCCAAGCGCCGTTCTGGAAGACCAAGCGTCTCGACGAGATGAACGAGGCCGAGTGGGAAAGCCTGTGCGACGGCTGCGGCCTGTGCTGCCTGCACAAGCTGGAGGACGAGGACACGGGCGAGATCGGCTATACCGACGTCTCCTGCCGCCTGCTCGACCTTGATACCTGCCGCTGCGGCGACTACGCCAACCGCAGCACGCGCGTGCCCGACTGCGTGAAGGTGACGCCGCAGAATGCCGGCGCGCTCACCTGGCTGCCGGGTAGCTGCGGCTACCGGATGCTGGCCGAGGGCCGCGCGCTGGCCTGGTGGCATCCACTGGTCTCTGGCGACCCGGAGACGGTGCACGCCTCCGGCGTCTCGCTGCGCGGGCGCGCCGTCAGCGAGGACGACATCGATGATGTGCGCGACCACGTCGTCGCCTGGCTCAATTCGCGCCTCGCCGCCGGCCTCGCCACGCCGGGCAGCGGCAGGCGCGTTGGCGGAAAATACCGGGCGAAGACGAAAGCCGCAACCAAGCGGTGGACCGCATCGTGACCGACGCCATCGAGGCCCCGCGCGGCGTGTTCGCCGCCAACCTGACGCCGCTCGGCGCCGACGGAGCGCCCGACCGCGTCCGCTTCGTCGCCCATGCGCGCTGGCTGCTGGCCAATGGCTGCGACGGCGTGGCGCCTCTCGGCACCACCGGCGAGGCCAATTCTCTGTCGGTCGATGAACGGCTGGATCTCATAGAGGCGCTGGGCGAGGCAGGAATTACGGGTTCGCAGCTTATCGTCGGCATCGGCTGCACCGCGATACCCGACACGGGCGGCTGGCCAGGGCGGCACTCGCCATCGGCGCCGGCGGCTGCCTGATGCTGCCGCCCTTCTATTACAAGGGCGCGAGCGAGGATGGGCTGTTCGCCGCCTTCGCCGATACGATCGAGCGCACCGGCGACGACAGGCTGCGCCTCTACCTCTACCACATCCCCCAGATGAGCGGCGTGCCGCTGACGCTGCCGCTGATCGAGCGGCTGGTGAAGGACTGGCCGAGCATCGTTGTCGGCATGAAGGACAGCTCCGGCGACTGGCATAACATGAACGCGACGCTGTCCGCCCTTCCCGGTTTCCGGCTTTTTCCCGGCACCGAGGAGTTCCTGCTCGCCGGGCTTCGCCGCGGTGCGGTCGGCTGCATTTCGGCGACCACCAACGTCACCTGCACACAGGCCCAGCGCGTCTTCACCAACTGGCGTGGCGCGGACGCCGACGCCCTGCAGGAGCATCTCACGGCGCAGCGCAAATCCTTCGACGGTCTGCCGGAGATCCCGGTGCTGAAGGCGTATCTCGCCCGCGCCCGCGGCGATGCCGTCTGGTGTGCCGTGCGGCCGCCCTTCCTGCCGGCGAGCGAGGCGGCAATGGCGACTCTCGATGGCCGCTTTGCCGCCGCCTCGTTCAGCCTCGCCTCCTAATAGGATTCACGCTGCCGCGACGGCGCGCGCCCGCGCGCGCCGGGCGCCGAGATTGACCAGCGTGACGCCGCCGAACACCAGCGCCGTCGCCACGGCGATCCACCAGCCGGGGCGCTCGCCGAACACGATGGCGGCGAAGGCGACGCCGAAGATCGTCACCAGATAGGCGCACTGGCTGAACACCACCGCGCCGGCGAGCTTCACGATCACGAAGAAGCAGACAAACGCGAAGGCCGAGGCGAGGCCGAAGCCTGCCAGCACCGCGTTGTGCATCGAGGACTCCTGCCAGATAGGGTGGAAGGTGCCGGTGGCGAGCGCGCCGATGAAGGTACCGATGGCGCCCGCATAGAGCATGCCGCAGGCGAGCGACAGCGGGTCGGCGCCGGCGGGCCATAGCCGCTCGGCCCATACATTACCGATGGCGTAGAGTACCGGGGTGAGGAAGGCCAGCGTCGCGAAGGGCACCATCGCCGGGCCCGGCAGGTTGCCCTTCGGCAGCACCAGCGCCGCGGCTCCGGCGAGGCCCAGCGCGATGCCGGCGGCGCGCAGCCGGTCGAAGCTCTCGCCGCCCGTCGCCAGCGACAGCAGGTAGGTCAGCACCGGCACGGTGGTCAGCACCACCGCCATGTTGGCGGCCGGGATGAATCCGGTGACGTACACCATGTTCACATTGGGGATGGCGATGCCGATCAGCCCGACCACGATGTAATACAGTAGCGCCGGTCTGGTCAGTGGTGGCAGCCGGCCGCGCGCGAGGCCGACCGCGAGCAGCACGGTCGCGGCGATGAAGGTCTGCCAGAAGGTGACGCCTGAACCGGACAGGCCGGCCGTGGCGAGATATTTGGAAATCGTCGTTCCGCCGCCCCAGATGGCGCCGGAGACGACGAGAAGGAACAGTGCCGAGGGCGGTACGGCGGCCCGTCCGGCCGCGGCGACGGTCATGGCGAACCCCCATCAGGCCCGGCGGTATTGCCTTCCGTCGGGAGACGGGGATGCAGCGGGCGGCGGAGTATCCGCCGCCCGCTGCATCCCCGGCAAGAGTCGGGTAGTGCGCGCGCCGCCGCCGGGCGCAGCGGGCCGAAAAGCTCGACTACTTGCAGAACTGAACGCTGCAACCGACGCAGAGCGCCTTGTTTTCCATACTGTCTAGGGCCTCGTCTGTCAGCGCGTCGGCCGGGTGCTCGGCTTTGGCCACGGTGGCCGTCTCCTCGGTGTGCATTGTCGTTCTCCCACTCCGGACGGCCCAGACTGGCTGCGGACAGGCGATGCTATTACATCCGCCGATGCAGGAAAATCACTTGCGGGAACGTCACGCAGCCGTCGGCGCGGCCCTCACCAGCGCGCGACGACGGCCGATGTTGACGAGCGCGACGCCCGCGAAGACCGGCACGACGGGGGCGGCGAACCACGGCCCCGGCCGCTCGCCGAAGACGATGGCGGCGAAGACGACACCGAAAATGGTGATCAGGTAGGCGACCTGGTTGAAATAGACCGCGCCGGCCAGCCGCAGCAGACCGAAAAATCCGATGAAGGCCAGCGCCGAGATCGCGCCGTATATGGCGAGCACCATGTTTGGCAGGCTCGCCGCCTGCCAGATCGGGTGTAAACCACCGGTAACGATGGCGACCGTGCCGGCGCCGAGGGCGGCGACGTACAGCATGCCGCAGGCCAGCGCGAGCGAATCGGTGCCGGGCGGCCGGCGCCGGTCGGCGAAAACATTGCCGGTGGCGTAGAGCAGCGGCGTGGCGAAGGCGGCGATCGCGTAGGGCAGTATGGCGGGATCGGTCAGGCCGCCGCGCGGCAGCACCAGCAGCGCCGCGCCGCCGAGCCCCAGCGCGAGGCTGGCGATGCGCAGTCGGTCGGCGCGCTCGTGCCCGATGGCGACCGCGATCAGGTAGGTGAACAGGGGCGACAGCGTGAGCGCAACCGCCATGGTGCCGCCGGGAATATGACGGGTGACGAACACCATGTTCATGTTCGGCACGGCGAGTCCTGCGATGCCGGCGATAGCGTAGTAACCTAGCGCGAGGCGGTCGACCGGCGGCAGGCGCCGCCGCAGCACAGTCACGACCAGCAGGACCGTCGCGGCGCTCGACATCTGCCAGCAGGTCACGCCCGGGGCGGGCGGGCCGGCGACCGAAACGTACTTGGCGACCGTGGCGCCGCCGCCCCAGATGGCGCCGAGGCCGGCCAGCAGGGCCGGAGCATACCAGATCGGTACTGGGCGGGCAGGGAGCATGACGGGGGCCGGCGGAAAGGGCGCGGAGTTTCGCCCTGTGAAGCCTCGCCCGCAAGGCCCCCGCCTTGCGTGGTCGATTCCTCTAGACTTGCGGTACGCGGTGGCACGGCCCCGCTGTCCACAGGTGCAACCAACGACAAGGACCAGTCAGATGCCCGATAGCTACGGAATTCTCGGTCTCGGCAATCTCGGCGGCGGCGTCGCCAAATGCCTGCTCGGCAAGGGCGCGAGCCTGACCGGCTGGGATCCTCTGCCGGAGAAGCTTTCCGCCTTCACCGCCGCCGGCGGCAAGCCGGGCAATGGAGCTACGGGCGTCATCCAGGCGGTCGATGTGGTGCTGCTGTCGTTGCCTTCGGCCGCCGCGCTCGACAGCGTCGTCGCCGACGTGCTGGCCGTCGGCAAGCCCGGCCTGGTCGTTGTCGAGACCTCGACGCTGCCGCTCGCCATCAAGGAAGCGGCGCGCGACAGGCTCGCCGCGCGTGGCATCCACATGCTCGATTGCACGGTCTCCGGCGCGGCGCGCCAGGCCGAGACCGGTACTCTGGCCATGCAGATGAGCGGCGATGCGGCGCTATGCGAGCGTATTCGTCAGCTCGTCGCGGGTTTCACCAGCTCGGCCACCTATGTTGGCAAATTCGGCATGGCCATCCGGCTGAAGCTGATCATCAACATGATGGGCGCGGTGATGATCGAGCTGACCAGCGAGGCGTTCCTGCTGGCCGAGAAGGCAGGGGTAGACGCCGGCACCTTCGTCGACGTCATCAACAAGAGCGCGGTGGGCTCGCGCATGTTCGAGATCCGCTCGCATGCCATGAAGGCGCGCGAATACGACGACCCGGGGGAGATGACCGCCGGCCTCGGCATCGGCGTCAAGGACAACCACGTGATTAGGGACTTCGCCGAAAGCCTCGGCGCGCCGCTGCCCCTCTTCAACACCGCCTTTACCTATTTCGAGGCGGCCATGGCGCGCGGCTGGGCCGGACGGGACATCAGCTGCATTTCCGAGGTGCTGCGCGGCATGGCCGGGGCGCGCTAGGCGGGGGGCTGACAGGCGGGCGGCGCATGGCGTCGGCGTTCAGGAAACGCTTGCCGCTGCCGTCCGCCGGGGCCTATCAGGCGGGGCACGGCGGCACCGCCATACCGTGCGTCTTCCGGCGAGCCTCCAGATGCCCCCTCCCGACGCGCCCGTGGTCGATGCCAGCCGTCTCGCGATGCTGCTGGCGCTGCTGGTCGGCACCTCGCAGATGTCGACCTCGACCTATGTGTCATCGATGCCGGCGCTGCCGGCGGCACTCGACACCGACGCCGCGACGGTGCAGCTCACCCTGACGCTGTTTCTCGCCGGCTCGGCCCTCGGCAGCCTGATCTGGGGCTCGCTCGCCGACCGCTTCGGCCGCCGGCCCGTGCTCTTTGCCTGGTTCGGCCTGTTCATTCTCGCCACGCTCGCCTGCGCGCTGTTGCCGGCGATCTCATGGCTGATCGCCGGGCGCTTCCTGCAGGCGGTCGGCTCGTCGGTGTCATGGGTGCTGTCGCGTGCCGTGGTGCGCGACCTCTACCGCCGCGACGAGGCGGCGCGCGTGCTGGCGCTGATTGCGACGGCCTTCGCCATAGCGCCGGTCATCGGCCCGGTGATCGGCGGCCACATCGCAACCTGGTTCGGCTGGCGCTGGACCTTCGCCTTCATCGGCATCGTGGCGGGCGCCATCGCCCGCGTGGTGCCGCGCCTGCTGCCGGAGACGTTGAATCAGCCGGCCCCGACGGCCACCGACCCGCGCCGCATCGCCACGAATTTCGCCACGCTGCTGCGTCATCGCGCCGTCATAGGCTATTGCGGCGCGATGGGAAGTTCCATGGCGGAGATGTTCGCCTTCGTCACCGCCGGCCCGTTTGTTCTGATGGGCATCGTCGGCGTCAGTGCCGAGGGCTATGGCTGGCTGAGCGCCATCGTCGCGTTGGCCTTCATGCTCGGCAGCCGGCTCTCGGCCCTGTCCGTGCGCCGGCTCGGCCATGCCCGCGAGATCGTCTTCGGAATCGCCATCCAGGTGCTCGCCGGCACCAGCCTTGCGCTGGCTCTCGCGGCGGTGGTGCCGCTCGCCGGCGTGACGGGCATCGTGGCGACGATCGGTCCCGCCGCCCTGTGGCTGATCGGTGTCGCCTTCTTGCGGACGGCCGCGGCGGCCGGCGCGGTCGAGCCCTTCGGGCACATGGCCGGCGCCGCCTCCTCGGCGAGCAATTTCCTGCAGATGGCGGTCGACACGCTGGGCAGCCTCACCGTTTCGCTGCTCGAGGACGGCACCGCAGTGCCGCTGGCCGCCGCCATGCTCGGCGCCGCGACGCTGACGGCGGTGTCGTTCTACGTCGTGGTACGGCCGCGCCGTGAGCGCGCGCGCGCGGGGGCCTGAATGCTCGATCTGATGCCCCCCGGCCTGTTCGACGTGGCTTTCGCCATCGCCTTCGGCGCTACGTTCCTGACCGGCGTGATGCGTGGTTTCGCGGGCTTCGGCGCCGGCATGGCGCTTATACCGGTCTATGGCCTCTTCTGGGGGCCGATCATCGCCGCGCCGATCCTGATCCTGATCGAGATACCGGCGACCCTGCAGATGCTGCCCCGCGTATGGAAGGCGATCGACTGGCGTGCCGCAATGTTGCTCGGCATTCCGGCCGTGATAGGAGCCCGCTTAGGCGCCGAAATGCTGGTTGAACTGCCGGCCGACCTGATGCGCCAGGCGACCTCGGTGCTGGTGCTGATCGCCGTCGTCGCGCTGTGGTTCGGTTGGCGCTATCGCGGCCGCCGGCCGGCGACGCTGACGGCCGGCGTCGGCGCCACGACCGGGCTGCTGGCGGGCGCGACGGGCATCGGCGGGCCGCCGGTCATCCTCTATCAGCTCTCCGCCGACGGACCGGTCGAGCGCCACCGCGCTACGCTCATTGGGTTTTATGTGCCTCTCGAAGCCGCGCTGGTGACGTTCTATCTGATGTTCGGCCTGTTCACGGCCGACGTGCTGTGGCGATCGGTGCTGTTGGCGTTACCGTTCATGGGCGGCATCGTGGTCGGCCAGCACCTGTTCGGCGTAGCCGACGAGACCGCCTTCCGCCGCGTAACCCTGCTGTTCCTCGGCACGGTCGCGCTATACGCGTTGTTTGCCTGACCCATGGCATGCGCACGCCCGGCCCGGCACTCCTCGTCTGCGGCGTCACACTGCTGGTGATGTTCGAGCCGATGACGATCGACATGTACCTGCCGGCGCTGCCGACGATGGCGGTCGACCTCGGCGGCGATGCGGAGACGCTGCGGCAGACGCTGTCGGTCTACATCCTCGGATTCGGCGCGGCGCAGATTTTCTACGGACCTCTGTCCGATGCCGTCGGCCGCCGCCCGGCGCTGTTCGACGCCGGCGCGCTCTACGCCGTTGCGTCGGTCGCCTGCGCGGTGGCGTAGAGCGCCTCGATGCTGATCTTCTGGCGCTTCGTACAGGCACTCGGGGCGGCCGGCGGGCCGGTCGTCGGCCGCGCCGTGATCCGCGACTTCTACGCGCGCGAGCGCGCCGCCTCGATGCTGGCCTGGGTGGCGACGGTGATGGCGCTGGCGCCGGTGGCCGCCCCGGCGCTCGGCGGTGCGGTGGTCACGGTGTTCGACTGGCTGGCGATCTTCTGGATCCTCGCCGGCTTCGGTGTCGCCGCGCTGCTCGCGGTCGCCATGCTGCTGCCTGAGAGCAACGTCCATCGTGATGCGCGCGCGCTGCGCCCCCACGCCTTCTTCGGCAATTTCCGCACGCTGCTGGCGAGCCGCAGCTTTATGGACTTCGGGCTCGGCGCGGTGTTCCTGTTCAACGGCCTGTTCGCCTTCTTCACCCAGGGACCGTTCGTGCTGGTCGACCAGATGGGCCTGACGCCGGTCGAATTTGGCCTCGCCTTCGGCGCCGTCTCCCTGCCGATCATCCTGGGTGCGCAATACGCGGCGCGTCGCGTCGCCCGTGTCGGGCTCTGAACGCATCTGCCGCGCGGGCACGCTGCTCGCCGCCGATGCCGGGCTGTGGTTGCTGTTCGCCTGGCTCACCGGCTGGTGGACACCGCTGACTCTGCTCGGCGGGGTGATGGTCTATTTCGCCGACATGGGTCTGGCCCAGCCCGTGCTGCAGGCTGGCGCCATCTCGCCTTTCCCGCGCTTCGCTGGCGCCGCCCCCTCGCTGGTCGGGGTCGGCCAGTATTTCGCCGCCGGCGGCATGGCTCTCGCCGTCGACCTGCTGCCGCTGCCGGCCGGCGTCAAGCTCGCCGCGCTGATGGCGAGCGGCGGGATCTGTGCGGCCGCGTCGTTCGGGTGGCTGGTGTGGCGCCCGTACCGCAAGGTGGGCAGTGCCATCTAGTTCGCGGCGTTCATGAAATCGCGCCACAGCCTGGCCGGTAACCCGCCGCCGCTGACGCCATCGAGCGGCGCGTTGTCGTCGCGGCCGATCCAGACGCCGGCGACAAGACCAGGCACGAAGCCGATGAACCAGGCGTCGCGGTAATCCTGGCTGGTACCGGTCTTGCCGGCGGCGCCGGGGATCGCCGCGGCGACCCGTCCGGTACCCGAGAGGACGACCTCGCGCAGCATGCTCGTCATGGCGGCGGCCGTGCCGGCGTCGAGCACGCGACCGGGGCCGGCACTGCGCGACCCGGCACGCCACAACACGTCGCCCGAACGGCCGCGCACCTCGGCGATGGCGCGCGGCACGATCCCGGTGCCGCCATTGGCGATGGCCGCATAGGCGCCGACCAGTTCGACCAGTGTCACCTCGCTGACGCCCAGCGCCAGCCCCGCCGTCGGTTCCAGAGCGCTGGCGATGCCCAGGCGTCGCGCCGTGCCGACGATGCGCGCCGGACCGACCTTGAGCGCCAGGCGCACCGAGGCCGAGTTGAGCGAATGGGCCAGCGCCGTGCGCAGATCGACCGTGCCGCGGTAGCGGCCGTCGAAATTGCCGGGCGACCAGCCGTCGATGGTGATCGGCGCATCGAGCACCGGGCTGTCCGGGCCGAGCCCCGCTTCCAGCGCCGCCAGCCAGACGATCGGCTTGAAGGCCGAGCCGGGCTGGCGCAGGGCCTGGGTGGCGCGGTTGAAGCGGCTCGCCCGCCAGTCGCTGCCGCCGACCATGGCGCGCACCGCGCCGTCGGGCGTCATCGCCACCAGCGCAACCTCGGCGCCGTCCAGCTTCGTGCGCGCGACGATGCCCTCGGCGGCACGCTGCAGGCGCGGGTCGAGCGTCGTCTCGACCGTCAGATCGCCCTGGCCGGCATAGGCGGCGGCGCGTTCCAGCGCCCAATCGGCGAAATGGCGGCCGATGCCGGCGACGGCGCCGGTTGCCGCAGGCCGGCCGGCATGGCGGCGCGCCGCGGCGGCGGCATCGTCGGCGCCGATGAAGCCGGCCTCGACCATCGCCTGCAGGACGACGAGCGTGCGGCTGTGGGACGCGGCCGGATTGGTGGCCGGGTTCCAGCGCGACGGGGCGCGCAGCAGCCCGGCCAGCAATGCCGACTGGTAGAGGTCGAGCCGCCGCGCCGTGGTGTCAAAATAGGCGCGTGCGGCGGCCTCCACGCCCCAGTTGCCGGCGCCGAAATAGACCCGGTTGAGGTAGATGGTCAGCAGTTCGTCCTTGCTGAACCGCGCCTCCAGCCAGAAGGCCAGCAGCAGCTCCTTGATCTTGCGCTCGTAGGATCGCTCGGCCGTCAGGAACAGGTTCTTGGCCAATTGCTGGGTCAGCGTGCTGCCGCCCTGCGCGACTCGGCCGGCGCGCAGATTGGCGATGGCGGCGCGCAGGATGCCGCGCCAGTCGAGGCCGGGATGTTTGAAGAAGCGGCGGTCCTCGATGGCGACGATGGCCTGGGCGAGATGCGGCGGCAGTTCCGCCGCCGTCAGGCGTTCGCCGTAGAGGTCGCCGAAGGTGGCGAGGCGGCCGCCGGAGCGGTCGAGCAACACGATGCCGGGCCGCCGCGTCTTCGCCTGATCCGTTGCAAGGTCGCCCGTGGTCGGCAGATCCCAGGCGAAATACGCGACGACGAGGCCGAGCGCCACGCCGCCCCAGATCGCCGCCACCGCAAGCCATTTGGCGATATGGCCCAGACGCGGCCACAGCCAGCGGCGCGGTGCCGGCGACGGCTTCGCCGCCGTCCGCGCACCGCCGCGCGCCGTCGCCCGCTTTGTCGCCATGCGATCCGTCTAGGCGTCCGACTCGCGGCGGGACAAGGCGGCGGGACACGATGGGCGCGTTCTTCGCCGACCCCATCCTTCGGCAGGCTCGGGATGAAGTCTCGGGGAAAACCGTTCCCTGGCCGCCTCACCCTGAGCTTGTCGAAGGGCGAGTGGCCTCGTCCCTACACGTCCAGATTGGCGACCTTGAGCGCGTTGGCCTGGATGAAGTCACGGCGCGGCTCGACCTCGTCGCCCATCAGCGTCTCGAAGATCTGGCTCGCATCCTCGGCGTGGTCGACCTTCACGCGCAGCAGCGCGCGCACGTTCTTGTCGAGCGTCGTCTCCCAGAGCTGGCCGGGGTTCATCTCGCCCAGCCCCTTGTAGCGCTGGATGGCGATGCCCTTGCGACCGGACTCGAAGACCGCGTTGAGCAGCGACAGCGGGCCGGCGACGCGCACCTCGCGCTCCTTCGCCACCAGCCGCGCCGGGCGGGCATAGATTTCCTGCAGTTCGGCGGCAAGCGAGTGGAGGCCGCGCGCTTCGGCGGAATCGAGGATGCGCTGGTCGATGACGAGGCGGCGGGTGACGCCGCGCAGCGTGCGGAGGAACACCAGCATGCCGTCCTCCGCCGCGCCCTGCCAGCCACGCTCCAGCTCGGGCGCCAGAGAGTCGAGGCGGCGGGCTATGGTGGCCGCCGCCGCGCGCGCCGGCTCGGCTTCCGACAGGATGTCGCGGTTGAGCGCGCCGGCGATCGCCGCCTGCTCGACCACGTCGGGGTTCGGCAAATGCTGCGCCAGTGGCCGTATCAGGCGGCGCACGCGCAGCGCCGTCTCGCACAGCGCGCGCAGATCCGTGCCGCCGCGAGACGAGCCGTCGCCCAGTTCCAGCACGGCGTCGGCGATGCCCTGGTCGATGAGATACGATTCGAGCTGCGGATCGTCCTTCAGATAGACCGCGCTGGTGCCGCGCGCGACGCGATAGAGCGGCGGCTGGGCGATGTAGAGGTGGCCGCGCGCGATCAGCGACGGCATCTGGCGGAAGAAGAAGGTCAGCAGCAGAGTGCGGATATGCGAGCCGTCGACATCGGCGTCGGTCATGATGACGATCTTGTGATAGCGCAGCTTGTCGAGGTTGAAATCGTCGCCGATGCTGGTGCCTAGCGCGGTGATCATCGTGCCGATCTCGGCCGAGGACAGCATCTTGTCGAGCCGCGCGCGCTCGACGTTGAGGATCTTGCCGCGCAACGGCAGGATTGCCTGGAAAGCGCGGTCGCGGCCCTGCTTGGCGGAGCCGCCGGCGCTGTCGCCCTCGACGATGAACAGTTCGGAACGGGCGGGGTCGCGCTCCTGGCAGTCGGCCAGCTTGCCGGGCAGAGAGGCCATGTCGAAGGCGCTCTTTCGCCGTGTCAGCTCGCGCGCCTTGCGCGCCGCCTCGCGCGCCGAGGCGGCCTCGATGATCTTGTCGACGATGGCGCGAGCGTCGGCCGGATGCTCCTCGAACCACTGGCCGAGCTTGTCGCCGACGACGGTCTCGACCACCGGCCGAACTTCCGAGGACACCAGCTTGTCCTTGGTCTGCGAGGAGAATTTCGGGTCCGGCACCTTGACCGACAGCACGCAGGTCAGGCCCTCGCGCGCATCCTCTCCGGTCAGCGCGATCTTCGCCTTTCGCGCGGCGCCGGAGGTGGCGGCGTAGGTGTTGATGGTGCGCGTCAGCGCACCGCGAAAGCCGGCGAGATGCGTGCCGCCGTCTCGCTGCGGGATGTTGTTGGTGAAGCACAGCATCGTCTCATGATAGCTGTCGTTCCATTGCAGCGCGCATTCGACCGTGATGCCGTCGCGCTCGCCGATGACGGCGATGACCTTGCCGGCAAGTCCGGTGCGGTTGCGGTCGAGGTACTGCACGAAGGCCTCCAGGCCACCCTCGTAGTGCATCTCGACGCGACGCTCCTCGACGCCGCGGCGGTCGACCAGCACCAGCGTGACGCCCGAATTGAGGAAGGCCAGCTCGCGCAGCCGGTGCTCCAGCGTGGCGAAGTCGAACTCGGTCCTGGTGAAGGTCTCGGTCGAGGGCAGGAAGGTGATCTGCGTGCCGGTGCGCGAGCGCTGGCGGCCCTTGCGCTCGTCCACCGGTGCGGCGCCGACAATGGCGAGGTCGCCCTCCGGCTCGCCATGGGCGAAGTGCATCGAATACTCGTTGCCGCCGCGCCAGATGCGCAGCTCCAGCTTCGACGACAGCGCGTTGACCACCGACACGCCGACGCCGTGCAGGCCGCCCGACACCTTGTAGGAATTCTGGTCGAATTTTCCGCCGGCATGGAGCTGGGTCATGATGACCTGGGCGGCCGAGACCTTCTCCTCCTCATGGATGTCGGTGGGAATGCCGCGGCCATTGTCGGTGACGGTGACCGAGCCCTCCGGATTGAGCACGACCTCGACGCGATCGCACCAGCCGGCCAGAGACTCGTCGATCGAATTGTCGACGACCTCGTAGACCATGTGGTGCAGGCCAGAGCCGTCGTCGGTGTCGCCGATATACATGCCCGGGCGGCGGCGCACGGCATCGAGGCCGCGCAGCACCTTGATCGAATCCGCGCCGTAATCGGCCTCGGCACGCGCGGTGCCGTCGTCCTCGGGATTGACCACGTCGCTTGTCATGTCGTTTCAACGGTCAGGGAGGGATCGAAGGGGCACAGCGAGGCGGCCTCGACCTTGAGGAAATGCGCGTGCCCGACGAGCGGCGCGAAGGCCGTGACATCGGTGCCGGTGAACCAGGCCTGCGCGCCGAGCGCCAGCACGCGCGCGAACAGCGTGGCGCGGCGGCGCGGATCGAGATGCGCGGACACCTCGTCGAGCAGCAGCAGCGGCGGGGCGCCGGTCTGCGCCGCGACGAGGCGGGCATGGGCCATCACGATCGCCGCCAGCAGGGCCTTCTGCTCGCCGGTCGACCCGCGTGCGGCCGGCGTGTTGGCATCGCGATGACGCACGGCGAGGTCGCTGCGGTGCGGCCCGTGCATGGCCCGGCCCGCGGCGGCGTCTAGGGCGCGCGATGCAGCGAAGGCGGCGGCGAGGCGTTCCTCGGCCGCCAGCGCCGGCCCCGCGGCGAGCCAGCCCTCTACCTCGCCGTCGAGCGCCATGGCGGCGCGCGGAAAATCGTCGGCGCTGCCGGCATCGGCGGCGGCCAGTGCGGCATCGAGGCGGGCGACGGTCTCGCGTCGCGCGGCGGCGACGGCGACGCCCTCGCGCGCCAGCGTCTCCTCGACGGCGGCGAGCCAGGCGCGGTCGGCGCCGTCGCGCAGCAGCCGCGTGCGTTCGGCCAGCGCCTTCTCGTATGTGTTGATGCGGGTGGCGTGGCCGGGGTCGTAGCCGAACACCAGCCGGTCGAGGAATCGGCGGCGGACCGACGGCGCCTCCTGGAACAGCCGGTCCATGTCCGGCGTCAGCCAGACGATGTTGAGGCGTTCGGCCAGCGCGGCCTGGCCTCGCGCGTCGGCACCGTCGACGCGCACCGCGCGTCGCGCACCGCCACGCCGCCCGTCGAGGACGCCCGTGGGCAGGCCTGTGCCGACCGCGACTTCGCCGGCCGGAGTGTTGAGGCGGGCGGCGACCGCCCAGCCGGCGCCGGCCGTCGCGCCGGCGCGCTGTGGCTCCGCCAGCGCGGTGCGGCGCAGGCCGCGCCCCGGCGCGAGGAAGGAGATCGCCTCGAGCAGATTGGTCTTGCCGGCCCCGTTGGGGCCGACCAGCACGACCGGCCGCGCCGGCACATCGAGGCGCAGGCGGGCGTAGTTTCGGAAATCGCTGAGATCGAGGCGTACGACGGCGAGCGGGCAGGCCGACACGGCGGCGGCGGACGCCGACGCGAACCCGGCGGCCCCCTCGGGCCCGCCGGCGACAACACGGAGAGCGACGCTGGTCACACGCGCATCGGCATCAGGACGTACAGCGCGCTGTCGTCGGCGGTATCGCGCACGATCGTGGGCGAGGCCGGATCAGACAGCACGAAGCGCGCCTCCGCCCCCCCGATATGCTGCGTGATGTCGAGCAGATAGCGGGAGTTGAAGCCGATCTCCATCGCCTGGGAATCGTAGCTGATCTCCAGCTCCTCGGTCGCCGTGCCGGCGTCCGGGCTGGTCGCCGACAGCGTCAGGCTGCCTGGGCCGACGGCCAGCTTGATCGCGCGGCTCTTCTCCGTGGAGATGGTCGAGACGCGGTCGACGGCGGCCGAGAAGGCGTGGCAGTCGACATCCATCACCTTGTCGTTGTTGGACGGGATGACGCGCTCGTAGTCGGGGAAGGTGCCGTCGATCAGCTTGGAGGTCAGCACGGCATTGTCGAAGGCGAACCGGATGCGCGTCTCAGACAATTCGACCTCGACCCGGTCGGCGCTCTCGTCGATCAGCTTGCGCAGTTCCTGCACCGCCTTGCGCGGCACGATGACGCCGGGCATTTCGGCGGCGCCTTCCGGCATCGCCACCTCGACGCGGGCGAGGCGATGGCCGTCCGTCGCCACCGCGCGCAGCGCGCGGGCGCCGTTGCCGCCGGTCGTGTGCAGGTAGATACCGTTAAGGTAGTAGCGCGTTTCCTCGGTGGAGATGGCGAAGCGCGTGCGGTCGATCAGCCCGCGCAACTCGCCGGCGGCGAGCACGAAGCGGATCGGCAGCTCGCCGCCGCCGATGGTCGGGAAATCCTCGACCGGCAGCGCCTGCAGGGCGAAGCGCGAACGGCCCGCGCGCACCGTCACGCGGCCCGAGGCGGCATCGCTCTCGATCGCCACGTCGGACCCGTCGGGCAGCTTGCGCACGATGTCGTAGAGCGTGTGCGCCGGCGCGGTGGCCCGCCCTGTCTGGCCGACATCGGCGGCGACGCGCTCATCGATCGACAGATCCATGTCGGTTGCGGTAAGCGCCAGCACGCCGTCGCGCGCCTCTATCATCACATGGGCGAGAATGGGGATCGTGTTGCGCCGCTCGACGACGCTCTGCACGTGGCCGAGCGCCTTGAGGAGGGTGGCGCGCTCGATGGTCAGCTTCATCGCTCGTCCCGGATCGTGAGTCATGGCCGGCCGGCTGGCCGCCATCCGTGCCGCGTCGTCACCGATGCGAAAAGGGGGGTCGGGAGGCGGGCCGAACGCCCTGTCGCACGGCGCCGCGAAGCCGCGGCGACCGTTCGTTCCGGCCCCTGCGCGAGACTGCGCCGATGGCCGGCTCGAACGATCGTAAATTGTAGCAGAGATTCGCGGAGTCGACAGGGAATTCGCAACCCTTGAGGCGCAAAAAAACGATTTGAGGCCAATAACTTGCCGGGAGGTTTTCGGCGCCGCGACAGTCGCCCCGCCGGGGGCGCCAGGCAGCCTCACATTTCGAGCATGCGGCGCAGCAGTTCGACATCCTCGGAGAAGCTCGCATCGGTCGAGCGCAACTCCTCGATCTTGCGCACCGCGTGCATCACCGTGGTGTGGTCGCGGCCGCCGAACTTGCGCCCGATCTCTGGCAGCGAGCGCGAGGTGAGCTGCTTGGCGAGGTACATCGCCACCTGGCGCGGCCGGGCCACGGCGCGGGCGCGGCGGGCCGAGTGCATGTCGGCGAGGCGGATGTTGAAGTGCTCGGCGACGCGCTTCTGGATCTCCTCGATCGTCACGCGGCGGTCGTTGGCGCGCAGCAGGTCGTGCAGCACCTCCTGCGTCGTCTCCAGCGTCACCGGCCGGCCGACCAGCGTGGCATGGGCGAGGATGCGGTTTAGCGCCCCCTCCAGCTCACGCACATTGGAGGTGATCTTGTGGGCGAGGAACTCCAACACTTTCGGCGGAATGCCGACGTCCGAGGTCTCGCCCTTGGCCTGCAGGATGCCCAGCCGCAACTCGTAGTCGGTCTGGTGGATGTCGGCGACGAGGCCGCAGCCGAGGCGCGACTTGAGGCGCTCATCCATGCCGTCGAGGCCGGAAGGCAACTTGTCGGCCGACACCACGACCTGCCGGTTCTCGTCCACCAGCGCGTTGAAAGTGTGGAAGAACTCCTCCTGGGTGGAGTCCTTGCCGGCGATGAACTGGATGTCGTCGATCATCAGGACGTCGACGGAGCGGAACTGCTCCTTGAAATCCATGATGGTCTTGTACCGGAGCGCCCGGATGAACTGGTACATGAACTTCTCGGCCGACAGGTACAGCACCGTGCGGCCGGGGGCGCGCTCCAGGATATGCCAGGCGATGGCGTGCATCAGGTGGGTCTTGCCCAGCCCGACGCTGCCGTAGAGAAACAGCGGGTTGAATGGCACCTTCGGTGCCTCGGCGACGCGCCGCGCGGCGGCATGGGCCAGCTCGTTGGAGCGGCCGACGACGAAGGAGTTGAACTTGAAGCGCGGGTCGAGCGTCGCCTGCAGGCGGTCGACCGCTTCCAGCACGGCCTGGCGGCCCGGAGCCTCGTCATTGGCGGAGCGGGATACTTCCGAGGTGCGCAAGGGCAGGGTGCGGGTCGGCCGGGTAACCAGCGGCGGCGCGCCAGCCGGCCGGATTGCCGTCGGAGTGGGCTCGACGATCACCTCGACGGCTTCGATATGCGTGTCCTCGTCGCGCCACAACTCTGCGAGGCGATCGGCGTAATTGGTCTCGATCCAGTCGCGCATGAGGCGGGTCGGCACGGCGACGCGCACGCGGCCGCCGATCACCTCAGCCAGCGTCAGCGGTTTGAGCCAGGAGTTGAATGCGGCATCGCCGACATCGGCGCGCAGGCGCGCTCGGACGCGCTGCCATTGCTCGAGAATCGCGCTGTCCCCGCTACCCCAGTAATCATTCATCGCGCCGCCCGCTCCGGATGTCCTGACCACACTGAACCTCACCCGCATTGCAGGCCGTGGGGATCACCCGGCACAGACACTCTGCGCGCGCCCCCCCCCGACCACCGCCGCCGCTGCCCACAACCGCGACGGTGTTACCCGAAATCGGTTGCGTCTCCCGCTCGAGGCGCAACCATCAGACTGCGTCAAGACCTTCTTTCACAACCGCTACGCGCGCCTGCCTTCACCCACGCCAGACTGCCGGATAACGCTGGGTAAAGTAACTTCAAGACCCGCCACCCTAGATGCGGCCACCGGATTATTCGATGACCTCAGGTATTACAACGCATTTACTCAAGGTAAATTACTGCGAACCTTAGACCGCGCCGGAGATTTTTTATTATCTCTTAGACGTCTATGCCAGCCGCCTCTACTGTATTTTTGAGTGTCTGTCCAGCATTTGAGTTTTATTGTAAGCGACTGCCGGACCAACGGCGCCAGCCAAGATACAACCGTGCTCTTCACCCCGCAACAGGACACATGCAGAACGGTACGATTGCGGAATGGCGCGCCGCGGCGCGCAGGGCACTGGTATGGCCGGATATTTTTCCGACAGAGCCAGTCGGCCGCCCGGGGCCCGGCACGGATTGCCTGTGAATCATGTGAACAAAGTCGGACAGGCCGAAAACAGAGCTTGCCCGCCCGCTTCCCGCACGGCACCGGCCGACCCGCCCAACGGCAGGGAATTCAGCCCAGCTTCTTGATCTGTGCTGAGAGCCGCGACAGCTTGCGAGACGCCGTGCGCTTGTCCATGACGCCGCGACCTGCGCCGCGCTGCATCTCGGGCTGCGCGTCGCGCAGGGCTGCGGCGGCGGCGGCCTTGTCGCCGCCGGCGATCGCTGCTTCGACCTTCTTGACGAAGGTACGCACGCGGCTGACCCGCGCGCCGTTGACGTCGGTCCGGCGGGCGTTCGTGCGAATGCGCTTCTTTGCTGACTTGTGATGCGCCATGGTGCGCCCACGCGGCTCCGGTTCGCTTGCGAGGCGCGCCTTCTACGCCGCCCCCGCCCAAGCGTCAAGCATTGCGGTCCGCGACTTGCTAGCCATTCTTGAAGGTTGGCTGGCGCTTCTCGATGAAGGCGGCCATGCCTTCCTTCTGGTCGGCGGTGGCGAAGCAGGCGTGGAACACGCGCCGCTCGAACCGCACGCCCTCGGAAAGCGTCGTCTCGTAGGCGCGGTTGACGGATTCCTTGGCCAGCATGGCGATTGGCAACGACATGCGGGCGATCTTCTCCGCCGTCTTCAGCGCGTCCGCGACGAGATCGGCGAGCGGCACGATGCGCGAGACGAGGCCCGAGCGTTCGGCCTCGGCGGCGTCCATCATGCGTCCGGTGAGGACCATCTCCATCGCCTTCGACTTGCCGACGAAGCGCGTCAGGCGCTGGGTGCCGCCGGCGCCGGGAATGACGCCCAGCGTTATTTCCGGTTGGCCGAAGCGGGCATTGTCGGCAGCGATGATGAAGTCGCACATCATCGCCAGTTCGCAGCCGCCGCCCAGCGCATAGCCGGCGACCGCGGCGACGACCGGCTTGCGCGCCCGTGCCACGCGCTCCCAAGAGGTGATGAAGTCCTCCGCATAGGCCGAAACGAAGGTCTTCGGCGCCATTTCCTTGATATCGGCGCCGGCCGCGAAGGCCTTGTCGGAGCCGGTGATGACGATACAGCCGATCGCCTCGTCGGCCTCGAAATCGTCGAGCGCGCGGGCGAGTTCGTCCATCAGCGGCGTGCACAGCGCGTTCAGCGCTTTCGGGCGGTTGAGGCGGACGAGACCGACATGGCCGTGGGTCTCGACCTCGATGTTTTCATAGGCCATCGGGTGCTCCTGTCGTGTCGTGGGGAAGCCCGAGACGTGGCGCGGATCGCGCGCCTGTCAGCCGGGCGAGAGGAAGAAGCGGACGACGGGCGGCGTGCCGCCGGCGATGTCGATCGCCAGCACCTCGCCCTCGCGCTGCCAGCGCAGATCGCCCCGCGGCGCCCAGCCGAGCGCCGGCAGGGCCTGCGCGTAGAAGGCGGCGACGCTGCCGCGGTCCGTGCTGCCGCTGGCGCTGGTTTCGACGACCCGGCCGCCGGGCTTGTCGAACATCATGGCTGCGTCGGCGTGCTTGGTCAGCCCGGGCGCCAATGGCAAATCGTCGACATCGCGCAGGAATGTTCCCTGGGCATCCGCCGCGCCGCCCGCCAGACCCGAAGCGACAAGTCCGGCCACTAGAAGCCGGCGGATCGCCGAAATCCGGGTGCGGGGGCGAAGGTGAGGCGTCATGCCGGCCCGTGCTTATCTCACCGTTGCCGGCGGGGGCAATAGAAAGTCGACCGCCCGGCCTGGACCAGCCGTCGCACACTACAGGTGGTGCCATCGCAGTCGGACAGAGGGTCACCACAGCGTCCGCCCGCGCGGCCGTAGACGGCGAAGCGGGTCTGGAAATAGCCCAGTTCGCCATCCGCGTGGCGGAAGTCGCGCAGGCTTGATCCGCCGGCCTCGATCGCGTCTTCCAGCACGCGGCGGATCGCCGGCACCAGCCGCTCGGCGCGCACGCCGACGACCGTATGGGCGCTGCGGCGAGGCGAGATGCCGGCCCGGAACAGCGCCTCGCTGACATAGATGTTGCCGAGGCCAGCCACCGTCTTCTGGTCGAGCAGGGCGGCCTTGACCGGGGTGTGCTTGCCGGCCAGCGCCGCCGACAGCACGGCCGGGGTGAAGGCGGCGTCGAGAGGTTCGGGGCCGAGGCCGGCGAGCATGCGGTGGCCGGCGAGGTCGGCGGCGGCGACGAGGTCGACGAATCCGAAGCGGCGGGAGTCGTTGAAGCGGATTTCGGCGCCGTCGTCGGTGGCGAAGACCAGGTGGTCGTGGCGTTCGGGCGGCGGCGGTGTCGTGCCCGGCGCATAGACGCGCATCCGCCCGCTCATGCCGAGATGCAGGATCATCGTCTCGCCATTGTCGAGACGGAACAGCATGTACTTGGCGCGCCGGTCGATGGCCTCGACGCGCCGCCCGGTCAGGTGCTGCACGAAGCCGATCGGCACGGGAAAGCGCAGGCGACGCTCGCGCACCTCGACGCGCGCCAGGCGCCGGCCGAGCAGCGCCGTCGCCAGCCCGCGACGCGTGGTTTCGACTTCGGGAAGCTCGGGCATGCGGGCGGGCTCGCGGTAGGGCCGTCCGGTGTACAGCCGCCGCCCTCCGCAGGCAATCGCTCGCCCCTTCGTCGAAACCGGTCTAGTTTCGCCTCTCCCGCCAGAGGAGGATGTGCTTGGCCGTAGTAACAACGCATTTCGGTTTCCGCGACGTGCCGGCCGGCGAGAAGGCCGGGCTGGTTGGCGACGTTTTTCGCCGGGTCGCGCGCCGTTACGATCTGATGAACGACCTGATGAGCCTCGGCGTCCACCGGTTGTGGAAGGCGGCGCTGCTCGACCGGCTGGCCCCGCGCGCCGGCGAGCGCGTGCTCGATCTGGCGGGCGGTACCGGCGACATCGCCTTCGCCATCCACCGTGCCACGGCCGGCGCGGCCCGCATCCTGGTCTGCGACATCAACGAGGCGATGCTCGGCCGCGGCGTCGACCGCGCGGCCGAACGCGGGCTGCTGCCGGGCGCCGGCCTGGCATGGCTAGCCGGCGACGCCGAGGCGCTGCCCCTCGCCGATGCCAGCGTCGATGCCGTCACCATTGCCTTCGGCCTGCGCAACGTCACGTATGTCGACCGCGCGCTGGCCGAGGCGCGGCGCGTTCTCGTCCCGGGCGGGCGGTTCTTCTGCCTGGAATTCTCGCGCGTCGTGCTGCCCGGCCTCGACAAGGTCTACGACGCCTGGTCGTTCGGTGCGCTGCCGCGGCTCGGCGCCGTCGTGGCGCGCGACCGCGCGGCCTACGAATACCTCGTCGAAAGCATCCGCCGCTTTCCGCCGCAGGAGGAATTGCTGGCGCTGATGGCAGATGCGGGTATCGCGCGCTGCCGCGTGCAGAACCTGTCCGGCGGTATCGCCGCGATCCATTCCGGCTGGCGGCTGTAATTACCATCCGGCTCTTGCCCGGCACCGGCTTGCGGGCTATGTAATCACAGTGCGGTTGCGTAGTTTTCTCGCCAATCACGGCGCGCGCCGCCCGGAAAGGGTCCGCCGGTGCTGCACGGCAAGCGCATCCTGCTGATCGTCGGCGGCGGCATCGCCGCCTACAAATCGCTCGGGCTGGTGCGCCTGCTGCGCGAGCGCGGCGCGCGCGTGCGCGCCATCCTCACCGCCGCCGGGGCGGAATTCGTGACACCGCTGTCGCTGTCGGTGCTGACCGGCGACAAGGTCTATGGCGAGCTGTTCTCGCTCACCGACGAGGCCGAGATGGGCCATATCGAGCTGTCGCGCGACGCCGACCTGCTCGTCGTCGTCCCGGCGACCGCCGACCTTCTGGCCAAGATGGCGGGCGGCCTTGCCGGCGATCTCGCCACGACAGCCATGCTGGCCACCGACAAGCCGGTGATCGCGGTACCGGCGATGAATGTGCGGATGTGGCTGCACGCCGCGACCCAGGCCAACATCGAGACGCTGTCGGTGCGCGGCATCGGCTTCGTCGGTCCGGTCGACGGCGACATGGCCTGCGGCGAATTAGGCCCCGGCCGCATGGCCGAGCCGGCCGATATCCTGGCTGCCGTCGAGGCGCACTTCAACACCGCCGCCCCGCTGGCGGGACGGCGGGCCCTTGTCACCAGCGGCCCGACGCACGAGCCGATCGACCCGGTGCGCTACATCGCCAACCGCTCCTCCGGCCGCCAAGGCTACGCCATAGCCGCGGCTCTCGCCCGGCTCGGCGCGTCCACTACGCTGGTCTCCGGCCCGACGCGGCTCGCCGACCCGGCCGGCGTGACCGTCGTGCATGTCGAGACGGCGCGCGAGATGCTGGCGGCCTGCGAGGCGGCGCTGCCGGCCGATGTTGCGGTCTGCGCCGCCGCCGTCGCCGACTGGCGGCCGGCGGAGGCCGCCGGCCAGAAGCTCAAGAAAAGCTGCGGCGCGGCGCCGACGATCGCGCTGGCCGAGAATCCCGACGTGCTGGCGACCCTGGCCGGCCTCGGCAACAGCCGCCCGCGTCTCGTCATCGGCTTCGCCGCCGAGACGGAGAAGATCGTCGAGCACGCCGTCGCCAAGCGGGCGCGCAAGGGCTGCGACTGGATCCTCGCCAACGACGTGTCGGAGGGCAGTGGCACCTTCGGCGGCGCCGACAACACCATTCATCTCGTCAGCGCCGAAGGGGTCGAGGACTGGCCTTGCCTGAGCAAGGACGCGGTCGCCGAGCGCCTCGCCGGCTGTATTGCGGCGGCGCTGGGTACCGCCGCATGAGCGAGGTCGCCGTGTCCGTCGTGCGCCTGCCGCACGCCGCCGATATGCCGTTGCCGGCCTATGCGACGGCGGCGGCGGCCGGCATGGATCTGTGCGCGGCCGTCTCCCTGCCGCAGACGATTGCGCCCGGTGCGCGGGCGCTGGTGCCTACCGGCCTCGCCATTGCGCTGCCCTACGGTCACGAGGCGCAGGTACGTCCGCGCTCCGGCCTCGCGCTGCGCCACGGCGTCACCGTGCTAAATACGCCGGGCACCATCGATGCCGATTATCGCGGCGAGGTTGCGGTGGTGCTGGCCAATTTCGGCAGCGAGCCCTTCACCGTCGAGCGCGGCATGCGCATCGCGCAGCTAGTCGTCGCGCCGGTGACACGGGCGCGCTGGGCCGAAGTCGGAGAATTGCCGTCCAGCGGCCGCGGCGGAGGCGGCTTCGGCTCGACCGGGCTTGCCGGCGGCGCGGCACCGGGCCGGTGACGCAACGATGATCCGTCTGTCGCGCAAGACATTGTTAGCCATCGAGGCCGTTGTCGACGTCGCCTTCCATGCCGGCACCAAGCCGGTGCAGTCGAGCGAGATCACGCGCCGCCAGGGCATCCCGCGCCGCTATCTGGAGCAGGCGCTGCAGCAATTGGTGCGCGCCGGCATCCTCGGGGGCGTGCGCGGCCCGCGCGGCGGATACCGGCTGTCGCGCGAACGCCGGCGCATCTCCGTGGCCGACATCGTGCGCGCCGTCCGCGCGATGGAGACGGCCTCCGACCCGGTCGAGGAGCCCGTCGGCTCACCGATCGGCCAGTCGGTGGTGCAGCCACTCTGGGCCGAGCTGCAAGAGGAGTTCATGCAGCGCCTCGACGCGATCAGCGTGCAGGATCTGTGTGGCCGCGCCCGCGACGCCGGCATCGAGAGAGAGGGCGCCGAGCGCCTAGACTTCACCATCTGAGGCGTTCTGCTAGGATCGCCTCGACCATCGGCGACTCGTCTAAGAGACGGGTCGCTTCGGGGAGAGACAGATGAATCTTGCGCACGCCTCCGCCACCGACAAGCGGCCGGAGTTTCGCGGCCGCATCTACGATTCGATCCTCGACACGATCGGCGCCACGCCGCTGGTGCGCGTCGACAGGCTGGCGAAGGAAGAGGGCGTCGTCGCCGAAATCGCCGCCAAGCTCGAATTCTTCAATCCTCTGGCCTCGGTGAAGGACCGCATTGGCCTCGCCATGATTTTGGCCGCCGAGGCCGATGGCACGCTGAGGCCAGGAAGCGTCATCGTCGAGCCGACCTCGGGCAATACCGGCATCGCGCTGGCCTTCGTCGCCGCGGCGAAGGGCTACCGGCTGATCCTCACCATGCCGGAATCGATGTCGCAGGAGCGGCGCAAGATGCTCGCCCTGCTCGGTGCCGAGCTGGTGCTGACGCCGGCCGCGCAGGGCATGCGCGCCGCCATCGCCCGGGCCGAGGAGATCGTTGCCGTGACGAAGGGGGCGGTGATGCTACAGCAGTTCAAGAACCCGGCCAACCCGGCGATCCATCGTGCCACCACGGCGGAAGAAATCTGGAACGACACCGGCGGCGCCGTCGACGCGGTGATTTCCGGCGTCGGCACCGGCGGCACGCTGACCGGCGTCGGCCAGGTGCTGAAGCCGCGCAAGCCGTCGCTGCGCATGATAGCGGTCGAGCCGGAGGACAGCGCCGTGCTGTCGGGCAATAGGCCCGGGCCGCACAAGATCCAGGGCATCGGCGCCGGCTTCGTGCCCGACATCCTCGACCGCTCGCTGATCGACGAGATCCTGCCGATCGCCAACGAGACCGCCTTCGCCATGGCGCGCCGGGCCGCGCGGGTCGAGGGCATTCCCTGCGGCATCTCCTCGGGCGCCGCACTCGCCGCGGCCTTCGAGGTCGGCGCGCGGCCGGCGATGAATGGCAAGCTGATCGTCGTCGTCCTGCCCTCCTTCGCCGAACGCTACCTGTCGACGGCGCTGTTCGAGGGAATGTGAGCGACGCGCGCATGGACCTCACCGAGCAGCAATTTCACCGCTACGCCCGTCACCTAATTCTCGACGAGGTTGGCGAGGAGGGGCAGGAACGGCTGCTGGCCTCGCGCGTGCTGGTGGTCGGCGCCGGCGGCCTCGGCGCGCCATTGCTGATGTACCTCGCGGCGGCCGGCGTCGGCACGCTCGGCATCGTCGACGACGACACGGTCGATCTGTCGAACCTGCAGCGCCAGGTGATCCACCCGACCTCGTCGGTCGACCGCCTCAAGGTCGAGAGCGCGGGGGCGACCATCGCCGCGCTCAATCCCGACATCGAGGTCGAGGCGCATCCGTTCCGGCTGACGGCGACGAACGCCGCCGCGCTGGTGGCGCGATACGACGTCATCGCCGACGGCTCGGACAATTTCCCCACGCGCTATCTGCTCAACGACGCCGCCTGGCTTGCCGGCCGCACGCTGGTTAGCGCCGCCATGCTGCGCTTCGAGGGCCAGCTCACCACCATCCGCCGCGACCGCGAGAGGCCCACCGCCTGCTGGCGCTGCCTGTTTCCCGAGCCGCCGCCGCCCGGCCTCGTGCCGCGCTGCGAGGAGGCGGGCATCCTCGGTGCGCTGGCCGGCGTCATGGGGTCGATGCAGGCGACGGAAGTGCTGAAGGAGCTGCTCGGCCTCGGCGACTCGATGGCCGGCAGGCTGCTGCTCTACGACGCGCTGGGCCCCACCTTCCGCGTCCTCGTGGTGCCGCGCGATCCCGGCTGCGCGCTGTGCGGCGCGCACGCGACCATCGCCGACCTGTCGCTGCACGCGGCGTAGGTCCGAGCCGTTGCTCGAGGCGGCAGAGAGGATGCGCGCCCCTCGCCCTTCGACAGGCTCAGGGTGAGGATCGTGGGGGAATGGCGCCGCCACCGGCGCGTTGCATGCCGGGCATGCTGCAACGTTCATCCTCATCCTGAGCCTGTCGAAGGATGAGGATGTCGACGCGGCGCAACCTCCGCGATCAATACGTAACACGTCAAATCAGAACATCGTCTCCAGCACCCGGTCGGGCGGGGTGTGGCCGTCGGTGAAGGTGCGGATGTTGACGATCACCTTCTCGCCCATGTCCTGGCGCGCCACGACGCTGGCCGAACTCATGTTCGGCAGCAGGACGACGGACTCGAGCTTCACCAGCCGCGTATCGACCGCCGGCTCGTGCTCGAACACGTCGAGGCCGGCGCCGGCGATGCGGCCGGCGACCAGCAGGTTGGCCAGCGCGCGCTCGTCAATCACCTCGCCGCGCGAGGTGATTGACGATGGTGGTGTGCGGGCGCAGCAGTTCGAGGCGGCGGCGCGACAGCAGATGATTGGTTGCCGTCGTGCGCGGGCAGTTGACCGAGACGATATTGACGCGCGCCAGCATCTGGTCGAGCGACGACCAGAAGGTCTCCTCCAGATCGCGCTCGGTCTCGTCCTGCACGCGGCGGCGGTTGTGATAGTGGATGGCGAGTCCGAAGGCGCGGGCGCGGCGCGCCACGGCGGTGCCGATGCGGCCCATGCCGACGATGCCTAGGCGCTTGCCGCCGATGCGGTGGCCGTTCATCAGCGTCGGTGCCCAGCCACGCCATCCACCCGCGCGCAGCAGCCGCTCGCCGGCGGCGAGGCGGCGCGGCACGGCAAGGATCGCGCCATCGTCATGTCGGCGGTATCCTCGGTCAGCACACCGGGCGTGTTGGTAACGGTGATGCCCCGCTTGCGCGCCGCCGGCAGGTCGATGTTGTCGACGCCGTTGCCGTAATTGGCGATCAGCTTCAGGCGCGAGCCGGCCTGCGCCACGAGGTCGGCGTCGATGCGGTCAGTGATGGTCGGTACCAGCACGTCCGTATCGGCCATCGCGGCGGCGAGTGCGCCGCGATCCATGGGCGCGTCGGTCTCGTTCAGGCGCGTGTCGAACAGCCCCATCATGCGGGCCTCGACCGCCTCGGGCAGGCGGCGGGTGACGACTACGGCCGGCTTCGCGGACGGCATGAACGATCCCGGGCACGATAGGGTGTCGACGATCATGCGGACGGCTCCGGGCCGGTGCAAGCGGCCGACCGGCTTGACCGACGCGGCCGGCAGGGGTTAGCGCGGAGCCAGCCATGAGACTAGCCCGCGTCCTGCCCGCCATCCTCGCCGTCTTCCTGCTGCTAGGCGCGCTGCCGTCGCAGGCGCAGACGGCGGCCGTGGGCCCAGGCACCACCGGCCTCAAGCTGCCGCGCTTTGTGTCGGTCAAGGCGCGCGCCGGCGAGGTGAACCTGCGCACCGGCCCCGGCACGCGCTATCCGGTCGAGTGGGTGCTGATGCGACCGCGCTGGCCACTGGAAGTGATCGCCGAGTACGAGGCGTGGCGCCAGGTGCGGGCACGGGACGGCACCACCGGCTGGGTACACCACACGATGCTGTCGGGCGACCGCATGGCCATCGTCGCGGCGGCGCGCATCGAATTGCGACGCGAACCCTCCGCCGGCGCCGCCACGGTCGCGATGGCCGAAGACGGCGCGGTCACCGAGCTGCGCGAATGCGAGGGCAAATGGTGCCTCCTGTCCGCCGCCGGCGTCGCCGGCTGGGCGCCGCGCGACGCGCTCTGGGGCGTCTATCCGGACGAAGACGTGAAATAGGCCGCCCGGCACGAGAGATCAGTCGAAATCCTCGGCCAGCGCGGCCCTCACATCCTCCGGCATCACCGCCATGTGGCCGTAATTGGGGTGCGTGAAGCCGATGACGATTTCGGTACCCGGCGCGCGAAAGTCGTCCGCATCGGCATCGCTGAAGGAGAAGCGGATGAACTGCACCGAGCTGGCCTTGCCCTTCTCGTCGGTGCGGTCGGCATCGGCGTCGGCCGTGCCGATCACCCGCTGGGAGCCGATGCGTAGGAAGGCCGTGTGCTCGACGCCGCCGAGCCGCGCCAGAACCGCCGGCCGGCGCAGCGGGTCGTCGATCTCGAACATCACCGTAGCCACCAGCTCGCGGCCATGCGGGACCAGTGGGTTGTAGGCTTCAAGCTCGCCGGGAACCTGCGCCGGGCCGCCGCGCTCGACGCGCAGCATCTCCTGCACCTGGTACCACATGGTTTGCCAGCACTCGAAATGGAAGGTAGCGAAGGGGCCGACCTCCATCCGGCGGCGGCGTTTCAGCGCCATCAACTCCGTGCGCTTTTCATGCCGTATCACCTCGTAGGCCAGGGCGTCGAGGATGTCCGCCAATTCGACACTGTGTCGCTTCGCCATGAGTCTGTGCCTCAGGTCCGGTCGTTCAGGCCGAAGGCCGCCGCCAGCAATTCGACGGGGTGCCAGGAGCGCGTCGGCACGGGCGGCGTCTCGCCGTCCTTCGTCGCGGCGGCGGCGATCTCCATGCCCTGCAGGATATGCTCGGCTGCCAGCGGACATTCGGACACGACAAAGGGCCGTGCCGCCTGCAGCGCCTGCCGTGCCACCGGCCGGCCGACCTTGATCGCGGTGTCGAAATTATCCTTCATCACGCCCCACGAGCCGCCATGGCCCGAACAGCGCTCTATCACCTTCACATCGGCATCGGCGGCGAGGCGCAGCATCTCGGCTGCCTTCTGGCCGAAATTCTGCGCCCGTCCGTGGCAGGCTAGGTGCAGCGTTACCGGCCCCGGCAGCGGGCCGATGGCGGGCAGGCCTTCCTTGCGGGCGATGTCGACGATGTATTCGGAGATGTCGCGCGTTGCGGCCGCCAGCGCCTTTACGTCGTCATTGTCCGGGCAGAGCAGAGGCCATTCACTTTTCAGCATCAATGCGCAGCTTGGCACCAGCGCGACGATCGTCCTGCCGGCATCGACGGCAGGACGCAACGTGCGGGCCACCTCCGCCGCGGCCTCGGACACCTTAGCGACATTGCCCTGTTCGAGCTGCGGCATGCCGCAGCAGCGCGGATAGGCGACCTCCGTCGCGACGCCGAGATGGGCGAGCACGCGGCGGGCCAGCACACCGATTTCGGGGTTGTTCCAGTTGACGAAGCACGTGGCGTAGATCACCGCCTCTCGGCCGAAGCCCGGCGCGGCGGCGTTGGCCGCGGGCACCTCGTCGCGAGCCCGCGTGGCGAAGGTGCGGCCGTGGAATTTCGGCAATTCGGCGCGGCGGTCGACGCCGGCCACGCTTTCCAGGACGCCGCGGGTCAGCGAATTGTCGCGCGCGGAGACCCAGTTGACGAGGCCGGGCGCCAGCTTAGCCAGCGCCCCGTTGCGGTCGGTCTCGGTCAGTTGGCGGGCCGTGAATGGCACCTTGCCTGCCTTCGCCTCGACCGCCCGGTAGCGCAACATCAGGTGCGGAAAATCGAGGTTGAACGCGTGCGGCGGCACGTATGGGCACTTCGTCATGAAGCACATGTCGCACAACGTGCAGGCGTCGACGATGCTCTTGAAATCGGTGCTGGCGACGGCCTCGATCTCGCCGGCGTCGGTGGCGTCGATCAAGTCGAACAGCCTGGGAAAGCTGTCGCACAGATTGAAGCAGCGCCGGCAGCCGTGACAGATGTCGAACACCCGCCGCAGCTCGTCGTCGAGCTTCGCCGGATCCCACCAGTTGGCATCGTGCCAGGGAATAAGATGGCGCATGGGAGCGCCAAGGCCGCCCTCCGCGGGGACGCGGGGGTTCGTGTCGCCGTCGCTCATCCTTCGCGTATCCGCCGGCAGGCCGCGCCCGGCCGCGGGCGCGGCGTTAAGAGTCGGAGAGCTTCACCGGGAACGGGGTAACGGCGCGGCGGAGCATGGCTCCGCCGGCACCGAAACCCGCATGTGAACCCGCGATCAGCCGAGTTCGTTCAGCGCCTTGGTAAAGCGCCCGGCGTGGCTTTTCTCGGCCTTCGCCAGCGTCTCGAACCAGTCGGCGATCTCCTCTAGGCCTTCATCGCGCGCCGTGCGAGCCATACCGGGGTACATGTCCGTGTACTCATGGGTCTCGCCGGCGATTGCCGCGCCGAGGTTTAACGAGGTGTTGCCGATTGGCTTGCCGGTGGCCGGATCGCCAGTCTCCTCGAGGAACTCGAGGTGGCCGTGCGCATGGCCGGTCTCGCCCTCCGCGGTCGAGCGGAACACGGCGGCGACGTCGTTGTAGCCTTCGACGTCGGCCTTCTGGGCGAAATAGAGGTAGCGGCGGTTCGCCATCGACTCGCCGGCGAACGCGTCCTTCAGGTTCTGCTCGGTCTTGGTGCCCTTGAGCGCCATGGGTCTCCCCTTCCTCGCAACGGTATTGGGTTTTGCATGAACCACCGGCCCCGATGCCACGGGATGCCGGTGACCGTTAGACTATGAGGGACAGGGGCACACTTGTCAACAATCTGGAAAAATTCCAGACAGTTCAACATCTATCAGCCATCATTGATAATTATTTGCACCAAATAGGCGTTAATCGCCCCGCCGCAGGCGAACGACGACATCGACGCGCTCGATGCTGGCCCCCGCCGGCGGCGCCGGCAGCGAGGTGACCGCCACGGCCTCGCCGGGAATGTCCAGCAACGCACCGTCGTCCTCGAAATAGAAGTGATGGTGATCGACGGTATTGGTGTCGAAATAGGAGCGGCCGGGCGCCACCACGACCTCGCGCAGCAGCCCGGCGGTGCGAAACTGGTTGAGCGTGTTGTAGACCGTGGCCAGCGACACCCGCACGCCGCAGGCCTGCGCCTCGCCGTGCAGTTGTTCGGCCGTGACGTGGCGGTCACCGGAGTCGAACATCAACCGCCCCAGCGCCAGACGCTGGCGCGTCGGCCGTAGGCCGGCATCGCGCAGGCGCGCTAGCGTCGGCCCGAAGGGCCGGTTGGCTGCGGTCGGGCGAATGTCGTCCATGGCCTCCAATATGGGCAATCGCCGCCCGGTGTAAAGTGACTACGCGACGAAATGGCTTGCCCACGACGCGGGCATTCGGCCTTTCTGGCCCAGCGCGTTCTGCGCTAAAGTCCGCTGCCGGATCGCGTGGGGCCGGCCACCCGCGCCCGCAGGAGCGTCATGACGTCCGTTGCCTATACCGATATCGCCCAGCGCTCGAGCTTCGGCTACGAGGAACTGATTCGCTGCGCCCATGGCGAGCTGTTCGGGCCGGGCAATGCCCGCCTGCCGCTGCCGCCGATGCTGATGTTCGACCGCATCGTCCGTATCGCGCGCGAAGGCGGCAGGCACGGCGCGGGGGAGATCGTCGCCGAGTTGGACGTCAAGCCGGACCTCTGGTTCTACAAGGTGCATTTCGAGAACGACCCCATAATGCCGGGCTGTCTCGGCCTCGATGCGCTGTGGCAGATGCTCGGCTTCTTCCTTGGCTGGCTGAAGCAGCCCGGGCCCGGACGCGCCCTGTCGGTCGGTGAGGTCAAGTTTTCCGGCGAGGTCAAGCCGGGCGGGCGCGTGCTGCGCTACCACATCGAAGTAAAAAAGGTGATTCGCCGCGCCTTCACTCTGGCCATCGCCGACGGCCGAGCGGAACTGGACGGTGAGCCCGTCTACGAGGCGCGCGACTTGCGGGTCGGACTGTTCCCGCCGGCCACCACCGCGAAGGCCGATTGATGCGCCGCGTCGTCGTCACCGGACTCGGCATCGTCTCGCCCATCGGCAACGACAAGGCCGAGGTGCTGGATTCTCTGCGCGAGGGCCGCTCGGGCATCGTCTTCTCCGAGGAATACCGCGAACGCGGCTTCCGCAGCCACGTCCACGGTGCGCTCAAGATCGACCTCGAATCCCGCATCGACCGCCGCCTGCGCCGATTCATGGGCGACGGGGCGGCCTACAATTATGTCGCCATGCGCGAGGCGATCGCCGATTCCGGGCTCGGCGAGGCCGAAATCTCCCACGAGATGACCGGCATCGTCATGGGCTCGGGCGGTCCGTCGACCTCGGCCCAGGTCGCCGCCGCCGACGTGGCGCGCGAGAAGGGCGTCAAGCGCATCGGGCCCTACGCGGTGCCCAAGGCGATGTGCTCGACCAATTCGGCCAACATCGCCACCGCCTTCCATATCAAGGGCGTTAGCTACTCGATCAGCTCGGCCTGCTCGACCAGTGCCCATTGCATCGGCAATGCCTCCGAACTGATCCAGCTCGGCAAGCAGGACGTCATGTTCGCCGGCGGCGGCGAGGAGCTGCACTGGACGCTGTCGATGCTGTTCGACGCCATGGGCGCGCTGTCGTCGGGGTACAACGACGCGCCGACCCGTGCCTCGCGCCCCTATGACCGCAACCGCGACGGCTTCGTCATCGCCGGTGGCGGCGGCGTCGTGGTGCTCGAGGCGCTGGAGCACGCCCAGGCGCGTGGCGCGAAGATCTATGGCGAGCTGGTCGGCTACGGCGCCACCTCGGATGGCGTGGACATGGTGGCGCCTTCGGGCGAGGGCGCGGTGCGCTGCATGCGCCTGGCGACCCGCGGTCTGGGCAATGCGACGGTCGACTACATCAACAGCCACGGCACCTCGACCCCTGTCGGCGACATCGTCGAGCTGGAGGCGATCCGCACCGTCTTCGGCGCGCATCGCCCGAAGATCAGTTCGACCAAGTCGCTCACCGGCCACAGCCAGGGGGCGACCGGCGTGCACGAGGCGATCTACTCGCTGCTGATGCTGGAGAACGACTTCGTCGCCGCGTCGGCCAATGTAGAGGATCCCGATCCCGGCATCGAGGGATGCGACGTCGTCACTCGGCGCATCGACAACGCCGGGCTCGAATGCGTCATGTCCAACAGTTTCGGGTTCGGCGGTACCAACGCGGCCCTCGTCTTCCGGCGTTTTGATGGCTGACGAGCGCGCCGCCTTGCCGACGCCGCAGCCTGGCCTCCGGCCGGATACGACCGCCATCGCCGTGCCCGGACTGCTGGCCGGCCGCCGCGGCCTGATAATGGGCGTGGCCAACGACCACTCGATCGCCTGGGGCATCGCGCGGGCCGCCGCTGCCGCCGGCGCCGAGCTGGCCTTCACCTATCAGACGGCGTCCTTCGCCCGCCGGGTCGCGCCGCTCGCCGCGCAGGCGGGCTCCGATCTGCTGGTCGAGTGCGACGTCGCCCAGCCGGCCGAAGTCGAGCGCGCCTTCGGCTATATCGGCCGCCGGTGGACCGGCCTCGATTTCGTCGTCCACGCCATCGCCTGGTCGGACAAGGAGGAACTGAAGGGGCGCTACGTCGACACCAGCCTCGATAATTTTCTCAGGACCATGGCCGTGTCGTGCTTCTCCTTCACCACGGTCGCGCGCTGTGCGTCCGAGATGATGGCGCCGGTGGCATCCAATGGCTCCGGCACGCCGCGTGGCGGCAGCCTGGTCACCCTCAGCTATCACGGCTCGACCCAGGTGATGCCCAACTACAACGTCATGGGTGTCGCCAAGGCTGCGCTGGAAGCGTCCGTGCGCTATCTGGCTACCGATCTCGGACCCGACGGAATCCGCGTCAATGCCATTTCCGCCGGCCCGATGCGCACGCTGGCCGGATCGGCCGTCGGTTCGGCCCGTCAGGTCTACAATTACAGCCGCGAGGTGGCGCCGCTGCGCCGCAACGTCGTGCTCGACGATGTTGGTGGGGCGGCGCTGTACCTGCTGTCGGACCTGTCGGCCGCGGTCACCGGCACGGTCCACTATGTTGATGGCGGATTTCATACCGTGGGGATGCCGACGCCGCGCGCCGAAAACGGCAGTTAGGGTCGGCAGTGGCAACGCACGCCAGTTGGTACGGCGATTGCGATGGAGGCGGCAACACTGCAAAGTGCGGCGCTTCCCCGGCGCCGGTTATGTGTGTCCATTGCCCAGCGAAGGGACCGCCATGATCGTTCGATACCGCCACGCCTCCCGCCGCTCGGGCTCCGTCCATCGCGCGTTCGCCGGTGGCCTGCTGGCGGCGAGCCTGCTGGTGGCAGGGCCGGCGGCCGGGCAGGGTCCCGCCGCCGCTCCGGGGGCGCCGCGCGGCGTTCCGGTGGAGGCCGCGCAGGTCAAGGTCGAGCGCATCGTCGACACCGTCGCCGCGGTCGGCACGATGCGGGCCGACCAGGCGATCGTGGTGCGACCCGAACTGGCCGGCTTGGTCACCCGGATCAATTTCACGGCCTCGTCACGCGTCGAGAAGGGCGCGCTGCTCGTCAGCCTCGACGACACCATCGCGCGGGCCGAGCTGGCTCAGGCGGAATCGAGCCTGACACTGGCTCATAAGAACTACGAGCGCACGGTCGATCTGGCCGCCCGCGGCAACGTGCCGGCACGCCAGCGCGACGAAGATCTCGCCAAGCTCGACGCCGCGCGCGCCTCCGTCGCCCTGGCTCGCGCGCGTCTCGCCAAGACCCGCATCGAGGCGCCGTTCGCTGGCGTGGTCGGGATCGCGAAGGTCGACATCGGTGCCTACGTCAACGCTGGTCAGGATCTCGTTTCGCTCGACGATTCCGATCCGATCAAGATCGACATGGACCTGCCCGAACGCTACCTGCGCTTCATCCGCGAAAATCAGGTCGTGCGCGTCGAGATCGACGCCCTGCCGGGCCAGGCCTTCGAAGGCGTCGTCGAGGCGGTCAGTCCGCGCGTCGAGCAAATCGGCCGGTCGATCGCCGTGCGTGCGCGGGTCGCCAATGCCGACGGCAAGATCAAGCCCGGCCTGTTCGCCCGCGTCGCCCTAGTCGTCGCCGAACGGGCCGAGGCCATCGTCGTGCCGGAGCAGTCGGTCTTCGCGCGCGGCGCCGACCTCTATGTCTACCGCGTTGTCGAGGGCAAGGCGGTGGCGACGAAGGTCCATCTCGGCCTGCGCATCTATGGCCGCGCCGAGGTGGTCGACGGTCTCGGCCGCGCCGACGTCATCGTCAATGCCGGCCATGACAAGATCCGCGACGGCACCGCGGTCATCGTGATCGCGCCGCAGGGCAGCTAGACATGAAGCTCTCGACGACCTGCATCCAGCGCCCGGTCTTCGCGACCGTCCTCAGCCTGATCATCGTGCTGGTTGGCATTGTCAGCTACGACCGCCTGGCGGTGCGCGAGTATCCGAAGATCGATCCGCCGGTGGTCAGCGTGTCGACCGACTATACCGGCGCTAGCGCGGAAATCGTCGAGACGCAGATCACGCAGGTGCTGGAGGATTCTCTGTCGGGTATCGACGGCGTCGATTTCATCACCTCGACCAGCCGGCAGGGTCGCAGCCAGATCACCGTCACCTTCACCCTAGACCGCGATCCGTCGGCATCGGCGGCCGATGTGCGCGACCGTGTCGGGCGCGTGCGCGGACGCATGCCCGATTCGGTAGAGGAGTCGGTGATCCAGAAGGTCGAGGCCGACGCGCAGCCGACCGTCTACCTAGCCTTCTCGAGCGATCGCATGTCGGCGATGGACATCACCGACTACGTCGACCGCCACGTCAAGGACCGGCTGCAGACACTGCCCGGCGTCGCCGAGGTGCGGATGTTCGGCGACCGGCCGTTTTCCATGCGCATCTGGCTCGACCCCTACCGCATGGCGGCCTATTCGATCACGCCACAGGATGTCGAGTCGGCGTTGCGCCGCGAGAATGTCGAGGTGCCGGCCGGTCTGGTCCAGAGTCGCCTGCGCGAATTCACCGTGCTGTCGCAGACCGATTTGCAGACGCCGCGACAATTCGACGACATGGTCGTCCGCCGCAACGAGAGCGGCTATCTCGTGCGCCTCGACGATGTCGGCCGCGCCGAGATCGCGCCGCGCGATGAACGTCGTACGGTGCGGCTGGGCGGCCAGAGCGCGGTGTCGATCGGCGTGGTCAAGCAGGCCACCGCCAACCCGCTCGACATTTCCAGCGCCGTGCGCCAGCGACTGCCAGAAATACTCGCATCCCTGCCGAACGGCATGACGGGCACGGTCGCTTACGACCGCTCGCTGTTCATCGAGGAATCGATCAACAACGTCTATCACACTATCGGCGAAGCGGTGGCGCTTGTCGTGCTGATCATCTTCATCTTCCTGCGATCGCTGCGCGCCACGCTGGTGCCGCTCGTCACCATTCCGATCTCTCTGATTGGCGCCTTCGCGCTGATGAGCCTGTTCGGCTTCACCATCAACACGCTGACCCTGCTGGCTATGGTGCTGGCGATCGGCCTCGTCGTCGACGACGCCATCGTCATGCTCGAGAACATCTTCCGCCATATCGAGGAAGGCAAATCGCCGATCCAGGCGGCTCTGCAGGGCGCCAACGAGATCGGCTTCGCGGTGGTGGCCATGACGGTCACGCTCGCCGCCGTCTATGTCCCGATCGGCTTCATGGGCGGCACGACGGGTAAACTGTTCACGGAGTTTGCCCTAGCGCTGGCCGGCGCGGTGTTGGTGTCGGGCTTCGTCGCGCTGACGGCGACGCCGATGATGTGCTCGCTGCTGCTGCGCCGGGGCGAAAATCACGGCAAGGTCTATCGCGTCGTCGAGAATGCCATTGTCGGTATGACGAACGGCTACCGCCGCATCCTAACCCGGTTGCTCGACCTGAGGCCGCTGGTGCTGCTGGTCGGCCTCGCCGTCGCCGGCAGCGGCTATTTCTTCTTCACCGAGACAAAGCGCGAACTGGCGCCAGTCGAGGACCAGGGCACCATCGTCACCGTTCTGACGGCGCCGGAGGGGGCGACGCTGGAGTACACCGACGGCTATGCCCGCCGGGTCGAGGCGATCCTCGGCAGCATCCCCGAGATCGAGCGCTATTTCGTGGTGCTCGGCTTTCCCAGTGTGTCGCAGGGTGTCTCCTTCGCGCGCCTGAAGCCCTGGGGTGAGCGCGAGCGCACGCAGCAGGAAGTTGTGCGCGCCGCGGGCCAGCGCATGTTCGCCATCCCCGGCCTGTTCGCCTTCCCGGTCAATCCGCCGCCGCTCGGACAGAATCCGCGCGCCAAGCCGATCGAACTCGTCATCCAGACGACACTGCCCTACACCGAGCTGCAGGCGATGGCCGACAAGGTCATGGCGAAGGCCAAGCAGTATCCCGGCCTCGCCAACCTAGACACCGATCTGCGGCTCAACAAGCCGCAGCTGCGCATCGACGTCGACCGCGACAAGGCGGCCGATCTCGGCATCTCGGCCGAGGTGCTCGGTCGCACGCTGGAGACGATGCTCGGCGGCCGGCAGGTCACGCGCTTCAAGAAGGACGGCAAGCAGTACGACGTCGTCGTGCAGGTCGCCGACCGTTACCGTACCAGCCCGGCGGACCTGCCCGGCACATATGTGCGCAGCGACAGCGGCCAGCTCGTGCAGATCGCCAATCTGGTACGGGTCAGCGAGGCCGTGGCGCCGCGCGAGCTGAACCATTTCAACAAGCTCCGCTCGGTGACCATCAGCGCCAATCTCGGCGATGGCGTTTCGCTCGGCGAGGCGCTGGGCCATCTGGAGCAGGTCGTCGACGAGGAAATGGGCGGCACGGCGCAGATCGACTTTGCCGGCCAGTCGCGCGAGTTCAGGACGGCGAGCGCCGGCATCGCGATGACCTTCGTGCTGGCGCTGGCCTTCATCTACCTCGTGCTCGCCGCGCAGTTCGAGAGCTTCCGCAACCCGTTCATCATCATGCTGACGGTGCCGCTGTCGATCGCCGGCGGGCTCGCGGCCCTGTGGCTCGACGGCTCTACGCTCAACATCTACAGCCAGGTTGGGCTGGTGACGCTGATCGGCCTCATCACCAAGCACGGCATCCTGATCGTCGAGTTCGCCAACAAGCGGCGCGATACCGGCGCCGCGCTGAAGGCGGCGGTGATCGAGGCCGCCGCGCTGCGCCTGCGGCCGATCCTGATGACGACCGGGGCGATGGTGTTTGGCGCCCTGCCGCTGGCACTGGCCTCCGGGGCCGGCGCCGAAAGCCGGCAGGACATTGGCCTCGTCATCGTCGGCGGCATTACGGTGGGAACCTTCTTTACCCTGTTCGTGATCCCGGCCGTCTACACCTACGTCGCCAGTGCGAAGCCGAGCGTGGCGCCCGAGACCCTCGCCTTGGCCGAGCACGAGCCGAGGCGCCAGGCCGCGGAGTAGGGGCGATGGTGGGGTGGGCGACGCGGCGTCGGTCGGTCGCACTGGCCATCGCCGCCGCCTTCTTCGCCGGCATCCCGGCCCTGCTGCTTGCGCTGCCGTGGCTCGCCGTCGCGCGGGCTGTGGTGCTTCCCGACACCACGTGCTGGATAGCAGACGCCGACGGCCAGTACATTCTCGCTGCCGAGGCGGCGGTCATGTTGATGATCGCCGGCTTTCTGCCGTGGCTTCTGCTGTCCGCCCTCTGCCGGGCGGCTTGCGGCTGGTCAGTGTGTTCGGTGTGCGCTTCGTCGTCGTTAACCTGACGGTAGCGGCGTTCTCCCATGCCCTGATCTATCTTGGAGAGAGTACGGCGGTCGGCGTCGAGAGCCGTGCTCACTACGCATACGCGGCGAACTGCGGACCGGCGCCGGGGGCCAGGCACAGTGGCCACGCACCGCTGTTCCCCACTATCCTCATCCTGAGGAGCCGGGCGTGAGCCCGGCGTCTCGAAGGACGAGGATCGCTGGCTGGGCCGGTGTGCCGGCACGGTCATCGGCGGCCTTGTTACAGCCGCCGGGCCTCGTCCTTCGAGGCGGGCCTGACGGCCCTCCTCAGGATGAGGCCCTAGGAGTGGCTGGTCCCGGGTCTGGCGCAACAGGGCGCTGCACTGCGGATAGGGGGCGTTCTCTCCGAGTCCTCTGTGTCTCTGTGGTGAATCTTGGGTTTAGGCGCGCAAACGAAAACGCCGCCCCGAAGGGCGGCGTTTCCAACCATAACGACATGACGGAAAGACTATGTCGAGCGGAGGTCGTCGCGGCGCGGGCGGCGCGGGCGACGGTCGTCGTCGCCACCCCGCTCGGGCCGGTCGCCGCGCTCGGGGCGCGGGCCGCTGTTGCCGCCGGCGGCGGCACGGGCCGCGGCGATCTCCTCGGCGGTGAAGGCCTGGCCGCTCTCCTGGTCGACCGCGCGCATCGACAGCTTGATCTTGCCGCGATCGTCGAAGCCGAGGACCTTGACCCACACCTGGTCGCCCTCGGCGATCACGTCGGACACCTGGCCGACCCGCTCGGGGCGCAGCTCGGAGACGTGGACGAGGCCGTCGCGGGCGCCGAGGAAGTTCACGAAGGCGCCGAAATCTACGACCTTCACGACCTTGCCGCGATAGACCTGGTCGAGTTCCGGCTCGGCGACGATGCCCTTGATCAAGTCGACGGCGCGCTGCGTGGCGTCGGCGTCGACCGAGGCGATCTTGATCGTGCCGTCGTCCTCTATATCTATCTTGCATCCCGTGATCGCGCAGATCTCTCGAATCACCTTGCCGCCGGTGCCGATGACCTCGCGTATCTTTTCCTTGGGCACCTTCATCGTGGTGATTCGCGGCGCGTGCTTGCTGATCTCGCCGCGCGATTCGGACAGGGCCTTTTCCATCTCTCCGAGGATGTGCAGACGGCCGTCGCGCGCCTGGTCGAGTGCGATACGCATGATCTCCTCGGTGATCGAGGTGATCTTGATGTCCATCTGCAGCGAAGTGACGCCCTCTTCGGTGCCGGCGACCTTGAAGTCCATGTCGCCGAGATGGTCCTCGTCGCCGAGGATGTCGGACAGCACGGCGAACTGGTCGACGTCCTTGATCAGTCCCATGGCGATACCGGCGACCGGCGCCTTCAGCGGCACGCCGGCATCCATCAGCGCCAGCGAGGAACCGCACACCGTAGCCATCGAGGAGGAGCCGTTCGATTCCGTGATCTCGGAGACGAGGCGCATCGTGTAGGGGAAGTCTTCCTTCTTCGGCAGCAGCGGCCGGATGGCGCGCCAGGCGAGCTTGCCGTGGCCGATCTCGCGGCGTCCGGGCGAACCCATGCGGCCGACTTCGCCGACCGAATAGGGCGGGAAGTTGTAATGCAGCATGAAGTGCTCGCGGTACTCGCGGTCGAGCGCGTCGATGATCTGCTCGTCCTGGCCGGTGCCGAGCGTGGCGACGACCAGCGCCTGGGTCTCGCCGCGCGTGAACAGCGCCGAGCCGTGGCTGCGCGCCAGCACGGAGACCTGGCAGTCGATCTGCCGCACCGTCTTAGTGTCGCGGCCGTCGATGCGCAGGCCGGTCTCTATGATGCTGCGGCGCACGATGTGCTTTTCGAGCGACTTGAGCGGACCGCCGGCGAGCGGCCGGCTCTCCTCGGGCAACGCCTCGAGCACGGCGGCCTTGGCGGCGGCCACCTTGGCGACGCGCGTCTGCTTCAGGCTCTCGCCGTAGGCGGCGCGCATGGTGCTCTCGCCCAGCTCGCGCACGCGTGCCTCGACTTTGGCCACGGCGGCGGGCGGCTCTGGCAGCGCCCAGGGCTCCTTCGCCGCCTGCTCGGCGAGCTGGATGATCAGGTTGATCACCTGCTGGCCGGCGCGGTGGCCAAACATGACGGCGCCGAGCATGATCTCTTCCGACAGCTCGTGCGCCTCGGACTCGACCATCAGCACGCCTTCCTGCGTGCCGGCGACGACGAGGTCGAGCGCCGAAGTGTTCTGCTCGTCTACGCGCGGGTTGAGCACGTACGCGCCGTCGATCCAGCCAACGCGCGCGGCGCCGATCGGGCCGAGGAACGGAATTCCCGAGATGGTCAGCGCCGCCGACGCGCCGATCAGGGCAACGATATCGGGATCGTTCTCGAGATCGTGGCTGATGGTGGTGCAGACGACCTGCGTCTCGTTGCGGAAATACTTGTGGAACAGCGGGCGGATTGGCCGGTCGATGAGGCGCGAGGTCAGCACCTCCTTCTCGGTCGGGCGGCCTTCGCGCTTGAAGAAGCCGCCGGGAATCTTGCCGGCGGCGAAAGTCTTCTCCTGATAGTTGACGGTCAGCGGAAAGAAATCTATGCCGACGCGGGGTTCCTTCGCGGCGACGGCGGTGCACAGAACAGAGGTCTCGCCCAGCGTGGCGAGCACGGCGCCGTCGGCCTGGCGCGCGATGCGTCCGGTTTCCAGCACGAGGAGGCGGCCGCCCCACATCATTTCCTTGCGGATTATGTTGAACATTATTCCTATCCCAACGGTCGTGGGCCGGGGCGGGTGGATCCCGCGCCGGCCGGGCCTCGGTGGCCCAGTGAGGTGCGCTTCCGGAGAGCGCAGCGGGGCGCGGCCGCTGCCGCGCCGCCACCTTCGGCGGCGACGCGCGGCGCGCGTCGTCCGCCCATGTCGCTAGCGCCCGTCTGGGCTCTCCTAGCGACGAATGCCCAGACGCTCGATCAGCGTCCGGTAACGCTGTTCGCCCTTGCGCCGGGTGTAATCGAGCAGGCGGCGGCGCTGGCCGACCATGACCAGCAGGCCGCGACGTGAATGATGGTCCTTGGCGTGAGTCTTCAGATGCTCGGTGAGATTGTTGATGCGTTCCGTGAGGATCGCGACCTGGACCTCCGGCGAACCCGTGTCGCCTTCCTTGGCCCGGTATTCCTGAATCAGCGCCGTCTTGCGCTCGGCGGTAATGGACATGCCTCGACTCCCGGCATCAGAGGTTGAGAACACGGACCGGGCGGACCTGGAGGCCATCGACCCGTACCAGGGCGATCGGGCCCGTGGACCCCTGCGCCAGTACGATCGCGTCGTCTCCCGCCGCCGCGAGCCTTTCGCGGTCCGCGGCCCGGAGAACCGGAACCGCTTGTCCGCACCGCAGGCGAAGTGCCTCCCGATCAGTCAGGGCCAGCGCCGGGATGCCGTCCAGCGCGGTCTCGATCGGTAGTAGCGGAAGCGCGGGACTATGGCCGAACTCGTCCAGCGAAGCCAGCGAAATTGCCGTTTCCTCGGTGAAGGGGCCGACCGCCGTGCGGCGCAGCGCCTCGAGATGGCCGCAGGCGCCGAGGCGGGCGGCGATGTCGCGGGCGAGCGCCCGCATATAGGCCCCCTTGCCGCTGGCACAGGCCAGAACGAGGCGGTCCGGGCCGGCTTCGTCGACCACCGCCAGCGCGTCGATGCGCACGATTCGCGCCGCCAGTTCGACGGACTCGCCGGCGCGGGCCATGGCATAGGCCCGCCGCCCGGCCACCTTGATGGCCGAATAGGCCGGCGGCACCTGCGAAATCCGGCCGATGAACTCGCCGAGCACGGCCTCGACCTCGGCCCGGCCCGGCCGCACGTCGCTGGCTGCCACCACCTCGCCCTCGGCATCGTCGGTCGACCGCGTCTCGCCGAACACCAGGGTGAAGCGGTAGCGCTTGGCCATGTCGACGGCGAAGGCCATGGTCTTGGTCGCCTCGCCCAGCGCCACCGGCAGCACGCCGGTCGCCAGCGGGTCGAGCGTGCCGGCATGGCCGAGACGTGCGGCGCCGGTCGCGCGCCGCACGGCGGCAACGGCGGCGGCCGAGGACAGGCCGGCCGGCTTGTCGAGATTGATCCATCCGTGGATGGCGCGGCCGCTGCGCCGCCGACCGCTCACGCTGCCCCGTCGGGATCGGTATCGGTGTCGGTGTCGGTGACAACCTCGGCGATCAGCCGGTAGATGTGAGCGGCGGCGTCGAAGCTGGCATCGAGGCGGAAGGAAATATCGGGCGTCAGCCGCAGCCGCACCGTCCGGCCGATCTCGCCGCGCACATAGCCGGCCGCGCGGTTGAGGGCGGCGACCGCCGCCGCACCGTCGGCGCCGCCGAGCGGCATGATGAAGGCGGTGGCGTTGCGCAGGTCCGGCGACATGCGCACCTCGGTCACGGTGATTGGCACGCCGGCGAGGTCGGGGTCGCGGAAGCTGCCGCGCAGCATCAGTTCGGCCAGCGCATGGCGGATCGCCTCGCCGACCCGCAGCGAGCGCTGCCCCGGCGCGCGTCCGGCCCGGCCGGCACGGTCCTGTCGCGACATTGTCTCGCTGCTCCGCCGGCGCTCAGCGGCCGAGCTGGCGGGCAACCTCCCGCACCTCGTAGCACTCGATGATGTCGCCCTGCTGGATATCGCCGTAATTCTCCAGCGAGATGCCGCACTCGAAGCCGTTGTTGACCTCGCGCACATCGTCCTTGAATCGGCGCAGACCAGACACCGAACCCTCGTGAACGACGACGTTGTCACGCAGCAGGCGGGCTCGCGCGCCGCGGCGCACGAGGCCCTCTGTGATCATGCAGCCGGCGACCTTGCCGACGCGGGTGATGTTGAACACCTCGCGGACCGTCGCGCGGCCGAGCACCGTCTCCTCGATCGACGGCTTGAGCTTGCCCTCGAGCAGGGCGCGCACGTCGTCGACGACGTCGTAGATGACCGAGTAGTAGCGGATCTCGACGGCGTCGCGCTTGGCCTGGTCGCGGGCCTGCGGGATGGCCCGCACGTTGAATCCGACGATGAGGCCGCGCGAGGCGGCGGCCAGAGAGATGTCGGATTCGGTGATGCCACCGACGCCTACATGCAGCAGGCGCACGCGCACTTCGGACGTGCCGAGATTGGACAGCGCGCCGGCGATGGCCTCCACGGAGCCCTGCACGTCCGCCTTCACGACAACGGGCAGCTCGGCCGTGCCGCCGGCGGCGATCTCCTTGAACATGTCGTCCAGCGTGCCGCGTGCCGCGGCCGTGACGCGCTTGTCGCGGCCCTGCTGCTGGCGGAAGGTGGCGACCTCGCGGGCGCGCGCATCGTTCTCGACTACAGCGAAATCGTCGCCCGCGAGCGGCGTGCCGTTGAGGCCGAGTACCTCGACCGGCACCGACGGGCCGGCGGCCGGCACCTGTTCGCCACGCTCGTTGATCAGGGCGCGCACACGGCCCCATTCGCCGCCAGTGACGAAGATGTCGCCGACATGCAGGGTGCCGCGCTGCACCAGCACGGTCGCCACCGGACCGCGGCCGCGTTCGAGCTTCGCCTCGATGACGGTGCCGTAGGCCTCGCGGTCGGGATTGGCCTTCAGTTCGAGAACCTCGGCCTGCAGGACGATCGCTTCGGCGAGGGCTTCGAGCCCGGTCTTCTTGATGGCGGACACCAGCACGCACTGGATGTCGCCGCCCATGTCCTCGACCACGACCTCGTGCGACAGCAATTCGGTCCTGACCCGCTGCGGATTGGCGCCGGGCATGTCGGTCTTGTTGATGGCGACGATCAGCGGCACCTTGGCGGCGCGCGCGTGGTTGATGGCTTCGACCGTCTGCGGCTGCACGCCGTCGTCCGCGGCGACGACCAGCACCACGATATCGGTCACGGTCGCGCCGCGCTGGCGCATAGCCGTGAACGCCTCGTGGCCGGGCGTGTCGAGGAAGGTGATGCGCTGACCTCCGGGCAGCTCGACCTGGTAGGCGCCGATATGCTGCGTGATACCGCCGGCTTCGTGCGCTGCCACGTCGGTCTGCCGCAAGGCGTCGAGCAGCGACGTCTTGCCGTGGTCGACATGGCCCATGATGGTGACGACCGGCGCGCGCGTCAGCAGCGCGCCCTCTTCGTCGTTGGGCGCGCCGCCGATGCCGACCTCGATATCGTAATCCGACACGAGGCGGGCGTTATGGCCGAACTCGCTGACGATCAGCGAGGCCGTTTCCTGGTCGAGGGCCTCGTTGATGGTCGCCGTCATGCCCATGCGCATCAGCGCCTTGATGACCTCGCTGCCACGCTCGGCCATGCGGTTGGCAAGCTCGCCGACGGTGATGGCGTCGGGAATCTGTACGTCGCGCACGACTTTGCGTGAACCCTGCCCAAGTTTCTGCTGGGCGCGCTGGCGCTCGCGCTCCTGACGACGACGGAAGGCGGCAACCGAACGCTGGCGCGCGCCGGACTCCTCGTCGAGCGCCTCGGCGATGGTCAGCTTGCCGGCGCGCCGGCGGCTCTCGCCGCGCGTCCGGGCGGGCACCGGGCGAACGGCCGGCGCCTTGATTGCGGTGCGCCCGCGCACTCGAGCGGCGTTGCTTTCGTCGTCCCCGGTCGCGGCGCCGGGCGCCCCGGCCGGCGCGGCGGCGCTGCGCTCGGCGATGCGCCGTTCCGCCTCGGCGGCGCGGCCGGCGGCGTCGTCGGCGATGCGCCTGGATTCCTCGTAGGCCTTCAGGCGCGCCTCCTCCTCGACGCGGCGGGAGGCGTCCTCGGCGTCGAGGCGCGCCTTTTCCTCGTCCTCGGCACGCGCGGCTTCGTCGCGCGTGCGGCGGCGCATCTCGGTCGGGTCGACCGGGCCGGGCGAGGCTTCCTCGATCACCGCGCGGGCAGCGGCGGATTCGGCGGCCTTGCGAGCGGCTTCGACGGCCCGCTGGCGGACGGCGCGCTCCTGCTCGGTCAGCGTACGCGCAGGCTTGGCCTCGACACGGGGCTCGTCCTCGACCGGCTCGGGCGGCGGCGCGACCTCCTCCCCGAGGGCCGTGAGCTGCTCGCGCACCTCCTGCATCTTGCCGCCGGGATCCTGGCGGAAGGTGCGCTTCTTCTTGACCTCGACCGCGACCGTCTTCGACCGGCCGTGGCTGAAGCTCTGTTTCACCAGCCCGGACTCGACAGTCTTGCGCAGCTCCAGCCGGCCTGGCGTGGAGAGCTTCAGCGGCTGCTTGTCGCCCTTGTCAGTCGTCGCCATCGCTCGTATCCACTTCGTCCATGCCGTCCGCGGCAGATGCCGCAACCGGTCCGCGGAAGGCTGCCAGCCGCGCGCCGGCGGCGGCGATACGCCCGACGAACGCGCCTGGCGCTACCAGAATGTGTACCGTGCGTTCGCGGGCGAACGCCTCGCCAAGTTCGTCGGCCGTCATGGCCTCGCAGGTCGTGAAGACCTCCGCTCCGAGCACCCCGGCGGCCTGCCGCGCCAGCCGGTCGCGGCCATTCGGCGCGGCGTCGGCGGCGGTGACCAGCAAGGCCGGCCGTGCCGCGCTTGCCTGGCCGCCCTCGCGCTGCAGCCAGATGCGCACCGCATCGAATCCGGCGATGGCGGCGCCGGCGCGGCGCGCCAGCATCACCTGCTCGATCGCCCGGCGCTGCAGCAGCCGGCCGGTCAGGGCGGCGAGGTCGGCGCCGTCGAGCGGCGTCCCGTCGGCGTCCGGCGGCGCGATCACCGGCCGCTTCGCGGCGCGCGCGAACAATTTGCGGTCTAGCGCGCGGGCGATGGCCACAGGATCCGGCGTCACCCACAGGCCGCGCCCGGGCAGCCGGCCGGCGACGTCAGGAACGATCGTGCCGTCCGGGCCGACGACGAAGCGGACGAGCCGCTCCGGCGGCAGGCTTGCGCCCGTCGCCACGCAGCGACGCAGCGGGCCGGCGTCGTCGCCGCCGTCCCCCCCGTCGTGCCTGCGTGCCGTCACGGCCATGCTGCGATCGCTCCGTTTTCGTTTCAGGCCGGTGCCGCTGCGCCTTCGGCGACCGCGGCGACCGGCGCCGCCATGGCGCCCTCGCCATAGATCATGCGGCGGGCCCCCATGACGATGCCCTCGGCTTCCAGATTGTCGAGCGGGCTGCCGCGCAGCAGGCGATGGATCTCGCCCGGCTGCATGTTGTCGAGATCGTCGATCGTCTTGTCCGGCGCCACCGGCATCAGCAGGTAACGCAACTCGTCGGATGTCAGGTCGGCGACATCCTCGACCGTGCGGATACGCTTGCGGCCCAGATCGACCACATGCGGCAGCGACAGTCCGGGAATTGTCGTCACCGCCTCGTCGACGCCGAGCTTGCGGCGCTCGAGGTCGAGCTTGGCATCCCGCTCCTCGAGCCAGGACCGCGCGCGCGCCTGCAGCTCCTCGGAGATTTCCTCGCCGAAGCCCTCGATGGCGACGAGGTTGTCGAGCGGCACGAAGGCCACTTCCTCGACGCTGCCGAAACCTTCCGTGACCAGCAGGTGCGCGATGACGTCGTCGACGTCGAGCGCCTCGACGAACATCGCGCTGCGGGTATTGAACTCTTCCTGGCGGCGGCGGGATTCTTCTTCCTCGGTGAGGATGTCGATGTCCCAGCCGGTCAGCATGCTGGCCAGTCGCACGTTCTGGCCGCGCCGGCCGATGGCCAGCGACAGCTGCTCGTCGGGCACCACCACCTCGATCTTGTGTTGATCCTCGTCGAGCACGACCTTGGTCACCTCGGCCGGCGCCAGCGCGTTGACGACGAAAGTCGCGGTGTCGGCCGACCAGGGGATGATGTCGATCTTCTCGCCCTGCAACTCACCGACCACGGCCTGCACGCGGCTGCCGCGCATGCCGACGCAGGCGCCGACGGGATCGATCGAGGATTCGTGCGACATCACGGCGATCTTGGCCCGGCTGCCCGGGTCGCGCGCCGCCGACTTGATCTCTATGATGCCCTGGTAGACCTCGGGCACCTCCTGCGCGAACAGCGCCTTCATGAATTCCGGCTTGGAGCGCGTCAGGAAGATCTGCGGGCCGCGCTGTTCGCGTCGCACCTCGTAGATGAAGGAGCGCACGCGGTCGCCGGTGCGGAAATTCTCGCGCGGCAGCGTATCGTCGCGGCGCAGCACCGCCTCGGCGCGGCCGAGGTCGATGGTGACGTTGCCGTACTCGACGCGCTTGACGAGGCCGTTGACGATCTCGCCGACGCGGTCCTTGTACTCGGCGAACTGGCGGTCGCGCTCGGCGTCGCGCACGAGCTGCACGATCACCTGCTTGGCGGTCTGAGCGGCGATGCGGCCGAAATCGATCGGCGGCAGCGGGTCGATCAGCACGTCGCCGACTTCTGCGTTGGTGCGGATGCGCTGCGCCTGCGCGATGGTGAGCTGGGTATTCTCGTCCTCGACGGTGTCGACGACGGTGCGGTAGCGCGCCAGCGCGATATCGCCCGTCTTGCGGTCGATGCGCACGCGGATGTCGTGCTCGGGGCCGTATTTATTGCGGGCCGCCTTCTGGATAGCCTGCTCCATCGCCTCGAGCACTTCCTCGCGCTCGATCGACTTCTCGCGGGCGACCGCATCGGCGACGGCCAGCATCTCCATGCGGCTCGGACCGGCTGTTCCTTCCATCCTCAGCTTCCTTGCATCGCCTGCTGTCCGGCCGCCGGCTTTTGCGGCTGCGCCAGCAGGGCGTTGGTCAGTATCAGTTTCGCGCGGATGATTCCGGCGAACGGCAGACTCACTGGTCCGGCCTCGGTCGTCAGCGTGACGACGTCGCCGTCGATCCCCTCCAGCCGGCCGCGGAAGCGGCGCTGGCCGTCGACGGCCTCGCGCATCTCAACGCGCGCATCGTGGCCGGCGTAGCGGGCGAAGTCGCCCGCCCGCGTCAGCGGCCGGTCGAGGCCGGGCGACGAGACTTCGAGGCGGTACTCGCCGGGCATCGGGTCGGCGACATCGAGCAGGGTCGAGACGGTGCGCGAGGCGGCGACACAATCGTCCATGGCCACGTCGGCCTCGTCGCTGCGGCCGATCATGATCAGCAATACCGGGCGGCCATGCCCCTGCACCGCGACGCGCACGAGCTCAAGCCCCTGCGCCGCCAGCGCGGGTTCGACGATGGCGACTATTCGGTCGGTCAGTGCGGTCTCGCTCACCAGGCTCACGCCCGGGCCTCCGTTCGGTCCCCGTCTACACGGCAAGGGCCGGCAGCCGGGTCGACCAACTAAAAAGGGCGGCCCCGGTGTCTGCCAAGGCCACCCCTAATCACCTGAAGACAGGTCATCGGGAATGCTTGACGGGTTTATATCGTCAATAGCCGGCCCGGCGCAAGGCGTTCACGCCGCTCCGCGCGGCTTTCTCCGGGCCTCGATCCAGGTCGCGCCGGGGCCGCCATACAGGTTCTTCTCCTCGTAGTGCGTCGGCGGCTGGTCGGCCGGACGGCGCCAATCGGCCGGACCGCGGGCGGTCCAGGCGAAATCGGGATGGTCGAGCAGGTGGCGCAGCATCCAGGCGACGTAGTCGGAATCGTCGCTCGCCAGCAGCAGGCGCCCGTCATCGGCGAGGGTACGCGCCAGCCGGTCGAGCAGCGGCCGGGCGACCAGTCGGCGGGCGCGGTGGCGGCGCTTGGGCCATGGATCGGGAAACAGCACGAAGACGCGCTCCAGCGTGGCCTCGCCGAGGCGGTTGAGCAGCGGGCGCACATCGTCGGCCAGCACGCGGACATTGGCGAGGCCCTCCGCCTCGACGGCGGCGAGCAGCCGCGCCACGCCGTTGAGGAAGGGTTCGGCGCCGATCAGGCCGATATAGGGGTTGCGGGCGGCTTGCCAGGCGAGATGCTCGCCGGTGCCGAAGCCGATCTCGAGCCAGACGGCGCGCGGGCGGGGATCGAACAGCGCGGCCGGATCGCTGCCTACCGGCAGCGCCGCCGGGTCGATGCCGAGGAGGCCGAGGCCGTCGGCCAGAAGCCGCTGGCGGCCGGCGCGCAGCGGACGGCCGCGGCGGCGGCCATGGAAGCGGGTTTCGATCTCGGACATGGCGCCGCTGTTAGCGCGAAACGGCGCGGTGCGGAAACGAAACCGGCCAGCTCGGGGAGCGGTCCGGCGATCGGGTCGATGGGCGGGCGGCGGACCGCCCGCGCCTCAGAACGCGCCGCGCAGCGCGTCGACGAGGTCGGTCTTCTCCCAGGAGAAGCCGCCATCGGCGTCCGGAGTGCGGCCGAAATGGCCGTAGGAGGAGGTGCGCGCGTAGATCTGGCGGTTGAGCTTGAGGTGCTCGCGGATGCCGCGCGGCGACAGGTTCATCACCTGCTGCAGGACGTCCGACAGCTTCGCTTCGTCGACCTTGCCGGTGCCGTCCGTGTCGACATAGACGGCCAGCGGCTTGGCGACGCCGATGGCGTAGGCAACCTGGATGACGCAGCGGTCGGCCAGCCCGGCGGCGACGACGTTCTTGGCGAGGTAGCGGGCGGCATAGGCGGCCGAGCGGTCGACCTTGGTCGGATCCTTGCCCGAGAAGGCGCCGCCGCCGTGCGGTGCGGCGCCGCCATAGGTGTCGACGATGATCTTGCGGCCGGTCAGGCCGGCGTCGCCGTCCGGGCCGCCGATGACGAAGCGGCCGGTCGGGTTGACGTAGAATTCTTCCTCCGGGCACATCCAGCCCTGCGGCAGCACCTTGAGGACATAGGGGCGCACCAGCTCGCGCACGTCCTCCTGCGACAGGCTTTCGTCGTGCTGGGTCGAGACCACTACTGAGGTCGCGCGCACCGGCTTGCCGTCCTGGTATTCCAGCGTCACCTGGCTCTTGGCGTCGGGGCCGAAGCCCTTGGTCTTGCCCGAGTGCCGGGCCTTGGCCATGGCATGCAGGATGGCGTGCGAATACTGGATCGGCGCCGGCATCAGTTCCGGCGTCTCGCGGCAGGCGAAGCCGAACATGATGCCCTGGTCGCCGGCGCCTTCGTCCTTGTTGCCGGCGGCGTCGACGCCCCGGGCGATGTCGGACGACTGGGCGTGCAGATGAACCTGCACCTTGGCGTTCTTCCAGTGGAAGCCGGCCTGATCGTAGCCGATCTCCTTCACCGCCTGGCGCGCCGCCGCCTCGATGCGGTCCGGCGTGATGTCGGCCGGGCCGCGCACTTCGCCGGCCAGCACGATCAGGTTGGTGGTCGTCAGCGTCTCGCAGGCAACACGCGCATAGGGGTCGCCGGCAAGGAACAGGTCGACGACGGAATCGGAAATGCGATCGCAAACCTTGTCCGGGTGGCCCTCCGAAACCGATTCGCTCGTGAAGAGATATTTGCCCTTGCGCACGCTGACCTCCCCCTTGGATTTGGCCCGCCGACGGGCGTGGCAGGCCGGCGGCCTTTGCAGCATCGTCGGCGGCGAGTCAAGGGGCGAGCGTCCCACCTGCGGCCCACGCAAATGCCCAATTTTTGGCGGGAATCATCGCTTTTCGGGAGGGCGATGGCAGTGCCCAACCGGCCCGCCCCCGGCGCCGGCGGTGGGGCGGGTGGACGCAACGGCGGCGTGGCCTTCGGCGCCCTTCGCCCGGGCCTCAGCGGGCCGCGGCAGCGACGGCCTTGGTCAGTTTGAACACACGCCGACGGACCTCGCACGAGGGGATGCGGTAATAGGCCCGCACGAGTTCCAGCGTCTCGCGCCGGCTGATTGGATCGCCGTCGCGAATGGGTGCCGGCGGCAGCGGCGCCGGCGGCGGTTCGCTCCGCCCGCGCGCCCGCGGCGAGGCGGCGGCGACGGTGTTGGCCATTTCCTCTAAGAAAAACGAGACCGGCACGCCGAGCACCAGGGACAGGTCGAACAGCCGGCTGGCGCCGATGCGATTGGCGCCACGCTCGTATTTCTGGACTTGCTTGAATGTCAGTCCGATGGCCTCGGCCAGCCGCTCCTGGCTCATCCCCAGCAAGGTGCGGCGCAGACGAACCCGGCCCCCTACATGCACGTCCACGGGGTTGGGGCCTCCTGCCATGAATCACCCCCCTGTTGCGGCGCGTGCGCGAGAGCCTCAGTCTCCGGCAGCCCCCATTCGGTACGATTGTATGCGCAAGCGCGGAAACCGCGTCAGTTCTTTGTTAGCGATACATATCGAAACAAGAACAGATACATAATCAATACAATTAAAAGGAGAGATACGACAACCCAGTTTTTCATATACGCGAAGGGCGTCGGTGCAAGTGCCCGGGGCAGGGCGGCATCGAGCACGCCGACGGTGCCGAGGTCGAGGCGGGCGAGGACGCGGCCCCAGGGATCGACAATGGCGGAAATGCCCGTGTTTGCGGCGCGCACAAGGGGCATCCCTTCCTCGACGGCGCGGGTGCGGGCGATGGCGAAATGCTGGGCCGGTCCGACGCTGGTACCGAACCAGGCATCGTTGGTCAGGTTGACCAGCCAGGCTGGCCGCGGCGTGGCGGCGACGGCGCCGGGAAAGATCGCCTCGTAACAGACCAACGGTCCGACAGCGGGCAGGCCGGGCAGGGCCAGCGTCTGCGGACCTGGCCCGGCGGCGAAATCCTCACGGCCGGGCACGATGGTGTCGATTGGCAGCACGCTGCGCAGCGGCACGTATTCGCCCATCGGCACGAGGTGCGCCTTGTCGTAGGTGGCGACGATGTCGCCGTCGCCGGCGATGGCGTGCACGGCGTTCCACCACCGGCGTGTGCCATTCGCGTCCGGGCCGGCGCGCGCCGCGCCGGCTATCAGCAGTCCGCCCGCCGGCACCGCCAGCGCCACGGCCCGCCGCGCGCCCTCGTCGTTGGCCAGCAGGTAGGGCACCGCCGTCTCCGGCCAGATCACCAGGGTCGGGGAAGGCGCGCCGGCCGCCGGCAGCTGCCGCGACAGGTCGATGTGCATTTGCAGGTGCTGCCGGCGTAGCCCGTCCTGCCATTTCAGCGTCTGCGGGATCGCCGCCTGCACCAGGCGCAGCCGCACGCCCGCGACGACGTGCTCGCCCGCCGCAATATCCGGCGCCTGGCCTAGGCGCACGGCGCCGCCGGCCCACATCGCCGCGGGCAGTAGCAGGGTGAAGGCCAGCGTGGCGACGAGGCCGGCGCGGCGCGCGCGCGAATCGGCCAGCGCCGCCGGCATCGCCGCCGCCAGCACCGCGACCAGAGACAGGCCCCAGACGCCCGCCACCGCCGCGAATTGCAGCGGCGCGGGATCGATCGTCCAGGCGTAGCCGACGAGGTTCCACGGAAAGCCGGTGAACAGCCAACTGCGCAGCCATTCGGCGAGGAGCCACAAACCGGCGAAGGCGCAGATTCGCGCTACCGCCGGCGCCGGGCGCCGACCCCACAGCGCCGCCGCGGCCAGTGCGGCGGCGGCGGGGAACACCGCCAGCACGACGGCCAGCCCGCCGACCAGGAACGGGATCAGCCACGCCGTGCGCGCGGCGTCGATGAGGAAGGCCTCGTGCACCCACCAGATTCCGACGGCGAAATGCCCGAGGCCGAACAGCAGGCCGGCGAAGAAGGCGCGGCGCAGCGGGCGCGGCCCGGCCGCTGCGCCCTCGATCATCCAGACGAGGCCGGCGAAGGCCGGAATGGCTAGCGGCAGCAGGTACCAGGGCGGCAGGGCGAACATGCCGGCGGCGCCTAGGACGAGGGCGAGCGCCGCGAGGCGCCAGCCGGCGAGGTCGCGCACGGCATTGGCTACGCGGTCGAGGCGATGAAGCGCTGTCATGCGACCTTGCGGATTGGTACGGCGCGGCAGGGTAAGACGCACCCCCACCTCATCCTCCCCATTGCTGACGCAACGGGTCCGCTCCCTCTCCGCCCCCGCCAGGCGGAGAGGGCGATGCGGGCTGGCATGTCATTCACCCTCTCCGCCCCTGGGGGCGGAGAGGGCAGGTTGAGGTGGGGGCTGCCGGACGAAGGCAAGGACAGTCGCTCAACCGGCCGTCGCGCGTGGTGCCACGCGGCGCACGCGCAGGCGGCGGATGCGGCGCGCATCGGCGTCGACGACGACGAACTCGACGCCGGCGGGATGGGTGATGACCTCGTTGCGGCGCGGCACGCGGTCGACCAGCGCGAAGACGATGCCGGCCAGCGAGTCGATCTCCGAATGCTCCTCGTCGGTGGCGAAGGGGCCGATCATCTCCTCGAGATCTTCGATCGGCGCGCGCGCGTCGGCGAGAATCGTGCCGTCCGATTGCGCGACGAGGGCCGGGCCGTCGTCTTCGTCGTGCTCGTCCTCGATCTCGCCGACGATCTCCTCGACAAGATCCTCGATGGTGATGAGCCCGTCGACGCCGCCATATTCGTCGACGACGAGGGCGATATGCGTGCGCGCCGCCCGCATCTCCAGCAGCAGGTCGAGCACCTTGATCGAGGGCGCAACGAACAGGATCTTGCGGGCCAGCGCTCGCGTCGTCTTCGGCTTGCCGGCGCGGGTGGCCGCCAGCACGTCCTTGATGTGGACATAGCCCACGATGTGGTCGAGGTCGCCGTCCTGAACCGGCATGCGCGAGTGCTCCTCGCGCACCAGCAGGTCGGCCAGCTCGTCGAGCGTGGCGTCGGCCGGCGCCGCGGCAATGTCGGCGCGCGGCACCATCACGTCTTCGGCCGTCATGTCCGAAAGGTCGAGGATATTGGCGATGAGCTGGCGCTGGTCGGGCGCCACCTCGGCGGCGAGGTCGGGGTTCTCCGCCAGCAATTCCTCGAACGCCGCCTGCGCGGTTTCGGTGTCCTGCCTTCCGTGCAGCAGGGCCCGCAGCCAGTCTCCCAGCGCGCCGAGGCCGGACGTTGTGCCGGCCGGCCGCACCGGGCGTGGCGCGGGAGGCTCCTCGGGGGTTCCGCCGTCGTTTCTGGCGGTCTCGTCAGGACGGGTGTGGGCCATCGCGTCAGGCTACCTCACGCGCGCCGGCGTCGTCATAGGGGTCGGCGATGCCGATTCCGGCGAGGATCGTACGCTCCAGCCCTTCCATCCGCGTCGCGTCGTCGGCGCGTTCGTGGTCGTGGCCGAGCAGGTGCAGCGTGCCGTGCACGACGAGATGAGCGAGATGGTCGCCGGGCGTCTTGCCGGCAGCCTCTGCCTCGGCGAGCAGAGTCGTCGCGGCGACGACGACATCGCCTAGCAGCAACGCGCGCGCCTGCGCCGTCGCCGCGACGACGTCGTCGCCGGCCGGAAACGACAGCACGTTGGTCGCCTTGTCCTGGCCGCGCCAGTCGCGGTTGAGCGTCCGCACCTCGCCGTCGTCGGCGAGGCGGATCGCCAGTTCGACCGGCCCGGCGGGCGCGTCGGCAGCGAGCGCGGCGCGTGCCGCGCGGCGCGCCACGACCCTCGCCTCCGGCAGCGCGCGCCAGGCGGCGGGTGCGGCAAGATCGACGGCGATCGTGTCGCCGCGTCGTCGTTGGTCGCTCATCGGGGCTTGGCCTCGTCGCGCGCATTGTAGGCGCGCACGATCCGGGTGACGAGCGGGTGGCGCACGACGTCGGCCTCGCCGAGCTGCACGATCTCGACCCCGTCGACACCGTCCAGCACGTCGAGCGCGTCGAGCAGGCCGGAGCGGATGCCGGCCGGCAGGTCGACCTGGCTGGGGTCTCCGGTGACCGACATGCGCGAGCCTTCGCCGAGGCGGGTGAGGAACATCTTCATCTGCGTGGCGGTCGCGTTCTGCGCCTCGTCGAGAATGACGAAGGCGTTGGCCAGCGTGCGGCCGCGCATGAAGGCCAGCGGCGCCACCTCGATCTCGCCGCTCGACAGGCGGTTGGCCACCTGGTCGCCGGGCAGCATGTCGTAGAGCGCGTCGTAGAGCGGGCGCAGATAGGGGTCGATCTTCTCCTGCAGGTCGCCGGGCAGGAACCCCAGCCGCTCGCCGGCCTCGACAGCGGGACGCGACAGGATGATGCGGTCGACCTCGCCGCGCAGCAGCATCGCCACCGCCATGGCCACGGCGAGGTAGGTCTTGCCGGTGCCGGCCGGCCCGACCGCCAGCACCAACTCCGCCCGCGACAGCGCGGCGAGATAGATCTGCTGGTTGGGCGAGCGCGCGACGATTGAACGCTTGCGCGTGTGCACCGCCGCGGCCGGCTTGTTGGTCGCCTCGCCGGCCGCCGCCATGCGCACCGCGGCCTGCATTTCGCCCCGGCCGATCGTCTGGCCGCGCTTGAGGCGCGCGTAGAGGCCCATGATGGCGCGGTCGGCGATCTCGCGAGAGGCCGCCGGGCCGCTGATCTCGAGCTGGTTGCCGCGGTAGCGCAACTTGACGTCTAGCAGGCGCTCAATCTGCACGAGGTGCTCGTCGTGACGGCCGAACAGGGCCGGCAGGAGAGCGTTGTCGTCGAACTGGATCCGTGTCGGCATGGAGCCGGCCGCCTCGGTCGTCGTCAACCCGCTACCCCCTCCAGATACAGGGCCGGCGCCCCGGCAAGCTCGCCGGCGAGACTGCGTTCGCTGGCCGCGACGAGCCGTACCTGCGCGATGCGGCCCGCCAAGGCCGGTGGTGCCGCGACATAGACGGACTGGTTGTGCGGCGTGCGGCCGATCAGCTGGCCGGCATGGCGGCCGTCGCGCTCGAACAGTACCTCGACCATGCGCCCGACCGAGGCGGCGTTGAACTCCGTCTGGCCGCGCACGATGGCCGCCTGCAACGCGGCCAGCCGCGCTTCTTTCTCGTCCCCCGGCACCTGCAGCGGCAGGGCTGCGGCGGGCGTGCCGGGGCGTGGGCTGTATTTGAAGGAATAGGCCTGGGCGTAGCCGATCTCCTCGACCAGCGCCAATGTGGCGCGGAAATCGTCGTCGCTTTCGCCGGGAAAGCCGACGATGAAGTCGGAGGCCAGCGCGATGTCCGGGCGGGCGCGGCGCAGGCGGCCGATGACGGCGAGGTAGTCGGCGGCGCGGTGGCCGCGGTTCATCGCCGCGAGGATGCTGTCGCTGCCCGACTGCACCGGCAGGTGCAGGTAAGGCATGAGCTGCGGCAGGTCGCCATGCGCGGCGATCAGCGCATCGTCCATGTCGCGCGGGTGGCTGGTCGTGTAGCGCAGACGCGCGAGGCCCGGAATGGTCGCCAGCCGGCGCAGCAACCCGCCGAGGCCGACGGTCGCCCCGTCGTCGCCGTGCCAGGCGTTGACGTTCTGGCCGAGCAGCACCAGCTCGACCGCGCCGCGCCGCACCAGCCGCCGCGCCTCGGCCTCGATCGCCGTCGCCGGGCGGGAGAATTCGGCGCCGCGCGTGTAGGGCACGACGCAGAAGGTGCAGAACTTGTCGCAACCCTCCTGCACGGTTAGGAAGGCCGACGGCCCGGGCGCCACGCTTTCCTCCGGGAGGGCGTCGAACTTGGACTCGGCGGGAAACTCCGTGTCGAGCACGCCGCCGCCGGCGCGCGTGGCGCGCGCCACCAGCTCGGGCAGGCGATGGTAGGCCTGCGGGCCGACGACGATGTCGACCCAGGGCGCGCGCGCCAGCATCTCCTCGCCCTCCGCCTGGGCGACGCAGCCAGCGACGGCGATGGTCATGCGCTCGCCGCGCGCCGTCCGCGCCTCCTTCTCCAGGCGCAGCCGGCCAAGTTCGGAATAGACCTTCTCCGCCGCCTTCTCGCGGATATGGCATGTGTTGATCACGACCATGTCGGCGCCCGCCGGCGACAGGGCGGGCGAATAGCCGAGGGGCGCCAGGACGTCCGCCATGCGGGCGGAATCGTAGACGTTCATCTGGCAACCGTAGGTCCTGATGAACAGCGTCTTGGTCACGCGCGGGCGGCCCGTCGGTGGCCGGGGCGCGAAAGGACCCTGTGCGCGTATCGCCGCATCGTGGCGAGACCTAGCGGGGGCTGGCGGCGCATGTCAAGCCGACCGCGCGGCGGCCTTGGCGCGCCGTGGCCGGCGCAGCCGCACGGCGATGCGCGGGCGCCCGCGAAACCGTATCCAGCGCCGCGCGCCCGACGCGCCGGCCGGCGGCTGGATGTGCCCGGACAGCGCGTCGGCATGGCCGCGCGCCACCGTCTCGTAGCAATGCTGTGTCAGTGCCTTGCGCGAGGCGAACTGGTCCACCGTCACCGGGTCGTGGAACACAACGGTCACGCTGAGGCGGCCGAGGCCGGCGAGCTGTCGCATATGAGGCACCAGCTCCATGTCGCCGTACCAGGCGTAGAACGGACGCAGATGGCGGCCGAGCGGGATGCCGTCGAGGCGAGCGAAGGTGACGGACACCGGCTGCACGGAAATCTTGTGCCCGCCGATCTCGATCTCCGCGGCGGCAAGCAGAGAGCTGCGGAACGGCGCGACATGGGTTCCGTCGCCGGTCGTGCCCTCGGGGAACATGATCAAGCTGTCGCCGTCCTCGAGCCGGCCGCGCAGCATCTCGGCCTGCTTCTTCGAGGTGCCGACCTTTCGGTCGACGAACACCGAGCGCTGCAGCTTCGCCAGCAGGCCGAACAGCGGCCAGTCGGCGATCTCTGCCTTGGCGACGAAGGAGCCGTCGATCAGCGCGCCGTAGATCGCGATGTCGAGGTAGGAGGTGTGGTTGCCGACGAACAGCGTCGGCCGTTCGCGCGACTGTCGGCCGTAGACTTCGAGCCGGATGCCTAGCATCCGGCAGCACATGCGGTGATAGAAGCGCGGCAGGCGGCGGGCGAGCGGCAGGCGCAGCGCCACGCACAGCGCCTGCGCCGGAAGCAGCAGAATCGTCCACACCACGTAGAGGAGCATGCGGACGACGCCAGCGAACGGCGAGCCGACGACCGTGGGCGCGGGCATGCTCATGCCGGCAGATCCTCGTCGACGATGCCGGGCTGGTTGCGCGCGTAATGGCGGTAATAGCGGTCGGTGATCAGGTCGGTGTTGACGATGATGCAGACATCGGTGGTGTTGAACTGATGGTCGACGACGGCTCCGTCGCCGATGAAGGCGCCGACCCGCAGGTAGCCCTTGACCAGCGGCGGCAGCGCGGCCAGCGCTTCCTTCTCGCTGATGCGCTCGGCGGGCATGAAGTTCATGTCGACGCGCAGGTCGGGCAGGGCGCGCGGCCGCAGCGCGGGCGGCGCCAGATGGAAGTGGTAGAGGTAGGACATCGGCATGGCGAGGCGCGCCACGTCGGTGCCGTGCAGGCTGGCACAGCCGAACATCAGCCGGATGCCGTAGTGTAGCACGTAACGGGCGATGCCGGCCCACAGAAGCTGCATGGTTGGGCGCGAGCGGTATTCCGCATCGACGCAGGAGCGGCCCAGTTCAAGGATGCGGCCGGGATAGGCCCGCAGGCAGGCGATCTCGTACTCGCCGGCGGTGTAGAAGCCGTGGTGGCGGTCGGCGATCTCACCGCGCAGCAGCCGATAGGTGGCGATGACGCCGTCGGCGCCGCGGCCGCGCGCGGTGTCGATCACCAGCAGATGGTCGCACAGGGCGTCGAAATCGTCGAAATCGTGGCCGCGCGCCAGCATCTCCGGCGTCGGCTTCGCGGCCATCTCCTCATAGAAGACGCGGTAGCGCAGCGCCTGGGCGGCGGTGAGGTCGGCGGCGTCGGCGGCCAGCCGCAATTCCAGCGTTCCGCTGCCGAGATCGCCGAGGCGCGGCGGCGTCTCGGCGGGGGCGGCGGGCGGCAGCAGGCGGCTGACCGCTGCCTTGGGCTGCAGGGTCATGTCACGGGCCGGGAGGTGGTGCGGATGCCGGTCGGGCAAGCGGGGAGCAGGCGCCTCACTCGCCCTCCGACTTGCGATCGAGCGGAATGGCGAAGAGTTCCAGCCGGTGGTCGACCAGCCGGTAGCCGAGCTTCGCGGCGATACGCTGCTGCAGCTCCTCGATCTCGTCGTCATGGAACTCGATCACCCGTCCCGACTTGACGTCGATCAGATGGTCGTGATGGTCGCCGGTCTGTTCCTCGTAACGGGCGCGGCCGTCGCCGAAATCGTGCTTTTCGAGGATGTTGACCTCCTCGAACAGCCGCACGGTGCGGTAAACCGTGGCGATCGAGATCCGTGGATCGATCTCGGTCGCGCGACGATAGACCTGGTCGACGTCTGGATGATCGGTGGCCTCGGACAGCACGCGCGCGATGGTGCGGCGCTGGTCCGTCATCTTGAGGCCCCTATCCTCGCAACGCTGTTCGATGCGCGAGGTCTTGCTCGTCATGCCCGGTCCGCACCCCTTGTCGCCGGCCTGTCGCGGGCCGCATGGCCGGACGCAGGCCCGGCCGCCTCCGCCGCTGGAGAGGCAAATATAGTCCATTTCAGCGGACGGGCGAACCTTTGCCTCAGGCCGCTAGGTCGATCGCCAGCAACAGCGCGTCGATCCGCCCGCCGCCGGCCCGCGCGTAGTAGCCCAGCCGCCGCCCCGCCTGGCGGAAGCCGTGCCGGGCGTAGACGGCGCGCGCCGGCGCATTGTCCTCGGCGACCTCCAGCACGGCGCGCGTCGCCCCGGCGGCGCGGGCGGCTTCGAGGAAGGCACCGACCAGCGCGCCGCCGATCCCGCCTCCCTGCCGCCCGGGCGCCACGGCGAGCGTGACGATTTCCGCCTCGCCGGCGACGAGGCGGCCGAGGATGAAGCCGGCGGCGGCGTCCGCCGCGTCGGCGGCGCCGAGGGCCAGCGTCAGCGGGGCGGCGAGCAGGCCGGCGAGGGTGGCGTCGGCCCATTGCTGGAAGCCGCCCGCGGCAAAGGCGGCGCGGTGCAGAGGGCCGAGCAGCGGCGCTGCCTCCGCGCCGGCCGGGCCGATGGCCCAGACGCTCATGCGCGCCGGCTCATGCCGGCCCCGGCGTGACGTCGGGCGGGCGCAGATAGAGCGGCCGCGGCGGGGTGCGGCCGGCCGCGGGATCGGCGGCCAGCAGTGCGGCGGCCTCCGCCGCCACGTCCGCCGCCCGCACATGGCCGGGGCCGGCCGGCATATGGAGGGCATGGCCGGCCAGCAGGGCTGCGATCTGGGCCGCCGCGTCGCCGGCCAGCGCGAGGCCGGGCGCCGCGGCGAAGGCCGGCGGCAGCCAGTCGGCCAGCGCCGCCGGCAGCACGGCGGCCGGCGGCGCGAGGGGCACGAGATCGGGTCCGAGCGCCTGCAGGTAGATTTCCTGCCGCCGGCTCGCCAGCGCCACGAGATACGGCCAGGCGGCTGGCGCCGGCGCGGCGGCGCGGGCGCCCCGGGCGGCGGCGGCGAAGGAGGACACGCCGAGGCACGGCTTGCCCGCCGCCAGCGCGAGGCCGCGCGCCGTGGCGATGGCGATGCGCAGGCCGGTGAAGCTGCCGGGCCCGATGGCGACGGCGATGGCGTCGAGCGCGGCCCAGGCGGTGCCCGCCATCGCCTCGGCGACGAGGCCGGCCAGCACGGCGTCCTGGCCGCGCGCCTGTTCGACGAGGCGGCCGGCGTGGACCGTGCCGTCGTCCCACAGCGCCGCCGAGCAGGCGTCGCCGGCGCTGTCGAGGGCGAGCAGCTTCATGGGGTCGCACGGCCTCGCATCGCCTGCCGGCGCCGTCGCGGCGACTCGGCTGCGGCCCGATAGCATCGCCGCAGCGCCGCGTCACGCGTGATGGAGCCGCATGAGCCTCGTCGAGATCACCCCCGAAGCCCATGGCGTGGCGATCGACCTCGCCTATGCGACGGCCGGCAATTTCACCGGCCGTCCGGTGTACCGCACCGCGCATTGCTTCCTGCACGCGGACGCCGCTGCGGCACTGCTGCGCGCGTCGGTCCTGGCGCGCGAGATCGGCCACGGCCTGCTGGTGCTCGACGCCTACCGGCCGCCCGAGGCGCAGCAGAAGCTGTGGGACCACACGCCAAATCCCGACTACGTCGTGCCGCCCGAGCGCGGCTCACCGCACAGCCGCGGAGTCGCCGTCGACCTGACGCTGACGGACGCCGCCGGGCGTCCGCTAGACATGGGCACGGAATTCGACGACTTCACGCCGCGCGCACATCACGACGTCGCCGAACTGCCGGTTGCCATGCGCCGCAACCGCTGCGTGCTGCTCGGCCTGATGTCCACGGCGGGATGGGACTTCTACCGGCGCGAATGGTGGCACTACCAGCTCTTCGACGCGCGCCGATACGCGCGGGTGTCGGATGCCGACGCGCCGCGCCGGATGATGTGACCCGGCGGCACGGCGGCCGGCTTGAACCGTCCCCGCTGCGCCATTAATCTTACGCCATCGGTAACGGGACGGACCACGGATTTGCTGCGCGCGCGCAGCATGGGTAATGGCGGCTTCGCTGCGATACCTGTCGGACCTCGCGCTGTCCACGGTGTCATGCCTCGGCGTAGCCGCGCCGGCGCTGGCCGCCGATTCGGCCGTGATCTTCATGTACCACCGCTTCGGCGAGAGCGCCTACCCGAAGACCAATGTGCGCATCGAGCAGTTCGAGGAGCATGTTGGCGAGCTGGCGCGCGGCGGATACGCCGTGCTGCCGGTGCCGCAGATCCTAGCCGCCATCCGCGACGGCAAGCCGCTGCCCGACCGCGCCGTCGGCATCGCCATCGACGACGCCTACAGCCCGACCTGGGACGTCGCCTGGCCGCGCCTGCGCCGCGCTGGCCTGCCGGTGACGCTGTTCGTGTCGACCGAGGTGCACGACCGCGCCCAGCAGGGCTACCTGAGATGGGACCAGATCCGCGCCCTGCGCGACCAGGGCGTGACCATCGGCGCCCATACGGTCTCGCATCTGCACATGGCGGCCAACGACAATGCGCGCAACGACGAGGACCTGGCGCGCTCCAACGCCAGCTTCGAGGCAGAGCTCGGCGCGCGCCCGGCGATCTTCGCCTACCCCTATGGCGAATCCAGCCTCGAAGTCGCCGAGCTGGTGCGCGCGGCCGACTACGAATTTGCCTTCGGCCAGCATTCCGGCGTGGTCCACGCCACGGCCGATCCGTTCTACCTGCCGCGCTTCGCCATCAACGATAATTTCGGCGATCTCGAGCGCTTCCTCCTCGCCGCGCGCGCACTGCCGATACCGGTGCGCGACCTGTCGCCGCCCAACCCGACGCTGCGCGCCAACCCGCCGCTGTTCGGCTTCACCATCGCCGACGATGTCGGCCCGCTCGACGACCTTGCCTGCTACGCCAGCGGCCTCGGTCCGCTGCAACTCCAGCGGCTTGGCCCGCGCGTCTAGGCGCGGCTGGAGCGGCCCTTCCCGCCCGGCCGCGCGCGCATCAACTGCACGGCGCGCGCCGGCGAACGCTGGCGCTGGATGGGCACCCATTTCTTCGTGCCGGGCGGCAGCAACGCCGACTAGACCGTTTCACGATTTATTTGAATCGTATCAGTCGTTGACGAAGTAGTTGGCGCATTCGTCTGGCTGTATGGTGTCGACGAGCGTGCCGACGTATCGCCGTTTGTCCTCGACGCTTTGTCTTTGAGCGGCTCGCATCCAGTGT
>SHWB01000007.1 GCA_009691025.1 Alphaproteobacteria bacterium
CCATACACCCGCCGGCGAAGAGGGCATCGGTGCGTCAAGCCGGCCGATCGCCGCGGCCAGTGCCTGCGCGAAGCTGGCCTTTTCCTCCGGCGCGAGGAAGCGGCCGATGGCCAGGGCGCGGCCGTGCTCGCCACGGCGAGGCGGCGGGCGCGGCCCGGCAGCGGCTCCAGCGCCACGCGCAGCCAGTGCGGCGGCGCGAAGCTGTGGTGTCGCCGCCGGCCGCGCGGATCGACCTAGTCGACCTCCAGCGCCTCGGCGGTAATTGACGCGGAAGGCGACCCAGACCAGCAGCACCTCGCCGCCGAGAAAGGGCAGCACAGGCCAGGCGCCGCGGCTGGCGAACAGCAGGCCCACGCTGGCGGCACCCGCCGCCAGCGCCGCCATGAGCGCGAGGAAGCCCTTCGGCGCGAGGCTGCGATGGGGCGTCAGCACCGCGTCTAACAGCAGTGCGGCCGGGTCGGCCGGGCCGGACATGGGTAAAGGATAGGTCGCGGCGTCGGTCCGGCCGAGGCGGCACCGCGCCGCGCCGAATCGCGCTAGGATTCGGCCATGCCTCGCATGACCCGCGCCCGCGCCGCCGCCATCATGGCCCGCCTCGCCGCCAGCATCGAGGCGCCGACGACGGAGCTGGTCTACACGACGCCATACACCTTGCTGGTCGCCGTCGTACTGTCGGCGCAATCAACCGATGCCGCCGTCAACAAGGCCACGCCCGGCCTGTTCGCCACCGCCAACACGCCGGCGAAGATGGCCGCCCTCGGCGAGGCGCGCATCGCCAACCTCATCAAGACCATCGGCCTCTACCGCACCAAGGCGAGGAATGTCGTCGCCCTGTCGACGCTTCTCGCCGAGAAGCATGGCGGCGAAGTGCCGCGCGACCGCGATTCGCTGGAGGCGCTGCCCGGCGTCGGCCGCAAGACGGCCAATGTGGTGCTCAACGTCGCCTTCGGCGAGGAGACGATCGCGGTTGACACGCATATCTTCCGCGTCGGCAATCGCACCGGTCTCGCGCCAGGCAAGACGCCGCGCGCGGTGGAAGACCTGCTTCTGCGCCGCGTGCCGGCCGAGTACCGCCGCCACGCGCATCACTGGCTGATCCTGCACGGCCGCTATGTGTGCACCGCGCGGGCGCCGAAATGCGCCAGCTGCGTCATCGCCGAGCTGTGCGACTACAGGGCCAGGATGCCGGCCTAGAAATCGCCCGACAGGTTGAGGGTGAAGCGCTGCTCGCCGGGTCCGCGCAGGCGGTCGATGGTGGCGGCTCGGAAGGTGGCGTCGAAGGTCTGGTCGGCGCCCGTCATCTGCAGGCCGCCGGCCAGTTCGCGCCGCCCGGCCTGGGTGATTGTCTGCACGAATGGATTGGTTGCCGTGCCGGTGCCCGGCACCGTCAGCCGCTGCACGACGATGATGCGGAAGGTGTGGTCCTGGAAATCGTCGCGCCAGAGTTCGCTCGAGACGTCGACGGTGCCGTAAAGCCCGAGCGGATCGATGAAGAAGCGCCTGCCGCTCCGCACCGCCTGCGCATTGGCGTAGCCGTTCACCTCGTCCATGATGTCGTGGACATATTCGGCGCCGATATGCGGCACCAGCCGCGCGCCGTCGAGGGCGAATTCGTAGGCGATGTCGGCGCCGCCCTTGGCCTGCGAGGTGTTGGCCTCGTCGTCGTCGACGAAGGTGCCGTTGCTCTCGGTGAAGGAGTCGATCAGCTTGCGCGAGCGCAGGCAGGTCACGCGGCCGGTCAGCAGCCATTGCCCGTCGCCCGGGCGGACGCGCGCGGTGAGGCCGGCGGCGCCGAACAGCGAATTGGCGTCGGTATTGGCGGCGACCTGCCGCGTCGTGCGGTTGCGCTTCTGCTCGATATGGCCGCTCGCGCCGCCCATGGTGATGTCGGCCGACAGGATGTCGCTGATGCGCCACACCGCGTATGGCGCCAGCGTCCACGCCTCCTCGTCGTAGCTGCCGTTGTTGAAGGTGGTTGACAGCGAGGTCGTCAGCGCACTCGCGGCCAGCCCGACCCACACGGAGTCGACGACATGGTAGTCGGCGCCGCCGGTCACGGCGATGGCGTCGCCGGGAAAACGCTGGCTGTCGTTGACGGCGTTGCGCGAGTTGCGCACGTCCGACCATGCGCCATAGGCCCAGATGCTGCCGCGCTGCTGCTGCGGCGCGAGGGACTGGCGCGGGTCGGTCGGCGTGGTTGGCCGGCCCGGGCCAGCTGGTCGCCGGCGGCGGTGTCGAAGGCGACCAGTGCGGCGCCCTCGCGCAACCCGTCGCGGCCACCGACGGTGCGCCGCTGAGCGCCCAGAAAGGGATCGTCCTCCGCTTCTTCCTGCTCACGGCCGAAGCCGAGGCTTGCCGCCGTCCCGGCCGAGCGCTGCGCGAAGGCGCCGACGAGACGCGAGGCGCCGTTGCCGACGAAATTGCCGCCGGTCCAGCCCGTCTCCCCGCTACCGACGCTCCCCGTGCCGCCATTGAAATTGCCGGCGGTCAGCGTCTGCATGTGGCGCTGGATGTTCTGCGTGTTGAGCCGGGACTGCATGGCGTCCACCACCTTGTGCGTCGAGCGGGCATTGGGGTGCGTCGTCGTGCCGCCGACTGCAGTGCAGGTCAGGCGCCAGTCGTAGGTCTCGCCGACCACACCGGAATTGAAGATGCGCACGCGAATCTGGAAGGTGGCGGCGGCGTGCTCGAGCACGATCGTGTAGCTGAAACCCGCGGGCGGCGTCGATGTCGTCACGCCGAGCGGGCCGCCGCCAGCGCGCAGGCTGGCCGTGCCGCCTGTGCCGTCGGTGAAGGTCAGCGTCATTACCTCGCCGACGGCGAAGATGAGCGCCGTGACGTTGGAATCCACGGTCGTGCCGCCGACGACGATGGTGCTCTGGGCACCGAACGCGTTGACGGCGCCGCCGCCGGCCGAGGCCCAGGCGGCGGCGGAGAACGATGCCGCAATGCCGGCAACGAGACCTATGGCGCCAACGCGCCAGCCACCGAACGCCATCCCCCACCCCCAATGCCCCACGCACGCGGTCTATCTAGCGGCAAAACCTCGCAGGTGGCATCGGGCACAAGCAGTTTGAAGCAATGATCCGAATGTTTCGTTGCAGATTTACCGAAATTCGAATAATTTCTACAATGAACTGAAAAATCAGAACGGTCGATCAAGCTACAGCGCGCGGCCTTTATTTGTGAAAAGCGTACTATAGCTTGGCAATTTGGGGGTCAACTCGTCCGCCGGCCAGCCAGAATGGCGCGCAGGCAGGCACGGCCGCCCTCGCCGGCCAGCAGGTCGGTGCCGGAGCGCGCCTCGACATGGGTGACGCGCGCGGTATTGCGGTCGGGATAGAGGAAGAGATGCAGCACACAAGCGGCGCCACCGCTGGGCGCCGCCCGGTAATGCCAGATCTGGGTGTGACCGTCGCGGCGCACCATTGCCGGCTCGCCCAGCTTGCTCGTCACGGCCTCGGCGAGCAGGCCGACCAGACGCGCCGGACTGTCGTCGGGCGGCGTCTGCGGACGCGGCGCGGCCTGCGGGTCGGCGCCACGCGCTCCGGCGCCGGCATCCTGCCGGGCCTCCACCGCGGGCGAGGCAGCGTCGGGCGCCGCCGTCTGTGGTGCAGTGCCGCCGGCCATGCCGCAGCCGGCGAGCGCCAGCGCGGCCACGAACAGGGCCGGGAAGGCCCGCGCATGACCCTCTCCGCCCCAAGTGGCGGAGAGGGAGTGTCGCGTCGGCTGGGCTGGCGGGGCCGCGCATCAGCAGGGGCTACAAGGCGAAGAGCACGACGATGAGCAGGGTAACCGCCGCAGCAACGGCCACGGCCACCGGCGACAGGCCGCCGCGGGCGGCACGTTCGGACATGGATCGACTATCCCTGATCGCGGTCTGTCGCGGCGATGTCGCCGTTGATCTCGCCGCCCACTTCGACTTCTAGGCGGCCGTAACGCACCTTGCCCTGGATGCGGCCGGTGCCGGTGATGCGCAGTAGGCCGCGCACCGCGATGTCGCCGTCGAAGGTGCCGGCGATGGTCGCCGATTCGATGCTGACGGCGCCGTCGTAGCTGCCTGTGCGGGTGATCTCGATGTGCCGCCCCTGCGCCAGCGTGGCCTTGACGCTGCCATCGACGACGAGGGTGTCGCAGGCGGTGATCTCGCCTGTCAGCGCGATGGCGCGGCCGACGGTAAGCGTCTTGCCGTCATTGGCCGAGGGGCGCCCGTCGAGGCCGCCATCGCCGTCGGACGACAAATTGGGGATGTTGAGTGCGCGCGACGGCGTGCGCTGCAGGAAACTCAGATCGGGCTCGCGCCGCCCGCTCGTGTCCTTGGGGCCGAGGGCAATGGAAGTATCCCGGTTCTGTGACTCCGCCACGCTGCCCCCCCCCCGCCGCGCCAATCGCCGCTTCTACCCCCGCGGAGGGCGCGTTGCCAAGGCCGCGCCGCCGCCCATGCCATCGAACAGGTGGATCATGACGGCGGTGGCGAAGAGCGGCGTGGCGAGGTTGAGCACCGGCACCAGCGCGAAGGCGGCGATGCCGGCACCGGCGATGAACACGCGGGCGCGGTGGCGGCGGTAGAGCGCGGCGGCTTCGCGCGGCGGCAGGCGGCGCAGCGCCGCCATCTCGAAATACTCGCGCCCGAACAGCAGGCCATTGATGGCGAGGTAGAGGACGAGCCCGAGGCCGGCGACCCAAATCGTGGCGATGTAGAGGGGTAAGGCGAGGATGTTGATGGCGAGGGTCAGCAGCGCGATGCGCACGCCGACCCAGACATCCTCGGCCAGCGGCGACTCGCGCGCCGGGGCGAGGTGGGGGTAGTGGCGGCGCTCGACCGCCCGCGCCACGCCGCCCAGCATGAAGCCGGCGATGGTCGTGGTGACCGCCGGCAGCAGCAGCCAGGCGGCGACGGTGGCGCCGAGGCCGCCGGCCACCGTGACCAGCCAACTCAGCCAGCCTTGGCCGGTGTCGAGTTCCGACAGCGCCCATCCCGCCGCCCAGACCAGCGCCACGAGGAAGGCGAGGCTCGTGGCAAGCGAGACCAGCAGATAGCGGCGGAAGCTCTTTTCCGGAAGCTGCCCGAAGGCCCTGGCGAAGGCGGCAATCATCGCATCGTCCCAACGCCGGCGCCCAACCCGGCACCGCGGTGCCCACGGGTTCCGGTCGCCGCCGCCGTCGCTATACTCCGCGCCAGCGACCGGACCCGCCAATAGCGAAGGACCATGCCATGGCCGGAACAGGCGGCGCCAGCGGCGGCGCGCTCGATGTGCTCTGCATCGGCAATGCGATCGTCGACGTGCGGGCACATGCGAGCGATGCCGACGTCACACGCCTCGGCCTTGCCAAGGGCACGATGACGCTGATCGACGCACCGACGGCCGAGAAGCTGTACAGCGCGATGGGATCGGCCGTCGAGGCCTCGGGCGGCTCGGCCGGCAACACGGCCGCCGGCCTCGCCGCGCTCGGCGCGCGCACGGCCTATATCGGCAAGGTGCGCAACGACGAGCTGGGGCGTATCTTCACCCACGACATCCGCGCCATCGGCTGCGCCTTCGACTCGCCGCCGGCGACCGCCGGCGCCGGCACGGCGCGCTGCCTGATCTACGTGACGCCGGACGCGCAGCGCACCATGGCCACCTATCTCGGCGCCTGCGCCGAACTCGGTCCCGACGACGTCGACACGGCGCTGGTGGCACGCGCCGGCATCATCTACCTCGAAGGCTATCTGTGGGACCGCGATGCGGCGAAGGCGGCCTTCCTGGCCGCCGCAAAGGCCTCGCACGCGGCCGGCCATCGCGTGGCGCTGTCGCTGTCCGACCCCTTCTGCGTCGACCGCCACCGCAACTCCTTCCGCGATCTCGTGGCGGGCCATGTTGACATCCTGTTCGCCAACGAGGCCGAGATCCTGTCGCTCTACCAGGTCGGCAGCTTCGACGACGCCCTGCAGCGCGTCTGCAAGGACTGCCAGATCGCCGCGCTGACGCGCTCGGAGAAGGGCTCGGTCGCCGTCTCGGGCGACGAGGTACATATCGTCGACGCGGTAAATGTTGCCAAGGTTGTCGACACCACCGGCGCTGGCGACCTTTACGCGTCGGGCTTCCTCTACGGTCTTGCACGCGGCGCCGGCCTCGCCATCTGCGGCCGCCTCGGCGCGATCTGCGCCGGCGAGGCGATCGGCCATATGGGCCCGCGCCCCGAGGCCGACCTCAAGGCGCTGGCGAAGCCAGCGCTGGCGGCGGCAGGGCTGTAGAAAGCGCATGGATTGCGTCACTTTCCCGCCGCGGGGCTCCAGAAGGCGTTGATTTGCGGGCCGTAGGCGGGCACGCGGTCGGGCATGGCGAGGCGCTCGCGCCACCAGGCGACGCGGATGCCCGGCGTGTGCCAGAGCGGGATGGTCCAGGCGTTCCACATCAGCAGGCGGTCGAGGGTTCGGGCGGCGGCGACAAGCGCCTCGCGCGTCGCGGCGCCCGTCAGAGCGGCGATCATGGCGTCGACCGCCGGGTCGGTGACGCCCGCCCAGTTGCGCCCGCCCGGCGCGTCGGCGACCACCGAGCCCCAGTAATTCTGCTGCTCGTTACCGGGCGAAAGTGTGACGCCCCAGAAGCCGAAGGTGGCGTCGTAGTGGTAGCCTTCGATCAGCGACTGGAACTGCGCGCTTTCGACCAGCCGCAGGCGCAAATTGATGCCGAGACGCCTGAGGTTACGTGCCCAGGCGAGGGCGATCTTCTCGTGCGCCGGGTCGCGCAGCACGATCTCGAAGGCGAAGGGTGCGCCGGCGGCGTCGACCAGCACGCCGTCGCGCACCTTCCAGCCGGCCTCTTCCAGCAGTCGCGCGGCCTCGCGCAGCGGCCGGCGGTCGCGCCCGCTGCCGTCGCGGGCGAAGGGCCGCCAGGGCGGGCCGAACACCTCGTCCGGCACCTTGCCACGCCATGTCTCCAGCAGAGCCAGCTCGGCGGCATCGGGCGGCGCCGTCGGGGCCAGCGCCGAATTGTCGAACATGCTGGTGGTGCGCGCGAAGCCACCATGCAGCAGGGTGGCGTTGATCCATTCGAAGTCGAGCGCGAGGCCGAGGGCCTGGCGCACGCGGCGGTCGGCGAACGGCTTGCGCCGCAAGTTCAGCACCAGCGCGTCGAGGCCGGACGGCGTGCCGTGCTGCTGCACTTCGCGCCGGATGCGGCCGTCGCGCACCGCGGGCACGTCGTATTGCTCGGCCCAGCGCGATGCGTCGGGTTCGATACGGAAATCGACGTCGCCGGCCTTGAAGGCTTCCAGCGCGATGGCACCGTCGCGGAAATAGTCGAAGCGCAGCTCGGCAAAATTGAACTGGCCGCGATTGACCGGCAACGCCGCCCCCCACCAATCCGCATGGCGGCGCAGCGCGATGCTGCGTCCGGGCTCGACGCGCTCGATCGTGTAGGGGCCGCTGCCATGGACCGACTCCAGCGTCGTCTCGGCGAAATCGCGGCCCTCCCAGCGGGCGCGCGGCAGGATCGGCAGGAAGCCTGCGACGAGGAAGGGCAGTTCGCGGTCGCTGCCATCGGCGAAGGTGAAGCGCACGCGGCGCGGCCCCGTCTCCTCCGCCCGTTCGACGCGCGCCCAGGCGGCGCGGGCGTTGGGCAGGCCCTTCTCACGCAGTGTATTCCAGCTCCAGATCACGTCCTCGACCGTGACCGGGCTGCCGTCGGAGAAACGCGCACGCGCATCGAGTGTGAATTCGATCCAGCTCCGGTCGGACGGCAGCTCCGCCGTCTCGGCGAGCAGGCCATAGAGGGTGAAAGGCTCGTCGGCGCTGCGCCGCATCAGCGGCTCGAACACCAGCCCCCAGCCGAGGGCCAGGCCCGCCGCAGGCGTGCCCTTGATGATGAAGGGGTTGAGCGAATCGAAGCTGCCGACGGCGTGCAGGCGCAGAGTGCCGCCAACAGGCGCGTCCGGCCGCACCCAGGGCAGCGACGCGAAGCCGGGTGCCAGCGCCGGCGCGCCATGCATGGCGATGGCCCGCGCCGGCTCGGCCATGGCCGGCGGGGCGACGGAAAGTTGCGCCAGCGCAAGGGCGGCGGCGAGGACGGCGCTACGATGGAACATGGCTCGCACCCTCGCGCGGGCGCATGCTGCGTCGCAAGCGCACAGGGGCCGGCGAGGATGACATGGGACTTAATGCGCGTTAAGCCGAGCCGGCGTGACGGCAGGGATCGGAGCGAGCCATGGATATCGGCGTGCCGCGCGAGATCAAGATGCATGAATACCGAGTCGGGCTGACGCCGCTGCCGTCGCGCGCGCGGCCGATGCGATGGCGGCGCGCGTGGCCGCCGCCCGGCCGCAGGCGCGCGTCGAAGGCTTCCTCGTGCAGGCGACGGCCGCCCGGCGCGGCGATGCCCACGAGCTGATCTGCGGCGTCGTCGAGGGCCGGCAGTTCGGCCCGGTCGTGCTGTTCGGTCAGGGCGGCACGACGGTCGAACTGGTCGTCGACACGGCGCTGGCGCTGCCGACGATCAACATGGCGCTGGCGCGCGAATTGAGGGCGCGCACGCGCGTCGACCGGCTGCTCGGAGGCTGGCGCGCCCGCCCGCCGGCCGACCGCAACGCCGTCGTCGGCGTACCGGTACGGCTGGCGCAGCTCGCGATGGATATCGGCGAGATCGCCGAGATCGAGATCAACCCGCTGCTTGCCTCGCCCGACGGCGTGCTCGCCGTCGATGCGTGCATGCCCGTGGCGGCGCTGGCCGAGGGTGTTGGTGCGGCCGACCGGCTGGCCATCCTGACTTATCCGCGCGAGTTGGAAGAGCGCGTGACGATCGCCGGGGCAGGCCCGCACATGCTGCGCGCAATCCGCCCCGAAGACGCGCGCGCCTATCAAGAACTCGCGACGCACATCACGCCGCAGGCCGCCCGCCGTCGCCTCCACTCCGCGCTGTCCGGCCTCGACGACGCGCATGTCGCGCGGCTGACGCAGATCGACTACGACCGCGAGCTGGCGTTGGTTCTGGCCGATCCCGACCGGCCGGCGGGCGAGGCGAGGCTGTTTGCCGTCGCCCGCTTCGCCAGTGACCCCGATGGCGAGGTGGCGGAGTTCGCCATCATCGTGCGCAGCTACATGGAGGGGCGCGGCCTCGGCCGGAAGCTGCTGGGCCGGCTGCTCGACATCGCGCGGCGGCGCGTCATCGGCACCGTCTGGGACAGCGTGCTGCGCGAGAACATGCGGATGATCGACATGTGCGGCCACTTCGGCTTCCACGCCGAGACGCACCCCGACGAGTGCGAGGCGGTGAAGATGGCGATGGAGTTGGGAGACGGTGCGAAACCGCCGCGAGACCGACCCTCTCCGCCCCCGAGGGCGGATATGGAGAAGGAATATTCGCTACGCCACCTCCGACACGTCGAGCGCGTAGCCGGCCGAGCGGACGGTGCGGATCAGGTCGGGCAGTTCGTCAACGTTCATCGCCTTGCGCAGACGGCGGATGTGGACGTCGACGGTACGCGGCTCGATATAGGCGTCGCGGCCCCAGACATTGTCGAGCAGCTGCTCGCGGCTAAAGACGCGGCCGGGATGCTCCATGAAGAAGCGCAGCAGGCGGAACTCGGTCGGGCCGAGCGGGACCATTGCATCGCCGCGCGTCACGCGGCGGGCGGCTAGGTCCATGATGATGTCGGCGTAGCGCAGCCCCTCCTCGTCGAAGGAGGGGCGGGAGCGCCGCAGCACGGCGCGCACGCGCGCCACCAGCTCGCCCGGCGAGAATGGCTTGGTGATGTAGTCGTCGGCACCGGCATCGAGGCCGCGAACGCGGTCGCCCTCCTCGCCGCGCGCCGTCAGCATGATGACCGGCACGCCGCGCGTCTCGCTGTCGCGCCGCATGCGCCGGCAGATCTCGATGCCGGAGACGTAGGGCAGCATCCAGTCGAGCAGCACCACGTCGGGCCGCTTCTCGCGCACGGCCAGCAGCGCCTCGTCGCCGTCGCGCGCCACGGCGACGGCGAAGCCCGCCCGTTCGAGGTTGTAGGACAGCAGTTCGACGAGGGAGGGTTCGTCCTCGACGATCAGGACCTGCGGCCGCATCGTCGGCGCTCCGCCGCCCACGCTCAACCGCCGAGCTCGGCCGGCGCCGACACCACTGTGGTGCTGGCCTCGTCGACCTTCGGGCGGTTTTCCCCGATCGTCCGCCCCTCGACCTGGAAATGGATGATCTCGGCGATGTTGGTGGCAAGGTCGCCGATGCGCTCGATGTTCTTGGCGACGAACAGCAAATGCGTGCAGGGCGAGATGTTGCGCGGATCCTCGATCATGTAGGTGAGCAGCTCGCGGAACAGGCTGTCGTACATCTCGTCGAGTTCGTGGTCGCGCTCCCACACCGCGCGGGAGGCGGCGACGTCGACGGCGGCATAGGCGTCGAGCACGTCCTTGATCATCTCGCGCGCCATGCGGCCCATGCGCGGCACCGTGAACAGCGGTCGCACCGGCGCCACGCGGCTGATGGCCAGCGAGCGCTTGGCGATGTTCTTGGCGTAGTCGCCGATGCGCTCGAGGATCGGCGCGATCTTCAGCGCGGCGATGATCACGCGCAGGTCGGCCGCCATCGGCTGGCGCAGCGCGATAAGGCGCACGCCCATCTCGTCGACCTCGTGCTCCAGCACGTCGATGCGGGCATCGGCCAGCACCACGGCCTCGGCGCGCGCGTTGTCGCGCTGGGCCAGCGCCTCGATCGCCTCGCCGAGCTGGCTTTCCGTCAGGCCGCCCATGCGGGCGATGATGTCGGCGAGCTGCTTCAGCTCGTCGTCGAAGGCCTTCACGGTATGCTTCTGGACCATTGCGTCCTGTCCCCGTGCCTGTGCGCCTATACCTCAGCCGAAGCGTCCGGTAATGTAGTCTTGGGTGCGCCCGTCGCGCGGATTGGTGAAGATCGTCTCGGTGTCGCCGGCCTCGACCAGCACGCCGAGATGGAAGAAAGCGGTGCGCTGCGAGACGCGTGCGGCCTGTTGCATCGAATGCGTGACGATGATGATCGTGTAGTTCTGCCGCAGCTCGTCGATCAGCTCCTCGATGCGCGCCGTGGCGATGGGATCGAGGGCCGAGCACGGCTCGTCCATCAGGATGACCTCGGGCGACACGGCGATGGCGCGGGCAATGCACAGGCGCTGCTGCTGGCCGCCGGACAGGCTGGTACCGGGCTCGTCGAGGCGGTCCTTGACCTCGTCCCACAGGGCGGCGGCGCGCAGGCTGCGCTCGACGATCTCGTCGGCCTCGGCGCGGTTGCCGATCATGCCGTGGATGCGCGGCCCATAGGCGACGTTCTCGTAGATTGCCTTGGGGAAGGGGTTGGGCTTCTGGAACACCATGCCGACGCGGGCGCGCAGCTGCACCGGGTCCATCCCCGGATCGTAGATGTCCTCGCCGTCGATGGCGATCCTGCCGGTGACGCGGCAGATCGGGATCGTGTCGTTCATGCGGTTAAGGCAGCGCAGGAAGGTCGACTTGCCGCAGCCCGACGGGCCGATGAAGGCCGTCACCTGGTGCTCGCCGATGTCGATCGACACATCGACGATGGCCTGCTTGGCCGCGTAGAAGACATCGACGTGGCTGGCGGCGATATTGACCCGGTGCGGCTGCGTCTGCGCCGCCGCCGAGACGATCGGCACCGGTGCCACGACGCGCGACGGACCGGCCCGCAGGATGGCGTTCTCGCTCATGTCTACCACCGCCTCTCGAAGCGCCGGCGAAGGATCACCGCCGCAAGGTTCATGACGACGAGAAAGGCCAGCAGCACGAGGATCGCCGCCGAGGTCTTCTCGACGAAGGCACGCTCGGGCGCATCCGCCCAGAGATAGATCTGCACCGGCAGCACGGTCGCCGGGTCGGTGAATCCGCCGGGCACGTCGACGATGAAGGCGACCATGCCGATCATCAGCAGAGGCGCCGTCTCGCCCAGCGCCCGCGCCATGCCGATGATGGTCCCGGTGAGGATGCCCGGCAAGGCCAGCGGCATGACGTGGTGCAGCACCGTCTGCAGCGGCGAAGCGCCCATGCCCATCGCCGCCTCGCGGATAGAAGGCGGTACCGCCCCCAGTGCAGCGCGCGCGGCGATAATGATGGTAGGCAGCGTCATCAGCGCCAGCACCGTGCCGCCGGCGAACGGCGCCGAGCGCGGCATGCCGAAGAAGCCGAGCAGCACGGCGAGGCCGAGCAGGCCGAAGACGATCGACGGCACCGCGGCGAGGTTGTTGATGTTGACCTCGATGAGATCCGTCCAGCGGTTCTTCGGCGCGAACTCTTCCAGATAGACCGCCGCCATCACGCCCAGTGGGAAGGACAGCAGCAGGCAGATGACGAGGGTCAGCAGCGAGCCGACGACGGCGCCGCGCACGCCGGCCAGTTCCGGCTCGCGCGAATCCGCGGAGGTGAACAGCGTCGTATTGAACACGGTGCGGACCCGGCCCTGCGCGTCGAGCGCGCGGTACCAGGCAAGCTCGCGGTCGTCGATGCGGCGGTCGCCCTCGGGTGGCGAGACGATCAGGGTAAACCATTGTGCGGGCGCCGCCTCGGGTGCCAGCAGGATGTCGCCGGTGGCCTCGTTGGCGGTAAACGAGGTCAGGCGGAGGAGGCCACCGTCGGCGGTCTCGACCATGTAGCCGGGCAGATGCGAGCCGAGGGTGGCGCGGCCATTGGTCACCGCGTCGGGCCGGCGTGCCGCGAGGTCGGCGAAGAGGCCGGTGAAGGCGCCCGGCCCGGCCCGCAGCGTCACGGTGGCGCCGTCGGCCAGCAGCTGCAGCGCGCCGGCGCCCGCGGTGGTCGCCACGGCGATGTCGTCGGCCTTGCGGAGCGTGTCGATGTCGGCGGAGGCCTTGAGCCAGACGCGCTGCGTCGTGCCGATGACGGATGGGTTATCTAGCACCATGCCGCGCAGGCGGAAATCGGCACTGCTGCTGAGCATGCCCATCAGCGCCTGTTGGTCGCGCTGCGCCGTGACCTGGGGAAAGGCCCCGGCCAGCGCCTTGCGCAGCACGGTGCGGTAATTGGCGTCGGAAAGGGTCGCCGGGGCGCGCGTGCCCGCCGGGTCTATCGTCTCGGCCTCGAAGGCGACGTCGATGCCGATTTCCGTAGCCAGGAACGCACCGTAGCCGGTGCGCACGATCCCGCCGATCAGCACGACGAGAACCAGCAGCGCGAAGCCGATCGCCGCCATGCCGTACCAGCGAAACCGCCGCTCGGCGGCGCGGCGGCGAGCACGGCGGCGCGACAGGTTGGGCCGGCGTGGGGACGCGATGGGGAGCGGGGCGTCAGTCATACATTTCCCGGTACTTGCGCACGACCGTCAGTGCGACGACGTTGAGGCCGAGGGTGATGACGAACAGCAGCAGGCCGAGCGCGAAGGCGGCGAGCGTCTTGGCGCTGTCGAATTCCTGGTCGCCGACCAGCAGGGAGACGATCTGCACCGTCACCGTGGTGACGGCGTCGAAGGGATTGGCGGTGAGGCGGGCCGACAGGCCGGCAGCCATCACCACGATCATGGTCTCGCCGATGGCCCGCGAGACGGCGAGCAGCACCGAGCCGACGATGCCCGGCAGTGCCGCCGGCAGGACCACGCGGATCACCGTCTCGGAATGCGTGGCGCCGAGCGCCAGCGAGCCGTCGCGCAGCGTCTGCGGCACGGCGTTGATGACGTCGTCCGACAGCGAGGAGACGAAGGGGATGATCATCACGCCCATGACGATGCCGGCGGCGAGCGCGCTTTCCGAGGCGACCTCGATGCCGAGGAAGGTACCCAGCTCGCGGATTGCCGGCGCCATTGTCAGGGCGGCGAAGAAGCCATAGACGACGGTCGGGATGCCCGCCAGCACCTCCAGCAGCGGCTTGGCCCAGGCGCGCACGCGCGGGCTGGCGTATTCGGCGAGGTAGATCGCCGACATTAGGCCAACCGGCACGGCTACGGTCATGGCGATGATCGTGATCATGAGGGTGCCAGCGAATACCGGCACCGCGCCGAAGGTGCCGGACGAGCCGACCTGGCCCTCGCGGAGCGCCGTCTGCGGGCTCCATTCGAGGCCGAAGAGGAACTCGAAGGGCGACACCTTGTCGAAGAAGCGCGCCGATTCGAACACCAGCGACAGGACGATGCCGATGGTCGTCAGAACGGCGATAGTCGAGGCCGCGACGAGCAGCCAGAGGATGGTCCGTTCGACGCGCTGGCGGGCGCGGAAGGCCGGCGCGATGGCGCGCCGCCCGACCTCGAAGCCGAAAGCGGCCACCGCCGTCACGGCGGCGACCATGGCCCAGAAGACGATGGATTTCAGCGTGCGGTAAGTCTCGACCGCGGCCGCCGTCGCGGCATCGGGCTGGCGGCCCGCGACATTGCCGGGGGCGAGGTTGCGCACATCGTTGAGCAGCAGGCCGAGCTCGCCAGACGGCAGGCTACGCTGCGCCTCGGGCAGGCTGGCGACCACCATCCAGCGGACGATGGAGGGCTCGAGGACGAGCCACAGGATCGCCAGTGCCAGAGCCGGCAGGCCGCACCAGAGCGCGATATAGAGGCCATGATAGGAGGGCAGCGAATGCAGCGCGACGCGCCGTCCGGCGGCCGAGGAGAGGGCCCGCCGGCGGCCGTGGACATAGGCCATGGTCATCAGGAGCAGCAGGCCGGCGATTAGCAGGGTATTGGACATCGTCTTCTGGGGCTCGCGCGCGGTCGCTGTTGCGGGGGAGGGGGCGGGAAAAGCGTCCGGCCGCCACCACCCGTCACCGGGCGGCAGCGGCCAGATTGGGGTTACATTCTGAGGGGGGCGAGGTTATTCGCCTGCCCGGCCACTTCGCCTCGTTCCTTGTTGGGCAGCGGGATCAGGCCCTTGGCGGCGAGGTAGCCGTCGGGGCCCCAGGCCCGGTCATTGGTGAACTCGGCGATGAACCCATGGAGGCCGGGGATCACGCCGACATGCTGCTTTTTGACATAGAAGTACAGCGAGCGCGACAAGGGGTACTTGCCGTCGGCGATGGCCTCGAAGGTCGGCGCCGTCCCGTCGACCGTGGCGCCCTGCAGCTTGTCGGCGTTCTGGTAGAGGAAGCTAAAGCCGAAGACGCCGACCGCGCCCGGGTTGGCGATCAGCTTCTGGACGATCAAATTGTCGTTCTCACCGGCCTCGATATATGCGCCGTCCTCGCGGATGGCGTGGCACTTGGAGCCGGTCAGGTCGGCTTCCTTGGCGCCGACGGCCTTGCCGCAGCCGCCCTCCATGGCGATTTCGGCGAAGGCGTCGCGCGTGCCAGACGTTGGCGGCGGGCCGAGCACCTCGATCTTGCGGTTCGGCAGAGACGGGTCGACATCGCCCCACTTCTTGTAGGGGTTGGCGGCCAGCTTGCCGTCAACCGGCACCCGCTTGGCCAGCGCAAGGAAGACCTGCGCCAGCGTCAGCTTCATCGGCTGCGCGGTCTTGGCGTTGGCCAGCACGATGCCGTCGAAGCCGACCTTCACCTCGGTGATGTCCGCACCGTTCTTCTTGCAGTCTTCGACCTCGATCGCCTTGATCCGGCGCGAGGAGTTGGTGATGTCGGGGTGCTCGACGCCGACGCCGGCGCAGAACAGCTTGATGCCGCCGCCGGAGCCGGTCGCTTCGACGACCGGGGTCTTGAACTTGCCGGCCTTGCCGAAGGCCTCGGCGACAGCGGTGGAGAAGGGAAACACCGTTGAGGAGCCGACGATGCGGATCTGGTCGCGCGCCGCGGCCGCGCCCGTGAGGGCGATCGTGGCGAGGGTGGCCAGTGTCAGGGTCCGGATGGACATGGGGCAGGTCTCCGTCGGTTAAAGTGTTGCGGGAGAAAACGCATTCGCCCGCGTGCCGACCAGTCCGGCCGGCTTGGGCGGACCGATCCTCTGCCCCCATGGCTATCTGGATATGACGTTTCTGTTACGGTCGTGTGACAGTGCTCGAACGACCCTGCGGCAGGGCGTCGCGGCCCCCTTCCGGCGCGGCCGGCAGGGCAGGAAAATCGACCGTGAAGGTGCTGCCCTCGCCTTGCGTGCTGGTCACGCGCAACTGGGCGAGGTGGCGGCTGGCGATGTGCTTGACGATGGCTAGGCCGAGGCCGGTGCCGCCGAGTTCGCGCGAGCGCGCGGTATCGACGCGGTAGAAGCGCTCGGTCAGGCGCGGGATGTGCTCCGCCGCGATGCCCTCGCCGCGGTCCGTCACGCGCAACAGCAGGCGGTCGCCCCGTCGCTCGGCGGCGAGCGTTACGGCGGTGCCGGCGCGGCCGTATTTCAGCGCGTTTTCGACGAGGTTGTGGGCCAGCTGGACCAGCTCCTCGCGGTCGCCCGTCACCGCCCCGGCATCGGCGGCGAAGGCGCGCTCGATGGTCATATCGCGGCCCTCGGCGCGCGGCGCTAGCAGGCTCGCCACGGTTTCCAGCACGCCGGCGATCTCGATCCGATGCTCCGGCACCGTGTGCTCGCGCATCTCGATGCGCGACAGCGACAGCAGGTCGGCAACCAGCCGCGTCATGCGCCGCGCCTGCTGGCCCATCAGCGCGAGGAAGCGCGTGCGCGCCGCGGCATCGTCGCTCGCCGCGCCCTGCAGCGTCTCGATGAAGCCGACCAGCGAGGCCAGCGGCGTGCGCAGCTCGTGGCTGACATTGGCGACGAAATCGACGCGCATGGCGTCGCCGCGCCGGTCCGCAGTCACGTCGCGCAGCACCACCAGCACGCGCGTGCCGCCATCGCCGGCCGTCGCCGCCACCGGCTCGATCCGCACCGCGAAGGTGCGCTCGACCGGGCCGGCGAGGGTGAATTCGGCCGCCTGCTCGCCGTCGCCGGCGAGCACCGCATCGACCGCGCCGAGAAGGGAAGGCGGGCGCAGCACGGCCGACAGGTCGCGGCCGTCCGTACCGCCGTCGCGCCGGCCGGCTTTGAGCAGGCGGCACGCGGCGGAATTGGCGAAGACGATGCGCCGTCCGGCGTCGAGCGCCAGCAGCGGGTCGGGCAGGGCCTCGACCATGGCGCGGGCAGTGGCGACGCGGCTTTCCAGGGCGGCGCGGTCGCGCTCCCAGGCCTGCGCAACGCGGGCCGTGCCGTGTACCAGCGGCCCGGCGAACAGCACCTCGGCGATGGCCGCGGCGGCCACCGCTTCCGGCCCGTCGGCGGCGAGCCGCGACAGGGCGGCGCGAACCAGCTCGATCAGCGCCGCCGCGTACCAGGCCAGCGCTGCCGCCGGCAGCAGCGCCAGCGCGCCGGCGGCCAGCATCGCCGCCGCCGGCAGCGTGTCGATTAACGCCAGCATGACCAGCGTCAGCCAGGCCGGCGCCGCGATCAGCGGCGTCAGGGCAAGGATGTGGATGGACCGGACGCGCGGCATGGCACCTCGGGACTGCGACCCTCTCGCGGCGAGAATGATAGCAGCCCGGCGGCGGCCTGCGCCTCGATGCGGATCGATTCGTGGGCGACCATTGCCGCGGCGTTGAGCAGATCGTTGACGGTGGCGCGCATCTGCACGATCTGCACCGGCTTGGCGAGGCCGACCAGCATCGGCCCGATGATGGTGCCGACGCCGACCTGCTGCAGCAGGCGCGAGACGATATGGGCCGAGTGCAGGCCAGGCATGACCAGCACGTTGGCCGGCCCGGTGAGCCGCGCGAAGGGATAGAAGCGCTCGCGCAGGCGCGGGTCGAGCGCCATGTCGACGGTCATCTCGCCGTCGTACTCGAAATCGGCATCGCCGGCGGCGTCGAGCAGGCGCACCGCGTCGCGCGCGCGCTCGGTATTGTCGACCGGCGGGTTGCCGAAATTGGAGTAGGACAGGAAGGCGACGCGCGGCTCGTGGCCGAGCTGGCGCGCCTTGTGGGCGGCCTCGCGCGCGATGCACACCATCACCTCCGGCGCCGGCCGCTCGTGCACCGAGGTGTCGGCGAGGAACAGGGTGCGGCCGCGCGCCACCGCGATGGTCACGCCGCACACCGTCTCGCCCGGCGTCGGGTCGACCACGCGGGCCACGTCGCGGAAGCAGGTGTAGAAGTGGCGGGTGAGGCCCGTCACCATCGCGTCGGCCTCGCCGTTCGCCACCATGCAGGCGGCGAAGACGTTGCGGTTCTGGTTCACCAGCCGCTGGCAGTCGCGGTAGAGAGATCCCTTGCGCTGCAGGCGCTCGTAGAGGAAGTCGGTGTATTCCTGCCGGTGCGTCGACAGCGCGGCGTTCTGGATCTCGAGGTCGGCTCCAGGGCGCAGGCCCAGCGCGCGGATCTTCTCCTCCACCACCTCGGCGCGGCCGACCAGCACCGGCGTGCCGAGGCCCTGGCTGCGGAAGGCGAGCGCGGCGCGGATCGAGCGATCGTCCTCGCCTTCGGCGAAGACGACGCGGCGCGGATTGTCGCGCACCGTGGCGAAGATCGCCTGCAGATTGGCCACCGTCGGGTCGAGGCGGCGGGCCAGCTCGCGGCGGTAGCCGTCCATGATGCCGATTGGCTTGCGCGCCACGCCCGAATCCATTGCCGCCCTGGCGACCGCCGCCGGCACGGCCTCGATCAGGCGCGGGTCGAACGGCACCGGCAGGATGTATTCGGGGCCGAATTGCAGGTGCTTGTTGTAGGCCGCGCCGACCTCGTCTGGCACGTCCTCGCGCGCCAGCGCCGCCAGCGCCTGGGCGGCGGCGATCTTCATCGCCTCGTTGATGGTCGAGGCGCGCACGTCAAGCGCGCCGCGGAAGATATAGGGGAAGCCGAGGACGTTGTTGACCTGGTTGGGATAGTCCGACCGGCCGGTGGCGATGATGGCGTCGTCGCGCACCGCCTTGATGTCCTCCGGCGAGATTTCGGGGTCGGGATTGGCCATGGCGAAGATGATCGGTCTGGCCGCCATAGATTTCACCATGTCTTTCGTCACCGCGCCCTTGACCGACAGGCCGAAGAACACGTCGGCGCCTTTCATGGCGTCGGCCAGGGTGCGCGCGTCGGTGCTGACCGCGTGCGCCGATTTCCACTGGTTCATGCCGTCGGTGCGACCCTGCCAGATGACACCCTTGCTGTCGCACATGACGACATTGTCGTGCGGCACGCCCATCGCCTTGACCAGTTCGACGCAGGCGATCGAGGCGGCGCCGGCGCCGTTGACCACCAGCTTCACGTCATGCAGGCGGCGGCCGGTCAGTTCAAGCGCGTTGATCAGCCCGGCCAGCGACACGATGGCGGTGCCGTGCTGGTCGTCGTGGAACACCGGGATGTCCATCAGCTCGCGCAGGCGCTGCTCGATGATGAAGCACTCGGGCGCCTTGATGTCCTCGAGGTTGATGCCGCCAAAGCTGGGGCCGAGGTAGCGCACGCTGTTGATGAAGGCGTCGACGTCCTTGGTGTCGACCTCGAGGTCTACGGCGTCGATATCGGCGAAGCGCTTGAACAGGACCGCCTTGCCCTCCATGACGGGTTTCGAGGCCAGCGCGCCGATGTCGCCGAGGCCGAGCACCGCCGTGCCGTTGGAAATGACCGCCACGATGTTGCCGCGCGCCGTGTAGTCGTAGGCGAGGCTGGGCTCCTGCTCGATTTCCAGGCAGGGCGCGGCGACGCCGGGCGAGTAGGCCAGCGCCAGGTCTCGCTGCGTCGTCAGCGGCTTGGTGATGGCGATCTCGATCTTGCCCGGCTTGCCGGTGCGGTGCATTTCGAGCGCGTCGCGCTCCAGCTGCGAGTATTTCGAGCGGTCGATCATCGGGGCGTTCCAGTTGTGATTCAGGGCCTTACGGCACCCGGAACGTGAATTGGCCGAGCGTGATCTTCGTCCCCGGTTCCGTCAAGCGCGGGCAGATGACGGCGCGGTGGCGACGAGTTTTGCGCGCCCTGCAGTTGACAAGGCCGCGCCGCCGCGCCCTTACGGCGCGGGTCCGGGGCTGTATGATGGTGCCTTTCTTCGCCGCAGAGCCCGCGCCTCGCGCGCCGGCGAGCCTCGTCCGTGACCCAGCCAGCGACCGCGCCAGACGACGCCCAGACCGCCGCCCTCGCCGCGCCCGACGCGGCGCTGACGCCGATGCTCGCCCAGTGGCGCGAGGCCAAGGCGGCGCATCCCGACTGCCTGATCTTCTTCCGCGTGGGCGATTTCTACGAGCTGTTCTTCGACGACGCCCGCCATGCCGCCCAGGCCCTCGACATCGCGCTGACGAAGCGCGGCAGCCACGACGGCCAGCCCATCGCCATGGCCGGCGTGCCGGTGGCGGCGGCCGAGCAGTATCTGCCGCGCCTCATCCGCGCCGGCCACCGGGTGGCCATCTGCGAACAGCTCGAAGACCCCGCCGAGGCGCGCAAACGCTCCGGGCGGGCGCTGGTGCGCCGCGCCGTGGTGAGAGTCGTTACGCCGGGCACGTTGACCGAGGACGGGCTGCTGGAGGCCCGGCGCAGCAACTGGCTGGCGGCGCTGGCCGAGGCCGGCGGCGATCTCGGCCTCGCCTGGCTCGATCTGTCGACCGGCGAGGTCTGGCTGCAGCCGCTGCCGGCGGCAAGCGGCCCGGCCGGGCCGGTGCTGGCAGCCGCGCTGGCCCGCATCGCGCCGGGCGAGCTGCTGGTGCCCGACCGGCTGTTCGCGCGCGCCGAACTGGCCGCGGTGATGGCCGAGGCCGCGACGACGCCGCTGCCGGCCGCCCGCTTCGACTCGACCAATGGCCGCCGCCGGCTGGAGAAGGTCTGGGGGGTGGCGGCGCTGGACGCCTTCGGCGCCTTCGAGCGGGCCGAGATCGCCGCCGCCGGGGCCCTGGTCGACTATGTCGCCCTCACCCAGGCCGACCGCCTGCCGCCGCTCGCTCGCCCGCGCCGCCTGCCGCCGCCGGGCGGCGACGGGGCCGTCATGGAGATCGACCCGGCAACCCGCCGCAACCTCGAATTGGCCGAGACTCTCGCGGGCCAGCGCCAGGGCGCGCTGCTGGCCACGGTCGACCGCACGGTGACGGCGGCCGGCGCCCGCCTGCTGGCGGCGCGGCTGGCGGCGCCGGCGACCGACCCGGCGGAGATTGATGCCCGCCTCGACATGGTCGATGCTTTCGTGCGCGACAGCCAGGCGCGCGACGACATCCGCGCCGCGCTGCGCGGCGTGCCCGACCTCGAACGCGCCATGACGCGCCTCGCGCTAGGCCGCGGCGGGCCGCGCGACCTCGCCGCGCTGCGCGACGGCCTCGCCACCACCGCCGGGCTGCGCGGGCGGGCCGGCGGCCTGCGCGTGCCGCTGCCGGCGCGGCTGGGCGCGGCGCGCGACGGGCTGGGCGAACACGGCGCGCTGGTCGGCACCTTGCAGGCGGCGCTGGCGGCCGAACTGCCGCTGCTGCTGCGCGACGGCGGATTCGTCGCCGCCGGCCACGATGCCGCGCTCGACGATCAGCGTGCATTGCGGAACGAGAGCACGCGCCTCGTCGCCGGGCTGCAGGCGACCTATGTGGCGCAGACCGGCGTGGCGGCGCTGAAGATCCGCCACAACAACGTGCTCGGCTATTTCATCGAGGTGACGGCGGCGCATGCCGAGAAACTGATGGACGAGCCCGGCCGCACCGCTGGCTTCCGCCACCGCCAGACTATGGCCAGCGCGGCGCGCTTCACCACCGATGAGCTGGCGACGCTGGAGGACCGCATCTCGCGCGCCGGCGAGCGGGCGCTGGCCCGCGAGCAGGAGATTTTCGCCGAACTGGCCGCGGCCGCCCTGGCGCGCGCCGAGCCCATCGCCGACGCCGCCCGCGCCGTCGCCGAACTCGACCTCGCCACCGCGCTGGCCGACCTCGCGGCGTCGCGCCGCTGGTGCCGCCCCGCCGTCGATGCCGGCGGCGGCTTTGTCGTCACCGGCGGGCGGCATCCGGTGGTGGAGGCGGCGCTGGAGCGGTGCGACGGCACCTTCGTGCCCAACGACTGCACGCTGGCGGCCGGCGAGACCGGCACGGGCGCGCGGCTGTGGCTGTTGACCGGCCCCAACATGGCCGGCAAATCGACCTTCCTGCGCCAGAACGCCCTCATCGCCGTACTCGCCCAGGCCGGGTCGTTCGTGCCGGCGGCCACGGCGCGCATCGGCGTCGTCGACCGCCTGTTCAGCCGCGTCGGCGCCGCCGACGACCTCGCGCGCGGCCGCTCGACCTTCATGGTCGAGATGGTCGAGACCGCGACCATCCTCAACCAGGCGGGGCCGAGGAGCCTCGTGATCCTCGACGAGATCGGTCGCGGCACCGCCACCTTCGACGGGCTGTCGATCGCCTGGGCTACTGTCGAGCACCTGCACGACACGAACCGCTGCCGCACGCTCTTTGCCACCCATTTTCATGAACTCACGGCGCTCGCCGGCCGCCTGCCCGGCCTCGCCTGTCACTCCATGCGGGTGCGCGAATGGCGCGGCGAGGTGGTGTTCCTGCACGAGGTGGCGGCCGGCACCGCCGACCGCTCCTACGGCGTGCATGTGGCGCGGCTGGCCGGGTTGCCGGCGCCGGTGCTGGCGCGCGCCGAGGAGGTGCTGGCAATGCTGGAGCGCGGCGAAGAGGCCGGGGCGCTGAAGCGCCTCGCCGAGGAATTGCCGCTGTTCCGCGCCGCCGCGCGGCCGGCCTCGCCGCCGGCCAATGTCGCGGAAGCCGGACCCTCGGCGCTGGAGCGGCGCCTCGCCGCCATCAACCCCGACGAGCTGACGCCGCGCGCCGCGCTCGACCTGCTGTACGAGCTGAGGGCACTGAGCGATGGACGCGACGCCTGAGCCGCCGCCGCCGGGCACGCTCGCCCGCATGGTCGACCGCGCCGGCTTCGCCGATCTTCGCGGCCTGTTCGCGCATCGCGACTTCACCCTGTTCGTGCTCGGCCACGCGCCCAACGTCATCGGCGTCTGGATGACGCGCACCTGCTGGGCCTGGCTCGGCTGGGAGCTGACCCATTCGCCGCTCTGGCTCGGCCTGCTGGCCGCCGCCGACACCGTGCCGACCATTCTGCTCGGGCCGCTGGGCGGCGCTATCGCCGATATCGGCAACCGCCGCCGCCTCGCCTTCCTCGCCCAGCTCGGTACGACCTCGACGGTGGCCGTGCTGGCGGTGCTGACGGCGCTGGGGATGATCGACATATGGGGGCTGTTCGCCCTGGTGCTGATCCGCGGAATCACCTTCTCGGTCTGGCAGCCGGTGCGGCTGGCCTACATGCCGTCGCTGGTCGGGCTGCGGCAGATCCCCACGGCGATCGCCCTCAATTCCAGCCTGTTTAACGTGGCGATGGTCATCGGCCCGGCCATCGCCGGCGTGCTGATCGCCCGTTGGGGCGCGGCGGCCGGGTTTGGCGCGACGGCGGCGAGCGGCATGGTGATGCTGTTCATTCTCGCCGCCATCCGTCCCGACGCACCGCGCGGCGACCGCAAGACCGGGGTGCGCAACGTGCTGCGCGATACCGCCGAGGGGCTGCGGCTGGGTTTCAGCCATCCTGGCATCCGCGCCGCGCTCGGCCTGCTGTTTGTCTTCGGCGCCTGCCTGCGGCCGCTGGAGGAGCTGTCGGCGGCCTATGCCGACCTCGTCTTCGGCCTAGGCGTGCACGGCCTGTCGTCGATCCTCGTCGCGCGCGGCATCGGCTCGGTCGTCGGCGCGGTGTGGCTGACGCGGCGCGGCAATCGGCCCGGCACGGTGCGGCTGATGCTGCTGGCCGGGCTCGGCGCCGGCTTCGGCGTGCTGGCCTTCACCATGGTCGACGATTTCAACCTCGCCCTCGTCCTGCTCGCCTTCACCGGCTTCTGCCTGACCAATTGCGGCACCGGCATCCAGCAGGCCCTGCAGCAATCGGTCGAGGACCGGCGGCGCGGCCGCGTCCTGTCGCTGTTCGGCATCATCGTGCGCAATGCCCCGACGCTGGGCGCCATCGTCGTCGGCGCGCTTGCCGGCTGGGCCGGGCTGCGCCTGCCGCTAGGCGGCGGCGCCGCCGTCGGCATCGCCGTCTTCGCCTTGGCCCTGCTCAACTGGCGCACGCTGGAGCGCCGTCTGGAACCGCCCGCCGCACGTCCCGGCTGCGGCGGCTGAGCCGATGTGCTAGGTAAGGGACGGCCCCCGGAGTGGCCGCGCGCCTCTGCGCGGCCCATATCGGGCAGGCCCCACCGGGCAGGAGAGCACGCGTGGACACGACCCCCGGATCGACCGTGCCGGCGCCGTCCGGCCGCCGCGCCGCGCCGCGCCGGCCGACACCGGCGGGCGATCAGCGCGCCGCGCTGGCCGAGACCCTCGCCGCCCTCTACCGCGCCGAGGAGGACGGCCTGCGCCGCCGCATGGCCGTGCGGGATCATTGCAAGGCCGCGCTGGCCGCCGGCCGCGAGGAGGTGCGGGCGCGCTTCGCCGTCGGCGACCTCAACGGCATCGAGGCGGCGCACGAGCTGGCAGGCGAGATGGACGAGCTGATCGCCGCCGTGCACGACTGCGCCGTGCGCGAATACCCCTCGCCCAACCCGACCTCTGCAGACCGGCTGGCGGTGATTGCCGTCGGCGGCTACGGCCGCGGCGAACTGGCGCCTCATTCCGACATCGACCTGCTGTTCCTGCTGCCATGGAAGCTGACGCCGCGCGGCGAGCAGGTGGTGGAATTCATCCTCTATCTGCTGTGGGATCTCGGCCTGAAGGTTGGCCACGCGACGCGCAGCGTCGACGAATGCGTGCGCCTGGCGCGCCAGGACGTGACCATCCGCACGGCGCTGCTGGAATCGCGCCTTCTGCTCGGCGACGAGGCGCTGTTCACCGAGCTGCGCCGCGTCTTCCGCGACAAGGTCGCCGCCGGCTCGGCGCTGGAATTCGTTACCGCCAAGCTGGCCGAGCGCGACGCCCGCCACAAGCGACTGGGCGACAGCCGCTACGTCGTCGAACCGAACATCAAGGAAGGCAAGGGCGGGCTGCGCGACCTGCAGACGCTCTACTGGATCGGCAAGTACGTCTACGACGTCTACCGCGTCGGCGATCTGGTGGTACGCGGCGTGCTCACCACCGAGGATACGCGCACCTTCCGCAAGGCCGAGCGCTTCCTGTGGGCGGTGCGCTTCCACCTGCACGACGTGACCGGCCGCGCCGAGGAGCGCCTGACCTTCGACGTGCAGCCGGAACTCGCCCGCCGCATGGGCTACACCGACCATGCCGGAGCGCTCGGTGTCGAGCGCTTCATGAAGCATTTCTACCTGGTGGCCAAGGACGTTGGTAGCCTGACGCGCATCTACTGCGCGGCGATCGAGGCCGACCACATGCGCCGGCCGCTGATCCGCCTGCCGCGCCTCAGCCGCGGCCGCGATGTTGGTGGCTTCCGTGAGGATGCCGGCCGCCTGACCGTCGCCGCCGACGAGACCTTCGCGCGCGACCCGGTGGCGATGATCCGCCTCTTCCACGTCTCCTTCACCACCGGCCTCGATATCCATCCGCACGCGCTGCGCCTGATTACGCGCAACCTCGCCCGCATCGACCGCGCCGTGCGCGACGATCCGGAGGCGAACCGGCTGTTTATGGACATCCTCTGCGCCGAGAAGCAGAATCCGGAAATCGCCCTGCGGCGCATGAACGAGGCCGGCGTGTTCGGCAAGTTCGTGCCCGATTTCGGCCGCGTCGTCGGCCAGACGCAGCACGACATGTACCATGTGTTCACGGTCGACGAGCACACCATCTTCGCCATCGGCCTGCTGCATCGCATCGATCTGGGCGAGTTGTCCGAGGAGCACCCGCTGGCGACGCGCATCATCCACAAGGTGGCGTCGCGGCGCGCGCTGTACGTGGCGCTGCTGTTCCACGACATCGCCAAGGGCCGCGGCGGCGATCATTCGGAGGTTGGTGCCCAGCTCGTGCGCCGCATGGGGCCCCGCCTCGGCCTCAGCGAAGAGGAGACGGAGACGGTCGAGTGGCTGGTGCTGCACCATCTCGATATGTCCAACGTGGCGCAGAAGCGCGATCTCGCCGACCCCAAGACCATCGCCGATTTTGCACGCATTGTGCAGTCGCCCGAGCGGCTGCGCCTGCTGCTCTGCCTAACCGTCGCCGACATGCGCGCGACGAGCCCTAAGGTGTGGAACAACTGGAAGGCCGAACTGCTGCGCGACCTCTACAGCGCCACCGAGGACGCCCTGTCCGGCGGCCAGCAGACCGATGCGCGGGACGACCGCGTGCGCACTGCGCTGGCGGCGCTGCGGACCCGGCTCGCCGACTGGAGCGACGCCGATTTTGAGGCCCATGTGCAGTGCGGCTACCCGGGATACTGGCTCGCCTTCCCGGTCGAGACGCTGACCCGCCAGTCGCGCCAGGTGCGCGCCGCCGAGGCGGCCGGCCAGAAGCTGTCGATCGAGACGCGCGTCGATGCCGAGCTGGCGGTGACCGAGATCACCATCTACACCCAGGACCATCCCGGCCTGTTCTCGCGCCTCGCCGGCGCCTTCGCCGCGGCCGGTGCCAACGTCGTCGACGCGCGAATCTTCACCACCCCGCAGGGCATGGCGCTCGACGCCTTCTGGCTGCAGGACGCGGAGGGCGAGGCCTATGACCGGCCCGACAAGCTGGCGAAACTGTCGGTCCATATCGAACGTGCGCTGGGGGGCGATTTCCGCGCCGGCGACGCGCGCGCCGAGCGCAACTTCGTGCCGACGCGCACGCGCATCTTCCACGTGCCGCCGCGCGTGCTGGTCGACAACCAGGCCAGTGCCACCCATACCGTGGCGGAGATCAACGGCCGCGACCGGCCGGGCTTCCTCTACGACGTGACGCGCGCGCTCTACGGCCTCGCGCTGCAGATCTCCTCGGCCAAGGTCTCGACCTATGGCGAGCGCGCGGTCGACGTGTTCTACGTCAAGGACATGTTCGGCATGAAGATCGAGCAGGCCTCGCGCATTGACAAGCTGCGCGCCACCCTGCTCGAGTCGATCGAGCGCGGCGACGCGGACGACCGCTCCCGCGCCAAGGCCGGCGACCGACAGCGCGGCGTGAATCGTCGGATTTCATTTTGATCGTGGTATCGCCCCACCTCGCCCCGCCCCTCTACGCCCCGACGGGGGGGAGAGGGAGGGGACCAGTCGCGTCAGCGACGGGGAGGGCGAGGTGGGGGAGTTACCATTCGGGCTCTGCCACAGGCGCGCCGCGATCGGGCGGTATGCGCCTCCCATGAGCCTGTCGCGCGCGATCGCCACGGTCGGTGGCTGGACGATGGCGAGCCGCCTGCTCGGCTTTGTTCGCGACATAATGATCGCCGACCGGCTCGGCGCCGGGCCGGTATCCGATGCCTTCTTCGTCGCCTTCCGCCTGCCCAATTTGTTCCGCAGCCTGTTCGCCGAGGGCGCATTCAACGCTGCCTTTGTGCCGCAATTCTCCGCCGTGCTGGCGCGCGAGGGCCGCGCCGCCGCGCTCGACTACGCTGGCCGCGTGCTGGCGGTGATGCTGGTGGCGCTGGTGCCTTTCACCATCCTCGCCGAGCTGGCCATGCCGGCTCTGGTGCTAGTGCTGGCCCCCGGCTTCACGGCGGCGCCGGCGACCTATGCGCTGGCGGCCCACCTCGCGCGGCTGACCTTCCCCTATCTGATGTTCATCGCCCTGTCGTCGCTGATGGCCGGGGTGCTTAATAGCCTCGACCGCTTCGCCGCCGCCGCCGCCGTTCCGATGCTGCTGAACCTAGCGCTAATCGGCGCCCTGCTCGGCCTCGGCGGCGTGCTGGAGACCCCGGCGCACGCGCTGGCCTGGGGCGTCGCCGCGGCCGGCATGGCGCAGTTCGTTTGGCTCGCCGTGGCCCTGGAACGCGACGGCTCCGGCCTGCGCCTACCCTGGCCCCGCTTCGACCCACGCGTCCGCCGCACCCTGGCGCTGATGGTGCCGGGCGCCATCGGGGCCGGCGTCATGCAGGTCAACATCGTCGTCGGCACGATGCTCGCCTCGCTGCTCGGTACCGGCGCGATCTCCTGGCTCTACTATGCCGACCGCGTGGCGCAGCTGCCGCTCGGCGTCATCGGCGTCGCCGTCGGCGTGGCGCTGCTGCCGCTGGTCTCGCGGCGCCTCGCCGCCGGCGATGAGCAGGGTGCCGCCGACGCGCAGTGCCGGGCGATAGAGGGCGCTTTGCTGCTAACCCTGCCGGCGGCGGCGGCGCTGCTCGCCATCCCGGGGCCGATCGTCGCCACGCTGTTCGAGCGCGGCGCCTTCACCGCCGCCGATGTCGCCGCGACGGCGCAGGCGCTCGCCGCCTATGCCGCCGGCCTGCCGGCCTTCGTGCTGGTCAAGGTGCTGGCGCCGGGATTCTTTGCCCGCCACGACACCACGACGCCGGTGAAGATCGCCGCCGCCGCGGTGACGCTCAACATCGTCGCGGCCTGGGGCCTCATGCTGGTTCTCGGCCATGTTGGCATCGCGCTGGCGACCTCGCTCGCGAGCTGGCTCAACGCCCTACTGCTGGCCACCCTGCTCGTTCGGCGCGGCCATCTGCGCTTCGACGCGCGCCTGCGTTCGCGGGCGCCGCGCATCCTCGCCGCCAGCCTCGTCATGGGCGGCGCTCTGTGGATTCTGGCAGGGCAGTTCGGCGATGCCTGGGCGGCCGGCGGATTGGTGCGGGGCGGCGCGCTGGCGCTGGCCGTCGTTGCCGGGCTCGTCGCCTATGCCGGGGCGGCGGCGGCGACCGGCGCGGCGCGGCCGGCCGATCTGCGCCTGCTGCTGCGCCGCAGCAGGCGCGCTTGACCACGGGACCGGCGCCCGGCCATAAGCGCGCGCCAACCGATCGGGGGGCTGTCTCGACCGCACGGGCACGATCCCCGTGTGCGTAGCGGCGAGGACCACAACCACCCGCCCGGGGGTCCACACCCAGGGGATTCGACCATGACCAGCAAGCGTGTGTTTTCCGGCGTGCAGCCGACCGGCAATCTGCACCTCGGCAATTACCTCGGCGCCATCCGCAATTTCGTCGGCCTGCAGCGCGACTTTGAGTGCATCTACTGCGTCGTCGACCTGCACGCCGTGACCGTATGGCAGGAGCCGGCGAAGCTCGCCGCCCAGACGCGCGAGGTGGCGGCGGCCTTCATAGCCGCCGGCATCGACGGCGAAAAGCACATCATCTTCAACCAAAGCCAGGTCAGCGCGCATGCCGAGCTGGCCTGGCTGTTCAACTGCGTCGCCCGCGTCGGCTGGCTCAACCGCATGACGCAGTTCAAGGAGAAGGCCGGCAGCCATCGCGAGAACGCATCGGTCGGCCTCTACGTCTATCCCAACCTGATGGCGGCCGACATCCTCGCCTACAAGGCGACGCATGTGCCGGTTGGCGAGGACCAGAAGCAGCATCTGGAACTGGCGCGCGACATCGCGCTCAAGTTCAACCACGATTACGGGGCCGAGTTTTTCCCGGTGGTCGAGCCGCTGATCTTCGGCGAGGCGACGCGGGTGATGAGCCTGCGCGACGGCACCAAGAAGATGTCGAAATCCGATCCGTCGGACTATTCGCGCATCAATGTCACCGACGGGCCGGACGAGGTGGCGCTCAAGATCCGCCGCGCCAAGACCGATCCCGAGCCGTTGCCCGGCCCCGATGCGATGGTCGCCGACGGCAAGGTCGACCCGGCGCGCGAGGCGGCGAGGCCGGAGGCCTTCAACCTCGTGCATATCTACGCGGCGCTGACCGACCGCACGGTCGGCGCGGTGCTGGCCGAGTTCGAGGGCCAGCCCTTCTCGGCGTTCAAGGAGCGCCTGACGGAGGTGGCAGTCGGCGTGCTCGGCCCGATGGGCAACGAGATGCAGCGCCTGATGGCCGATCCCGGCCATGTAGATGCTGTTCTGCGGAAGGGCGCGGAACGGGCCCGCGAGATCGCCTCGCCCGTGTTGCGCGCGACCCAGGACGTCATGGGCTTCCTGCGCCCCTGACGGACGAACCGCCGCCGGCTGCCTCTCGTCCTGTAGAGGCAGCCGGCAGCCCGGCCGTTGGTGAGAGCGCTACTTGCGCGCCCCCCGTGGTGCCTTGAGTGCCTTGATGCGGCCGACCGCGGTCTTGCCGGTGCGGCGTGCGCGCTCGAGGTTGACGACCTGCTGGATGCCGAGCCAGTGCTCCGGCGTGGTACCGGACAGCTTGGACAGGCGCAGCGACATCTCCGGGCTGACGCCGCGGCGACCGTTGACGAGCAGGCTGATCGTCCGGCGCGAGACGCCGAGCGCCTTCGCAAGCTCTTCGTGCGTCAGGCCATAGTAGGCAAGAATCCGTTCGCGAACTTCATACCCCGCGTGAGGCGAGCCGCGTCGGGTAACACTGGGTTTGCGAGCCATTCGGGCTCCCTCCATCTTGTTTTCCCCGAAGGCACTCTATCATTTCTTGGCGTCCAGCCAATCATGCAAAAAGCGTGCGACCACGACGATCTCATGCAGCGTGTGGTGCGTAGGCGCGATGCATACCTGAAATCCCGCGAAGCGCAAAAGTTCCCAGCGGCGATAACGTATCGGGCACGGACGTCGCGAACGCTTCCGAGGCGACGACTGCACGGCATGGTTCACGGCTGACTAGACGATAGCGAAGTCAGGATGGCCGGACGCGCGCATGCATGCGTAACAACGTCTAGCGAGCAGCGACACTCATGCCGGTCGGACCGCCAGCGCGGTGCGCGCGTCAGCGGCATCGCGCGCGATCTGCGCCTTCAACTCGTCGATGCCGGCGAAGCGGCGCTCCGGCCGCAGGAAGGCGACGAGTTTGACGCAGAGTAGCCGTCCGTAAAGATTGCCCGCCCAGTCGAACAGGTGCGCTTCCAGCAGTTCGGTCGTGCCGTCGACCGTCGGGCGGACGCCGATATTGGCCACGCCGCCCTGGCCGGCGAGGCGTCCGTCGGGCGTCGAGGCGCTCACGGCATAGACCCCGAAGGCCGGCCGCACTGCGCGGCCGAGCCGGAGATTGGCGGTGGGAAAGCCTATGGTGCGGCCCAGCCGCCGTCCGTCGCGAACGCGCGCCACAATCTCGTAGTGCCGGCCGAGCAGGGCGGCGGCTTCGGTCACGTCGCCCGCGGCGAGGCGGGCGCGGATGCCGGCGCCCGTCGCGGCAGCATCGCCCTCATCGTCGCGCAGGATCGCCGCGGCGGCGAACGCGTCGCGCAGGGTCCTCTCGACGAAGGTCGCGGCGTCGTAGCCGGCGCCGCGCAGCAGCCACAGCGCGTCGGCGCCGCAGTCGCTCAGCAGGCGGGATTTGACGCGCAGGGGCGTCAGCTCCGTACCGGCCAGCGGTGGCGCGGCGACGATCAGCGCCGCGCCCTGCCGGTTGGCAACGGCGCGCGCGCTGGCGAGGAGGGTGCGGTGGCCGCGATGGACGCCGTCGAAAGCGCCGACCGCGAACACGGCACCGCGGGCGCCGCGCGGACGGTCACGCCAGTGATGGTGAAGGTGCATGACGCGCCGGTGTACCGGGCGTCATGCCCTCGATCAAGAGATAGCGGCCCTAGCCGCCGGTGACGCGCGGCTTGGGGCGGCGCGGCACCATCACATCGGCCTCGCCGTCGATGACGACGATGTCGCCGACCGTGCAGACGGTCTGCAACGTGGCGCGCGCTCGCTCGGCATTTAGCTTGGTGACGGTGGCACGCGCGGTCACCGTGTCGCCCGGCCGCACCGGCGCCTTGAAGCGCAGGGTCTGGCCGATATAGACGCAGCCCGGCCCCGGCAGGCGGGTGCCGATCACCGTCGAGATGAAGGAGCCCGAGAGGAAGCCGTGGGCGATGGTGCCCCCGAACATCGTCTGGGCGGCGTATTTCTCATTGAGGTGCATCGGGTTGGTATCGCCGGAGACCCCGGCGAACAGCACCAGGTCGGCGGCGCCGATGGTGCGCGCGTAGACCGCCGTCATGCCGAGTTCGAGGTCTTCGAAGAAATAGCCCGAAAGTTCCTCGAGCGCCGTGCGCGGCAGCGGACGGCGCGAGACGGGTGCGGCGGTATTGGCGGCGGCCATGGGTGCCGGTTCCTTTGCGGAATGTGGCGGAATGGCGTGGCAGGGATGCCTTGTGCGCCGCAACATTTTGTTGCGGCGCATCATAAAGGAGTCGGGCGGATCGTCAAGGAAGCGTCAAGTTCACGATCTGATGCTGCGGCGCGGTCGCTGCGGCGCAAACCGCCGGTTCAGCCGGCGGCGGGCTGCACGATCATACGAAGCATGGTGCCGTCGATAAGGGCCGACAGCACGAGGTCGAGGACGACCACGAAGGCCGCCGGCAGGCCGGCGATGTTGAGCGTGACGTGGGCGAGGAACCACGACCAGGCGGCCAGCAGGGTCTGGACGGCGCTGGCGATCGGCAACGCCCATGGTGGGCCGAGCAGGGCGATGACCACGGAGGCGGGCAGGGCGACCGCGAGCTGGACCACCTGCATCCAGTTGTTGGCGACGACGAAGGCCACCCAGCGCTCGCCGCGCCCCAGCACATCGGCAACGCCGGACATCGCCAGCGGATAGGCTACCCAGAGCAGGACATAGGCCGGGGGCAGGACGAAGGGCGCCACCGCCCTGTCGATCGCCACCGGGGCCGGCGGGTCGGACCAGACGAGGAGTTTCAGCAGCAGCCAGCCGGGCGCGACGATGATGGCGGCGGCGAAGGAGAGCACGAAGCCGGCAGACGTGGCATCGACCCAGACCTGCCCGGCACGGTCGAAATGCGCCAGCCGCCAGGCCGCGCCAAGGCCGCGTACGACATCGGCCAGCGCGATCACGCCGGTGCCGCGGGCGCGGCCGAATTGGTCCTGAACCAGTCCTCCAGCACGGCGAGATAGATGTCCGCCAGCCGCTCGATATCGGAGGTGGCGGCGTGCTCGTCGACCTTGTGCATGGTCTGGCCAACCAGGCCGAACTCGGCAACCTGGCAGTGATCCTTGATGAAACGCGCATCCGAGGTGCCGCCGGTGGTCGACAGCTCCGGCTCCCGGCCGGTCACGCGGCGCACGGCGCCGACGATAGTGTCCGACAGGCGCCCGGGCGGGGTGAGGAAGCTCTCGCCGGTCAGCATCGGCTCGACCGTCCAGCGGCCGCCGATCGCCGCGATTTTCGCCTGCACATGGGCGATCAGCGAGGCCGAGCTGTGCAGGTCGTTGAAGCGGATGTTGAAGGCGGCGCGCGCCTCTGCCGGGATGACATTGCCCGCCGGGTTCCCGACATCGACGGTGGAGACCTGCAGCGTCGTCGGCTGGAAATGCGCCGTGCCGAAATCTAGCGGCGCGGCGACGAGATGGTCGAGCAGGCGCACGAGGCGATGCACCGGATTGTCGGCGAGGTGCGGATAGGCGGTGTGGCCCTGCGTGCCATGCGCGATGACGCGGATGTGCAGGCTGCCGCGCCGGCCGATCTTGATCATGTCGCCGAGCGCCTCGGGATTGGTCGGCTCGCCGACGATGCAGGCATCGAGCGCCTCGCTACGCCCGGCAAGCCAGCCCAGCACCTTCTTCGTGCCGTTGATCGACGGGCCTTCCTCGTCGCCGGTGATCAGCAGGCTGATGGCGCCGGGCGGCCGGCCATGGCGGTCGAGATAGCGCGCCGCGGCGGCGACGAAGGCGGCGATGGCGCCCTTCATGTCGGCGGCGCCGCGGCCCCACAGCTTGCCGTCGGCGACAGTGCCGGCGAAGGGGTCGCTCTGCCAGGCCGCGACGTTGCCGGCCGGCACCACGTCGGTGTGGCCGGCGAAGCAGAAATTCGGCCGGCCGTCGCCGAGGCGCGCGTAGAGATTGTCGACCGGCGCCGTCCCCGCCTCCTCGAAGCGCAGGCGGTGGCAGGCGAAGCCGAGCGGCCGCAGCGTCGCCTCGAGCAGGCCGAGCGCGCCAGCATCCTCGGGCGTCACGCTGGGACAGCGGATCAGCGCGCCGGCGAACGCAACCGGATCGATCCTGGGCGCGCCGCCAGCCATCAGTTGCGCAGCAGATCGTTGATCGAGGTGCGCGAACGCGTCTTCTCGTCGACCCGCTTGACGATCACGGCGCAGTAGAGCGACGGGCCTGGCGTGCCGTCCGGCAGGGGCTTGCCGGGCAGGGACCCCGGCACGACCACCGAATAGGCCGGCACGCGGCCGACCACGACCTCGCCCGTGGCGCGATCGATGATCTTGGTCGAGGCGCCGAGGAAGGTGCCCATGGCGAGCACCGCGCCATCCTCTACGAGGACGCCCTCGGCCACTTCCGAGCGCGCGCCGATGAAGCAATTGTCGCCGATGATCACCGGATTGGCCTGCAGCGGCTCCAGCACGCCGCCGATGCCGACGCCGCCCGAGATGTGGCAGTTGGCGCCGATCTGCGCGCAGGAGCCGACCGTCGACCAGGTGTCGATCATGGTGTTGGCGCCGACCCAGGCGCCGACATTGACGAAGGAGGGCATGAGGATGACGCCGGGCGCCACATAGGCCGAGTAGCGCACCACCGCCGTCGGCACGGCGCGGAAGCCGGCGGCGCGGAACTGCGCCTCGCCCCAGCCGGCGAATTTCGACGGCACCTTGTCCCACCAGTCCGCGCCGGGCCCGCCCGGCACGAGCCCGGAATCGTTGAGGCGGAAGGACAGCAGCACGGCCTTCTTCAGCCATTCGTTAACCTGCCAGCCGGCGGCGGTCTTCTCGGCCACGCGCAGCGTGCCGGCATCGAGCCCGGCCAGTGCAGCATCGACGGCGTTGCGCGCGGCGCCCTTCGTGTCGAAGCCCAGCGAGGCGCGGCCTTCCCAGGCGGCCTCGATCCGCGCGCGCAGATCATTGTTGGCCATCGTCTCTTCCCGTAAAACGCGCACGGCCCCCGAGCCTGCGGCGGACCGCGAAGATGGCCTTCGCCGCGCCGGCCTGTCAACGCCCGGCCAGCCGTGGCGAAGGCACGGGAGGCCGTGCCGTCAGCCGTTCGTTTACCGCCTCTCCTCTAGCCTTGCGGGACGAGGCGGACGGACCGGGGCGGTGCCGCCCAGGTCCCGACTCCGCCGGACAGGACGAGGCCAGCGTATGGGCTTGAGCAAGAGCGCCGCCACCGCCGCTGGCACGATGGGCGAGCCGCGCGAAGCGGTGACCCAGCTTCGTGCCGAACGCGACCGGTTCGTGGCGCTGGCCTTCACCAGCGCCGACATCCTGATGGAGATTGGCGAGGGCGCTATCGTCGCCTTCGCGGCCGGCGCGATCAAGGCCTTCGTCGGCCGCCCCGACGACGTGCTGGTCGGCAGATGCTTTCTATACTGCGTGGTGAAATCCGACCGCGCGGTGGTCGATGGGCTGTTGCACAACGCGCGACGCGGCACGCGCATCGACAACGTCGCCGTCCGCCTGGTTGGCACGGCCGGTGAGACGCCGTCGCTGTCGTTGTTGGGCTTCCACATGCGCGAGCTGGGCGGCCACACTTACCTGTCGCTGCGCATGGCGCCGGTGCCGCGCGTGATCGATGTCGATTCGGTCGGCAGCATGCCCGACAGCACCGTGCTCGACAAATCCTCCTTCGCCAACGCCGCGACGCGCGCCGTCGAGGATGCGCGCGCTTCCGGAGAGGACAGCCGCCTGACCCTGCTCGACCTCAACAATTTCGTCGAGCTGCACGACCGCCTCGGCGAGGAAGCGCGCCAGGATCTGGAGCAGACCCTCGGCGCCACGCTGCGCGCCAGTTCTCTGCGCGGCGACACGGCGGCGCAACTCACCGAGGAGAAGTTCAGCCTCGTCCGCAGCATGCATCGTGACGTGAAGGGCATGGCGCGGGAGAGCGAGACGGTGGCGCGCGCCGCCGATCCCGACGGCCAAGGCGTCCGCATAGCCAACCGCACCGTCGACGTCGACACGACACAATTGTCCGAGCAGGATGCGGTGAAGGCGCTCGTCTACACCATCAACCGCTACTGCGACACGACGCCCGAGGCCTTCAGCTTCCGCCCCCTGACGGAAAGCCTGTCGGTGCTGGCCGACGAGACGGTCGAGAAGATGGGCCGCTACGGCAAGCTCATCGAAGTGTCGAACTTCGAGGTTGCCTTCCATCCGATCTGCGACCTGCTGACCGGCCAGCCGCATTATTTCGAGGCGCTGGTCCGCTTCGACAAGAGCGTCGGCGCCTCGCCCTACGAATTCATCACCTTCGACGAGGAAGTCGGCCTTATCTGCGAGTTTAACCTCGCCATGTGACGCAAAGTGCTGGAATTGGTGCGCGGGGCCAACGGGGCCGGCCACAAATACATGGTGGCGGTGAACATGTCGGGCCGCTCGCTGTCGACGCCGTCCCTCGTTGAGGCGATGCTGGCCATGCTGCGCGGCGCCGGCAAGGCGCGCGAGAACGTGCTGTTCGAGATCACCGAATCGGCGAAGCTCGACAATTTTCCGGAGGCCAACAACGTCATCCAGGGGCTGTGCAACGGTGGCAATATCGTCTGCCTCGACGATTTCGGCGCCGGCGTGTCGGCCTTCCAGCACCTGTTGGCGTTGCATATCGACGTGGTGAAGATCGACGGCGGCTACGTCCACAACGCCATCCGCAACGTGCGCTGCAAGGCGCTACTGAAGGCGATGGCCGGCATGTGCCGCGACCTGTCGATCACCACCATTGCCGAGATGATCGAGCGCGAGGAGGTCGCCCGCCTCGTGCACGAATGCGGCATCGAGTACGGCCAAGGCCATCTCTACGGCAAGCCGCCCAAATACATCGACCAGTTCGCCGCGCCGCGGCCGGTGCCTTTCGACGCCGTGCCGATGCGTCGGCCGGGACCCGCCCGCAACGGCACGGAGGGCTGACGCCCGATGCCGCACGCGCAGGGTGCCGCGATCGAGCCTCCCGAACCGCTGCTGCGGCCGCCGCCGCACGTCATGCCGGCGACCGCGCAGGCGCTGGTTTCGGGCTGGCCGGGCGCCGTGATCGTCTATGGCGGCGACGCCCGTATCGTCGCCGCCAATGGCGACGGCGCGCGGCTTGCCACCAGCCTCGGCAGCCCGGCCGCCCCGCTGACGGCGCTCGTCCGCCGCGCCGCCACGGGGACGGCCAGTATCGTCGAGCGTCTCGACATCGCCACGGCGAGCGGCCGGCAATGGCATCTGTGCGCGGCCATGCTGCTCGACAGCGGCATCGTCTGCGTGCTGGCGCGCGACGGATCCTACGATGTGAACATCCGCAACGCGCTGGTCGATTCGCGCCAGCGCTAACGCGACCTCGTCACTATCTCCAGCGATTTCGTCTGGGAAACGGGCGAGGACGGCCGCTTCGTCTTCGTCTCGCCGCACGGCGCGCTGGGCCTAAGCACCGACGAGCTGGTCGGCCGGCATCCGCGCGAACTGGAGATCGATCCCGCCGATCCGGCGAGGCTGCGCCCCTTCGCCGCCGCTGACCCGATCGAGAACGCGCAGATCTGGGTGCGCGCCGCCGCCGGGGCCGAGGCCTGCGTGCTGGCCAGCGCCATGCCGGCGCGCGCCCGCGACTGGCGCCGGAGAGGCGCGCGCGGCCTCGTGGCGCGCATCGCCGACGACTAATTCGCGCTGTGGCTGGACGGCGCCGCGCTGGACGAAGGCGAGCGTCGCGCCGAGGACATTATCGAGACGGTGGTGGGCCTGCGCGAATGCGCGCCCAGCGCTGCCAAGCCGCTCGGCGCCTCCGTCTGAGGAGCGGCCGCAGGCCGCGTCTCGAAGGACGGGGCCCGGCGGTGGAAGCCGGGCGCGCGCCTCAGAACCCGCGCCAGATGGCCGTGCCGGCGCCGTGTTCGGTGAAGACTTCGAGCAGCACCGAATGTTCCGACCGGCCGTCGATGATGACGGCGGCCTCGACATTGGCCTCGACGGCGGCCATGCAGGTCTCGATCTTGGGGATCATGCCGCCGCTGATCGTGCCGTCCGCGACCAGGTCGCGCGCCTGCTCGACGGTGAGGTCGGTGATGAGCTTGCCCGATTTGTCGAGCACGCCGGCGACATCGGTCAGCATCAGCAGGCGTGTCGCCTTCACCGCCGCGGCGACGGCGCCGGCCACGGTGTCGGCGTTGATGTTGTAGGTCTCGCCGTCCGGCCCGACGCCGATCGGCGCGATTACCGGGATGATATGCGAGCGCGCGAAGACGTCGAGGATGCGGGCATCGACATGCTCGGGCTCGCCGACGAAGCCGAGGTCGAGCACCTTCTCGATGTTGCTGTCGGTATCGCGCTTCGTGCGCGTCATCTTGCGCGCGCGGATCAGGCCGCCATCCTTGCCCGACAGGCCGACCGCGGTGCCGCCGGCGGCGCCGATGGCGGCGGCTATCTGCTTGTTGATGGTGCCCGACAGCACCATCTCGACGATCTCGACGGTGGCGGCGTCGGTGACGCGCAGCCCGTCGACGAATTCGCTCTTGATCTTCAGGCGCTCCAGCATGCGGCCGATCTGTGGGCCGCCGCCATGCACCACCACCGGATTGATACCGATCTGCTTCAGCAGCACGATGTCGCGCGCGAAGGAATGCGCGACCGATTCGTCGCCCATGGCATGGCCGCCATACTTGACGACGAAGGTGCGGCCCGCGAAGCGGCGCATGTAGGGCAGCGCCTCCACCAGGGTGGCGGCCTTGCCGATCAGCTCGGCGGCGGCGGGTGCGGGTTTGTCCGCCATGACGGTCTCGTTCCCCTGGATGTTGCGACGCAGGCGACGTTAGTGCAAATCGGCCGGGCGCGGAATCCTCCGTCAGCCGCCCGGCCCGCCGCCATGGCCGCTCGTGGGTACCGGCAGGGCGAAGGCGGCCAGCGCGACGCGCAGCGCCTCGATGCCGCGGTTCTTGCGGGCGCTGGTGGCCAGCACCCCGGGAAAGGCCGCGGTATGGCCGGCGGCAATCTTCGCCGTCTCGGCGAGTCGCGCGGCCAGATCCCTCGGCCCGATGGCGTCGACCTTGGTCAGCACGATCTGGAAGACGACAGCGCTGGCGTCGAGCAGGCGCATCGTCGCCCGGTCGCTGTCCTTGATGCCGTGGCGCGCGTCGATCAGAAGGCAGACGCGGCACAGGGTCGGCCGGCCGGCGAGGTAGGCCTCGACCAGCCGCGTCCAGGACGCAACCTTCTCCTTGGCGACCTTGGCGTAGCCGAAGCCGGGCAGATCTACCAGCGCCAGCCTGCCGCCGAGATCGAAGAAGACGAGCTGCCGCGTGCGGCCGGGCGTGCGCGAGGTGCGCGCCAGCGCGGTGCGGCCGGTCAGCGCGTTGACCAGCGACGATTTGCCGACGTTCGAGCGGCCGGCGAAGGCGATCTCCGGCAGGATTGCTGGCGGCAGCGCCGCCTCGATTGGCGCCGCGGCGGCGAAGTCGCACGGGCCGGCGAACAGGCGCCGCGCCGCTGCCTCGGCCGCATCCTCCGCCGCCGGGGCGGCCGCGCCTCCGGCCGGTTTTGCCATGTCAGCCCGTCTTGCCGCCGCCGGGCTTCGGGGGCGGCGGGGTCGTGCCGCCGCCGATGGCGACGCCCATCGATCGCATGATGAGGTACTGCTGCGCGATCGACAGGAGGTTGTTCCACGTCCAGTAGATCACCAGAGCGGACGGGAAGCTGGCGAGGAAGAAGGTGAATATCAGCGGCATGAAGGTGAACATCTTCGCCTGGATGGGATCGGCCGGCGCCGGGTTAAGCTTCATCTGGGCGAACATCGTGATGCCCATGACGATCGGCCAGATGCCGATATGCAGCAGCGAGGGCGGCGACCACGGGACGAGGCCGAACAGCGTGAACAGATTGGTTGGGTCGACCGAGGACAAGTCGCGGATCCAGCCGTAGAACGGCGCGTGCCTCACCTCGATCGAGATCAGGATAATCTTGTAGAGGGCGAAGAACACCGGGATCTGGATGACGATGGGCAAACAGCCGGAGACCGGGTTGACCTTCTCGCGGCGGTACAGCCCCATCAGCTCCTGCTGCATCTTCTGGCGGTCGGCGCCGTACTTTTCTCGCAGCTCCATCATCTTCGGCTGCAGCGCCTTCATCTTGCTCATCGATCGATAGGATTTGTTGGCGAGTGGGAAGAAGGCGAGTTTCACCAGCACGGTGAGGGCGAGGATGGCGAGGCCGATATTGCCGAGGTAGTCGGTCAGCCAGAGCAGGAAGTGCAGAAAGGGCTTGGTGAGGAAGAAGAACCAGCCGAAATCGATGGCGCGGTCGAAGCGTTCGATGCCGTGATTATCGCGATAGGCGTCGAGCAGCTGGACGTGCTTGGCGCCGGCGAACAGGCGGTGGGTTACCTCGGCGCTGTAGCCAGGCGAGATGCTCTGCCAGCCGCCGCGCATGTCCGCCTGGTAGCGGTCGACGCCGCCCTCGACGGTATGGCGGAAGGCGGCATCGACCGCTGCCTGCTGGTCGGGGATCAGGGCCACCAGCCAGTAGATGTCGGTGAAGCCGATCCAGCCGCCGGTCGAGGCGTACTCTCGCGTGCGGTCGTCGACGACGTTGTCGTAGTTGGGCTCCTGCAGCACGCCGCCGAGCATGCCGATCGGGCCTTCATGGAGCACGAAGTAGCCGAGCGTCTCCGGCGTGCCGATGCGCCGCACGCGGCCGAACGGAAACAGCTTCGCCGTCTCGCTGCCGCGGTTGGTCACGCGGTCGGTGACCGTGAACAGGTAATGGTCGTCGACCGCGATGGTCCGCGTGAACAGCAGGCCGGCGCCGTTGTCGAGGGTGAGCGTCAGCGGCGAAGACGGTGTGAGCGTGCCGCCGGCGGATTGCCACTGCGCATCGCCGAGGCCGAAGCTGTGGTCCGCCTCGTCGACCCAGCCATATTCGACGTAGTAGGGGTTCGCGGTGCCCGGGGGGGCTAGCAGCGTGACGTCCGGGCTGTCCGGCGCGGCCGTCACCTGCTTGCGTAGCAGGGTGAGGTCGTCGATACGGCCGCCATCGAGATCGACCGAGCCGGACAGCGCCGGTGTCGCGATCTTCACCCGGCGCGACTGCGCTAGCACCTGCTCGCGCGGCGGCGTGGCGACCGCGCCGGTACCTCTGACGGCGGCACCCGGCACCGGCGGGCCGACGGCATTCCCCTGCGGCCGGGCCATCTCGGCCTGCTGCGCCAGCTCCGCCTCGCGCTGCATCTGCGGCGTCTCGACGAAGATGTTCCAGCCGAGCAGGATCGCCACGGAGAGCGCGATCGCGATGATGAGGTTCTTCTGGTCCATGTCGCTTCAGCGCCCGGAGGTGGAAGGCGGCGGCACCGGGTCCCATCCCGCGCCACCCCAGGGGTGGCAGCGCAGGATGCGCCGCAGAGCGAGCCAGAAACCGGCGGCGGGCCCGTGATGGGCGATCGCCTCGGCGGCGTAATGCGAGCACGAGGGCTCGTAACGGCAATTGGGGCCGAGCACCGGCGCGGCGAAAAGCTGCCAGCAGCGGATGGCACCGCGCATCGCGAGTACGGTCGCGGCGCTCAGCGCCCTCATGGCCGCGCCCCGCGGCGCTGCCAGGCAACCTGGGCCAGCGCGGTGCGCAGATCCTCGACCAGCGCGGCGTAGGGGCGCTCGACCGTGCCGGCCCGCGCGATCAGCACATAATCCGTTTCATCCTGCCCGGCTCTCGCCAGCACCTCGCGGACGGCCGCCCGCAGGCGGCGGCGGGCGCGGTTGCGCACCACGGCGCCACCAACCTTGCGCGACGCGGTGAAGCCGACACGGATCGGGGGTTCGGTCGCCGGCAGACCGGCGGGACGGGGAGCCGCCTGCAGCACCAGGCCGGGCACGGCGACCTTGCGCCGCCCGGCGGCAACACGCAGGAAATCGGCGCGGTGCCTCAGGCGGCCGGGCTGCGCTGGCACCACGCCTTCTGTCCAATGATCGTTCGCGCCCGCGGCCGAACCCGGAGCGTCCATCCGCAACCCCGCTGTGACGGGCAGTCTTTTCGGTCGCGCCGGCCGCAAACGCCCGGCTGTCAGGCGGACAGCCGCTTGCGACCCTTGGCGCGGCGATGTGCCAGAATCCGGCGTCCGCCGACAGTCTTCATGCGCGCGCGGAAGCCGTGGCGCCGCTTGCGCACGAGCTTGCTGGGCTGATAGGTCCGTTTCACGCGCGGAAATCCTGCGGTTGGGAGGTCGCCGAAAGCCTGCGCTGTATAGGGAAGGCGCGCCCTCCCTGTCAATGCAAGTGGCTGTCTGCGTCGCCCGGCCGCGTCACGCAACGGTGACTGGCAGGTGATGCGGCCAGCCGCCACCTCCTCGAATGAGCTGCCATCGCCCGGACAGAACCACATGAACGGCCCAGACCCGTCGCGGCCACCCCCACCCCGACCCTCTCCCGTCCAGGGGGGGCGAGATGTTACCGGCCGGCGCGCCCTCGCCCGCTTCTGGCCGCTGGCGGTGCCGGCGGCCGGGCTGGCGCTGTTCTTCGCCCTCGGCCTCAACCGCCATGCGTGCTTTTCCGTACTGGGAAACAACCGTGAGTGGCTGCTGGCCGAGGTCGCGCGCCTCGGTTTCTGGGCCCCCGCGGCCTTTGCTGCCATGTATGCCGTCGCCGCCGCTTTCGCGCTGCCGGGCGGCACGCTGCTGACGCTGGCCGGAGGCTTCCTGTTCGGCACGCTGTGGGGCGGCCTCGCCGCGCTGGCCGGCGCCACATTGGGCGCGACGGTGGTGTTCCTCGCCGCCCGCACGGCCTTCGGCGACGCCCTGCGGCGTCGCGCCGGGCCGGGAATGCGCCGGCTGGAGGACGGGCTGCGGGAGAATGCCATGTCCTACCTGCTGGTGCTGCGGCTGGTCCCCCTGTTCCCGTTCTGGCTGGTCAACCTCGCGCCGGCCTTCTTCGGCGTTCGGCTGCGCACCTATGTGCTTGCGACGACAATTGGCATCGTGCCTGGCACCTTCGTCTTTGCCTGGGTCGGCAGCGGCCTGGGCGCCGTATTCGCCGCCGGGGGCGAACCTGATTTGGCGATCGTCTTCGCCCCGGAGGTGCTGGGCCCGCTGCTGGCGCTGGCGGCGCTGGCGCTGGTGCCGGTGGCTTGGCGCTGCTTCACCGCGCGACGCCGCCGCGGCGCGGGCGACCTCGACTAGAAGGCAGCGATGGCCGGAACTCTCCACGCGGATCTCTGCGTCGTCGGCGCCGGCTCGGGCGGGCTGTCGGTGGCCGCTGGTGCTGCGCGCCTCGGGCTCTCGGTCGTGCTGTTCGAGCGCGCGCGGATGGGCGGCGACTGCCTCAACACCGGCTGCGTGCCCTCGAAGGCTCTGCTGGCGGCCGCCGCGGCCGCCGCCAGCTCTGCACGCGCCGCCGCGCTCGGCGTCGATCTCGGCCCCACCAGGGTCGATTTCGCCCGCGTGCGCGCGCATGTCCACGACGTCATCGCGCAGATCGCGCCGCACGATTCAGTCGAACGCTTCGAGGGTCTGGGCGTGCATGTGATCGCGCAGCACGCGCGCTTCGCCGGCCCGCGCGAGATCGTTGCCGCCGACGGAACCCGTGTCGTCAGCCGCCGCTTCGTCGTCGCCACCGGCTCGCGCGCTGCGGTGCCGCCGATCCCCGGCCTCGACGCGGTGCCATACGAGACCAACGAGACCATCTTCGAGCGCACAACCATGCCCGCCCATCTGCTGGTGATCGGCGGCGGCCCCATCGGCATGGAGCTGGCGCAGGCCTTCCGCCGGCTCGGCAGCGCGGTGACGGTGATCGAGGCGCAGCACTGCCTCGGCAACGACGACCCAGTGCTGGCCGCCATCGTGCGCGACGCGCTCCTCGCCGAGGGCGTCGCGATCCACGAGGGCACCTACGTGCGCCGCGTCGCGCTCGCCGGTGATGGTGGCGTCGGCCTCGTCGTCGCCGGCCAGGATGGCGAGGAACGCACGCTCGTCGGCAGCGACGTGCTGGTCGCCGTCGGTCGCCGGCCGAATATCGAGGATCTCGGCCTCGAGGCCGCCGGAATCGCAGCGGGGCCGCGCGGCATCGTCGTCGACCGCCGCCTGCGCACTTCCAATCGCCGCGTCTGGGCCGTGGGCGACGTCGCCGGCGGGCTGCAATTCACCCATGTCGCCGGCTGGCATGCAGGCCTCGTCCTGCGCAACGCGTTGTTCCGCCTGCCGGTCGACGCGGCACCGCGCGCCGTACCCTGGGTCACCTACGCCGATCCCGAACTCGCCCATGTCGGCCTGACCGAGGCGCAGGCGCGCGCCCGCCACGGCGACCGCGTGCGCGTCACCGTCGCGCCCTTCGCCGACAACGACCGCGCCCGTGCCGAGCGGCGCACCGCCGGGCTGGTCAAGGTGGTGGCGGGTCGCGGCGGCCGCATCCTCGGCTGCAGCATCGCCGGGGCGCATGCCGGCGAGCTGATCCAGCCCTGGGTGCTGGCCCTGTCGCGCGGCCTGAAACTGTCGGCCATGGCCGGCATGATCGCGCCGTATCCGACGCTGGGCGAGGCCGGCAAGAGCGCCGCCGGCGCCTGGTACGAGGCGTCGCTGTTCTCGCCGGCGACGCGCGCCCTCGTGCGCCTGCTCCGACACCTTCCGTGACAGGACAAGAGGCCGCAGGGGGCCACAGGGGCCGCATTAGCGCGCGATGTGCTATGAACGATTCATGTCCGGAATCGCACGCATTGACGTGCCGCCCCTGACGCATTCGCTGTAGGCGCGCCTGCGGGCGCTGACGGTGGCGTTAGTCATGCTGGCGGAAGGGCTGATCTACCTGCCGTCGATCGCCAATTTACGAGTCAACGGGCTGACCGAACGCGTCGCCGCCGCGCGTCTCGCCGCGCTGGCGATAGAAACCACGCCGGAGGGCGGAATCGCCGGCGGCACCAAGGCCGAGGTGCTGCGGCTGTCCGGCGCCAGCGCCATCGTGCTCTCACGCCCCGACCGCCGCGTGCTGCTGTTCGTTGACGTGCCGCCGCCGGTCGAGGTCGTCGTCGACCTGCGCCGGCGCTCGGTGCTGCCGCCCGTCGGGGCGGCGCTCTATTCGATGCTCTTCGGCCGCGACCGCACCATGCTCGCGATCGCCACGTCGCATGGCGAACCGGACCTCGTCGTGGAGATCGTGCTCAACGAGGCGCAGCTCTGCGCGTCGATGCTGGCCTATTCGCGCAACGTGCTGCTGCTGTCGATCGCGATCTCGCTAATCACCGGCGTGCTGCTCTACCTCGTGCTGCTCGGGCTGGTGGCGCGGCCGCTCGGCCGCATCGCCGGCGGCGTCGCCGATTTCGCGCGCGCGCCGCAGGACGAGCGAGCCGACGTCGACCCGACCGAGCGGCGCGATGAACTCGGCGTCGTGCAGCAGGCGCTGGGCGGCATGCAGCGCGACGTGCGCGCCGCGCTCGGCGAACGCGCGCGCCTCTCCGCCCTCGGCTCGGCGGTCGGCAAGATCAACCACGATTTGCGCGGCATCATGTCGACGGCGGTGTTGCTGACCGACCGGCCGGAGACGCTGGAGCAGCCGGAAATGCGGCGTCTCACCGGCCGTGCCAACCAGGCCATCGACCGCGCCATCGGCCTGTGCACGCAGACGCCCGATTTTGCACGTGACGCCGGCCCGTCGCTGGAACGCGCGCGCTACCGTCAGCGCTACCTCGTTGTCCGGGTCGCCGACGAACTCGCCATCCTCGCCGGCAGCGCTCGCGGGCCGGGAGCTCGGCTGGTCAACGAGATTCCGATCGCCACGGTCGTTGAGGCCGACCACGAGCAGCTCTGGCGCGTCTTCGCCGACCTCGCCCGCAACGCCTTCGAGGACGGCTCGACCGCCGTGCATGTGAGCCTCTGATCGGGCGACGCCGCGCCGGCGGTCTTCGCCATCGCAGTCGCCGATGACGGCCCCGGCCTCGGCCTCGCCATCGGCCGCGACGTGATGCGCGCGCACGACGGCGATATCGTCCTGCTATCCACCGGCGACCCGGGGACGGTTTTCAGGCTGACGTTGCCCGCTCCGCCCGGCACGTAAACGCGCTACGAAGCCAGCACCTCGAACAGGGATGGCCCCTTCGGCTTCCAGCCGAGCATGGCTCGCGCCTTTGTCGCATCGATGCGGCTGTTGGAGCCGAAACTCAGCGCCATGTTCGGGCCCCAGGCACGCATTGCCTCCGGCAGCGACAGGCTCTTTGTGGCATTGCCGAAGCCGAGCTTGCGGTTGATCGCCGCGGCTATGTCGCCGAGCGCGGCCTCGCCGGATTCGACGAAGAACAGCGAGCCGGCCGGCGCGCGCTCCAGCGCCAGCAGGTAGATGTCGGCGCAATCGTCGAGATGCACGTTCGACCAGACGTTACGTCCGGGGCCGACATGGCCGGCCACGCCCCATTCGCGCGCCGTGCGGATCATCATCGGCACCTGCATGCTGTCGCGGTTGAGGCCCGGCCCGTCTCCATAGATCATGCAGGGCGTCAGCACCACCGAGCGCACACCCTGCCGCGCCGCCGGCAGCACGATCTGGCGTTCGACGGAGAACCATCCGGCGCGGTCGGCCAGAGGCACGAAGGGGGTGTCCTCGCTGTACACGGCCTCGCTCGCCTCGCCTCCGGCATTGTCGGCAACGATCGAGGAGCCGCTGGTGTGGATGTACGGCTTGCCGCTGCCGGCGAGAGCCGCGACGATGGTGCGCGCCGAGACCGGGTGATTGGTGCTGGCGAGGTTGATGACGGCGTCGGCGCCGCGAGCGGCGTACTCTATCGTCTCGATGTCGTCGAGCGTGCCGAGCACCGGCGTGGCGCCGAGACGGGCGAGGCCGTCGGCCTTTTCCCGGTTGCGCGCGAGGCCCGTCACGCTGTGGCCGGCTGCCAGCAGCTTAAGCGCCACGGCGCCGCCGATATAGCCCGACGCGCCTGTCATGAAGACTTTCATCGTCGCCTCTCCTGTATCGCCGCCGAGTCGTGCGCGGCTAGCCTTGTTGTCAGTCGAGCTGCAGGACCAGTGCCTTGAGGTAGGCGCTCTCCGGCAGGTAGGGATGCACGGGATGGTCGGGTGCGGCGCCGGCCGAGCGCAGGATGCGGCCGTCGCGCCGCGCATCGGCGAGGCCTCGCCGCACCTGGTTGGTGAAGGTCTCGACATCGACATGATGCGAGCATGAAGCTGTGAGCAGGAAGCCGCCCGGCTCGACGATGCCCGCCGCGAGCCGCGCCAGCTTGCGGTAGCCGCGCACGCCGGCGTGGAAATCCTTCTTCGACTTCACGAAGGCCGGCGGGTCGACGATGACGAGGCCGTAGCGTTCGCCCTCGCGCCCGAGGCGTTCTAGCGTCGCGAAGGTCTCGGACTTGTGCAAGGCGACGTGGTCGCCGACGCCGCTGGCCTGCGCGGCGCGGCCGGCGAGATCGAGCGCCGGCTGTGAGCGGTCGAAGGCGTCGACATGCGCAGCACCGCCGGCCGCCGTCGCCACGGCGAAGCCGCCGGCATAGGTGTAGAAATCGGCGACGCGGCGGCCGCGCGCAAGCGCGGCGGCGAAGGCGCGGTTGTCGCGCTGGTCGTAGAACCAGCCGGTCTTCTGGCCGCCGGCGACGTCGGCGAAGAAGGTGCAGCCGTTCTCCAGCACCTCGATGGCGCCTGCGGACTCACCGCGTACAACTCGCACATACTGGTCGAGACCTTCGAGTTTGCGCACGGCGGTATCGTTGCGTAGCACGACGGTGCGCGGCGCCACGACGCGGTCGAGCGCGGCGATCAGCGTGTCGGCCAGCCTTTCCATGCCGGCGGTGTTGATCTGCAGGACCACCGTGTCGCCGAAACGGTCGATGATGGCGCCGGGCAGGCCGTCGGCCTCGGCATGAGCGAGGCGGTAGTAGGGCATGGCGTACAGCGCCTCGCGCACCGCCAGCGCTCGGACGAGACGCGCGGCGAAGAATCCGGCGTCGATAGTAGCGCCGGCGTCGCGTGTCAGCAGCCGGGCGGCGATCAGCGGGTGCGGGTTGAAGGTGGCGATGCCGAGCGCGCGCCCGTTGTCGTCCTCCAGCAGCACCAGCGAGCCGGGCTCCACGCGGCCCTTGGTGCGCGCCATGTCGATCTCGTTGGCGAAGATCCACGGATGGCCGGCCGCGACGCGGCGGGCGCGGCCGGGCAGCAGGCGCACCGGCGGCAGGCCGGCGGCGACGAAGGCAGGGGCGGCAAGGGACATGGCCGCAGTCTAGTCACCGGCCCCGGTGAAGCAACCGCGGGTCAGACAAGCGCCTTGACGAGATCGGGCGGCGCGGGCCGGCCCCCGGCCGCCTCTCGTGGCGGCTCTGGCGGCCGAGTTCGACACGCAGGTTGTGGCCGCTGACCGCGCGGGCCTGTTCCTCCATCGCCGCTGCGAGGCGACTGGCGGTCTGGCCGCCGGCGCCGAGATCGGCGGCGGCGAGGTTTTCGGCCACCAGAGGCGGGCCTTCCAGCAGCCGGTCGACGCGACGCCAGGAAAACAGGGCGTGCAGATAGCCGTCCGGCGTCTCCAGCACGGTGATGCCGGTCTCGCCGGGCGATTGCTGGCCGGCACCCATCGCGAAGGCGCGCCAGCGCCCGACGCTGAGGGCCGGGTCGAGGGCGCGCACGAGGGCGAAGGCCCGTTCGAGGCGTTCGGGCGGCAGGCGGCGAGCGACGAGGCGGGTGTGCATGGCAGCCTCACGAAGGGTGGCGCCAGATTGCGTGTCGGCGGCCGTCCCCGTCATTGACGTGAGTCAAGGTGGCGCCGCCGCTCGCCGGTCCGGCGGGTTGTCCTGGATCAATTCGCCGCCGGCGGGACGGCGTAGGCTTGCCATAAAGCGGGGACGGAACGATGACCCTGGGCGAGACTCACGGCCGGCCGGCGGCGAACCAGCCCGATTGCTGCGATGGCGGCGGCCTCAGCGCCGCCTGCCGCGTTTGTACGGTACGGCCGAGCGCGGTCTGCGCGACCCCCGACGATGGTTAGCTCGCGCGCCTCGACGCCATCGCGGCGCGGGTGACGGCCGCGTTCGGCACCGACATCTTCCGCGAGGGCGAGCCCGCCGGGGCGCTCTACAACCTCACCGCCGGCACCGTGAAACTCTACAATATGCTGCCCGACGGCCGCCAGCAGGTCGCCGGCGCCCTGTTTCCCGGCGACTTCCTAGGCCTCGCCATGAACGATGCCTACGCCCATACGGCCGAGGCGATGGACGACGCCGCCCTCTGCCGCTTCCCGCGCGGCCGCTTCGAGGGGCTGCTGGAGCGCATCCCACGCCTCGAGTACCGCCTGCTGGCGATGGTTTCGAACGAACTTGCCCAGGTCCAGGACCAGATGCTGCTGCTCGGCCGCAAGAATGCGACCGATAAGATCGCCAACTTCCTGCTGCAGCTGTCGCGCCGCCAGGCGGCGCGGAGAGAGCCGGCAAACCCGGTGCGCATGCCGATGGGCCGCACCGACATCGCCGACTATCTCGGCCTGACCACGGAGACCGTCAGCCGCACCCTCACCAGCCTCAAGACCGGCGGTCCGATCCGCCTGCTGCACGGCAACTCGGTGGAGCTGCGCGACCGCGCCGCCCTGGAGGCGCGGGCCGGGGGCGGATCGTGAGGGCCTCGTCCTTCGACAGGCTCGCCTCACCCTGAGCCTGTCGCAGGGCGAGGCGAGCCTCCCTCGGTGCTCGGCGAAAGGTCCGCCCGCGTTGACCGGCTCACGGCGCGCTTCTAGCCTTCCCCCATGCTCGAGACAGTGGCCGACCGCCTGCTCGCCGCCATCGCCGCACGGCGCGACGATGTGGCGAAACGGACTTCGGAGCTGGTGCGCATTCCCTCGGTCAATCCGCCCGGCGAGGCCTATGCCGAATGCTGCGAGGCGCTGGCGCTGCGGCTCGGCAATCGGCGCTTCCGCTGCGATTACCTGCGCGCCGAGGGCGCGCCGGGCTACAGCGACGCCCATCCGCGCCTCAACATCGTCACCCGTCGCGAGGGCGCGCGGCACGGGCCCTGCGTGCATTTCAACAGCCATATCGACGTCGCCGCCGCCGGCCAGGGCTGGACGGCGGACCCCTTCGGCGGCGAGATTTGCGACGGCATGGTCTGGGGCCGCGGCACGGCCGACATGGATGGTGGCCTCGCCGCCGCGCGCCTGCTGGGGACGCTCGCGTGATCCTGCGCACCGGCGCGCGCAACCTGCTAACCGACGTTCCCGGACTCGTGGTCGGCAACGCGCAGGACGAGGCGATCCGCAGCGGCGTGACTGTGGTGTTGTCGGAGGACGACGACTTCGTCGCGGCGGTCGACATCCGGGGTGGTGGCACCGGCACGCGCGAGACGGCGGCCCTGGCGCCGGAGGGCGTCGTGCCAGCGGTGCACGGCATTGTGCTGTCGGGCGGTTCGGCCTTCGGCCTCGATGCGGCCGGCGGCGCCATGACCTGGCTGGCCGCGCAGGGGCGCGGCTTCGCTGTTGGCGCGGCGCGCGTGCCGGTAGTACCGCAGGCGATCCTGTTCGACCTGCTCAACGGCGGCGACAAGGGCTGGGCGGTGCGGCCGGATATGGCCAACCCCTATCGCGCGCTCGCCGTCGCGGCCTGCGCGGCGGCCGGCGCCGACTTTGCCCTCGGCACCGCCGGCGCGGGTTACGGCGCCATGGCCGGGGGCCTCAAGGGCGGGCTCGGCAGCACCTCGATCGTGCACGAATCCGGTCTGACGGTAGGCGCGCTGGCGGCGGTGAACGCGCGCGGCTCGGTGCTGCTCGACGGCAGCGCCGCATTCAACGCCTGGGCGGTCGAGCGCGACGGCGAGTACGGCGCCGTGCCTCCGCCCGTAGCACCCCTGCCCGATCCCGACTGGAACCTCGCCGGCGCGCGCCTGCCGGCCAACACCACGCTCGCCATCGTCGCCACCGACCTCGCTCTGGACAAGGCGCAGGTGCAGCGCCTCGCCACGATGGCGCAGGCTGGCCTCGCCCGCGCCATCCGCCCGGTGTGGACGCCGCTCGACGGCGACGTGGTGTTCGCCGTCGCCACTGGCCGGCGCGCGCTGCGCGACCCCGTCGGTGACCTCGCGCTGGCCGGCGCGCTGGCGGCCGACTGTCTCGCCCGTGCCGCCGCGCGCGGTGTCTACAAGGCGAGCGACCTCGGCGCGATGCGCTGTTACCGGGAGATTTACGGCTCGGACGATGCGACCTAGTGCTTTCCGGGCGCAGTGGACTCTCTTGTGTGGCCGGGTCGCGCCCGGCTTTCTGGTGGTGCCGCTCGTATTCGGGCCGCCACTTGCCTTCTTGAGGCTTTGCCGTCCTACGAAACCCATCGACTGGCCAAAATTTTCGGCGCTTCTGTTATTGTTTCTATAGTAGCGTATCCATTAGTATTGTTTATGGGTGTTCCCCCGTTCTTTGTGCTGAAAGCATGCAAGAGAGATGGAATTTTAAGGTATTTTCTGACAGGATTAGATCTAGGTGCATGTTTTTTCTTCTTGATGGCGCGTGCTTCGATACCGGACTCCCCGCGTCCTTTCTTTCTCTAATGCAGCTTGGCGCTGGCGGCGCCTTGACCGCCGGGCTGTTCTGGCTGATCGCCGGGCCCGACGGCGTCGACGCTCGGCTCGGCAGTGACCGAGCACTTGCTTACGGCGACTTGCCGGAGGCGGCGCAGGGAAGCAAGGCTGGGTAGAGCCGCCGCACCTCTACCGTTGCGGTTCGACCACCACCGTGCCGATCTTGTCGCCGATTTCGACCAACTCGTGCGCGGCGGCGCAGTCGGCGCGCGGGAAGCGCGCCGCCGCCTGCGGTTGACCTTTGTCGGCGGGCGCCGAACGATGCGCCACAGGAGATCGCATGCCCCGCTTTTCGCTTGATTCGCAACTCGCCGCCAGTACCGTGCGGCTCGCGCGCTGGAAGCTGTCCGATGCGCTGCTGTCGACGGACGCGACCTATCCATGGCTGATCCTCGTGCCGCGCCGGGCGGGGGTTGTCGAGCTGACCGACCTGCCATGGGCCGACGCAATGGCCCTGACGGCGGAGATCCGCCACGCGTCGCGGGCTCTGACGGAGCTGTTTGCGCCGAACAAGATCAACGTCGCGGCGATCGGCAATCAGGTCCGCCAGTTGCACGTCCATGTCGTCGCCCGCTTCCGCGACGATCCGGCTTGGCCGCGGCCGATCTGGGGCGCAACGCCCAGCCGCGCCTACGATCCGGCCGAACTCGCACGGCGACGCAAGGTGCTGGTGCGCGCCCTCACGCAGGATTGACGGGCGCCGGCGCGCGCGAAGCTGCCGACGCTTCTACCTTCTCCGGCGGGGGCATGGACGGGGGCAGCGCGTCCGTTCGGACGTGGTGCGAGGTGCGGAGTCCATGGACGACTTCCTGACCGGCATTGCCCTGATCGTACTGGGCGCCTTCATGTTCGCGGTTAGCTTCCCCCGCGAGGCACGCCGCCATCGCCTGCGCGAGCACCGACGCGAAGCGGCTGCCGCCTGGCGCGACAGTGCGCTGCGCGTCCTGCGCTTCGCCGCCGCCGCAATCGGCGTGATGCGGGCGCTGGACGGCATCGTCTTCGCCATCGCCGGCCTCTACGGCGTCGAACTGTTCGCCCACGCCCCCGGCTTGCCGCGGGGGAACGAGCCTGTATAGTCCGGCCGCGCGCGCCGGGCGGGGCCCGGGCGCAGGCGGAAGCGGCAGGACGACTCCATGACGGCGCGCGACGTGAAGAAGGTGGTGCTCGCCTATTCGGGCGGCCTCGACACCTCCGTAATCCTCAAATGGCTGCAGACGACCTATGGCTGCGAGGTGGTAACTTTCACCGCCGATCTCGGCCAGGGCGAGGAGCTGGCGCCGGCGCGCGCCAAGGCCGAGCTGCTCGGCGTGCGCGAGATCTTCGTCGAGGATCTGCGCGAGGAGTTCGTCCGCGATTACGTCTTTCCGATGTTCCGCGCCAATGCCCTTTACGAGGGCCAGTATCTGCTCGGCACCTCGATCGCCCGGCCGCTGATAGCCAAGTGGCAGATCGACATCGCACGACGGACCGGCGCCGACGCCGTCGCCCACGGCGCCACAGGCAAGGGCAACGACCAGGTGCGCTTCGAGCTGTCGTACTACGCTCTGGAGCCGTCGATCCGAGTCATCGCGCCGTGGCGCGAATGGGACCTCACCTCGCGCACGCGCCTGATCCAGTTCGCCGAGGAACACCAAATTCCCATCGCGAAGGACAAGCGCGGCGACGCCCCCTTCTCGGTAGACGCCAATCTGCTGCACTCCTCCTCGGAAGGAAAGGTTCTGGAGGACCCGTGGCATGAGCCCGACGAGATGGTCTTCCAGCGCACGATCTCGCCAGAGACCGCACCTGACAAGGCGACGGTCATAGAGGTCGAATTCGCCCGCGGCGATGCCGGGGCCATCGACGGCGAGCGCCTGTCGCCGGCGACGCTGCTGGCGCGCCTCAACGATTTTGGCCGAGCCAACGGCATCGGCCGCCTCGACCTCGTCGAGAACCGCTTTGTCGGCATGAAGTCGCGCGGTGTTTACGAAACGCCGGGCGGCACCATCCTGCATGCCGCCCATCGCGCCATCGAATCGATCACGCTCGACCGCGGCGCCGCGCATCTCAAGGACGAGCTGATGCCGCGCTACGCGGAGCTGATCTACAACGGCTTCTGGTTCGCGCCCGAGCGCGAGATGCTGCAAGCGGCCATCGACGCCAGCCAGCAACACGTCGCCGGAACGGTGCGGCTAAAGCTATACAAGGGCAACGTCATCGTCACCGGCCGCAAATCGCCCAACTCGCTCTACAGCCTAGCGCACGTCACTTTCGAGGACGACGCCGGCGCCTACGACCAGCGCGATGCCCAGGGCTTCATCAAGCTGAATGCGCTGCGGTTGCGGCTGGCGAAGGCACTGCGCGGCTGATCACCCCGGCCAGGCCGGCACCCCGATGGCGTAGGGGTGCAGCCAGACGAGGATGACAGTGAGCGCCAGCGCCACCAGCGGCCGCCACCAGCCGATGCCGGACCAGTCCATGCGCGTGCGGCGCTCGGCCAGCGCGCGGAACGGCAGGATAGAGGTGGTCATCAGGATCGGCCCCCAGGAGGCGCCGAGGCGGACCTCTTTCTTGCGGTCGATATGGAACATGCCGGCGACGGCGAGGGCGGCGAGGCCGCCCATCATCACGATGCCCGCCAGGTCGCCGCGCGCCACGATATGCGCGCCGGCCCACAGCACCACGCTCCACAGGAAGGGGTGGCGGGTGACGCGGAAAATGCCCGGCGCCGGGTTCTGCGGCGAGATCATCGCCTCGCTGCCGGCAGGCAGGGTCGGCGAGGCGGTGGTGAAGGCGCAGACGGCCAGCAGCAGGGCCACCGGCATGATCGCGACCGGCACCCAGGCGAGCCCGCCGCCGCCCGGCCACAGGCCGACGAAGGGCGCATCGCGCCAGGCCGAGACCATCCACACGAAGGTCGCCAGCGCGACGGCCGAATAGAGCAGCATGAAGCCGCGCTCGCCCAGCCGGGCCGCCAGCGGCGTGCGCAGCGGCGCCGAGGCCAGCAGGATATGCGTGGCCACGAAGGTGGCGGTGGCGGCGATGAGCGCGTCGAGCCCGGGCTGCATACGCTGGCCTCCAGGTCAGGGCTCCTGTCTCGTCTTCTCGCTGGGCCGCGTCAAGCCCGGGCGAACCGACCGGTCGCCAGCGGCAGGGGCGCTTCGCCGGCTTTGCCTCCCCGCGATGACGGCGTATGAGAGGCCATGACCGCCTACTAAGACAGGCTCGACCCCATCGCCCGCGCCATCATCGAGGCGCTTTCCGCGCGCCCGGCGGGCGCCTCGATCGCCGGCGAGGAGGTGGCGCAGGCTATCGCCGAGAAGCGCCGCCGCCCGGCCGACCCGCCCGATCTGTGGCGGCGCTTCCTGCCGGCGGTGCGCCAGCAGGCCCTGCATTTCGCGCGCGCCGGCCGCATCGAATTCCTGCGCAAGGGCAAGCCGGCCGACCCGGAAGCCGTCAGGGGCGCCGTGCGCTACCGGCTGGCGAGCTGAGCGGGCACGGCGAGGCCGCGCCGCCGGCACGCCGCCGTCACCGTATTGGCCAGCAGGCAGGCGATGGTCATCGGCCCGACACCGCCGGGCACCGGCGTGATGGCGCCGGCCACCGCCTTCGCTTCCTCGAAGGCGACGTCGCCGACGAGGCGCGTGCCGTCCGGCTTCTCCGCCGTCGGCGCGGCGACGCGATTGATGCCAACATCGATGACCGTCGCGCCGGGTTTTACCCAATCGCCGCGGATCATTTCGGGGCGGCCGACGGCGGCGACGAGGATGTCGGAGGAGCGGCATCGCGCAGCGATATCGCGCGTGCGCGAATGCGCCACCGTGACCGTGCAATTCTCGCCGATGAGCAGCTGCGCCATCGGTCGTCCGACCAGCACCGAGCGGCCAACGACGACGGCGTCGGCGCCCGACAGATCACCCAGACGGTCCTTCAACAGCATCAGCGAGCCGAGCGGCGTGCAGGGCACGAGCGCCCTGTCCATGCTGCCGCTGGCCAGCAGCCCGGCATTGACGACGTGCAGCCCGTCGACGTCCTTGGCCGGGTCGATGGCGGCGATTACGCGGGTCTGGTCGAGGCCCTTCGGCAACGGCAACTGCACGAGGATGCCGTCGACGGCGGGATCGGCATTGAGACGTGCGACCAGAGCCTCCAGCTCGGCCTGCGCCGTAGTCGCCGGCAGGCGATGGTCGAAATGCCCGAGCCCGGCCTGCTCGGCCGCCCGGCTCTTGCTGCGCACATAGACCTGCGAGGCGGGGTCCTCGCCGACCAGCACCACGGCGAGGCCGGGGACGACACCGTGCGCCGTCTTCAGTTCGGCCGCCGCCGCGCCGACGCGGGCGCGCAGCCCGTCGGCGAAGGCTTTGCCGTCGATGATCGCCGCAGTCATGCGGATACCCCTTCTGCGTGGGTGAGCCAGGCTTCCAGCCGGGCTGCGAGCGATGACGGATCGCCCGAAACGGTGACGGCCCGGAGCCGGCCGCTTGTGCCCAACGTGACGGCGAGGGCGGATTTCGGTACGTCACAGGCGGCGGCGAGTAGCGCCAGCACGGCGGCATTGGCCGCGCCCTCGGCCGGCGGCGCCGTCACGGCGACGCGGAGGGCCGGCACGTCGGGCAGGGCTATGGTGCCGCCGGCACCGGCGCGACGGGCGCGCGGCGTCACCCGCACGCGCACGGCGAGGCCTTCGCGCACCGGCCGCCAGGGCCGCTCAGATGGGGCCATACTCGCGCAGCAGGCTGCGCAGCAGCCAGATCGCCAGTAGCAGGACCAGCGGCGAGATGTCGACGCCGCCGATCGACGGCACGACTTGCCGGATCGGCCGCAGCAGCGGCTCGGTGATGCGGTAGAGGAAGTCACCGACGACATAGACGATGCGGTTCGACGTGTTGAGCACGTTGAACTGCACCAGCCAAGTCAGCACGACCGAGATGATCAGGGCCCAAGTGTAGAGCTCGAGCACGATGTCGATCAGCAGAAACAGCGATTGCATCGGCGGCTCGGCTCCCCGCGGCAGGCGGCGCGAGACTAGCCCCCGCCGCGCGGCCAAGTCCAGCGAAGGGGGCGGGCATGGGACCCCTTTCCCCCCGACGGGCGGAGAGGGCTATCTCGCCCCGCCCCGCGCCTTGACAGCGCGGGGGGCCATCAACAATATCCGCCGTCCCGACGCCGGGGGCCGATGGTGCCCGCCGGTCTGGCCACGGTGGGGCCGTAGCTCAGTTGGGAGAGCGCCTCGTTCGCAATGAGGAGGTCAGGGGTTCGATTCCCCTCGGCTCCACCACTCTCTTTCATGACATTCGCACAGAATTGACGGAGCCGGCGGAAGCCGCCGGTTTCCGCCACTTTCGCGCCCGCTTTCAGGGCAAACCTTGGCAGAGACGCCGCTGATCGGTGGCTGAAGCCGCCTTTTGGGGCCGGCGTCTCTGTAGCCCCTTTTCCGCAGCCAACACTTCGCCATGACTGTCTGTAACCCCTCTCAGGCAAAGCCGAGCAGGCGGCGCTGATCGGCCCAGAGGGCCGGCAGATCAGGCCCACGCTTGAGCGCGGAGACCGTGAGTTCGACCGGCTGCCGGCCGGCCAGGATCGCCTCGACGATGTCGGGGGCGAGGAAGGCCAGCGGGAGGATACGGCTCGCATCTCCATGGTCGATGCCATGGCGCCGCGCGAGATCGCGGATCGAGGCTACCGCGCCATCCTTGATCTCCCCGAACCAGGCGTGCGCCTGGGCGGTCAGGGAGATGAGTCGACCGTCGGGCGTTGGCGGCTGTCCCTTGCCAGGGATGACCAGTTTCGTTTCGGCGCCGCGGCGCCGGGTGGAGATCGGACACTCGATCGCCAACGAAACGGTGGTTGCGGTGGCCGACCTCTCCTGCACCTGTTCGCCCTCTACACGGAGCTTCGCCCGAAGGCGGCCTCGGCGGACCGTGATGCGGAGATGCTGCTCGTCTGGCCCGAGCTCAAGGCGAAGCCGGCCGGGAGAGGGTGCACCGAGCCGCCATCTGCCAAGTTCCCGACGCCGTCCGGCGACGAGCCAGATCAGATCCGGAAACCGACGAAGCCACGGCATGGCATCTGGCCGCCCGCACGCGGCCTCGTACTGCGCAAGTTCGCGAAGGATCATCCGATCCCATTGTGGCAGCCAGACTTCCCCGCAGCACTGACCGATCCTGCCGGCACGCGCGATTCGCGCTTCACGATCGAGGCCACAGCAGTCGCCGTCTGCGCAGGGCCGACGGCCTACGGTGCTCGCCGGCCGTAGCACAGCCGGCAAAACCACACGACGCAGGATCTGAACCTCGCCCATTGGCTCCTGCTGCCGCTGTGCGAGGACGAAGAAGAGCTTGAACTGACACTGCGTGTCGCGCGCCACCGGGCAAGCCGGCTTGTCACCGAGGACCGGGCGCAGTTGTGCATTGCGAGGTTGGCAAAGGTCCTGCTGGACCGACGATGCCTCTCCAAAGCGGAACTTGAATGCTGGCTCGACGCCGCAGTCTGCAGACCCCGGAAAACACGGCCTATGGCTCGGCCCCACCGGGTTCCGCCCCTCAAGTGCTACGAGCTACATCGAGGCTGACCAGCCTGAACGGTCTCACCTTCCGAACGAGCGTCCTGCGGCCCATTGCATGCGGGTTCGCAGAGGGATCAAATGCTCATCAAACAGGCCTCCAGCGCCCGCTGCCTCGCCTGACTTCGGCCTCGATTGGGGAAGCCTTGGACCAGACACTGAACGCACCGGCGCCGGCGATGCCGACCTCTTATGCCGACATCAAGCGCGCCGCCGAGGCGCTGGTGCCGCTGATCGAGGCCGAGGCCGACGAGGCCGAGCGCCAGTACCACCAGTCCGACAAGGTGGTCGACGCCTTCCGCAAGGACGGTATCTACACGATGCTCGGACCGCGCGGGAACGGCGGCGCCGAGCTGGCCTATGTCGATGCCATGCGCATCGCCGAGCGCCTGTGCCACGCTGACGGCTCGACCGGCTGGTGCGCCATGGTGATGAACGTGCACGCCGCCTCGGCGGGCGCCTTCCTGCCACAGGCCGGCATTGACATCGTCTACCCCAACGGCGCCGACGTGCTGGTGGCCGGCCAGGGCGTGCCGCGCGGTTACGCGCGCGCCGTCGATGGCGGCTACCAGGTGAAGGGCCTGTGGAGCTACGGCAGCGGCATCTGGCACGCCGAATGGGTGCATTCCGGCTGCTTCGTCATGGACGGCGAGATGATGCGGCGCGACGCGCATGGCCGCCCGGTCGTCGTCGTCGTGCATCACCCGATGGCCGACGCCGAGCTCAAGGGCAACTGGGACGTCCTCGGCCTGCGCGGCACCGGCAGCTACGACTACGCCATCAAGGGCGGCGGCGAGATCTTTATCCCGCACCACCTCTGCTACTGGGGCGAAAACCCGCCGGTCGAGCGCGGTGGCGTGCAATATGCCGGCGGCTTCGTAGCCATGGCCAACTGGGGCCATACGAGCTGGGCCATGGGCATGGGCCGCCGCGTGCTCGACGAGCTGGCGGCCAATGCGCGCGCCCGCACCGACGTGTTCGGGCCGCTGCACAAGAGCACCACCTTCCGCGCCCAGTTTGCCGAGGCCGAGGCCAAGTACCGCGCCGGCCGGGCGCTGACCTACGAGTCCTGGGAAGACCTCTGCGAGAGCTTCGCCCAGGGCAAGTCGGCGACGGTGGAACAGTTCGCGCTGATCCGGCTCGCCATGCGCCACATGCACGATGTCATCTCGGAGATCGCGACCTTTGCTCATCGCGCCTCGCGCGGCGCGAGCCTGCGGCCCTGCCGCCTGCAACGCGCCTACCGCGACATCCACTCCGGCACGCAGCACATCCTGATGGCCGACGAAATCTACGCCGAGTGCGGCCACGCGCTGCTCGGCACGCTCGGGCCCAACGCCAAGTGGACACTGCTCGGCCTGACGGACGATTAACGCTTACGTCGGCAGCACCGCACGCTCCCGCCGGAGAGAAGCTCACCGGTGGGCTGGCTGGCGAGTGAACGGCGAACGACGATGCGACCGGTGCCGTGGGAGCCATTGGTTCCGCGCGCGTTCAGCTGTTGCGGCTCGACGCCGACATCCCGCGATCGATCAAGGGGGAGGGCCGTGCCAGAGACCTCCGTTACGCTCTTCGGAGACCTCTCCAAACCTGCCAGCACACTGGCCGAGAAAATCCTGGAGGCATTGGGCGCGTGTCTTGGCCACGGCAGCTACAGCGTGTTGCTGCAGCCGACGCCGGTGTCACGGAAGTCAGGGCCACGGCAGAAGCGGCTGCGAGGCTCATTCTCAAGCGAGCCGAGATCGAGGCGGACGATCTTACGCTTCGCTCGTCCCACTTTCGTGCCGCCGGCGAAACTGCCCGTCCCGGGGGCGACGCACAACTCGGCAGCGCCCGGTGTCCGCGCGCCACGGCGTCTGCTCAGCCTCAAGGTCTTGATCTGCATACGAAAAGCGCACGGGTGAGGCCGGGTGGACGGCGGTTACTGGCGCTCTCTGTCCTGATGTGCCGTCTGCCTGTTCGCTGTCGGCCAAGCCCCGCTCGACGGGAGGAAATACCCTGTTTTGGGCGTTTGAATTCCCTGTTCCTGGTCCTAGGGAATTCGGCCCGAAACCGCAGTGTTATCCGTGGGTTGTACCGGGGCAATTCGCCTCTGATGGCCCGAAGGCAAAGGAATTCCCTGTTCCTTCGCCGGAGTACCGACTGCTCTCAACGGAGACGGGTTAGCTCCTGCCTCTCAGCACCACCAATTCCTTGCCCGCCCGCGCGCGGATCGGCTGCCGCAAACCCTGTTTGCCGGGCCCCCGGTCGTTCGGCGGGGCAAGGCGGCCCGCTCAGGCGGGCCGGCCCGGTTCCGGCGGCGGGGTGAAGATCATGTCGCGCCGCACGGCGTCGAGATCGGCGCAGCCCAGCATGGCCTGGGCGTTGGCCAGCTCGTCGCGCAGCAGGCCGGCGGCGCGCGCCGCGCCGGCCTTGCCGCCGGCCGAGACGCCATAGAGGAAGGCGCGGCCGGCGAAGCAGAAATCGACGCCGAGCGCGATGGCCTTCAGGATGTCGGAGCCGCGCCGTATGCCGCCGCCGAAGAGCAGCGGCCGGGCCTCCGGCACCGCCTGCCGCACCTCGCACAAGCTGTCGATGCTGGCGGGCATGAAGTCCAGCCGGTTGCCGCCGTGGTTCGACACGACGACCGCGTCGGCGCCAGCCGGCAGGCCGTCGCCACGTCTCCGGGGGCGAAGCAGGCCCTTGATCACCAGCTTGCCGCGCCAGTGCGCGCGGATGCTCTCCATGTCGCTCCACACCAGGGTGGGCGGCCACACGGTGGCGAAGAAGCGCAGGATGTCCGTCGGCGAGCTGCCGGGCGGCGCATAGGGCTGCCAGCTCTCCGCCGCCGGCATCCCGCCATTGGCGAGGAAGCGGCACAGCCAGTCCTGGTGGCTCAGCAAATTGGTGAAGATTCCCGGCCATTTGCGCCAGTCGATCCCGCCGCGCAGCGACACGCCGGTGCGCAGCGGCACCTCGCTGCGGTTGGCCACCGGGTAGTTCACCGCGACGGCCAGCACCTCGACTCCGGCATTGCGCGCCTGCGCCATCATCCCCTCGGTGATGGCGTGGGCCTTCGCCGGATAGATCTAGCTCAAGACCTGCCCGGGCGCGATGCGGGCAACGGTCTCGCTCGCCGCCTCCGACATCACCGGCTTACGCCCGCGTTAATTGGTGGCGCCCTTACCGTAATCCGCATTTAGGGTGCTTTCCAACGCCATAAAGAGTATTTGCAGCGCTTCAATTATTAGGTCTTTTACTCTTTCTCGGTATTATTGCACTTTAGCGTCTTTTCTTTCTAGGACATCCGCAGACCAATGTGTTCTCTCATTTCCAATCGAAAGATCATCGACCTCACTCGCCACACCTATGAATACATCCAGAACATCGTCGGGCAAACACGCTAACCCGCCACGGATATCTGCCAAATCTTGACACGCAAGCAGTAAGTCTTGCTCTCCGGCAAGAGCGCGTTCTGCAATCTGTCTTGTAAGCGCCAGCATCACGGGATTGCTTCCGCAATGGGCATTCATGAGGGGCCTCACCCTACCCCACCGCCTCCGGCATCACCGGCGCGATCTCCTTCAGGCGTGGCAGGACCTCCTTGCCGAACAGGCGGATGCTCTTCTCGGACTCGGCATGCGTCATGAAGCCGGTCCGGCCGACCATGGTGAGGTGGCCGAAGCCGCCGACGGCCTCGTGGAAGCGCTCGACCTGGGCGACGACGCTGTTGGGGTTGCCGGCGAACATGATGCCCTGCGCCATCGCCTGCTCGACGGTGATCGAGGTCAGCTTTGCGGCGTTGCGCTCGGCCGAGGCGACGCCCTTCTCGGCGTTGACAAGGCTCGGAGCGTCGGCGGCGCCATTCGGCCGCGTGCGCCAGCCCGGGCCGGCGATGCGCGGCGGCGCCACGCCGGGCATCAGATGCGCCATCTGCGGCCCTGTCTTGAGGCTGGTGTTGAGGAACCAGAGCTGCTTCTCGCCGCCCGCCTGCCCCTCCGCGTCGGTGTCGCCGACATGGACGAAGGCGCTGTAGGCAAAATGGTCGCTCGCCACCGGCGGCATTCCGGCCTCGGCGCGCGCGGCGCGGTAGGCGGCATAGGCGCGCCGCGTGCCGTCGATGCCGCGCAGCACCAGAGTGTGCACCATGCCGCGCCGTCCGACCTCGGCGGCGGTGTGCGGATCGCCCGTCGCCGCCCACATGCGGATGCGCTCCTGCCACGGGCGCGGCCAGATGTTCACATGGCGGTGGGTGAAGTGCTTGCCCTCCCAGGAGAACGGGCCGTCCTGGTGGGTCAGCGCCTTGCCGATCAGGTCGATCGCCTCCCAGTAGCGCTCGACATTGCCGACCGGGTTGGCGTTGGCCGAGGCGAATTCGCTGCCGCCAGACTTGACGAAGCCGATCTCCAGCCGGCCGTGCGAGATGACGTCGGCGGTGGCGTATTCCTCGGCCACGCGCACCGGCTCGCGGCGCAGCGATATGAGCGTGCCGAGGCTGAGGATGCGCGCCTTGCGCGTCTGCCGCGCGAGGATGCCGACCATCATCGGGTTGGAGCCGATCAACGAGTTGATGCCGGCATGGTGCTCGGTGACGCCGATGTTCACGCCCAGATCGTCGCACAGCAGATACTCGTCGATCGTCTCGGCGAACAGGTTGGCGGCGACACGCGGGTCGCACCAGCGGTTGGGCAGGCTCGCGCGCACCGCTTCGGCGGAATCGAGTACGCCCTTCTCCACATAGGGATACGGCACCTCGCACTGCCACCACGCATCCATCGTCGAATCTCCCTGTACAGGCGGGGCAGGTCAGCGTGCGAGGAAATCGAGGATCCGGACGGCCAGCGCATCCGGCCGCTCGATCTCCGGGTGATGCCCGGCGCCCTCGATCAGCTCGAAGCGCGCGCCGGGGATGAGAGCCGCGTAGCCGCGCCCGTAACCGGGCGCGACGATGCGGTCTCTCTCGCCCCACAGCACCAGCGTCGGCACCGCGATGTGGCCGAGCCAGCGCGCCAGGCGCGGATTGTACATGTAGGGCTCCCATCCATAGAGGCAGAGCGCGTCGCGGTCGCGCGCATGCCGCGTCAGCGCCTCGTCCGGCAGCGCGTCGAAATCTGGCGCGTTGCGCTCGGGGTCGTGCCAGCTCCGCCGTCGCACCGTGTTGGGGTGGGTGTTGAAGATGTCGAGGATGTCGGCCGTCTCGCGGTCGCCGAGCTTGATGCCGAGCGCGTCGACGAGCACGAGGCGGTCGAGACGGCGCGAGCAGGAGACGGCGATCTCGGCGGCGAGCCAGCCGCCGAACGAGGCGCCGACGAGCGTCACCTTGTCGTCCGGCAGCCCGTCGATGAAGGCGCGGTAGAGATGGACGAGGTCGTAGACGGTCTCGAAATCGCCGGGCCGCGGCGACCCGCCGAAGCCCGGATGCGACGGCGCCAGCACCGCACCTGCCGTCGCCAGGCGTTCGAGAAAGCGCGCGTCCGGCGCGAGCGGGTGGAAGCCATGCAGGAACAGGATGGCGCGGCCGCTGCCGCCCCGCACGATTTCGAGGTCGCAATCGCCGACCTTCGCCCGGTCGACGCGCGGCGACGACACCCCGGCCATCACTTCCTCCCTGTCGACCGCCGGACCACCGTTTCAGGGACCGCGACCGGATCGATTATCGCTTGGCGCCGATTTGGGCATATTCACCGCACCGGGTTCAACCGGGGCGGCTCGCGGACGATCAGGCCAGGATCAGCCCCGCCTCGACGGCACGAATCTGCAAGGCCAGAACTTTCGAGTATATGCGGCACTGGGCGAAGCTGCCGGCGATGAACCACAGGCCGGGCTGGCCGGTGCGCGTCCACATGGCGGCGAGCTCCTGGCGCGCCTCGTCGAAGCCCCAGATGGGGCCGACCCGTTCGGCGACCGCCTCGCCGAACAGCTTGCGGACCAGCGCCTCCTGCCCCCTGAAGCCGGTCGCCAACACGATCAGGTCAGCCGGCAGCAGCGTGCCGTCGCGCAGCCGCGCGCCGTCGGCGACGATGCGGTTGATGTCGGCGAACTGGACGAGGCCGACCTTGCCATCGACGATCAACTCGGAGCAGCCGACGTTGAAGTAGTAGCCGCCGCCGCGCGTCAGGTACAGGAACTGCCAGCCGGTGCCGTCGGGGCCGAAATCGAGCCGGAAGCCGGCGCGTTCGAGGCCGTCGAGCAGCTCCCGGTCGATCTCGCGCGCCCGCGCCGTCAGCAGGCGATGCGCCTCGCGCAGAGGCGCCAGCGGCATGGCGGCGGCGAGCAGGTCGCAATCGGCGAGGTCCGGCCCTTCCTCGTAGAGCGCGTAGGGCAGCTGCGCGCTCGGCTCGATGTTGACCACCATCGTCGGGCTGCGCTGCGCCATGGTGACGTCGGCGCCGGCCGCGTGCAGGTCCTGCGCGATGTCGTGGCCGCTGGTGCCGGTGCCGATCACCAGAGCGCGCCGTCCGGCCCAGGCCGTGCCGTCGCGCCACTCGCCCGAGTGCAGCACGGTGCCGGCGAAATCGGCGAGGCCGGCGATCGCCGGGCGGGCGGGAATGCCGCTGACGCCGGTCGCCATGACGATGTGGCGCGGCCGCACGCGCCGCTCGGTACCGTCGGCCCGCCGCAGCATCGCCGTCCACCGGCCTGCCGCCGCGTCGTAGCCGGCGCCGGCCAGTCCGGTATCGGTCCAGACGTTCAGCTCCATCGCCTCGGCATAGCCCTCGAACCAGAAGGCCAGCATGTCCTTGGGAATCCAGGTCGGCCAGCCCGGCGGGAACGGCATGTAGGGCAGGTGGTTGACGTGCACCTGGTTATGCAGCGTCAGCGCGTGGTAGCGGTGGCGCCAGTTGTCGCCGACGCGCGCGTTGCGCTCGACCGCCAGCGTGTCCACGCCCAGCATCCGCAGCCGCGCGGCGATGGACAGCCCAGCCTGCCCGGCGCCGACGACGAGGACGTCAGGATCGCGGTCGGCATAGGCCGCTGCCGCCCGACGCCGGTCGAGCCAGTTGGGCCCGCGAAAGTCGCGCGAATACGCCGAGCCGGATGGTCGCGCGCCGCCAACGGCCTCGGGGAAATCGTCGAGTGCGGCGAGCGCGGTGAGCAGGGTCCACGCCTTCGCCGGCGCCGCGGCGTCGCCGGGCAGGAGCTGGACGACACCTTCGCCCGTGCCGGTGGCGGTGCGGAAGCGGAAGATCGCCTCGATGGTGTCGGTGCCGGCGCGGCTGACGCGACGGGGCGGGGTGCGGCCGGGCGTCACCTCGAAGGCCCGGGCGGCGAGCCGGCGGTCATCGGCGAGTGCCGAGGCGATGGCGCCGGCGCCGCTGACCGTCGCTACCCGCCAGCTCAGCGCCAGCAGGTCGCGCCAGTGCGCATCCGGCACGAACAGCGCGGCGAGGGCGGATCCGCCGCCACCGGCGAGCGCCGCCTCGAAGCCGGCGAGCCAGCGCTCCACGGCCGCAACAGGCGTTCCGCTTGCCCCGTCCAGCATCGGTGTCTCCTACGGATGTCCCCGGGTGTAGAAGAGGTGAAAATTGCAACCTCTCAATGGGAGGTCAATGGCCGCGATATGCCATCGACGTGACATGTTAACCATTCGTTAGGCAGACCGGTGCGACACTGGCCTCGTCGGTGGTCGCCCCCATCGAGCGACGACCGGCCGGCGAGCCTCCTCCCGGCTCCGACCGTTCCTGCCTCCCCTGTCGTTCGCGAGCCGCTCCGCCCCACCCGGGTCGGGGCGGTTCCGTTTTGCGGCCCTGTTGCGCTGCGGTAAGGTCCGCGGCCCATTCCATCGCCTGCGAGGCCCGTCATGGTCGACCCGCGGCATTTTCGCTTCCAGACCTTGGCGCTGCATGCCGGCCAGCAGCCGGATCCTGTGACGGGTGCGCGCGCCCAGCCGATCTACCAGACCACCTCCTACGTCTTTCCCGATGTTGACCACGCGGCGAGCCTGTTCAATCTCGAACGGCCGGGCCACATCTACAGCCGCATCTCCAACCCTACTGTCGCCGTGTTCGAGGAACGGGTGGCGGCACTCGAAGGCGGCGTTGGCGCGGTGGCGACGGCGAGCGGCCACGCGGCGCTCGTGCTCGCCGTCACGACGCTGATGGGCACCGGCGGGCACATCGTGGCCTCGCGTGCCCTCTATGGTGGAAGCCACAATCTGTTCGGCCACACCCTGCCGCGCTTCGGCATCACGACGACGCTGGTCGATCCGCGCAAGCCGGAGGATTTCGCTGCGGCGATCCAGCCCGAGACGCGGCTGGTCTTCGCCGAGACCATCGGCAATCCCGGCCTCAAAGTGCTCGACATAGCCGCGGTGGCGAAAGTGGCGCACGGCGCAGGATTGCCGCTGCTGGTCGATGCGACCTTCACGACGCCGGCGCTGCTGCGCCCGTTCGAGCACGGCGCCGACCTGATCCTGCATTCGGCGACGAAATGGATCGGCGGCCACGGCGTTGCCATCGGCGGCGTGCTGGTCGATGGCGGCCGCTTCGATTGGGAGGCGTCGGGCAAATTCCCCACGCTGACCGAGCCCTATGCCGGCTATCACGGCCTCGACTTCGCCGAGGAGTTCGGGCCGGCCGCCTTCGTCATGCGCGCCCGCGCCGAGGGTCTGCGCGATTTCGTCGCCTGCATGGCGCCGCAGACCGCCTTCTATCTGCTGCAGGGGCTGGAGACGCTGCCGTTGCGCATGGCGCGCCACGTCGCCAATGCGCGCTCCGTGGCGACTTTCCTCGAACGCGCCGAGGAGGTGGCGTGGGTAGCGTGGCCCGACCTCGAAAGCCACCCGGACCACGCGCTGGCTCAGCGCCTGCTGCCCGACGGGCCGTGCTCTATCGTCACCTTCGGCATCCGGCCGGGCAAGGCCGGCGCGCGCGCGCCGGCGCGAAGTTCATCGAGGAGCTCGGCCTGTTCTCCCACCTCGCTAATGTCGGCGACGGCAAGTCGCTGGTCATCCACCCGGCGAGCACGACGCACCAGCAGATGAGCGCCGACGACCTCGCCCGCGCCGGCGTCGGCGAGGAACTGATCCGCCTGTCGATCGGCCTCGAACACGAGGACGATCTGATCGACGATCTGCGCCAGGCGCTGCGCGCCTCGCAGCGGTGAGACGGAATGAAACGGATCGCGCACGGCCAGCGCTTCCCCCACCTCTGCCCAACCCTCTCCACCCCCCGGGGCGGAGAGGGGACAGCTTGGTCATTGCGACCGCGTGCCCTCTCCGCCCTTGATGGCGGAGAGGGACAGGGTGAGGTGGGTGCTGCCGCCATACCGGTCGCATCGGCTTCGTGCCGGTTCGGGAGAACGTAATCATGCAGATCACGCCCGGCGGGCGCCGCGTCTTCATCCATACCGGAGGAAAGCCCATAGATGCCGGCAATCCGGCCCTAGTGCTGGTGCACGGCGCCGGCACCGACCACACTTTCTGGGCGATGCAGGCGCGCTTCTTCGCGCATCACGGCTTCAGCGTGCTGGTGCCAGATTTGCCAGGCCACGGCCGCTCCGCTGGTCCGGCGGAGACGACCATCCCGGCGCTCGCCGACTGGCTGTGGCGCACCCTCGACGTGATCGGCTCGGCGAAGGTGGCGCTGGCCGGCCATTCGATGGGCTCGCTCGTGGCACTCGCCGCGGCGGCCGCCGTGCCGGACCGCGTGACGGCGCTGGTACTGGTTGGCAGCGCGCCGAAGATCGCCGTGCACGCCGATCTGATCGCCGCCGCGAAGGTCGACACGCCTCTCGCCATCGAGCTGATCACCGAATGGGGCTTCGGCCGCGCCGCGCGGCTGGGCGGACACACCGCGCCGGGAATGTGGATGACCGGCGGCGGAAAGCGCCTGATCGCCGCCGCGCCGCCGGGCGCGCTCGCCGCCGACCTCGTCGCCTGCGATATCTGGGAGGGCGGGCCGGCGGCGGCGGCGAAGATCGCCTGCCCGACGCTGCTGATCGCCGGCGGCGACGACCGCATGACGCCCCCGCGCATCGGCGAGACACTGGTGAAATCAATCGCCGGCGCGCTCATGGAAGTGTTTCCCGACACCGGGCACATGATCATGGTCGAGGGGGACCAACGAGACCACCGATTCGATCCACCGTTTTCTTGCGAGCGTGCGATGACCGACGATGCCAAGGCCGAGCGCAATCTGCGCCGCGCCGATTACCGTCACTTCCTCGCCGTGCCGACGCGCTGGATGGACACCGACGTCTATGGCCACGTCAACAACGTCACCTACTATTCCTACTTCGACACGGTGGTGAACGAGTTCCTCGTGCGCTTCACCGGGCTCGACTTCCGGGCGAAGGGGCCGGTAGGCATGGTCGGCGAGACCGGCTGCCGCTTCCACAGCGAGATCGCCTTTCCCGATGTGCTCGAGTCGGGTCTGCGCGTGCGCCGGCTGGGCAAGACCTCGGTGACCTACGAGATCGGCATCTTCAAGGCCGGCCGCCAGGCACCGGCGGCGACCGGCCATTTCACCCATGCCTATGTCGTACCCGGCGACATGCGCGCTGTGCCGGTGCCCGAAGCCGCCCGGGCCGTGCCGGAAACGCTAGTGGTTACGGGGTGGCGCCGCCTTTGCCTCCCCCGCTGCGCGGGGGAAAGATTCATATGCTTCGGCGCAGCGGCACCAGCAGGCCGGCGGCGAAGAGGGTGGCGGCGGCGACGACGATGGACGGTCCGGTCGGCGTGTCCCAGGCGAAGGAGAAGGCGAGGCCCATCGCCACGGAGAGCGAACCGACGAGCGCCGCGAGGATCGCCATCGCCTCCGGCGTGGCGGCGAGGCGGCGCGCGGCGGCGGCCGGCACGATCAGAAGTGACGTGATCAGCAGGATGCCGACGATCTTCAGCGCCACGGCGATGACCAGCGCTATCAGCAGCATGAAGCCCAGCCGCACCAGCGTGGCGTTGACGCCTTCGACGCGCGCCAGCTCCTCGTGCACGGTGATGGCCAGCAGCTTGCGCCACAACAGCGCCAGCAGCGCCAGCGAGACGGCGCCGCCACCCCAGATCCAGTAAAGGTCCGACGCCGTCACCGCGAGGATGTCGCCGAACAGCAGGGTCATCAGGTCGAGCCGCAGCGTCGGCATGAAGGCGACGACGACGAGGCCGAGCGACAGCGCGCTGTGGGAGAGGATGCCGAGCAGCGTGTCGCCGGCGAGGTAGCGCTGGTGCTGCAGCGCCACCAGCACCACGGCGAGGCCGGCGCAGACGGAGATGGTGGTCAGTTCCGGCTCGATGCCGGCGGCGAGCCCTATGGCGATGCCGAGCAGGGCCGAATGCGACAGAGTGTCGCCGAAATAGGCCAGGCGACGCCACACCACGAAGGCGCCGAGCGGCCCGGCGACGATCGCCACGCCGATGCCGCCGGCCAGTGCGCGCAGCAAAAAATCATCCATGGCGGACGTGGTCGTGCGGGCCTTGATGGTGGTGGTCGTCGTGCGCGTGGTCGCCGGCATGCGGCAGCACGGCGCCCGAGGGCGCATGCTCGTGATTGTGCGCGTGGGTGTAGACGGCCAGACCCGCCATATCCTCGACCACAGGGAACAGCGCGCGATAGGCCGGATGCGCGCGCACGTCGTGCGGCAGGCCGGTGCAGCAGACATGGTGGTTGAGGCACACGACACGATCGGCGGCGCCCATCACCAGATGCAGATCGTGGCTGACCAGAAGCACTCCGCAGCCGCGTTGGGTGCGCACCGCCGCGATCAGCCGGTAGAATTCCGCCTGCCCGGTGACGTCGAGGCTTTGCGCCGGCTCGTCGAGCACCAGCAGGGCCGGTTTGCGCAGCAGCGCGCGGGCCAGCAGCACGCGCTGCATCTCGCCGCCCGACAGGCGCTGCACCGGCCGGCCGAGCAGGGCCACGATGTTGGTCTCGGCGGCGACGGCGTCTCGGTGTGCGCGCGGCACGCGTCCGCCCAGCGCGAGGAAGCGGCCGGCCGTCAGCGGCATGGTCTCGTCCACGGCAATGCGCTGCGGCATGTAGCCGACGATGAGCTTCGGGCGCCGCCAGACCTCGCCGGTATCGGGTGCCAGCAGGCCCAGCCCGATGCGCAGCAGCGTCGTTTTGCCGGCGCCGTTGGGGCCGATGAGGGTGACGATCTCGCCGCGTCCGACGGCAAGGTCGATGCCGTCGAGCGTCGTGCTGTTGCCCTGGCGCAGGCTCACGCCGGTCAGCGTCAGCAGCGGCTCGGCGGGGGCCGGCGCGTTCACGCCGGGGCCTCGCCGGCGCGGCAGGAGGGGCACAGGCCCGACGCCTCGACGGTCAGCCGATCGACGGCGAAGCCCAGCTGCGCGGCATCGCTCGCCAGCGCCTGCGCGACGGCGCCGTCATGCAGCTCGGCGGCGTTACCGCAGGTGCGGCAAATGAGGAATTGTGGCCCGTGCCGGCTCTCCGGGTCGGGGCAGCCGAGATAGGCGTTGAGGCTTTCGAGCCGGTGCACCAGCCGGTGTTCGAGCAGGAATTCCAGCGCGCGGTAGACGGTGGACGGGGCGACGCGGCCCTCGCTGCTGGCGGCGAGGATGTCGAGGACGGCGTAGGCGCCGATCGGGCGATGGCTGTCCCAGACGATCTCCAGCACCCGCCGGCGCAGCGGCGTGAGGCGCGCGCCGCGCGCCGCGCATACGGCATCGGCGCGCAGCAGGGCGTTGGCCACGCAATGCTCGTGGTCGTGCGACCGGTAGGCGGCGGGGGCCTGCGGCGCTTTGCATTTCGTCATCGCCCAGCGTTATAGCGTTTCCGGCTGGCCTCGTCTGCAATGTTATACTATAACAAATGCAGATATCCCCATGTAGGAGCCCTTGCCGATGCGCCCTGCGCTTTCCGTCCTCGCCGCCGCCCTCGCCCTGGCCGTGCTGCGCCCCGCCGCGGCGGAGGTGCCGTCCGTGGTGGCCTCGATTCCGCCCGTACATTCGCTCGTCGCCGCCGTGATGGTGGGGGTTGGCACGCCTGCGCTGCTGATACCCGGCGCCGTGTCGGAGCACACCTACACGCTGAAGCCGTCCGATGCCCGGCTGCTCGACCGGGCGGGCGTGGTGTTCTGGGTCGGGCCGCCGATCGAGGGCTACCTGGCGAAGCCGCTGGCCGCGCTGGCCGGGCGCGCGCGCGTGGTCGAACTGCTCGATGCCGACGGCGTCGAGCGCCTGCCGGCCCGCAGCGGCGGGGTGTGGGAGTCGCACGACTATCACGACAAGTCCGGCGATGAACTCGAGGATCACGGCGACGATGCGACGACGGACGGCCATGTCTGGCTGGCGCCGGCCAATGCGCGGGCTATCGGGCGCGCGGCGGCGGTGACGCTGTCCGCCGCCGACCCGGCCAATGCGGCGCGCTACGCCGCCAACCTCGCGACGCTGGAGGCGAGGCTCGTGGCTCTGGATGACGATCTGAGGGCGGTGACGGCGCCGGTGCGCGGCCTGCCCTTCATCGTCTTCCACGACGCCTACCAGTATCTCGAACGCGCCTACACCCTAGCCTCGGCCGGCTCGATCACCGTCTCGGCCGAGCGCAAGCCGGGGGCGCAGCGCCTCGCCGAATTGCGCGCCAAGGTGCGCGAGGCGCGCGCGCGCTGCGTATTCGCCGAGCCGCAATTCCCCTCCGCGCTGGTCCGCACGGTGGCCGAGGGCACCGGCGCGCGCACGGCGTCGCTCGACCAGCTTGGCGCCGGCATCGCGCCGGGGCCGGAGCTCTATTTCACGATGATGCGCCGGCTGGCCGGCGACCTCGCCTTCTGCCTCAGGGGGTAGCGCGTGCGGCGGCGGCGCGCAGCGCCTCGGCGCGGCTGCGGGCGATCTCGGCGCGCAACCGCACCAGCAGGAAGGTGACGAAGAACGCCAGATAGGCGAAGGCCATCACCAGCAGCGGCGCCAGCATCGAAGGGTGGATGGTCGGCCCGTCGAGGCGGAGGACGGAAGCCGGCTGGTGCAGCGTCGTCCACCAGTCGACCGAGAATTTGATGATCGGCACGTTGACGATGCCGACCAGCGCCAGCACCGCCGAGGCCCGCGCGCCGCGTCGCGGATCGTCGAAGGCGGCGTCGAGCGCGATATGGCCGAGATAGAGGAAGAACAGCACCAGCACCGAGGTTAGGCGGGCATCCCACACCCACCAGGTGCCCCAGGTGGGCTTGCCCCAGAAGGCGCCGGTGACCAGCACGATGGCGGTAAAGCCGGTGCCCAGCGGTGCCGCGGCGCGCGCCGCCAGCTCCGCCAGAGGGCTCTTCCAGACCAGCAGCATGGCGCCGGCGACGGCGAGGAAGACGTAGACCATCAGCGCCATCCACGCCGCCGGCACATGGACGTACATGATGCGCACCGTCTCGCCCTGCTGGTAGTCGTCCGGCGAGGCGAACAGGGCGAGCCACAGCCCGGCGGCGAACAGCAGCGCGGTCGCCGTGGCGCTCCACGGCAGCACAGCGGCTGCGACGCGGCCGAAACGCGCCGGGTTCGACAGGAAGTGCCAGTTGATCGCCATCGCTTCGTGTCTCGTCTGGCGCCGCATGGTTAGAGACGCCAGCTGCGCGGGCTCCTCACCATGAGGCTATCTCATTTGACCTCGCCCTGAGGAGCCGGCCGATCGGCCGGCGTCTCGAAGGGCCGCCGCCGCTATTCCCCCAGCGCCTGGCGCAGCGCGGCGCCGGCGGCCCAGGGGGCCAGCGCGGCGGCGGTCAGCAGGAAGGCGGCGAGCAGCGACAGCGGCAGGCGCAGCGCGCCGCCGGTTATGGCCGCCTCGGCCGCGGCGGCGCCGAAGATCAGCACCGGCACGCAGAGCGGCAGCACCAGCAGCGGCACCAGCACGCCGCCGCGCCGCGCGCCCAGCGCCAGCGCCGCGCCGATGGCGCCGAGCAGCGACAGGGTTGGCGTGCCGAACAGCAGGGCCAGCGCGAGGACCGGCAGGGCCGCGGGCGGCAGGCCGTAGAGGATGGCGACGAAGGGTGCAGCGACGACCAGCGGCAGGCCGGTGGCGAGCCAGTGGGCCAGCGCCTTGGCCAGCGCCAGCAGCGCGGGCGGCAGCGGCCCTAGCGCCAGCAGGTCGAGCGAACCATCCTCGAAATCGGCGGCGAAGACGCGCTCGAGCGACAGCAGCGCGGCGAGCAGGGCGGCGACCCACACAACGCCGGCGCCGATGCGCGCCAGCAGCGCCTGCTCGGAGCCGATGCCGAAGGGAAAGATGATGGCGACGACGAGGAAGAAAGCCACGGCGATGGCCGCGTCGCCGCCGCCGGCCAGGGCCAGCCGCAGATCGCGGCCGACGATTGCGAGGAAGGCGCGCATCATGACGCCGCCCGCAGGGTCAGGGTCGCCACCGGCGCCGTCAGCGCGGCGGCGAGAACCGCACCATGCGTCGCGGCGACGACAATTCCGCCGGACGCGCAGTGTCTGTCGATCAGGCCGGCGAGCCGCGCCACGCCGTCCTCGTCCAGTGCGGTCGTTGGCTCGTCGAGCAGCCAGAGCGGCGCGGCGCCCAGCGCCAGCCGCGCCAGCGCCAGACGACGCCGCTGCCCGGCCGAGAGATGGCGGGCCGGAATAGGACCGAGGCGACCGAGGCCGACCCGGTCCAGCGCGGCGTCGATGTCGGCGGCGGCGCGACGCGGCCCGGCCATGCCCGCCCAGTTGGCGAGGTTGCGGGCGACGGTCAGCGCCGGCTTGACGGCATCGGCGTGGCCGAGCCAGGCGAGGCGGGCGCGATGGCCGTCGGGATCGTCCGTCACGGGCTTGCCGGCCCAGCGCAGCGCGCCGGCAGCCGGGGCGGCGAGGCCGGCCATCAGGCGCAGCAGGCTCGACTTGCCGGCGCCGTTGGCACCGGCCAGCAGCAACACGCCGCCCGAAGCCGCGGCGAAGCCGAGGCCGGCGAACACCACGCGCCCGCCGCGTTCGCAGGCGAGGTCCACCCCCTCGAAGATCGCCATGCCCTGCCGCCTCGCCATTGCGGGCCGGCACCATAAACCAACCCCACCGAAAATCGACCCACCTCACCCTCCACGTCGCCTGCAGCGACGGGTCCCCTCCCTCTCCGCCCCCGGAGGTGGAGAGGGAGGGGAGAGGCGGGGGCAGCCCGAGACAGGCAGGAAAGGCGCGACCCCACGAATGACGGTAGCCAAAAAAATTCGGCCGCCGGTGGGGGGACCGGCGGCCGAAAGGGCCTTTTGATGACCCTTGCGGGTCGTCGTAGGCGGTCTGGAGAGAGCCAACGCTCGCCCTCTCGACCTTGGGACAGGGAACACGGGCTGGGTGGCGGAAATTGGTACCGATTGCGGCGACACTGTGGCATCGCGGATTTATTTCGCCCGGTTGCGCCGGGCCGGGCCGGCGGGCAAAAGTGCGTCACCCGCGCCTCCGGCGGCGGGCTTCGCGTCCGGAACGAGTTTTCATGGCCAAGGCGACCTTTTCGCGCACCACCGACACCGTGCCGGTGCTCGACCAGCATCGGTTCGACGAGGCTGCGCTGACGCGCTGGCTAGCCGGCCATGTCGAGGGATTCCGCGCGCCGGTGCGGCTCAGCCAGTTCCAGGGTGGCATGTCGAACCCGACCTTCCTCGCCGAGGATGCCGGCGGGCGCGGCTATGTCGTGCGCAAGAAGCCGCCGGGCGAGCTGCTGCCCTCGGCCCATGCCGTCGACCGCGAGCACCTCGTCACCAGCGCGCTCGCCGGCACCGCCGTGCCGGTCGCCAGAACGCTGGCGCTGTGCGACGATTCCACGGTCATCGGCACCGCCTTCTTCGTCATGCAGCATGTGCCTGGGCGCATCTTCCACGACCCGTCGCTGCCCGATCTCACGCCAGCCGAGCGCACTACCATTTACGACTCGATGAATGCCACGCTAGCCGCGCTGCACGCGGTCGACTACCCGAATGTGGGACTGGCGGATTACGGCCGCGCCGGCGGCTATATGGGCCGCCAGGTGAAGCGCTGGTCGCAGCAATACGAATCCTCGAAAACCGACGATATCGCCGAGATGTATAGGCTTATGGCGTGGCTGCCGGCCAACATGCCCGACGACAGCGAGACGACGATCGTCCACGGCGATTTCCGGCTGGAGAATCTGATCGTCCATCCGAACGAGCCGCGAATCGTCGCCGTGCTCGACTGGGAATTGTCGACGCTCGGCCACCCGCTGTCGGACCTCGCCTACAACTGCCTGCCCTATTACTGGCCGGAGGAATCCTTAGGCGACATGCGCGGGCTCGATCCGGACACGCCGGGCATTCCCTCCGAGGCCGACTATGTCGCCGCTTATTGCCGGCGCAGCGGCCGCGCCGGGATCCCCGACTGGGCCTTCTATCTGGTGCTGTCCCTGTTCCGCCTAGCCGCCATCATCCAGGGAGTCTATTACCGCGGGCTGCAAGGCAACGCCGCCTCGCCCGAGGCGCTGCTGCGCCGCGACTTGACGCGCCAGCTTTCGAAGCGGGCCTGCGAGCTGGTGGAGAAGGGGTAGGCGCCGCCGCCCGCACACTCGTCCTCGTCCTTCGACAGACTCAGGATGAGGACGAGTGTGCGGGCGCTCGCTTGCCCCGAAGCGGGCGAGCCCTCAATACCCCTGCGCCGTATCCACCTGGTTCACGAGCGGGCGCCCGGCCACGAGGCGGCGGATGTTGTCGATCACCTGCCCGACGATGGAGCGCGGATCGGAGATCGCGGCGTTGTGCGGCGTCACGGTGATGCGCTGATGCGCCCAGAACGGGTGGTCCACCGGCAGCGGTTCGGTGTGGAACACGTCGAGCGTCGCATGCGCGATCCTGCCCGTATCCAGCGCCGCCAGCAGATCGTCGTCGACCAGATGCCCGCCGCGCCCGGCGTTGATCAGGAAGGCGCCCTCGGGCAGATGCGCGAAATTCGCGGCGCAGAGGATGCCTTCGGTCGCCGGCGTCAGCGGCAGCAGGCAGACGAGGATGTTGGTGCTGGCGAGGAAGGGGGCGAGCCCGGCCGGACCGTGGAATCTCGCGACGCCCGGCAGCGTCTTTTCCGTGCGGCTCCAGACGGCGACGGCGAAGCCGAGCGCCGCCAGTTTCGCCGCAGAATCGGCGCCCATCACGCCCAGGCCGAGGATGCCGATGCGCCGCTCGGCCGGCAGGCGGTGCAGGTCGAAGCGCATCTTCCAGACGCGCTCGCGCTGCTGCGCCTCCAGCACCGGCAGGAAGCGATGGTAGCGCAGCACATGCAGCAGCACGTATTCGGTGATGCCCGCCGTCATCATAGGGTCGACGATGCGCGTCACCGGCACGCCCGCCGGCAGGGTAGGGTCGGCGAAGACGTGGTCGACGCCGGCGCCCATCGACAGGATGAGTTCGAGCTTAGGCAGGCTCGCCAGCAGCCCGTGGCGCGGCTTCCAGACCAGCGCCCAGCGGATGTCGGCTGGGTCGCCGACATCGGGCCAGGCGCGCACCGGAATGTCCGGCGCGGCCTTGTTCAGCTCGCCCGTCCACCAGTCGACGCGGTCTACTTCGGAGAAGAAGAGGAGGGTCATCTGCCGCCCTTCGCGGGTAACACGCCAGGCATCCTCGTCCTTCGACAGGCTCAGGATGAGGATGCCTGGCTCGGTCGTTGTGTGACCGCCTCACCCTGAGCGTCCTCACCCTGAGGAGCCGCCGCAAGGCGGCGTCTCGAAGGGCGAGGGGCGAGGCGGCTGCACGCTCTCAGGTCGCCACGGCCGCCGAATGCACGGCCTGCAAATCGAAGGCAGCCGCCATCAGGGCCTGGGTGTAGGTCTCGCGCGGATGCTCAAAGATGTCGGCGGCGGGGGCCTGTTCCACCACCTTGCCGCCGCGCAGCACGATGACGTGGTCGGCCATGGCGCGCACCACCTTGAGATCGTGGCTGATGAACAGGAAGGCGAGGCGGTGGCGCTGCTGCAGTCCGCGCAGCAGCTCGACGATCTGCGCCTGCACCGAGCGGTCGAGCGCCGAGGTAGGCTCGTCGAGTACGACGAAGCGCGGCTTCAGCACGAGGGCGCGCGCGATGGCGACGCGCTGGCGCTGTCCGCCGGAGAATTCGTGCGGGTAGCGGTAGCGCGTGGCGGGGTCGAGTCCCACCTCCTGCATCACCTCGACGATCATGCGGTCGCGCCCGGCCTCGTCGGCGCCGATGCGGTGCACCTCCAGCCCCTCGGCGATGATGCGCGCGATCGACATGCGCGGGCTGAGGCTGCCATAGGGGTCCTGGAAGACGATCTGCATCTCGCGGCGCAGCGGCCGCACCGCGCTCGCCGACATCCCGTCGATATTCTTGCCGAGGAAGACGACGGGGCCCTCGGAGGACAGCAGGCGCAGCAGCGCGAGTCCGAGGGTCGTCTTGCCCGATCCGGATTCGCCGACCACGCCGACGGTCTGGCCTTCGCGCACTTCCAGCGTCACGCCGTCGACGGCGCGCACATAATCGACCGTGCGGCGCAGGATGCCGGACTTGATTGGGAAGTAGACCTTCAGGTTATCGGCCTGCATCACCATCACCGCATCTGAAGGCGGCACGTTCGGCGCTCCGGTCGGTTCCGACGACAGCAGATGGCGCGTGTAGTTGTGCGACGGAGCGGAGAAGATGCCCTTCGTCGTGCCCTGCTCGACGATCTCTCCGCCGCGCATGACGGCGACGCGGTCGGCCATGCGCGCAACGATGCCGAGATCGTGGGTGATGAACAGCATGCTCATGCCGAAGCGTTTCTTGAGCTGCTGCAGCAATTCGAGGATCTGCGCCTGGATGGTGACGTCGAGTGCCGTCGTCGGCTCGTCGGCGATCAGCAGCGAGGGCTCGTTGGCCAGCGCCATGGCGATCATCACGCGCTGGCGCTGGCCGCCCGACAGCTCGTGCGGATAGGCACCGAGACGCTTGTTGGCCTCGGCCAGACCGACGAGCTTCAGCAGTTCCAGCGTGCGCGCGCGGGCGGCGGAGCGGCTCATGCCCTTGTGGATGAACAGCACCTCGTTGATCTGCTTCTCGATGGTGTGCAACGGGTTCAGCGAGGTCATCGGCTCCTGGAAGATCATGGCTATGCGGTTGCCGCGGATCTTGCGCAGCCGGTCCTGCGAAGCGCCGACCAACTCCTCGCCCTCGAAGCGGATGGAGGAGCCGGCGGGGTGCCGCGCCACGGGGTAGGGCAGCAATTGCAGCACCGACAGCGCCGTTACCGACTTGCCGGAGCCGGATTCTCCGACCAGCGCCACCGTCTCGCCGCGCGCCACCTGCAGCGATACGCCGCGCACCGCGTGCACAGCGCCTCCGGGGGTGGCGAAATCGACCCCGAGGTTGCCGATGGCCAGCAACGGTTCGGTCATGTCCCGTCCCCCGTCACCTGCTTGCGCGGATCGAAGGCGTCGCGTACCGCCTCGCCGATGAAGACCGACAGGCTCAGCATCACGGCGATGACGAAGAAGCCGGTGATGCCGAGCCACGGCGCCTGCAAATTCTCCTTGCCCTGCTTCAGCAGCTCGCCGAGCGAGGCCGATCCGGGCGGCAGGCCGAAGCCGAGATAGTCTAGGCCGGTCAGCGCCGTCAGCGCACCCGCCGTCACGAAGGGCAGCATAGACAGGGTCGCCACCATGGCGTTTGGCAGCACATGGCGAGCCATGATAGTGCGGTTGCCGACGCCGAGCGCGCGGGCCGCGCGCACATAATCGAAGCTGCGGGCGCGCAGGAATTCGGCGCGCACGACGCCGACTAGGGCGGTCCAGCTGAACAGCGCGAGCAAGCACAGCAGCGTCCAGAAGCCGGGCGCGAACACGCTCGACAGGATGATCAGCAGGAAGAATGTCGGCATCGCTTCCCAGACCTCTATGAAGCGCTGGAACAGCAGATCGACCCAGCCGCCGTAATAGCCCTGCACCGCCCCGGCCATCACCCCGACGGCGCTGGCGACGATCGTCAGCGCGAGGCCGAACAGCACCGAGATGCGATAGCCGTAGATCAGCCGGGCCACCACGTCGCGCGCCTGGTCGTCGGTGCCGAGCCAGTTCTTCGCGCTGGGCGGCGCCGGCGCCGGCACGGTGAGGTCGGTGACCGGGCTGTCGTAGCTGTAGGGCACCAGCGGCCACAGCATCCAGCCGCCCTTTTCGGCGATAAGGTCGTGCAGATAGGGGTCTGTGTAGTCCGCCTCGGTGGCGAAGTCGCCGCCGAATGCCGTCTCCGGATAGAATTTGAACACCGGCATGTAGAAGGCGCCGTCGTGGCGGATCAGCAGCGGCCGGTCGTTGGCGATGAACTCCGATCCGAGGCTGACGAGGAACAGCAGCAGGAAGATCCACAGCGACCACCAGCCGCGCCGGTTGGCGCAGAAATTGGCCAGCCGCCGCGCGGTGATCGGATCGAGACGCATCCCTAGCATCCGTATGCGGCCGTAGGCCGCCGGCATGGTGTTGGTCACGGCACTCATCCGCCGCGCGCCTCGAAATCGATGCGTGGATCGACCAGCACGTAGGTGAGGTCGGTGACGAGGCGGATGACCAGCCCGAGCAGCGAGAACACCCACAGCGTCGCGAAGATGACGGCATAGTCGCGGCTGATCGTCGCCTCGAAGCCGAGCAAGCCGAGGCCCTCCAGCGAGAAGATGATCTCGATGAACAGCGCGCTGCCGAACAGGATCGACACGAAGGCGCCGGGAAAGCCGGCGATGACGATCAGCATGGCGTTGCGGAAGACGTGGCCGTAGAGCACGCGGTTCTCGGTCAAACCCTTGGCGCGCGCCGTGGTCACGTATTGCTGGTTTACCTGGTCGAGGAAGGAATTCTTGGTCAGCACGGTGAGCTGGGCGTAGCCGCCGATCACCATCGCCGTCACTGGCAGGGCGATGTGCCAGAGGTAGTCGAGCACCTGGTCGACGGCGGACAGTTGTTCCCAGTCGTCGGAGGTGAGGCCGCGCAGGGGGAACCAGTTCCAGTAGGAGCCGCCGGCGAACAGCACGATCAACAGGATGGCGAACAGGAAGGACGGGACGGCGTTGCCGACGATGACCACGGCCGAAGTCCAGACGTCGAATTTCGTGCCGTCGCGCACCGCCTTGGCAATGCCGAGCGGGATCGAGATGAGGTAGGCGAACAGCGTCGACCACAACCCGATGGTGATCGACACCGGTAGGCGCTCGATCACCAGGTCGATGACCGCCCGGTCGCGGAAGAAGGAATTGCCGAAATCGAAGGTCAGGTAATTGCCGACCATCAGGAAGAAGCGTTCCAGCGGCGGCTTGTCGAAGCCGACCATCTGCTCGATCTCCGCCACCAGCTCCGGCGGCAGGCCGCGCGCGCCGCGGTATTTCGACTCGAAGCCCTGCTGGCTGGCGACGGCCTGCGGGCCCTGCCCCGCCGTCTCGCCACCGCTGCCGCCGCCGAAGCGCACGGTCGCTTCCACGGCATTGCCCTGGATGCGGGAGATGATCTGCTCGACCGGGCCGCCTGGGGCGAACTGCACGATGGCGAAATTGATCACCATGATCCCGAACAGGGTTGGGACGATGAAGATCAGCCGGCGGACGATGTAGGACAGCATGGTGCCGGCAGCCTAGGGCAACGGCTCGACGGTCGTCCTCATCCTTCGACAGGCTCAGGATGAGGACGATGGGTGGCGGCGTTACAGGATTGCCTCACCCTGAGCCTCCTCACCCTGAGGAGACGCCGCCAGGCGGCGTCTCGAAGGGCGAAGGGCGAGGCAATCCGGTCGCGGCGGCGGGCCGTCGGCATCAATTCGTCACGCTGCGGCGCAGGCCGAGTGCGGCGTCCTTCGCCGGGTCGATCCACCAGGTGTCGGGCTGGACGCCGGATGCCGGGATCGCCGCCGGCATGCCGAAGCGGCTCCAGTAGGCCAGCCGGTCGTGCGGGATGTGCCAGTGCGGCACGACGTAATGGCCCCAGAGAAGCGCGCGGTCGAGGGCGCGGGTCCGCGCGACGAGGCTCTCGCGCGATGCCGCGGCGATGACGAGGTCGATCAGCTCGTCGATGGCCTTGTCAGCGATACCGACGAGGTTGCGCGCGCCCGGCTGCGCCGCCGCCGCGCTGCCCCAGAATTCGCGCTGCTCGTTGCCCGGCGACTGCGACTGGCCCCAGGACGACACGATAACATCGAAATCGTAGGCATCGCCGCGACGCTGGTACTGCGAGGGATCGACGACACGCACCGTCGCCGCGATGCCCAGCCGTTCAAGGTTGCGCGCCCAGGGCAGCACTATGCGCTCGAAGCCCGGATCGGCGAGCAGCACCTCGAAATTGAAGGGCTTGCCGTCCTTGCCGAACAGCTTGCCGCTAGTCACCGTCCAGCCGGCCTCGGCGAGCAGGCGCTGGGCCGTGCGTAGATTGTCGCGCAGGCCCTGCGGGCCGCTGCCCGTCGCCGGTGGCGCATAGGCCTGGGCATAAACCGCCTCGGGCAGCCGGCCCCTGAAGCGTTCGAGAATCTCGCGCTCCTCGGCGCCCGCATCCTTCAGCAGGCCGCCGCTCGCCAGTTCGGAATTGTCGAAGTAGCTCTTCGTGCGCGTATAGGCGCCATAGAACAGGTTGAGGTTCGCCCATTCGAAGTCGAAGGCCAGCGTCAGCGCCTGACGGACGCGCGGATCGACGAAGTGCGGCCGGCGTAGATTGAAGGCGAAGCCCTGCATGCCGGCGGTGCGCTGGTGCGGGAACTCGACCTTCGCGATGCGCCCGTCGCGCACCGGCGGCACGTCGAAGGCCGTCGCCCATTCCTTGGCCGAATTCTCGACCCAGATGTCGAGCGCGCCCGATTTGAAAGCCTCGCGCGCCACGGTGCGGTCGCGGAAATATTCGTAGCGCACGATGTCGACATTGTTGCGGCCGATATGGGTCGGCAGGTTCTTGCCCCAGTAATCCTTCACGCGCTCGTAGACGATGGTGCGGCCCGGCTCGACGCTGGCGATGCGGTAGGCGCCGCTGCCCAGTGGCGGATCCAGCGTCGTCTTGCCGAAGTCGCGCGTCGCCCACCAATGCTTCGGCATCACCGGAAGCTGGCCGAGGATCAGCGGCAATTCGCGATTGGTGCCGGGCGTGAACTCGAAGCGCACCTTGCGATCGCCGGTCTGCTTCACCGCGGCGACGTCGTGATAGTAGTAGCGATAGAAGGGCTGGCCCTTGTCGCGCAGCATGTTGAAGGTCCAGATAACGTCGTCGACGGTGATTGGCTTGCCGTCGTGCCAGCGCGCATCGGCGCGCAGGACGAATTCGGCCCAGCTTCGGTCGTCCGGCACCTCGATCGTCTTGCAAAGCACGCAATACTCGGTGAAAGCCTCGTCGGCCGAGGCTTCCATCAGCGTGTCGTAGATTGCCCCCAGCCCCGCCGCCGGGGTGCCCGGAATGATGAACTGGTTGAGGCTGTCGAAGGTACCGGTCGCATCGGCGACACGGGTGCCGCCCTGCGTGGCCGCCGGGTCGACGTAGTCGTAATGCTTGAAGCCGGCGGCGTATTTCGGCTTGCCGTGCATCGCCATGCCGTGCGCCGGCCCGTCGGTGCCGTCGGCCGCGGCGGGCGTGGCGACGGCCAGGGCGACGAGTGCGGCGACGAGTGCGGTTAGGCAAACGGACATGCGGACTCCCGGCATCGACGACCAACCCCCGACCCCAGAATGGGCGGCAGCCGCACCCCGATCAAGCCCCACCAGTCTCGTCCAAACAGAACTCCTCTCTCAAAGGGAGAGGAGAATCTACGACAGCTCCGTATAGCAATGCTTGCGGGCGCGCGGGTTCTGGCCGACGCGGCCGTACCAGGCGGCGATGTTTGGCAGCTCGATGCGCTCGATCGGCAGCTTGAACCAGCGATGCACCAGCGCGACGTTCGTTACCTCGGCCAGCGTCAGCCTGTCGCCGGCGAGGTAGGGCGTGCGCCCGAGCTGCGCTTCGATAATCTTCAGCGTCGTGCCCCAGGCCTCGACGCCGGCGGCGATGGCCTTCATGTCGCGCTGCTCGGGCTTGAGGCGGATCAGCGGCGGGAAGACGGCGCTCATGCGCGGGCTGTGCACGCCGGTCGACCAGTCCATCCAGCGGTCGACGCGCTGCGCGGCCTGCAGTTCGGTGGGGAACAGCGGGCTGTTGTGCTTGCGGCACAGATAGCGGCAGATCGAATTCGACTCCCACATCACGAAATCGTCGTCGATCACCGTCGGCACCGTGCCGTTGGGGTTGAGCGCGAGATACAGCGCCTCCCGGTTGCGGCCGTAATTGCCACCGATGTCGTTGTCGTGCTCGTAGGGCAGGCCCAGCTCGTCGGCCACCCACAGCACCTTCATTACGTTGAAAGAGGTCCGGCGTCCGAGAATCTTCAACATGTCGTTTCTTCCGTTCTGCTTGAGCTCAGCGCTTCGTGATCCGGCCGAAGCGTCGCTCGACGACGCCCCAGGCGGCGAACAGGCCGGTGGCCTCGCCGCCTTCGGGGCGGCCGGCGCGGCCGCCGGTGTTCCAGGCGAAGATGTCGAGATGCGCCCACGGGATGCCGGCGCCGACGAAGGATTCGAGGAACAGCGCGGCCGTGATGCCGCCGCCGAACGGCCCCTCGCTGGTCGAGCGCAGATCGGCGATCTTGCTGTCGATCATGCGGAGATAGGGCTGGTGCAGTGGCAGGCGCCACACCGGATCGCCTGCCGCCTCGCCGGCGGCGGCGAAATCGGCCGCCAGGCGGTCGTCGTTGCAGAACAGCGCGCCGAGGCCAGTGCCGACGGCAACGCGGGCGGCGCCGGTTAGCGTGGCGAAGTCGATCATCAGCGCCGGGTTGTCGCGGCTCGCCTCGGCCAGGCAATCGCCGAGCACGAGGCGCCCTTCGGCATCGGTGTTCGTCACCTCGACCGTCAGCCCCTTGCGCGAGCGCAGCACGTCGAGCGGACGGAAGGCGTTGCCGGAAATGGCGTTCTCGACCGCGCCGATGAGGATGCGCAGGCGCACGCGCAGGCCCAGCGCCATGATAAGATGGCCGAGCGCCAGCGCATGTGCCGCCCCCGCCATGTCCTTCTTCATGCGCAGCATGCCGTCGGCGGTCTTGATGTTGAGGCCGCCGGAATCGAAGCAGACGCCCTTGCCGACGAGGGTGAGCTTCGGGTCGCCGGCCCGGCCCCAGGCGATGTCGATCAGCCGCGGCGCGTCGTCGGAGGCGCGGCCGACGGCGTGGATCATCGGGTAGTTGGCGGCCAGCAGCCTGTCGCCGGCCGTCACCGCGACCTTCGCCTTGTGCCGGCGGGCCAGCGCGCGCGCCGCGGCGGCCAGCTCCGACGGTCCCATGTCCTCGGCCGGCGTGTTGACGAGGTCGCGCACCAGCGTCGAGGCCTCGACCATCGCCGTCACGCGCTTGCGGTCGGCGCCCTCGGGCCAGACCAGCCGCGGCCCGCCCGGGCGCGGCTTGCGGTATTTCGCGAAATCGTATCCGGCGAGCGCCCAGCCGAAGGCCACATCGTCGGGCGCGACGCCCTTCGGCAGCGCGGCGATGGCATAGCTGCCAGCCAGCAGCCCCTCGGCCATCGCCGCCCACGGCCAGGGACCCTTCGTCTCGGGCGGCACGAACACCGCGCCGGATGGCGCTCCGTCCGGGCCGGGCAGCGGCACCGGCCGGCCGCGCTGGCCGGTGTAGCCGCAGCCCGACAGCCAGGCCCGCACGCGCGCCGGCTGGCGCTTCGCCCAGGCGGCGTAGTCCGCCGCCGCCACCACCGTGACCGGCACGGTATCCGCCTTCGCGCGGGCGATCAGATTGGGCGTCATCGAAACGTCCTGTTGTTCGCCCGCACAGTGCCGCGCGCGCGTCCTGCGGGCAAGGCCGGGGTGGTTGCGCCGGACGGGCTGGCGGCTAGGATGCGCGCCGCGCGTCCGGCTGCGGGCGCCGTTCAGGAGGAACGATCGCATGGCGCGGGCGAAGGACGATCTGCTCGGGGCGAGGGAGCTGGCCGAGATGTATGCAGAGAAGGCCGCCGGCACGCACGCCTGGCCGATGGGCAGGGATGCCGCCGGCGCCATCATGTACACGTAGGACGGCACCATGAGCGCCACGGTCGTCGCCGCCGGCCGCGCCGCGCCCGGGCCGAACGGCGATGCGGCGGCGAAGGCGGCTGCCTATGCCAGCCACTTCAACTACGTGGCGCGCCGGCGTCTCGACGGCGAGGTCGTGGTGCACACCATCGAGCATGAGCTCGACCCGGAGATGGTCGGGATGGAGTTGCGGCGCGCAATCGAGCATCTCGGCGACGTCATGTATTTCCGCGGCGCCAGCCCGGATGGGACGGCCAGCGTCATCGTCTGGCGCCGCAGGCCTGTGACCGCCGGGAAAGGCTGAGCGGCGCGTCAGCGGTTGACCGTCCGACGGACGCTCCATAGGGTCCGGCGCAAGACCGGCGGCCGGCGGGCCGCCTTCACCGGTGCGGCGGAGTATTGCATGCTTGACTTCTACACATGGCCGACGCCCAACGGGCGCAAGGTGGCGATCTTCCTCGAGGAAGCGGGGACGCCGTACAATCTGAAGCCCGTGAACATCGGCAAGGACGAGCAGTTCGCGCCCGATTTCCTGGCCATCAGCCCGAACAACAAGATTCCGGCCATCGTCGACCACGACAATGGTGACTTACCGCTGTTCGAGTCCGGCGCCATCCTGCTGTACCTGGCCGAGAAGGAAGGCAAGTTCCTCTCGACCGATCGCAAGAAATACTGGCGCACGATGGAATGGCTGATGTGGCAGATGGGTGGCGTCGGCCCCGTCTTCGGCCAGGTGCATCATTTCGTGCACTACAACCACGGCAAGGCGCCCTACGCCGAGGAGCGCTTCGCCGCCGAGGCGCGCCGCATCTACGGCGTGCTCGACAAACGCCTGGAAGGCCGCGAATACGTCGTCGACGACTACTCGATCGCCGACATGGCGGTCTGGCCCTGGGCCGCGCGCCACAACTGGCAGCAGGTCAATCTCAACGACTTTCCCAATGTGCGCCGCTGGTACGTCGCCCTCGCCAACCGCCCGGCCGTGCAGAAGGCCTGGCGCATCCCGGAGAACACCCAGCCCCTGCCGATGCCGGAGTAGGTTTTTTTTCCTCGCCCATGTGGAGAGGGCTTCCGGCATTGGCGCTGGACCGCCTCGCCCTTCGACAAGCTCAGGGTGAGGCGGTCAAGTAGCACCTGTGTTCCCAATCGGCCTCATCCTGAGCTTGTCGAAGGACGAGGCCGACCCACCACGGAACACGCAGCGTTCACATCCGCGCACGCTCGATCAATGCAGGCGTCTCGGCCATCGCCCTCGCTACGATGGCGGCGCAGGAGCGGGCGGCGGCCAGCGCGTCGTGGTGCTGCACGAGATCGATGCCCAGCGTCAGGCAGACATTTGGCAGCCGCGTCTGGCGGATGTTCAATGCCGCGCGCGCCAACTTTACCGTGCAGATGAAGCGCTTGCGCAATGGCGGCAAGCCGTAGCGCGCGGCGGTCGCGCGCTGCACGTTGCGGTCGAAGCCGGCGTTGTGCGCTGCGAGTAATTCGGCGCCGGCGGCGAAGCGGGCGATGGCCGGGTAATGGCCGGCTAAGTTGGGCGCTTCGGAGACATGCTCCCGGGCGATGCCGTGCAGCGCGGTGAAGCGCGGCACGAACCAGCGTTCCGGCTGGTGGATGGGCAGAGCCAGCTAGTCCGTGACGATCCCGTACTCGACCCGCACGAGGACGAGGGCGCTGGCGCTGTCGGCGCTGTAATTGGCGGTCTCGAAGTCGATCGCCACGAAAACATGGTGCGGCACTGGCCGCAGTTCTAACGGGGGCTCCGTCACAGCGCCGCGGCGGAGGCGAGGAATGCGCGGATCTTGGCGGGGTCCTTCTTCCCCGGGGCCGTCTCCACGCCCGACGAAACATCCACCGTGCGCGCGCCCGACAGCGTCACCGCGCGGGCGAGGTTGGCCGCGTCGAGGCCGCCGGCGAGCATCCATGGCATGGGCCAGTTGCGGCTGGCGAGCAGCGTCCAGTCGAAGGTCACGGCGTTGCCGCCGGGCAGCGCGCCGATCATGCCTTTCGGCGGGCGCGCATCGAACATCAGCCAGTCGGCGCTACCGCGATAGGAGCTCGCGGCGTCGAGGTCGGCGGCCTCGCCGATCTTCAGCACCTTCATCGCCGCCAGGCCGGTGCGGCGCTTCAATTCCATCACCCGCGCCGGCGTCTCGTCGCCGTGCAGCTGCAGCATGTCGAGCTTCGCCGCGGCGACCGCGGTGGCGATGGTGGCATCGTCGGCATCGACGAACAGGCCGACCTTCTTCACCTCCGGCGGCACGAGGGCGGCGAGCGCCCGCACCTGGTCTGGCGTCACGGCGCGCGGGCTCGGCGGATAGAACACGAAGCCGACGAAGCGGGCGCCACCGGAAACGGCCGTGCGGACCGAGGCCGCATTGTTGAGGCCGCAGATTTTTGCCGCCACGCTCATGGCCGCGTCCCGGCGAGGCTGGCGGCGATGGCGGCCGCCGCGGCGGCCGGATCGGACGCGGCCGTGATCGGCCGGCCGATGACCAGCACGTCGGCGCCGGCGGCGCGCGCGCCGGCCGGGTCGAGCATTCGCTTCTGGTCGCCCGTCGCCGCACCCGCCGGGCGAATACCAGGCACTACAAGCAGAAAATTTGGCCCGCAGGTCTGGCGCAGCATCGCCACCTCGGCCGGCGAGCAGACGACGCCGTCGGCACCGCTATCCTGCGCCAGCAGAGCAAGGCGGCGCACCTGGTTGGACGGCGTGGTAGCCTGGCCAATTGCGGCCAGGTCGCCGGCATCTAGGCTGGTCAGAACGGTGACGGCGAGCACGCGCGGCCGGTTCGCCCCGGCCTCGCCGGCCGCGGCGACGGCGGCCTCGATCATCGCTCGCCCGCCGCCGGCATGGACGTTGAGCATGGCCATGCCGAGACCGGCCGCGGCGCGCACCGCGCCGGCGACGGTGTTGGGAATGTCGTGGAATTTGAGGTCGAGGAACACCGGCAGGCCGAGGGCGGCCAGCGCGCGCACGCCGTCGCCCCCGTTGGCGACGAAGAATTCGAGGCCAAGCTTGATGCCGCCGACATGCGGTCGCACGGCTTCGGCCCAGGCGCGCGCCTGGCGCGCATCGGCGGTGTCGAGGGCGACGAAGACGGGATTGGCTGCGGTGTGATCGTTCATGGTGGCAGGCAGTGTCGTCCGTGATTCCTAGCGCATTTCCGCGCCGGAGGCAGCCGGGCGTTCAGAGCAGCGGGCCGCTATCGCCCGCCACCCGCAGCACCTCGCTCGCCATCACGAACAGATGGTAGAGCGACGAGGCGGGCGCATTGGGGGCGAATCCTCTGCCGCTGCGCCGTATATGGTCCTGCCACGCGCCCGCCGCCACTCCGGGCGCAGCGAGGTAGCGGGCGAACAGCCCGTCGAGAAGTCGGCCGACGCGCGCCGCGGCGTCCGCCTCGCCGGCTGCGTGGCGCGTCAACTCGGCCTTGATCGCCTCGGTCTGCACCCAGAGTCGCTTGGTGTCGGCCTTCACGGCGCCGTCGGGGGCAATGCCGTTGAAGGCCAGCCCGTCGGCGCTGTCGACACCGTGCCGGCCGAAGGCATAGAGGCGCGCCCGCTCGGTGGCCGTCGTCTCGCCTGTAGCCGCCGCGAAGCGGTCGAGCAGCCAGGTCCATTCGAAATGGTGGCCGGGCTCCAGCGTGTCGCCGTCTAGCGGTGTCCAGTCGCGTCCGAAATTCTCGCGCAGCGCCCCCGACGAAGCCTCGACGAAGCGCCCGCGCAGCAGTGCCAGCAGCGCCCGCGCGCGGTCGAGGTAGCGCTCCTCGCCGGTCGCGGCATGCAGCGCCAGCATCGCCTCGAACAGATGCATGTGTGGATTCTGCCGGCGCGGTCCGTCGGCGACGGCTGGCACGCCCTCGTCGAAGCCGCCATGCACGGGGTCGGCCAGCGCACCGTCGAGGAAGGCGAGGATGCGCGCGATCCAGGTCGCCGCCGCCTTGTCGCCCGTGGCACGACCGTACCAGGCCATGGCGAGCAGGGCGAAAGCCTGCTCGTACAATTCGCGCCGCTCGTCCAGCTTCCGTCCGTCGCGCGCGACGGCGAAGCGAAAGCCGCCCTCGGGATGCCAGTAATGGCGCGTCAGGAAGGCGAAGCCCTGCGCCGCCACCGCGCGCGCGTCGGGTCCGCCAGCCGGGCCGGGCCAGCCAAGCAGCGCGGCGTGGCTGTAAACGTAGATCTGCCGCGCCTGCACCCGCATGCGCCGAGGCAGATCCGGCAGCGGCGCGCCGTCGAGCGTCAGCGCCTCGACGAAGCCGCCGGCGGGATCGACGCCCGCGGTCGCCCAGAGTGGCAGCGCCTGCTCGGTCAGCCAGTCGCGAAGACGGGAAACGGATGCGTTTGGCAATGCCGGCATGACGTCATTCTTCACGCGTCGCGAATCGGCCGGGCCGACGACGCGATCCGGCCTCTCGCATCGTCAACCGGCCATCGGGGTGCCGGCGGGTGGCGACAGCCGCGCGGTACCCGCCTGCATCGTCGGCGACGCACCCTGTGTCGTGGTCTGCAGGCGCCCGATTTCGCGTTCCAGAGTGTTGATGCGTCGGTCGCGCCGGCGCGCTTCGCGCTGCCGCCCGAAGGCGGTGAGCCAGGCGACGCTGACGCCGGCGACGAAGCAGAGAGCCGCAGAGCCGAGCACCAGCAGGAATGCCGGCGCGGCGATGGCGATGTCGAAGGGCCAGAGATCGAGCATGACGGCGTCGCGGTTGTTGACCGCGAAGACAATCACGATGGCGGTGAGCGGTACCGTCACGATCCATCTCAGATGGCGCACGTCATCCGCTCCTTTGCCGGCGCACCCGTCGGGAGGTGCGAGCTCAGTCGCCGTTGAGCCGCTCGCGTAGCTCCTTGCCGGTCTTGAAATAGGGGACGACCTTTTCCGATACGGTAACGGAATCGCCGGTTCGCGGGTTTCGGCCGACGCGCGGGCCGCGTCGCTTCACCGAGAACGCACCGAACCCCCGCAGCTCGACCCGGTCGCCACGCGCCAGTGCCCCCGTCACCTCGTCGAGGATGGTGCCGACGATGCGCTCGACATCGCGCTGGTAGAGATGCGGGTTGCGCTCGGCCAGACGCGCGATCAGTTCCGACTTCGTCATCTCCGCGCCGGGGACATCCGTCCCCGCCCCCGGTTCGCCGTGTCGCGCGACTATCGCCGACAGACGAACGCCCAAACGCGAACGCAACGACCGTCGTTGGTTCAGCGCAGGCTAGGGTGCCAAACAGAAACCAGCCCGTCAAGTGATAGTGCCTTGGAATACAATGACTTTTTTACCAGCGCTCCGAGCACCTTTGAAACCGCGCCGTCATCCTCCTCGACATTGACGTTGCGCACCGGCGTTTCGAGGGGAATCCCGTGTACGCGGGCGAGCCATTCGCGCGCCGCGCGCTCGTCGCCGAGTTCGTCAACGAGGCCGTTGGCGACGGCCTGGCGGCCTGTGTAGATGCGCCCGTCGGCCAGCGCCAGCGCGCGTTCGCGCGGCATGGCGCGCCGCTCGGCGACGAGGTCGACGAAGAACGCGAACATGTCATTCACAACCGTCTCGAGGGCAGCGCGGCCGGCCTCCGATAACGGCGCCAGCGGCGACGGCTCGCCTTTCAGCAGGCCGGAGCGGACCGTGTTGGCCCGGATGCCGAGGTTCTCCAGTAACTCGCTCACTTCCACCGACTGCAAGATGACGCCGATCGACCCGGTGATCGTACCGTCGCGCGCGAAGAGGCGTTCGCCGGCGAGCGCGGCCATGTAGCCGCCCGACGCCGCCAGCGTGCCCATCACCACGGCCACCGGCTTCGCCTCGGCGGTGCGCCGGATCGAACGGTAGAGCTGCTCGCCGCCGACGACGGTGCCGCCGGGCGAGTCGATATGGACGATCACGGCGCTGACGGCCTCGTCCTGGCCGAGTGCCTCTATCGCCGCCGCTCGCTGGCCGTCCTCGAGCAGCAGGCCCGAGACGGCGATACGGGCGACATGGTCCCTCTCCAGCAGGCCCTCGCGCGACAGCGCAACGAGGACGAGGGCGAGCGCCAGGCCGGTCGCGATCAGGCGCCAGAAGAGCAGACGGCGGCGCAGCTTGCGCCGCGCCGCCGCCATGTCGTCGTCCCAGGCCATGTCCGTGCGTCCTGGCGTGCGGGGCCGGGGGGGGGCGGAGAGCCCCGTTGCCGCGGCTATTCCTTTTCGCCGCCGGTCTGCGCGGCCTTCTCGCGCAGGGCCGCGCCGAGAATCTCGCCGAGCGAGGCGCCGCTGTCGGAAGAGCCGTAGGTGGCCATCGCCTCCTGCTCCTCCTCGATTTCCTTGACCTTGATCGAGAGGGCGATCTTGCGGCCCGAACGGTCGATCGACACGACCTTGGCGTCGACCTTGTCGCCTATGGCGAAACGGTCCGGCCGCTGCTCGGAGCGGTCGCGCGACAGGTCGGCGCGGCGGATGAAGCTAGACAGGCCGCCCGAAGTCGACACCTCGATGCCGCCGTCGTTCACCGCCGTTACCGTGCAGGTCACGATGTCGCCGCGCTTGACGGCCGACACCGCGCCTTCGAACTGGTCGACGGTGAGCTGTTTGATGCCGAGCGAGATACGCTCCCTCTCGAGGTCGACGTCGAGCACCTTGACAGTGACCATGTCGCCCTTCTTGAAGGTCTTGACGGCTTCCTCGCCGTTGTCGTCCCACGACAGATCGGACAGATGCACCATGCCGTCGATGTCGCCGGGCAGGCCGACGAACAGGCCGAACTCGGTGATGTTGCGGACCTCGCCCTCGATGTTGGTACCGGTCGGGAATTTCTCGGAGAAGGTCTCCCACGGGTTGGCCATGGTCTGCTTCAGGCCGAGCGAGACGCGGCGCTTCACCGGATCGACGTCGAGCACCATCACTTCGACCTCCTGCGAGGTCGAGACGATCTTGCCCGGATGCACGTTCTTCTTCGTCCAGCTCATCTCGGAGACATGGACGAGGCCCTCGATGCCGGGCTCCAGCTCGACGAAGGCGCCGTAGTCGGTGATGTTGGTGACGCGGCCGGTGAAGAGCGCGCCGACCGGGTACTTGGCCTCGACGCCCTCCCACGGATCGGCCTCGAGCTGCTTCATGCCGAGCGAGATGCGCTGTGTCTCCGGGTTGAAGCGGATGACCTGCACCTGCACGGTCTGACCGACCTGCACCGCCTCGGACGGGTGGTTGATGCGGCGCCACGAGATGTCGGTGACGTGCAGCAGGCCGTCGACGCCGCCGAGATCGACGAAGGCGCCGTAATCGGTGATGTTCTTGACCACGCCCGAGAGAATCTGGCCCTCGCGCAGATTGGCCACCAGCTCGCTGCGCTCGGCGGCGCGCGTCTCTTCGAGCACGGCGCGGCGCGACACGACGATATTGCCGCGCGCGCGGTCCATCTTGAGGATCATGAAGGGCTGCGGCGTGCCGAGCAGTGGCGAGACGTCACGCACCGGACGGATGTCGACCTGGCTGCCGGGCAGGAAGGCGACGGCGCCGGACAGGTCGACGGTGAAGCCGCCCTTGACTCGGCCGAAGATGGTGCCGGTGACGCGCTCGTTCTTGTTGAACGCCTGCTCCAGCTTCTCCCAGGCCTCCTCGCGCCGCGCCTTGTCGCGCGACAGCACGGCCTCGCCCGAGGCGTCCTCCATCCGCTCTACATAGACCTCCACGATGTCGCCGGGCTTGATGTCGCCCGACTGGCCGTGTCCGCCGAACTCCTTCATCGGGATGCGGCCTTCGGATTTGAGACCAACATCGATCAGCGCCATGTCGCCCTCGATGGAGATCACCGTGCCCTTGACGACGGTGTGTTCGAGGGAGGGGCGATCGCCGAGGCTTTCCTCGAGGAGGGCGGCGAAGTCTTCGGTGGCCGGCATTGCGGCAGCGGTATTGGCCATGGGCGGGTATCGTTCCTTGGTGCCTCGATTGTCCGGCCGGCCGGTTGGTTCCGACGGTCTTTCCACCCGCCCGCCCGGACCATCCGGACAGTTCAGCGCGGGCTGGCGGGCTCAGGAAATCGGATCAGGACGCCGTCCGGCCTGCGATGTGCGCGAGGGCACGGGCCAGCACGTCGTCGGGATCGAGATCGGACGTGTCGATCACGCACGCGTCTGCAGCGGGCCGCAGGGGAGCAACCTCCCGATTGCGGTCTCGCTCGTCGCGCGCCCGGATATCCGCCAGGACGCGGGCATATATACTGACCTCCCCCCGGGCCAGCAACTCCTTATGCCGCCTCGCCGCGCGCACGTCGGGGCTGGCGTCGAGGAACAGCTTGGCCGGAGCGCCGGGGCAGACGACCGTGCCGGCATCGCGCCCGTCGAGCACCGCGCCGGCCGCACCGTCCGGCGGGCGGGCCGCGAAATTGCGCTGGAAATCGAGCAGCGCGGCGCGCACGCCGGGCACGGCGGAGACCTTCGAGGCGGCCCCGGCGACCCGCTCGGAGGCCAGTTCGGCCTCGTCGAGGGCGCCGGCGGCGATGGCGCCGGCATCGAGTGCGCGGGCCGCCCGCTCCGCCGCCGCCGGGTCGGCCGGGGCGCCGCCGCCGCGCAGTACCGCGAGGCCGACGACGCGGTAGAGCTTGCCGGTATCGAGATGGGCATAGCCGAAATGCCGCGCCAGCCGGCGGGCCAGCGTGCCCTTGCCGGCCCCGGCCGGACCGTCGACGGTGATGACGAACCCCATCTCTCAGCCGACCGCGATATCGGCGCCGAGCCCGGCCATCAGGGCAACGAAGCCTGGGAAGCTGGTGTCGATGGCGCTCGCCCCCGTCACCGTCACCGGCCGCTTCGTGGCGAGGCCGAGCACCAGGAAGGCCATGGCGATGCGGTGGTCGAGGGCGGCGTCGACCGTGGCGCCGCCCGGCGGTGGGCCGCCGGCGCCGTGGATGGCCAGGGTCTCCGGCCCTTCCTCGACGGCGATTCCGCAGGCGGCGAGGCCGCGCGCGATGGCGGCGAGGCGGTCGCTTTCCTTCACCCGCAGCTCGCCGACGCCGTGGAAGATCGTGGTGCCGCTGGCGCAGGCGGCGGCCATGGCCAGCACGGGGTATTCGTCGATCATCGAGGGCGCGCGCGAGGCAGGCACCTCGACGCCGCGCAGCGCAAGGCCGCCGGCCGCCACGAGGTTGCCGGTCGGCTCGCCGCCCTCCGTGCGCAGGCCCGTCCAGGCGATGTCGGCGCCCATCTCCTGCAGGGTGGCGAAGAGTCCGGTGCGCGTCGGGTTGGCCAGCACGCCCTCGATGGTTACCGCCGAGCTCGGCACCAGCAGCGCCGCCACGGCGGGAAAGGCGGCAGAGCTGGGGTCGGTCGGCACGGCGATGGGGGCGGGGCGCAGCTCGGGCTCGCCGGTCACGGTGATGCGCGCCGTACCGTCGGCCTCCGCCGTCACCGTCACCTCGGCGCCGAAATGCCGCAGCATGCGCTCGGTATGATCGCGCGTCGGCGCCGCCTCGATCACGCTGGTGCGGCCGGCGGCATGCAGGCCGGCCAGCAGCACGGCCGATTTCACCTGCGCCGAGGCGACCGGCAGGCGGTAGTCGATCGGCACCAGCTCGGTGGTGCCGGTGATGGTCGCCGGCAGGCGGCCGCCCTCGGCGGCCTGGAAGCGGGCGCCCATCTGCGTCAGCGGGTCGATCACTCGCCCCATGGGCCGGCGGCGCAGCGAGGCATCGCCGGTCAGCATCGCGGTGAAGTTGTGGCCGGCGAGGATGCCGGCGAGCAGCCGCACCGAGGTGCCCGAATTGCCGAGGTCGAGCACGTCGCTGGGCGCGGCGAGACCGCCGACGCCGCAGCCCCAGACCCGCCAGGAGCCGGCGCCGCGCCGCTCGATCGTCGCCCCCATGGCGCGCAGCGCGGCGGCGGTGGCGAGCACGTCCTCGCCCTCCAGCAGCCCCTCGATCGCCGTCTCGCCCACCGCCAGCGCCGCGAACATCAGCGCGCGGTGCGAAACGGACTTGTCGCCCGGCACGCGCCCGCGCCCGCGCAATGCGCCGCCGGCGCGCGCGAGGAGGCGGTCGGGTGTGGCGCTGCTGGCCTCGTCGGAGGCAACGGAGACGGACATTTTCGGGAACTCGCAAGGCCGGCAGGGCGGTGGGAATTGCTTTTGACAGGGGGCCGGGAACGTGGCAAGTGCTGCCGCCCAGCCCGTAGCGGAGGACCCAAGTGGCGAAACCAGATTTGGGCGTCAGGCGCACCTGCCTTGCCTGCGGCGTGCACTACTACGACATGGGCCGCCTGCCGGTGTCCTGCCCGAAATGCGGCGCGGTCCACGATCCCGAGAGCTATTTCCGGCCGCGCCGAGTGCGCGCCGCCGAAGTCGAGGAGCCGAAGAAGGTGGCCGTCGTGGCGGTGGTTGATCCGGAGGCCGCACTGGCTGTACTCGGCGACGACCCTAATCTGGAGACCGCGGACGGCGAGGACGACGACGCGGTGCTCGGCGGCGACGAGGACGAGGACGACGAAGAGGTCGACGTCAAGCCCGTCGCCGACGAATAGGCCGCGCCCGCAAAGTAATTTCCCGCTTGCGCCGGATGGCGGCGCAGCTATGTTTTGCCGCCATTGCCGGAGGGCCCCAGACGCCCGCCGCGCCGATACCGATACCCGTGTGGGGCCGTAGCTCAGTTGGGAGAGCGCTTGAATGGCATTCAAGAGGTCAGGGGTTCGATTCCCCTCGGCTCCACCATTTTTAATAGGTCAGACCTTTCTCTGACCTATTTCTTTTTGCGCGCCGCGCCAGCACAGGCGCGCCTTTCGCGATGCCTGCGAAGGACGGCATGAGCCCGCACACCCAAAACTGGGCGGGTTTCTCGCCCTTTGTGCTCTCCGTTCTCTGTTTGTGCGACGGACGGCGGTCGCACCGCCCCTAGCATCCACGCGGGTTTTCGGCCAAATGTTCGTAACGGAAAGTGCTTTCACGCGGGCGATTTGGCCGGAATTAATGTGCACATTGCGGAAAGTGCCCGATTCTACGTCCAGCATTTACGCGGGTTTGAGGGCAGTGGGTGCAATAAGTAATTTGGTCGGGAGGTGGGGGATGAGAATGCAGAAACGGCGGCTGAAACCGTCTAATTTCGAGTTCGCCCACCGCTCACTGCGATTCGCGTTAATCTCTCCGGGTCCAATTCCCCGCCCCTTGGGGCGCTCACTTTTGCAGTTGTCTTTGACTTTGATACCCCGCTGCTTGCGGCGGGGTGGTTCATTTACGAATTTGCAGCCCATACCGTTTGAAATTGGGTCGGCGTGTTGGCCTTATCCGGCCGGATACACTGGGTTTCCAAGTTTATCCGACGAGCTGCATTACGTTAGGCACTTCAGGAGGAAAAAGATGCTCAATACAACCATCAGAAAAGTTCTCGTTATGTGGCGACCAGCTATTGTTCTGGCAGCTACATCGCTTTCAATTCCAGCATTTGCAATTGATTCAAAAATGCAGATGACCGGAGCCAGCTTTTCAGCTGCTTGTACGCGTGCAGACGAGATCTGGGTCAGTTTTTGTAACGGCTACATTCAAGCCGTTGTTGATGGCATTCATAAAGATGATAAAGTTTGTCTACCTAAT
>SHWB01000001.1 GCA_009691025.1 Alphaproteobacteria bacterium
GAGTTCACATCGACGGGGGTGTTTGGCACCTCGATGTCGGCTCATCACATCCTGGGGCTGGAGCAGGTCCCAAGGGTTCGGCTGTTCGCCGATTAAAGTGGTACGTGAGCTGGGTTTAGAACGTCGTGAGACAGTTCGGTCCCTATCTGCCATGCCAGTACGAGACTTGAGAGGATCTGTCCCTAGTACGAGAGGACCGGGATGGACGTACCTCTGGTGGACCGGTTGTCGCGCCAGCGGCATAGCCGGGTAGCTAAGTACGGAAGGGATAACCGCTGAAAGCATCTAAGCGGGAAACCCACCTCGATACCAGGTCTCGCTCGAGAGCCGTGGAAGACCACCACGTTGATAGGCCGGGTGTGGAAGCGCGGCAACGCGTGAAGCTTACCGGTACTAATCGCTCGATCGGCTTGATCGTCGTCGTCGCGTGCAGCGGCAAGGCCCGCTGCTCCGCGCATCCTGTCACCTCACGGGTTCCTTTGCGGACCCGGCTTCCGGCAAGCCTCGCCCCGCGGCCTCTCGGCCGCGCCGGCGGGGATCCTCGTGCCTGCGTTGGCACGACCTGGTGGTCCTAGCGAGGGGGTAACACCCGATCCCATTCCGAACTCGGCCGTGAAGACCCTTAGCGCCGATGGTACTGTGTCTTAAGGCACGGGAGAGTAGGTCGCCGCCAGGTCTTGCGAACTCAGGGCCCACGAGGAAGCCGTACAGCCTGTCACGATGCCGCGCCCGGCGCTTCGCCGGCCTGCGGATACAACTTCGCCGCCGCACATCGCGTGCCGCGCGAACACCTCTGACGCGGGGTGGAGCAGCCCGGTAGCTCGTCAGGCTCATAACCTGAAGGTCGTAGGTTCAAATCCTACCCCCGCAACCAAGAAAAAGCCCGCTGACTCTTTGAGTCAGTGGGCTTTTGCTTTGTGAAACGCGTGCCGCTGCCGAACTGCGCGTGCCTCATCCATGTTGCGTTGCCGGAGCGGGCAGGCCCAAATGGCCGGCGGCACAGTTTCCGACAGGACGACGCATGAACAGCGACGATCTCTGCCATCTTGGCGTGTCCGGGCTGGCCGGGCTCATCCAGCGCAGGGATGTCTCTCCCGTCGAGATCGTGGACGCATACCTGCGCCGGATCGAGCGGCTGGATCCGCATCTATCGGCCTATCTCACGCTGACGGTAGACAGCGCCCGTGAACAGGCACGACGTGCCGAGGCCGAGATAGCGGCAGGGCGTTGGCGCGGGCCGCTCCACGGAATTCCCTATGGCGTCAAGGACATCATCGAGACGGAAGGGGTGAGGACCACGCACGGGTCGGCATTCTTTCGCGACTTCGTTCCCGGCCGGGACGCCGATTGCATCGCGCGGCTGCGGCGCGCCGGCGCTATCATGCTGGGGAAGACGCTGACCCATGAGTTCGCCGCCGCGGCGACGACCATCAACCCACACTACGGAACGGCGCGAAACCCCTGGAATCGCGAGCGAATTGCCGGCGGTTCCAGCGGCGGGTCGGCGGTGGCGGTGGCGGCGGGGCTGTGCGCCTTCGCGCTCGGTACCGATACGGGCGGCTCGATCCGGAATCCGGCGGCGCTCTGCGGCATCGTCGGCCTGAAACCGACCCATGGCCGCACAAGTTTGACGGGAGTTTGTCCCAACGTCACGACACTCGATCATGTGGGTCCAATGGCGCCTTCAGCCCGTGATGCAGCCATGGTTACACATGCGATCGCTGGCCATGACGCGCGCGATCCCGCCTCGCGCGACCATGCCATCCCGGATTTCACCGAGGGCTGGTCGCGCGGCGTGCGCGGCATGCGCCTCATCCTGTGCCCGGACTTCACCCTGGATGCCGAGATCGACGCCGATGTCGAGCGCGCCTTCGCGGAGGCCGTGGCGGTCTTCCGTTCGCTGGGGGCGACGGTCGAGACGGTACCGTTCGCGGGCGGCGAGCGGCTGGCCGGACTGTTTTCGCCCATCGCGGGGCCGGAATTCGCGGAGTTCCACCGTCCGTTCCACGAGAAAGACCCGGACAGCTATGGCGACTCCGTCAGGGAGCGCCTCGAATGGTCGTTCAGGATCACCGCGGACGAGTATGTGCGTGCGCTGCGCGAGCGGGAGCTGCTTCGGCGCGACGTCGCGGCGTTCTTCGAGGGCGTCGATGCGCTGCTGCTGCCGACCATGCCATGCGCGGCCCCGCCGATCGCCACCCTGATGGCGAGCGTGAACGGCAAGGCGTATCCGTACACCTCGCTGCATCAGCCTTTCCTGCGCCCGGGCAATGTGACGGGCTGCCCCGCCGTGGCGGTGCCGATGGGCTTCGACCGGGATGGCATGCCTCTGTCGATCCAGATCATCGGGCCAGAATGGAGCGACGGGCGCATCCTCGGCATCGCCAGCGCCTTCGAGGACGCCACGCCCGCGATACGCAGCCGGCGCCCGCCGGAGCCGTCGGCGGCGGTCCGCTGACCCGGACGGTCCCGGCTCAGGCCGGCTTCGTCTGCGCCTCGAGGATTTCGTAGACCACGGACAGATCGTCCTCGAGCCGGCCGGCCGCCTCGATCTGGCGGTAGAGGCCGGTCGCCAGACGCGCGGCCGGCGCGGCGAGGCCCAGCGCCTCGACCTGCGCCTCGATGATCTTGAGATCCTTGTAGAGAAGGCGGGCGGGGGCCGAGGGCGGCTGCCATTTGCGCGCGGCGATGACCGGCACGCGGAAATTGAAGCCCATCGAACCGCCGGCGCTGGGCCCGACCACGTCGAGCATCGTCTGCGAATCGAGGCCCATCGCGTGGCCGAACAGCATCGCCTCGGCGATCGCCACCGTGTTGGCGCCGACGAGGAAGTTGATCACCAGCTTGAGCTTGATGCCGGTGCCGTAGGCGCCGACATACATCGTCTTCGGCGCCACCAGCTCCAGCACGGGCCGAACGCGCTCGGCCGCCGCCGCGTCGCCGCTGGTCATTATCACGCCGCGCCCGGCGGCGAGCATCGGCCGAGAACCGCTGATCGGTGCATCGAGGATGATCGCCGGCGTCCGGTCGATCGCCGCCTTAAGCTCCTCCTTCAGCGCCACCGGAGCCGTGTTCATCTCGACGATGACGAGCCCATCATGCGCGCCGGCGACGACGCCGTCCGGCCCGAACATAGCAGACCGGATGGAATCGTCGCCGGGCAGGGCCGAGACGAGGATCTCGGACGCCGCGGCGAGTTCGCGCGGGGTCGCCACCAGTTCGCCGCCGCGGGCCGGGAAATCCTCGGTCGAGGGCCGCCGTACGGCGAGGCAGCGATGGCCGTTGGCGAGGAAGGTCTCGGCGGCGTAGCCGCCGATGAGACCGAGGCCGAGTACGCCGATCGTCGCCATGGTATCCCGCGCCTCCCTGTCCGGAACCGCCGCCGGCCGTGGCCGTTGCCATCATGGCCGTTTCCGGCCAGAGCCGCGCTTTCCTATGTGCGTCAGTCGCGCTGCACCTTGCCCTTGGTGAACGTGATGTGGTGCAGGTTGAGGTCGCTAATGCTCCGATCTGCCCTCGGACCGGGTATGGCGGCGTTCCGTCAGCCTATAACGTTCATCAGGCTGTCCGGCGGCACGATGACGTGGTCGCGCGAGACCTGCGACATATCCGTGACGGCGAGCACGCCCATGGTACGGCGCAGTTCGGCGTGGAGGATTTCCAGCGCGCGATAGGCGCCGGCCTCGCCGGCCGCCGACACGCCGTAGAGCGTGGCGCGACCGACGATCACGGCATCCGCGCCCAGCGCGATTCCCTTGAGGATGTCGCTGCCGCGACGGAAACCGCTGTCGACGATCACCGTCATGCGGTCACCGACGGCGGCGACGATGGAGGGCAGCACGTCGATCGGCGCGGGTGCCGAATCGCTGGCGATGGCGCCGTGGTTCGACACGATCACGCCGTCGACGCAGCATTCCGCGCACATCCGGGCGTCGTCCGGATGCATGATGCCCTTGACGATCATGGTGCGCGGCCACATGTCGCGCATCCGGCGCAGGAATTCCCAGTTCAGCGTGTCGTTCTTGAACAAGAATTCGCTGATCTGCTTCGAGGTTAGGCCGGGTGGCGTGGCGATGTTGACGTAGCGCGGCAGGTGCCCGTCGGCCAGCACGTATCGGCCGATAGTGCCGAAGACCCAGCGCGGATGCAGCGCGAGGTCGAGAAAGTTGCGGGCGTTGACGCGAACCGGAAGGGTTACACCGTTGCGGAAATCGTGCTCGCGGTTGTAGGGTATTGTGCTGTCGACGGTGACGACCAGCGCCTCGAACCCGGCGTCGCGCGCGCGCGTCACGTATTTCATCGACGCCTCCATGTCGCGCCAGACGTAGAGCTGCGCCCATTGCCGCCCGCCGCCATCGGCGAGGATCTTTTCCATCGGCGTGTTGCCGGTATTGGCCATGGTGAAGGGCACGCCCATGCGCGCCGCCGCCTTCGCCAGCGCCGTCTCGCCGCGGTACCAGGCGAAGCCGGCCGGGCCGGTCGGGCCGATGACGACCGGCATGCCGACCGGCTTGCCGAACAACGTCGAGCGTGGATCGCGGCCGGAGGTGTCGTTCAGCACGCGCGAGCGCAGCTTGATGCGTGTCAGTGCCGTGCGGTTATGGGCCAGCGAGATGTCGTCCTCGCTGCCCTTGTCGATGAACTGGAACAGGCCACGCGTCAGCCGGCGACGCGCCATCTGGCGCAGATCCTCGATATTGAGCGCCGTGCGCGAAAGGTCCGGCATACGCTTCTCCCACTATGCGATCCTAGCCCGCCGCGATACTTGCTTACGCTGCGGCGGCGTCGGCCAGCCGCCACGTTACGCCCGCCGCGCCACGCCGCAACCGGTTTTGTACGGCGATGAAACGCGCCAAATCAGCCGTACGTTGTGTACCATGGGCGTCTGGTGCCTGCCGGGAGCCACCGCTACCATCGCCGCCCCCGTCCCCGCGGAGCGCACGATGATCGACATCCATTACTGGCCGACGCCGAACGGCAAGAAGGTCACGATCCTGCTCGAGGAGCTGGGCGTGCCCTACACCATCGTGCCGGTCGATATCGCGGGCGGCGGGCAGTTCGAACCCGGCTTCCTCGCCGTCAGCCCCGGCAACAAGATTCCGGCGATCGTCGACCGCGAGCCGGCCGATGGCGGACCTCCGGTCTCCGTCTTCGAATCCGGCTCCATCCTTGAGTATCTCGCCGACAAGCACGGTCGATTCCTGCCGCATGATGCGCGCGGACGGGCGCGGGTGACCCAGTGGGTCTACTGGCAGGCGGCCAACCAGGGTCCGGTGTTCGGCACCGCCAACCACTTCATCACCTACGCGCCCGAGCGCATCCCATATGCGCTCGAACGCTACGACCGCGAGGTCAAGCGCATCTTCGGCATCCTCGACCGCCAGCTCGACGGCCGCGACTGGCTGCTCGACGACTACACCATCGCCGATATCCAGTGCTGGCCCTGGGCGACCTATCACCAGCAGCTCAAGCAGGACATCGCGACCTTTCCCAACGTGGCGCGGTGGATCGACCGTATGCGCGCGCGGCCGGCAGTGGCGCGTGGCTGGGCCGTGCGCGACGATCTGCGCACCTACACCCCGGCGACGCTGACCAAGGAGCAGAAGAGCAATCTGTTCGGCGCTGCGTCCGGCGGTCCGGCCTTGTGCGGCGGCGCGGCATGAGCGCGCCGCTCGCCTTCTTCGGCACCGGCCTGTCGCCCTATGCGCAGTATCCGCTGATCGTGATGGAGGAGAAGGGCATCGTCTATACCGCGACGGCGGTGGACCTCGTCAGCAAGCCGCAATGGTTCGTCGACGCCGCGCCGACCGGCCGCGTGCCGGCGCTGCGGCTCGACGACGGCACCGTGCTATGCGAGTCCGCCGCCATCGTCGAGTATCTGGAGGAGGTGTACGCGCCGCGCATGCTGCCGGCCGATCCGGTGCAGCGGGCGCGCCATCGCATGTGGGCGCAGGTGGCCGGCGAATTGGTGTCGGGTCTCGCCGATGTCTACATGGCGCCCGATGCGGCCCGGCTGGCCGCGGCGACGGAGACTTTCACGCGCCGCCTAGCCATGCTCGACAGAGGGCTTGCCGACTGGCCGGCGCCGGCGTCCGGCCAGTCGCTGACGCTGGCCGATGCGCGCAACGCGCCGTGGACCGTGCGCTACGACGCTCTGGCGCGCCTCGGTGCGCTGCATCCGCTCGCCGATGCGCGGCCGCGCCTGCGCGACTACGTGGCGCGCCTGCGCGCGCAGCCAAGCCTGCGCAGGACGACGCCAAACGGGTTTGATGCGCTGTTCGCGGCCAGCGTGAAACGCCGCGGCGGGGCCATTGCCGCGGCGTTCACGTAGAGCATCAGCCCTTCTTCGGCGCGTATTTGCCGCTGATCTGCGGCGTGTACACGCCCTCGCCGCTCTTTGCCTTGTGCTGGGCGCGGGTGTCGCGGCCCCAGCTCCGCTTGATGTCGTCGCGCACCTTGATGGCGAGGCGCCCGAGGCCCTGCACCTCCAGTTCGACCTTGTCGCCGTCCTGGAAGGCGTTGAGGCCGCCATGGTTGGTGCCGGTGGCGACCAGGTCACCCGGCTCCAGAGTGTGGATAGACGACAGCCAGGCGACGCAGCGCGGCAGCTTGTGCGCCATGTCGTCGGTGTTGAAGTCCTGCTTGAGAACGCCGTTGACCCACAGCTTCACATCCAGCTTCTGCGGGTTTGGCACCTCGTCGGCGGTGACGAGGAAGGGCCCGATCGGAGCGAAGGTGTCGCGCGATTTCATCTGGAAGAACACGTTGCCCGGCGGCGGCAGGCCGCGGGCCGAGCCGTCGATGAAGTTGACGTATCCGAAGACGTGGCTCATCGCGTTCCCTTCGCCGACGTTCGAGGCACGCTTGCCCATGACGAGGCCGAGTTCAGCCTCGCCCTCGAAGATGACGGCCGGGATGTCGGGCAGCACCATCGTGTCGCCGTTGCCGATCACCGAGTTCGTCGCCTTGTGGAAGGCGTTGATAGGCGCCGGCTCCGGCAGCGTGCCGTATTCCATGTAGTTGACGGCCATGCAGTCGATATTGCCGGGGCGCGGCAGCGGGGGGCGGATGCGCACGCTCGCCAGCGGGACGCCCTTGCCGGCGGCGGCGGCCTTGTCGAGCTTCGCGCGATAGGCATCGAAGCGCGCGATCAGGCCGTTCATCAGGTCGCCGGGGCCGGTGTGCGGAATGTCCTGCACCTCGGCGCTGACATCGACCACCTGGTCGCCGCGCAGGATGCCCAGACGGAAATCGTCGAAATAGAGGATCTTCATTGCGTTCCCCATGTCGCCGCTACCGCGTCCTGCGGCCCGGCGTTACGGCCATTCTAGGATGGCGGGTGCCGATGGCCAAGGATGGGCCGGCCCACGGCTGCCCACTGCGCGGCGACAGGTGACGGCGCCGCGCGCCGGCGGCACACTGCCGCCGGCAGGCGTGCGTCATGCGGGAGGAAGAGCCGATGCGACTGGTAAGTTTCGATGCGGGGACGGGCGGGCGCGTCGGCCTCCTCGTCGGCGACGGCATCGCCGATTTGAGTGCCCGGATTGGCGTCAGCTCGCTGCGCGGGATGATCGAGGCAGGTCGAATCGAGGAAGCGAGGCCGCATCTTGCCAGCCGGTCCGACCATAAAGTGGCCGACATCCGCTTTCTGCCGGTCATCCCCGATCCGGAGAAGATCTTCTGCGCCGGCACCAACTACGCCGACCATCTGGCCGAGGCGGCGGCGGTCGGCATCAAGCGCACGCCGACCGAGCATCCGCCGCTGTTCATCCGCACGCCGCCGACCCTTGTCGGCCACCGCGATCCGATCCTGCGCCCGCGTGTTTCGACCCATCTCGACTACGAATGCGAGCTGGCTGTGATCATCGGCCGGCCAGGCCGCCACATCGCCAAGGCGGACGCGCTGTCCCACGTCGCCGGATATTCCTGCTTCAACGACGCCAGCGTGCGCGACTGGCAGTTCCATACCCATCAGGTCACGCCGGGCAAGAACTTCGCAGCCACCGGCGGCTTCGGCCCGGCGCTGGTGACGCCCGACGAGGTCGGCGACCCGCAGGCGCTCGATATCGCCACGCGGGTGAACGGCGAGGTGCTGCAGCACGCCAACACCAAGGACATGATCTTCGACATCGTCACGCTGATTTCCTACATCTCGACCTTCCAGCCGCTCGGGCCGGGCGACGTCATCGCCACCGGCACCTGTGCCGGCGTGGCGCTCGCCCGCAAGCCGCCGAACTGGATGAAGCCGGGCGATGTCTGCGAGATCGTCATCGAGAAGGTTGGCACGCTGGTCAATCCGATCGGCCAGGAATCTTCCTAACCCCGCAGGCGAGGGTCGACGGAAGGGCACGAAGCCGTGGCGGGTAAATATGGCAGTTACCATGCCTTAAAAGTTTCGGCGCACAATAATTTGGGTCTAGGCTTCCATTCACGGGCGCGGGAATCCGCGCCCGGAAGCGACGGAAGAAACGATCTGCTGGGAGGAAATAACAACAATAACAGGGTCCTGGGAGAAATTCTCCTTCATTTCTGGAAGGGAGTTTCTCATGTCAGACATGATCGTTGCCCTCATGCTCTGGGCCTCCTCCATCACTGGTCTGCCGTCGGCGAACGTGTTGCCGGAAGTTGCCATGGAGACATCGGATCCGCTTTATGCGCGTATCCATGGCGAGGCGCCCGGCGCGCGCGCCGCCGCCAGCTAAGTCCTCGCCGTCTACGACATCCGCGAGCGCACGGTACGACAGCGCGAAGGCTGGGACCGCGACAACATCGTCCATGTCTCGATCCTGCTGCACGAAGACGTGCACCATATGCAGGAGGCGTCGAGCACCAGATATGCGTGCCGGGGCGCGCTGGAGGCCGTGGCCTACGACGCCCAGCACCGGTTCCTCGCCGAACACGGCATCGAGATGGGCCCTTCACTCGGCCTCGACCCGCTGTTCCGGGCCATCGTCACCTCCTGCCCATGGGGCTTCTGAGCACGCGACCGCATAGGCGCCGGTACGCGGTTCGCGCTATCCTTGCCGGCGCGGGTGCAGGTCTTGCCCCGCAGCGTAGCAGGGAGGGTTCGATGGTCACTATAGTCGCCGGGCTCGGCGAACGCGACGTTGCGGCGGCGCAGGCCGATGGTGACGACCTCTGGCTGCCGGCCGATGTCCTGCCCGCGGTCGTCGGCTTGACGCTGAAGCCCGAGGGCCTGTGCCACGACGCGCTGTGCGTGCCGGTGCCGCGCGGCCGCGAAGCGGCCTTCGTGCGGGACGGGCGGGTAAACCTCGCCGCCTTCTGGCGCCATACCGAGCGCCCCTGGGCGCGCAGCGAAGCCGGCGACCTCTGGGTCTTCGTCGCCAATGCGCGCGAGCGCGCCGACGAGTGGCTGTCACTGCAGGCGCCCGACTGCGCGCTGCCCGATCTTGCAGGCAACATGAACGCGCTTTCCGGACAGCGCGGCAAGAAGGTCTTCCTCGTTACCTGGGAGTCCTGGTGAGGCTGCCGTAATGACATGTCCGTGTGGCAGGATATTTACGCGAGTCTGAAGGACCAGGGTTTCATGGTGTTCACCGTCGCGATGGATGCGGATGCCGAGGCGGCGCGTCCGTTCATCGAGGGCGAGAAGCCGACGCATGTCAGCGTCAACGACCGCGATCATGTCGTATCCGGCCTGTTCAACATGGTCAACGTGCCGCAGGCAGTATGGATCGACGAGACCGGCCACATCGTCAGCCCCGTGGAGATCGCCGGGGTGACGGAGGCCTTCCGCGACGGCCTCGACCGCACGACCGGGACGATGGCGCCCGCGGTGATCGCACGCAACGTGGTGATACGCCATGCGTATGTGGATGCTATTCGCGATTGGGTGGAGAAAGGTGCCGCAAGCCGGAACGCCATAGATTCCGGCCGCGAGCGCGAACTCATGGCCTTGCTCGACGACCGCATTGAGGAGGCGCATGTGCAGTTTCGTTTTGCACAGGCGCTGCTGCGGCGCGGTCGCGAAAGCGAGGCGCAAGGGCCGGTCGAGCGGGCGCGTACGCTGCATCCGCAATCTTGGACCATCTGGCGCCAGACGTCGGCAAAGAACGCGCTCGGGCTCGCCTCTCATGCCGAGCTCTTTGCACGCATCGACGCAACGGCACCGGGCGGCTTCTATCCGCCGGTCGATATGGACGGCCTGCCGTAATGACGTAAAACCGTGACTGCGCGGCACGCGGGGGAGGGGGCGTTGGTACTACGAATCGGCATCCTCGAGGGCGACGACATCGGCCTCGAAGTGGTTCCCGAATGCGTCAAGGCGATGAAGGCTGCCGCGACGCGCACCGGCCTCGCCATCGACTGGCAGCCCCTGCCGATAGGGCGGCGCGGCCACGAGGAACATGGCGACACGCTGCCGGCGGTGACCGACGCGGCGCTGCGCACCCTCGACGGCTGGGTGATGGGGCCGATCGGTCATGCCGCCTATCCGCGCGGCGACGAGACCTGGATCATGCCGCCGGTGCGCAAGCGGTTCGATCTGTTCGCCGCGCTGCGACCGGCGCGCCACCGGCCGCCATTGCCGGCCGTGCATCCCGGCGTCGACATCGTTTTCGTCCGCGAACTGACCGAAGGCATGCTCGACAGCGGCACCGTCGTTGCCGGTTATCCCGAGTACAGGCCGAACGACGAGATCACCATCGCCAGCCGCGTGATCACGCGCAAGGGCGCCAACCGCGTCGCGCGCGAGGCGTTCGAGCTAGCGCGCACGCGGCCGCGCCGCAAGGTGACGGCGGCGCACAAGGAGCCAGTCTACCGCCTCGCGTGCGGCATGTTCGCCGAGGAGTGCCGCAAGGTGGCGAAGGAGTATCCCGACATCGCCTTCGAGGAGGCGATGATTGACACCATCGCCATGAAACTCGTCATGGCGCCGCATCAATACGACGTGGTCGTCACCACCAACCAGTTCGGCGACATCCTCAGCGACATCGGCGCCGGGCTGGTCGGCGGGCTGGGACTCGCGCCCGGCCTGTGCGTTGGCGCGACGCAGGCGATGGCGCAGGCGACGCACGGCTCGGCGCCGGACATCGCCGGCCGCAACATCGCCAATCCCTACGCCATGATCATGTCCGGGCAGATGCTGCTGGCCTGGCTGGGCCGCCGGAAGGCCGAACCCCGCGCGACAGCGGCGGCCGGACTGATCGAGGACGCGGTCGGCCGCGTCATCTCCGATGGGCGCACGCTGACCCCGGATCTCGGCGGATCGGCGAGCACCCGGGCGATGGGCGACGCCGTCGCGGCGTCGATTGGCACCGGCTGAGCGATTGCATTACCGTGGGCGAAAGCCGGTGGCGTCCGGCGCGTGCGAGCGGGAGACAGCCATGGCGACGCTGAAGGTCAACGGCCTCAGGATCAATTACGAGATCATCGGCAGCCACGGCCCGTTCGTCGCGCTGATGCCCGGCGGTCGGCGCAGCTACATCGAATTCGTCCCGCTGGCCCGCAAGCTGGCCGGCGAGGGCTTCCGCGTGCTGCTGCACGACCGGCGCAACACCGGCACCTCCGAGATGTCGATCGCCGGCCAGGAGGTCGAGGAAGCGATCTGGGCCGACGATTTGCACGAATTGCTGCGCCAGCTCGGCGGCCTGCCGGCCTTCGTCGGCGGCTCCTCGTCGGGCGCCCGCACCTCGATCCTGTTCGGCCTGCGCCACAAGGCGGCGACGCTCGGACTGCTGCTGTTCCGCGTGACCGGCGGCGCCTTCGCCGCCGAGCGCCTGCCGGATAATTACTACGGCCAGTTCATCCGAGTTGCGCGCGAAGGCGGCATGGCGGCGGTCTGTGCCACCGATCAGTATCGCGAAAGGATCGCGCTGAACCCTGCCGACCGTGACATGCTGCTGAACATGGACGCGAAGCAATTCATCGCGGTGATGACGCGCTGGCGCGACTATTTCGTCGAGCGCGCGCACGAGCCGGTGCTCGGAGTCACGGCGGCCGATCTGGCTACGATGGCAGGCACGCCGACGATCGTGATTCCGGGTAATGACAAGGTCCACAATTCGGCGAGCGGACGCACTGCCCACACGCTCATCCCGGGCAGCGAACTGCACGAGTTGCCGATCACCGATCAGGACGTCGTCGTGGTGCCGTTCGAGGAATGGGGACCGCTTGAGCCCGAGATAACGCGCGTCTTCGCCGATTTCATGCGGCGGCACATGGAGCGCCGGGCGGCCTGACGCCGCGGCGCCTATTTTTCCTTGATGATGTCGCGGATCTCCGCGAGCAGCAATTCCTGGCGCGGCGGCGGCGGTGCTGCCGCCTTCCTGTCGTCCGCGCGATGCAGGCGGTTGATCTGCTTGATGACGAGGAAGATGGCGAAGGCGACGATGGTGAACTGGATGATGGTGTTGACGAACAGGCCGTAGTTGAGCGTCACGGCGCCAGCCTCCTGCGCCTCGACAAGGTTAGCATACCCCCCGGCGCCCTTGAGGACGATGTAGAAATCCTAGAAGTCGATGCCGCCGATCAGCATGCCGATGGGCGGCATGATGACGTCGCTGACGAGCGACGTGACGATCTTGCCGAAGGCGGCACCGATGATGACGACGACGGCCAGTCCGATGACGTTGCCGCGCATGGCGAAACGCCGGAACTCGTCGAGAAATCCCTTCATCCCGATCTTGCAGCAGGACGGCTACCTCACCATCCCCACCGGCCCCGGCCTCGAGATCGACCGCTCCGTGCTGGACACCCATCGCGTCAAGTAGCGGGGGATGGAGGAGAGGCGGGCGGACACAGAAGCCGACCGCCCCTTATCGAGGCCTCAGCGTTTCCAGAATTCCTTCGTCGCCAGCCTGGCGCCATCGGCGGCGGTGGCGAGCTTGGCCCAGACGATGCCGGGATCGACATTGGCGAAGCCGACGAAGGTGCCGAAGCCGCAATCGCTGCCGGCCATGACGTTCTCGCGGCCGACCAGAGTCGCGTAGCGGCCAAGGCGCTGGGCGACCAGATCCGGGTGCTCGATGAAATTGCCCTTGGATTCAAGCACGCCGGGGATGAGGTACTTGCCGTCGGGCAGCTTCACCTCCTCGAACACGGCCCATTCGTGTGCATGGCGCGGGTTGGCCGCCTCGAAGGAGACGCCCTGCGGCCGCGCCTTGAACACGATGTCGATGATGTCCTTAATAGGCACGTCATGGTGGTGCGGGCCGTCGTAATTGCCCCAGCAGAGATGGATGCGCATCTGCTCGGGAGGGATGTTCTTTGTCGCCTCGTTGAGCGCCTCGACATGGCGCTCGGCCTCGCGGCGGAACTCGGCCACCGTGAGATGGGGAAATTCGTTGTGCCGGCTCATGGCGAGGTCGGGGCAGTCGATCTGCAGCACGAAGCCCGCCTTCGCGATGGCCTCGTATTCCGGTTTCATGACGTCGGCGATGGCCTCGAGATAGGCATCGCGCGAGCCGTAGAACTGGTCGACGAAGAAGGCGGCGACGACGCCGGGAGAGGCGGCGCTCATGAAGCCTTCCTCGACCTTGGCGCCGGCCATCGTGGACTTCAGATTGGCGATGTCGACTTCGGCCGCCTCGATGCCGCGCGAGCGAATGGCGGCGTTGCAGGCCGGCGTGCGGCGATGCTTGCGGCCCGGGTCCATGCCGAGGCGCTTGGCCATGCCAGGAAACGCGGCGACGTCGGCCATGCGGATGTTCGACACGCTCTCGCCGCCGAAGCCGTCGCAGCGGTCCTTGATGTAGGTGGCATAGCCGACCTTGCTCATCTCGCCGTCATTGACGATGTCGACGCCGGCATCGGCCTGCCTCTACACGATCTCGGCGACAGCCGTACGGATGCGGGCATCGAGCGCGGCGCGGTCAACCGGCACGCCGTCCTCCTTGGCGAACATCATGCGCACAAGGTCGTCGGGCCGCGGCAGGCTGCCGGTGTGCGTCGTGAGAAACCGTTCCGTACTGCGCTTCATCGCTTTGCTATCCCCGTCGGCGGGCGCCTTGTCGGCGCTCAGCTCTATTTCCCCCAGAATTGCTTCGTCGCCAGCCGTGCACCCTCGGCCATCACCGCGAACTTCGCCCATACGATGCCCGGGTCGACGGCGGCCGAGCCGACCCAGGTGCCGTAGCCGCAATCTGAGCCGGCGATGACGTTCTCGCGACCCACCAGCTTCGCGTAGCGGCCGATGCGCTGGGAGATCAACTCAGGATGCTCGATGAAATTGCCTTTGGATTCGAGCACGCCCGGGATCAGCACCTTGCCCTCGGGCAACTTCACCTCCTCGAACACCCTCCATTCATGGGCGTGGCGCGGGTTGGCCGACTCGAACGAGATGCCGTCGGGGCGTGCCGTGAACACCGTGTCGATGATGTCGCGGATAGGCACGTCGCAATGGTGTGGGCCGTCGTAATTGCCCCAGCACAGATGGATGCGCATGCGGTCGGTCGGGATGTTCTTCGTCGCCTCGTTCAGAGCCGCGATGTTGAGCGACATCTCCTTGCGGAAATCGGCCAGCGAGTGGTCCGGGAACTGGATATGCCGGCCCATCGCAAGGTCCGGACAGTCGATCTGCAGGAGGACGCCGGCCCTGGCGATCGTCTCGTACTCCGGCCGCATCGCCTCGGCAATCGCGTACACGAATTTCTCGCGCGACTTGTAGTGCTCGTCGGCGAAGAACAGCGCAACGACGCCGGGCGAGGCCGAACTCATGAACGTCTCGGTCGCCTTCGTTCCCGTGGCCGCCGCGAGGAGGTGGTCGACGTCGGCCTGCGCGTCCTTGTTGCCGCGGGCGCGTATCGGCGCGTTGCAGGCCGGCATCTTGCGGCGTGAGCGGCCGGGGTCGCCGAAGACGCGCCGGCGCAGCGAAGGGAAGGCGTCGATGTCCTGATAGCGCGTCAGAGGATGGGTCTCGCCGCCGAAGCCGTCGACACGGTCCTTGATGTAGGTGGCGTAGCTCGGCTTGCTTGCCTCGCCATCGTTGACGATGTCGACGCCGGCCTCGACCTGCTTCTTCACGATCTCGACGACCGCCGAGGCGATGCGCGTGTCGAGGGCGGCGCGATCGACGGGCACGCCTTCTTCCTTGGCGTACATCATGCGGATCAGGTCGTCCGGCCGCGGCAGGCTGCCGGTATGCGTGATGAGGAACCGCTCGGTGCTGCGCTTCATGGTCTCATTTCCCCCAGAACTGCTTCGTCGCCATCCGCGCGCCCTCGGCCATGGCGGCGAGCTTGGCCCAGACGATGTCCGGATCGACTGCGGCCTGCCCGACCCAGGTGCCGTAGCCGCAATCGGTGTCGGCGATGACGTTCTCGCGGCCCACCAGATTCGCGTAGCGGACGATGCGCTGTGCCACCAGATCGGGATGCTCGATGAAATTGCCCTTGGATTCGAGCACGCCCGGATAGAGCACCTTGCCCTCGGGCAGTTTCACCGTCTCGAACAGTTTCCACTCATGGGCGTGGCGCGGATTGGCGGCCTCGATCGACAGCCCAGCCGGCCGCGCGGTGAAGACGAGGTCGATGATCTCGCCCAGCCCGACATCGTGGTGGTGCGGGCCGTCGTAATTGCCCCAGCACAGATGCAGGCGCATCCGTTCTGGCGGGATGTTGCGCGTGGCGTGGTTCAGCGCCTCGATGCGCATGGCGGCGTCCTTGAGGAAATTATCCAGCGGCTGGCCGCCGAATTCGACATGCCGGTTGGCGGCTAGGTCGGGACAGTCGAGTTGCAGCATGAAGCCGGCGGCGGCGATCGCCTCGTATTCGGGCTGCAGGGCGGCGCCGACCGCGTGCAGGAACTCCTCGCGCGTCTTGTAGTAGTGGTTGCGGAAGAAATAGGCGACGACGCCCGGCGTGGCCGCCGACATGAAGGTGCCGGCGACGGGAACCCCGGCGGTAGCGGTCTTCAGATTGGCGATGTCCGCCAGCGCCGGATCGAGCCCGCGCGAGCGGATGGGGGCGTTGCAGGCCGGCACGCGGCGGCGCGAGCGCCCAGGGTCATCGCCGAACAGACGCTGGAGGAGCGCCGGGTATTCGGCGAGGTCGCTGAAATTCGTGTGCGGCTTGCTCTCGCCGCCGAAGCCATCGGCACGGTCCTTGATGTAGCTGGCGTAGCTGGGCTTGCTCATCTCGCCGTCGTTGACGATGTCGACGCCGGCGGCGACCTGCTTCTTCACGATCCCGTCCACGGCCTCGCGCACGCGCGCCGCGAGCGCCGCGCCGTCGACCGGAACGCCATCCTCCTTGGCGAACATCGTTCGCACGAGATCGTCCGGGCGAGGCAGGCTGCCCGTGTGAGTGGTAAGAAACCGATCGGTACTGCGATGCATGAGAAATCCTTCTGTCGTACCGTGTGATGTCCACCGTCATCGCTGTCGCAATGACGCCGATGGAGAAAAGCCCCCGATCTTCACCTGCCCCAGAATTACTTCGTCGCGAGTCGCGCGCCATCGGCCATCCCCGCCAGCTTGTCGAACACCACGCCGGCATCGACCGCGGCGTGGCCGACCCAGGTGCCGTAGCCGCAATCCGACCCGGCCATGAAGTTCTCGCGGCCGACGAGCTTCGCGTATCGGCCGATGCGCTGGGCGATCAGCTCCGGGTGCTCGATGAAGTTGCCCTTGGATTCGAGGACACCCTGGATCAGCACCTTGCCTGCCGGTAGCTTCACCTCCTCGAACATCTCCCACTCATACGCGTGGCGCGGGTTGGCGGACTCGAACGAGATGGCGGAATGTCGCGCGCGAAACACAACGTCGACGACATCATTCAGCGGCACGTCGGAATGGTGCGGGCCGTCGTAATTGCCCCAGCCCAGATGCATGCGCATCTGCTCCGGCGGGATGTTATTCGTCGCCGAATTGAGTGCTTCGAGGTTGACCTCCAGCTCCTTGCGGAGCTCCGCAACCGAGGGGTTGGGGAACTGGATGTGGCGGCCCATGGCGAAGTCGGGACAGTCGATCTGCAGCGTCACTCCCGCCTTGGCGATCGCCTCGTATTCCGGCCGCATCGCCTCGGCGATGGCGTGGATATAGCCCTCGCGCGTCTTGTAGTAGCCATTGTAGAAGAAAATGGCGATGACGCCTGGCGAGGCCGAACTCATGAAGGTCTCGACGGGTTTCACCTTCCCACCGCCGCCTTGAGGTTGGCGATGTTGCCCTCGACCGCGTTCGTGTCGCGGGCACGGATCGGCGCATCGCAGCTCGGGATGCTGCGGCGCTGGCGACCGGGATCGGCATAGCCCTTGGCCAGCAGCGGCGGGAAGTCGGCGAGATCCTGGTATTTGAGCTTCGGCTGGTCCGTGCCGCCGAAACCGTCGACGCGGTCCTTCACATAGGCCGAGTAGCTCGGCTTGCTCATCTCGCCGTCGTTGACGGCATCGACCCCAGCCTCGACCTGCTTCTTCATCACCTCCTCGACGGCGGAGCGGATGCGCGCGTCGAGCGCGGCCCGGTCGACGGGCACGCCCTCGGCCACCGCGTACATCAGCCTGATCAGGTCGTCCGGGCGCGGTAGGCTACCGGTATGTGTGGTGATGAATCGGTCGGTTCTGCGCTTCATCGCGGCGCCACTTCGTTTCTCTTATTGCTTTGTCGTCTTGTCGCCGGCGGTATCAGCCGGGTGACTTCGCCTCCAGCTTAGCGGCGAGCCAGTCGGCCATCACCGGGCGAACCTTGTAGGGCAGGTTGTCGCAGCAATGGTTGCCTTCGGGGAAGATCGCCAGATCGACATGCTTCGGCGCCGCCTTGCGCATGCGCTCGGCATCGGCGACGGGGCACACCTCGTCCTTGTCCGAGTGGACGACTAGCATCGGCCGGTCGAGCTTTTCCAGCACGCCGCGCAGCGTGTACTGTTTGGCCCATTCGCCGGCCTCGTCGATAGACTGGGCACCCATGCCGAAGGCGATGACTTCCTTCACGCCCGGCAGCAGCGGCCCCCACAATTCACCGAGGTCGTAGAAGCCGCCGCATGACACGCAGGCCTTGAGGCGCTTCTCCAGCGAGATCGAGCGCGGGCCGGTATAGCCGCCGAAGCTGCGCCCCCAGATGCCGAAGCGGTCGGCATCGATGCGCGGATGCTTCGACAGGGCGTCGAGCACGGCGCCGACCGGCTTCTCGAAATCGGGCCGCAGCTTGCGCTTCTGCCAGGTCGTGCTCTGGCCCGGGCCGTCGTAGCTGCAGGTGGCGAGGCCGCGGTCGAGAAACTCGTTCTCCAGCGTGTGGAACTCTTCCTTGGTCGAGTCGGCGCCGGCGTTGAGCAGCACGCAGGGTACCATGCCGGTGCCGGCGGGCAGGCGCAGATTGGCGGCGAACTCGATGCCGTCGAAGGGCACGGTGATGTGCGCGGAGGGCGGCCGCATATGCGCCCGCGCCTTGTCGTAGACCGCCTGCTGGCGAAGCTGCACGCGCAGCTTGCCGGCGGGGTCGGCGACATTGCCGGCCTGGCCGGTCTGGTAGTAGGCCGCGGCGCGCAGCCAGGCGCGGCTGGCCGTCAGCGCATTGCCCGCGGCCATCGCCTCGTCGCCGAGCTTTTCGTGAAACTCGGCCATGCTCTCCCATTGGGTCCACCAGTCGGACATCTTCTTCAGCCGGCCGAAGACGGTCGCGACATCGTTGTAGTCGACGCCGGTGGCGATCAGCCGCGGCAGCCGGAGCTGGCGGATTTCTTCAAGGTCGCCGGCCATGGACATCCTCCCGGGATTGCTTTTTGCTCGTCCGCATCGGCGCGTCCGAGCCTGCATGGTCGGACGGACGGCCAAGCGGTTGCAAGCGCTACCGGTCCCATTCGCCGGTGGGCAACCAACATATGCGGATGACAATTATTTGCAATATTGCAAGGCAACTTCGGCGCCCGCTGACGGGCCCGGGGTGCATGCCATGCCATTGCCGAAACCTTTGCCGCTCCGTTGCGTCATGCCGGCCGGCATGCTGGTCCTCATCGCGCTGGCCGCGCCGGCCCTGCCGGCGGTCGCCGTCAGCCTGACGGTGGAACTCAACAAGCTCGAAGCCCAGGGCTAGGATTGCCGGGCCTATCTCGTCTTCGAGAACGGCACCGACAGCGCCTTCACGGCACTGAAACTCGACCTCGTGCTGTTCGATGCCGACGGAGTCGTCGCTCGCCGCCTGGCGGTCGAAGGCGCGCCTCTGCCAGCCAGCAAGACCGTCGTGCACCTGTTCGACATCGGCAAACTTGCCGGCGTGCGCATCGGGCGTGTCCTGCTCAACGACGTGATCGCCTGTGCCGGAGCCGCGGGAGGACGCGACGACTGCCTCGCCATCGTCGAGCCACGCTCGCGGAGGCCTGCCGGTTTCGTCAAATGATCGCGCTCTGCGCCCGACGCATGGCAGTCCAGGTCGACGGCGCCTTGTGAATTAGTCAGCATATCCGCTGGTTCTGGGCATGTCGCACCGCCGACAGTTCGCCCGGCAGGACGTCGTATGGACGCGCGTGGCGCTCCTCGCAAAAGCGCGTTAATAATGATAATGACTCTTGATAGTGCCACTCGATCCATCGGGGACGTTCCGACATGGGCAACGGGGTAACGGCAGGCGCGCTCGCGCCGGATGCGCTGGCGGCGGTGCCGGGCATCGGGGTGCAGGCGCTCGCGCTGATCGAGGCCGGCGGACCGGTCGTCGTCCTGTTGCTGGCGATGTCGGTGGCGGCCCTGGCGATCGTGCTGGCGAAGCTGTGGCAGTTCCATGCCGCGCGGCTGTGGCGGCACGGCGCCGTCGGGCGGGCGGTCGCGCTGTAGCGCGCGGGGCGCCGACGAGAGGCCCTGGGGATGCGCCGCGGCACGCGCAGCTGCATCTTCCTGGAGGAGGCGCGTGTCAACGGACCGGCCGGCCATCTGCGCCCCCTCGGCACGACGCCGGGCGCCGCCATCCAGATGGGCAACTTCCGCACGCGCAACTTCGACGACGAGTCCTACGCCGGAATCTGGTATGCCTAGGACCGCCTGCCGCGCATGGCTGGCATGGCCGGCTGCATCGGCGCACGCAAGCTGGCGTGCGTTGCCGGCTGGCCCAAGCACGGCATCCTGTACGAATGGGTATCGCTGCAGGCGCGTCTCGATGGTTTCGAGAAGACCGTCGAGTCGGCCGGCCTCGACGCCACGAGCTGGACCGCGCGGCTGCGGCGCAACATCGTAGCACGCCCCAGGCTCGCCGACCGTCGGACGCCGCATCTGGCCGCCCGTCGCCTGAAACCGGGAGATACCGCCATGGCCCATTTGCCTGTCGTCACCGACGCCGACGCCGAAAGGGCACCCGAGGTCGCCGCCCTCTTCGCCGGCGCCAATGCGCTGCTCGGCCGGTTGTCGAACGCCGTCCGCACCGGCGCGCACAGCCCGCGGCTGATGCAGCCGCTGTTTGGCTTCATGGTCGCGGCACTGCGCGAGGAGGTTTCGGGCGTGCTCGACAAGCGCACCAAGACGCTGGTCATCCTCAAGACCTCGATGCTCAACGGCTGCTCCTACTGCATCGGCCACAACACTATCCTCGGCCGCGCGCTCGGCTTCGGCGAAGACACGATCGCCGCGCTGGAAGGCGATGGCTGGCGGGAAAGCGCGTTGTTCAATGCGGCGGAGAAGGCTGCGATCGACTGGGCGCATCACCTGACAGAACGCACCTATCGCCAGAACCGCGGCGCGATGGACGCGTTGAAGCGCCACTACAACGAGGCGCAGATCGTCGAGATCACGATGGTCTGCGGCTATTTCAACTTCTGGAACCGCTTCACCGACGGGCTGGAGATCGACATCGAGCCGCCCGAGGTGAATGACCTGTTCCGCAAGTCGACTAAGATCGATGTCGGCCAGTATGTCGATTTCATGCACTCGTGCTGGTGGACCGACGAGGCGACGGTGGCCGCGGCGACGCGCGACGCCGCCGAATAGTGGCGGGTTACGGCGCGAGGGGAGGGGACGATGGCTGACAAGGTATTGCGGTTCGGCGGTTACCAGGGGCCGCTGTCGGTGCATACACGCGCGCTGCGCGTCATAGAGCGCGAGTTGTCGGGGACACCGGGCCTTAAAGTAGAAATCGTCGAGAACGTCACCGCCGCCGGCCGCAAGGCGGGCGAACTCGCCGGCATGGCCGAGAGCGGCGAGCTGGCGCTCGCCTACATCGCCGCGAGCTACCTTGTCGACCGCATCCCCGAGGTGGCGCTGCTCGATCTGCCGTTCACCTTCACCGATCGGGCGAAGATCTGGCCGTCGCTCGATGCCAAATTCGGGCCGAAACTGGCCGAATTGTTCGCCGCTCAGGGCCAGCTGCGGCTGGTCGGCCTGTGGGACAACGGCTTCCGCCATATCACCAGCGGCGTCCGCATGGTACGCACGCCCGAGGATGCCGCCGGCCAGCGCATCCGCACCATGCCGACGGACGTTGCGAAGAAGCTGTTCGCTGCTATGGGGTTCACGCCCGTGCCGCTGGACGTCGCCGAATTCCCCGGCGCGATGGCTGCGGGGCGCCTCGACGCACAGGAGAATCCACTGACCAATTCCTGGGGATTCAACGTCTACAAGTACCAGAAGTATTTCACACAGTCGGCACACCTGTTCGGCGCCACCGCTGTGTTTACCAGCGCCGATCTGCTGGCCGACCTTACCCCGGAGCAACGCCGCCGCTTCGAGGCCGCGACCGCTGTGGCGACGACGGCGCAGCGTGGATTCGCCGCCGCCGAGGATGACGCGCTGCGCGACCGGCTGATCGCCGAGGGCGTACAGTTCCATGAGCTCACGGCCGCGGAACGGGTGCGCTTCGCGGCCGCCACGGCGCCGATCGGCGCCGAGATCAAGGCGAGCTTTCCGCCGGCCGTGGTCGCCCTGCTGCCGGCGCCTTGACTCAGCGCAACGTGAGACCGGCCCAAGGGCAGTCGCGCGCGCCGCAGGCGGCCGGCCGGTCGAAGGCGGCATAGGCACCGCAGGCCGGGCACGGCATCACGTCTAGGCGGGCATCGCACGGGGCGAGCGCACCATTGTCGTGGCGGAAGGGCCGGCCGGGGCCGAGCAGACGGCGCAGGATCGCCGCGACCTTCACAGTCGCGCCCGTCGCCCGCCGGCGGCATTGCGGAGGGGCAGTAGCATCGGCGCCTCGCCGGCGCCCGTTTCCGGGCCTTCGAAATACATTGCGCGCACCATCAGCAGGTGCCGGCGCATTGCCTCGGAGGCGGCGCGCGGGTCGCGCGCCGCGATCGCCTCGATGATGACACGGTGCTGGGCGCTGCTCTGCCGGTGCGCGCTCGAATGCACGGGTGGCAACTGGCGACGGCCCCAGTCGTCGTGGCGGCGAAACTCGTTGACCACGTCGAGCAGCAGAACCGCGAAGGAATTGTGTGAGGCCACCGCGATGGCGCGGTGCAACGTCAGATCCCACAAATCGTAGGTGTCCCAGTTGCGCGCTGCGTCGCCATTTTCGACGTGGCGGCGAAGCTCGGCGATGTTGGCGGTGGTGGCGCTGCGTGCGGCGCTGGCGGCGATCGCCGGCTCGAACATCAGCCGCGCCTCCATCACGTCGCGCGGACTTGCCGCCGGCAAGGTGGCGGGAAAGCGGTCGCCCGTCGGCACCGGCGGGCCGCCGACGAAGGTGCCGCGGCCAACATGGCGCCACAGCAGCCCATCGGCTTCGAGAACAGCGAGGGCCTTGCGCAAGGTGCTGCGGCCGACGCCGAGGCGCGCGGCGAGATCGCGCTCGGCTGGCAGGCGGCTGCCGCGCGGCAGCCGTCCGGCATCGATCATCCGGCGCAACGCCGTCAGGGCGCGCTCGGGAGCGCTGTCCGTCACAAGCAATTCCACGCTCATCGCATTCGCGTCTCTTCCTGCCGCAATCGGCGCCAACGACTGCCGCTGCCGCAGGCAGACCGGCCACATGACCATTCAAGATACCAATCATCACAATGGTTTTATAGCGAAATTACAGCGAAACCGGCGTTTTTTGAGGAATCTGGTTAGGCGGTTTCTGTGGCATTGACGCCAATCCCCTCTGCGGTCGAGAGTCGTGGCCGTAGCGTGGGACGGAGGACGATCATGGTGCATGCAGAGCCGCTGGCTCCGGTACGGATCGGTGGGACGGACATCCTGTTCGCACAGGGCATCAAGGCCGGCGACTGGCTGTTCTTCACCGGGCACGAGGCGATCGATTTCGACACCGGCCTGGCGGCCGCGGTGGTCGGACAGGCCGGCCTGCCCAATCATGGCCTGCCGCGGCACCGTCGCGAGGGCAATTTCATCCTCAACCGCCTCTCCGGGCTGCTGAAAAAGGCCGGCAGCGACCTCGCCCATGGCGTTCGCCTCGACCAGTACTATCCCGACTACCGGGCGGTCGACGGCTACCACCTCGCACGCAAGGCCAATTTCGGCGCCTATATCCCGCCATCGACCTCCGTGCTGATGAGTGAACTCGTTGCCCGCGGCGCCGAGATAAACACTTCGCTGCTGGCGGTCATTCCGGGTGGCGGACGCGATCCGCAGCGCGTGTCGGCCGACGGCGTGCCGGTACCGCCGACATCGGGCTTCGCCGTCTCGGTCATCTCGGGGGATTTCGTCTTCGTCGCCGGCCAGATGGCACAGGACGACGCCAACAAATTCCTCGACGCGCGCGCCACCCGCTCCTCGCCACGCGCCGTCTGGTCGGGCACCGAGATCCGCCAGCAGACCGAGTTCCTCATCACCCATCGCCTGAAGCCGGCGATGGAGGCTGCGGGCTCTTCGCTGGCCAATGCCATCAAGGCACAGATCTATCTCGGAGACATCGCCGACACGGCGCATTGCCTGGATGTGTGGAACAGCCATTTCGCCAAGTCGCCCTGCGCGGTGACGGTGGTGCCGACCGCCGGATTCGGCTTCACCGACGGCATCATCGAGATCAACCTGATGGGCGTCCGCGACAAGGGCGCGACGAAGAAGGAAGTGATCGACACGAAGCTGCCGGCGGGCATGGCCTTCGGCCCCGCCGCCGTGCGTGCCGGCGATCTCCTCTGCCTGTCAGGCCTGGTGGCGGCGGGCGAGAGCGGCCCCATCGCCGGTATCGGCTCCGCGGACGGGCTCGACCGCTACGGCGCCGGCACGCGTCGCCAGATGCAGGCGATTCTCGAGACCGCGACGGCGATCTGCAAGGCGGCCGGCACGTCGCTCGCCGAGGTGACGCGGGCGCATCACTTCCTGACCGACCTAGGCGAGCTGTATCCGGCGCTGCGCGCGTGGGAGCCGCATCTGCCGGGTGCCGCGCTACCCTTCGGCGCGGTGCGCGTGCCGGCGCCTATGCCGGTGCCCGGAACGACGCTGATGGCGGATCTGTGGGCCTACGCGCCGACCCGCCTGGGGCGCCACAAATGAGCGTCGACGCCGCCGCGACGGAACGCGTCCTCGCCGGGATAGACCGCGACCGGCTGGTTGAGCTGACCAGCGCGATGGTCAACATTCCGAGCCCGACCGGGCACGAGGCCGACGTCGCGCGCTACCTCGTCGACTATATGCGTGAGGCTGGGCTGAAGGCTCACCTGCAGGACATCGGCGAGGGCCGCTTCAACGCTATCGGCGTGCTGCCGGGCAGCGGCAAGGGCGTCAATCTGCTGCTCAACGGCCACATCGACACCTCCTACAGCGGCAAGGAGACGGTGCTGACCGGAGGCGGTTACAAGACGAAGTCGTACATCGTCGAGAACGAGTGGATATACGGCGCCGGCTCCAACAACATGAAGAGTGCCATCGCCGGCTATATCGAGGCGGCGCGCGCCATCAAGGCGGCGGGCGTCACCCTGCCCGGCGACGTCGTCATCGCCGGCGTGTCTGGCGAGATCGAGACCGGACCGGTCGACGAGTTCCAGGGCTGCGACTACGCCGGTCACGGCATAGGCACGATCCAGTTATTGCGTCATGGCCTTGCCGTGGACTGCGCCATCATCGGCGAGCCGACCGGCTTCCAGGTGACGCCATGGCACTTCGGCACGGTTTGGGTCGCCTTCCGCACCAAGGGGACGATGTCGCACATCGCCTGGATGGATAAAGCGGTGAATGCCATCGACAAGTCGATGATCATCTACGAGGCGCTGAAGAACGAGTGGATCGAGCCCTACCGCAAGCGCAACGCCTATGAGGGCATGCTGCCCAACGTGTCGATCTCGGCGATCCGTGGCGGTTGGCCGTGGCGCGTCTCGCGCGTGCCGGTGTTCTGCGACATCTTCATGGATGTGCGCCTGAGCCCCGCGATGACTGTCGTCGAACTGCACGAGGAACTGGCGCGCTTCCTCGCCGACCTCAAGCGGCGCGACCCGAGCCTCGACGCCGAGTTCGAGTTCTACTCGGCCGGCCCCGGCACGGCGATCGCCGCGGATTCGCCGGTGGTCAAGGCGGTCACGGCGGCGCATACGCAAGTGTTCGGCAGGGTGCCGGCCACCGGTGGCGTCAATTACTACTCGGACGCCGTCCACCTGAACCGTTACGATGTGCCGACGGTCAACTACGGGCTGTCGGGGCGGCTGCGCACCGGCGGTGACGGCTTCGACCCGGCCGAGGGCGAACACACGTCGATCAGCGACCTCGTCGCCGGCACGAAAGTCTACGCGCTCGCTACGCTCGATATTGCAGGACAGCGGCGCGGCGGAGGGTAAGGCGTGCGTCGGGGCCGCGCGCCGGGCAGGTGACGGAACGGGCGGTCGTGCGAACCGTCGGCCGGCCAGAGGGACAGGAGGCCAGCATGGACGTCAGCTTGAAGAAATGGCGCACGTTCCTTGCGGCGGGTATCGCCGCGATGCTCGTTTCCGGCTCCGCGTCGGCGCAGGAGATGAAGAAGCTCACGGTATTCATCGGGCCGGTGCCGGCCTATGATGGCATCTGGATGGCTGACACCAAGGGTTTCTACAAGGCCGAGGGGCTCGATATCACGTTCCGCGACTTCCCGTCGGGGACAACGGCGCTGCAGACTTTCATCACCGGCCATGGTGACATCGTCTTCAACGGCGACCTGCCGGGCGTGCGCCACTGGATCACCGCCAAGAAGGACTATCGTCTGATCACGATCACCGAGCGCAACGCCGCCAGCTACGTGGCCGCCGCGCGCAAGGAGATCGCGAAGCCGGCCGACCTCAAGGACAAGGTCGTCGCCACGCGCGTCGGCTCGACCGGCTCGTGGTTCGTCGCCGAATTCCTCAACAAGAACAAGGTCAGCGGCGTCTCGGTGAAGAATCTCGACACCCAGGTGTTGCCGACGGCGCTGTGTCAGGGCGACATTTCGGCCTTCTTTATCTGGGAGCCGTTCGGCTCGCGGGCGTTGCAGGTGTGTCCGGACAAGGTGCACATCCTGTCGACCGCCGAGGGCTACATCAACGGCTACACGGTGGCCGGCGCACGGGCGAGCTGGCTCGCCACGCCGGAGGGCGCCGACATCGCCAAGCGTTTCCTGCGCGCGACGCTGAATGGCGTCGATGTCGCGCTGAGTGATCGTGCCGCCGTCGCGGCCTATGCCAACGCGAAGTACGGGATGACCGCGGACGTCATAGAGTCGGTCAGCAAGCCCTACATCCGGTCCAACGCCTTCGATCAGGTTTTCTACACCGACTACTGTAATCTGGCCGCCTGGATGCGCAGCGAGAAGCTTATGGAAGGCCAGTTCGACATCAAGGAGTTCATCTGGGCGGACGGGCTCGCGGCTATCGATCCCAAGCGGGTGCTGCCGCCGCCGCCGCCATGCTGAGATAGGTGGTTGGGTCGGCCCGAGTGCTGGCCCGGAGCTGCCTGTGGGGGAGCGGTAGCGTAGCGAATGCGGCCGGCGGCGGTGCCATCCGCGGTCAACGGTGGGTACGGGGCCTCTCGGGGCTCCGCCGATCCAACAAACAGAGGAGGCCAGTATGGTCATCAGCAGGAGGTGGAAGTCGGCCGTCGCGGCGGGCGTCGCCGTGGCGTTGGCCGCCGGCATTGCCGCCGGAGCGACCGCGCAGGAGATGAAGAAGGTTACGGTGTTCGGCGGCCCGGTGCCGAAATACGACGGCATGTGGATGGCCGAGACGAAGGGGCTCTACAAGGCCGAGGGGCTCGATATCACGTTCCGCGACTTCCCGTCTGGCACCACGGCGTTGCAGACCTTCGCCACGGGCCATGGCGACATCGTCTTCAACGGTGACCTGCCCGGCGTGCGGCATTGGATCGTCACCAAGAAGGACTACCGGCTGATCACGGTCGCCGAGCGCAGTGCGACCAGCTACATCGTCGCGGCGCGCAAGGAAATCGCCAAGCCGATCGACCTCAAGGGCAAGATCGTCGCGACACGCGTCGGCTCGACCGGTTCGTGGTTCATCGCCGAGTTCGTCAACAAGAACAACATCGGCAGCGTCGACATCAAGAACCTCGATACCCAGGTACTGCCGACGGCGTTGTGCCAGGGCGATATCTCCGCCTTCTTCATCTGGCAGCCCTTCGGCACGCGCGCGCTCGAAGTCTGCCCAGACAAGGTACATATCCTGTCGACCGCCGAGGGTTACATCAACGGCTACGCCGTCGGCGCCGCGCGGGCAAGCTGGCTCGCCACGCCGGAGGGCGCCGACATCGCCAAGCGCTTCCTGCGCGCGACTCTGAAGGGCGTCGAGATCGCCGAGAAGGACTTCCCGGCGGTGGCAGCTTACGCGAAGGCCAAGTACGGCCTGTCCGAGGCGGCGACCAAGGCCGACTGGGACATCAACATCCGTGCCAATGCCTTCGACAAGGTGTTCTACAGCGACTACTGCAGCCTTGCCGAATGGATGCGCAGCGAGAAGCTGATGGAAGGCAAGTTCGACATCAGCGAGTTCATCTGGACCGATGGCCTCGCCTCGATCGATCCCAAGCGCGTGCTGCCCGTCCCGGCACCGTGCTGAACGACGTATCGCTCCGCCGGGGTATGTCTGCCCCGGCGGAGCCGTTTCCGGTGCGGGGTTTCCGACGGTGCTGAAGGTCGAGAGCGTCACCAAGATTTACGGCGAGCAGGAGGCGTCCTACCTCGCCCTCGAAGACATCGCCATCGACATCGCCGATGGCGAATTCCTCTGCCTGCTCGGACCGTCGGGCTGCGGCAAGACCACGCTGCTCAACATTCTCGCCGGCTTCGAGAGCGTGACGCGCGGACGCGTGACGCTCGACAGGCGCGATATACGCGGCCCGGGCCAGGACCGTGTGATGTTCTTCCAGGATGCCGGCTCGGCGCTCTTTCCGTGGCTTACGGTCGAGGAGAACGTCAATTTCGGCCTCAAGCTGCGACGCACACCGAAAGCCGAGCGCGGGCCGATCATCGACCGTTATCTGACGATGGTCGGGCTCGATACCCACCGAGGCAAGTTTCCCACGCAGCTCTCCGGCGGCATGCGCCAGCGCCTGCAGATCGCGCGCGCCCTGGCGATCGAGCCGGAAATCCTGCTGATGGACGAGCCCTTCGCGGCGCTCGACGCGCTGACGCGCCGGCGCATGCACAGTTTCCTCGTCGATATCTGGCAGCAGACGCAGAAGACCATCGTCTTCGTCACACATGACATATCGGAGTCGATCCTGCTGGCCGACCGCATCGCCATCATGGGCGTCGGGCCGGGATCGCGCTTCGAGGACGTGATCCGTGTCGAGTTGCCGCGGCCGCGCGACCCGGGCGATGCGGCCTTCGGCGAAATCTACCGGAGCATCGAGCGCCAGCTTGCTCTCGAGGAGAGCAAGCTCGGCGACGAGGCCGGTTGATGAGGAGGCAGGAGCCATGACGACGACGAGCACCGCCGGCCGCGGTGCCGGCCGTCCGGGACCGGCCATCGCGCCGGCGCGCAGCGTGGTGGAACGCCTGCGCCCGCTGCTGATGGTACTGGCGTCGCTGGCGATCTTCTTCGTCCTCTGGCAGTTCCTGTCGACCTTCGTCCTCAACCCCTACCTCATCCCGCCGCCGACGGCCGTCGCTGCCGCCTTCGTGCCGATGGCCGAGACCGGCGAAATCTTCAAGCATGTGTCGATCAGCCTCGTGCGCGTCGTCATCGGCTTCGTCCTCGGATCGGCTCTGGCCATAGTGTTAGGCGTGGTCATGGGTCGCATGCGGGTAGTCTACGAACTGCTCGATCCGATCATAGAATTCATGCGCTACCTGTCGCCCACGGCCATGATCCCCATCGCCGTCATCTGGTTCGGCATCGGCGAGAACTCAAAATATTTCCTGATTTTCTGGGGCACGTTCTTCTTCGTGCTCATCAACACCATCGCCGGCGTCATGCGCACGCCGATAGCGCGCCAGCGGGCCGCCGAATGCCTCGGAGCCAGCGAGTTCCAGATATTTATCCTCGTGGTGATCCCGTCGGCCGTGCCCTACATCGTCACCGGCATGCGCGTGGCGATGGCCTCGTCTTTTATGAGCATCATTCCGGCCGAGATGCTCGCCGCCGATTCCGGCCTCGGCTATCTGTTGCAGACCGCCGGCATGCTGGTGCAGACCGACCGCATCTTCGTGGCACTGGCGACGATCAGCCTGCTCGGCTTCATCACCGACCGTCTGTTTCGCCTGCTGGTCGACCGCACGCTGAGACGCTACATGGCTTTCGTTTCGGCCGGCTGAGCCCTCCCGAACCGATCTGGAGCGACCATACCGAAACGCGAGATCATCCGGCCGCGCGGCGTGCCCGTGCCGCATCCGAACTTCACGCCGGCGCTGCGCTTCGAGCGCTGGGTCTTCTTCTCTGGCGCTATCGCCACCGATTTCGTCAGCGGGCCCGCGCCGGGGGTGAAGGGCAATCCCGCCGTGCCGCTGGCCGGAGAGCACCGCATCGTCCGCGAGTCCGAGTACATCTTCGACATTCTGCGGCGCACGCTGCGGGCGGCCGGCACCAATTTTGCCAATGCCGTGCGGCTGGCGCAGTTCCCAACGTCGCGCGACGCGATGGACCAGTACGACACCCTGCCAGCGACATCATCAAGCCGCCACGCCCGGCCTCGACCTCTGTTGTCATCCCCGGGCTGATGGTTACCGACGCCTAGATCGAGGTCGAGATCATCGCCATCCTGCCGGAATAGGGCTTCCGCAAGGAGGGCATCACCACCGACAATATCCCGCAGCCGATGGCCGGATATGCGCCGGCCATCGGGGCCGGAGATTCCGTGTTCGTCGCCTGCCAGGTGCTGTCGGATTTCCGCACCGTCCCGGCGCCGGAAGCGCGCGTCAACCCCAATTTCGGGGAAGGCAACGCGATCGACCGCGAGGCCCGCTTCATCCTCGGTCACCTAGAAGACCACGCTGGAAGCGGCCGGCTACTCCCTCGGCAATGTCGTCAATGCGGAGGTCTACCTGACAGACCTCAACGACATTCCGCGCCTCGACCGCGTCTGGCGCGAATACTTCCCTGTCGACCTGCCGGCCCGCCTGATCATGCCGGTCGACAGCATCGTCATTCCCGACGGCCATATCGAGATCACGCTGGTCGCCGTCACCGACAAGGGCACGGCGAAGAAGAAGGTGATCCGCACGACGAAGGCACCTGTCCCACTGTTCCACGAATCGCAGGTCGTCCGCGCCGGCGAGTTGCTGTTCCTGTCCGGGCAGCTCGCCGCCGATGCCGACGGGGTGGTCGCCGCGGCGCGCGTAGATCCCAATTATCCCTACGGCATCAATCGCCCGGCCGCGCAGATGCAGGCTATGATAGAGAATGCCGAGGCTGTCTGCGCCGCCGCCGGCACCTCGCTGCGCCACGGGATTCGCCTGATGACGATGCACACCGATCTGGGCGAATATGCCGCCGCGGTGGATGTTCGGCGGCGCTTCTTCCCGGACGGGCAGCCGGCGACGACGACCATCGCCGTGTCGGGGCCGATGCAGGTTCCCGGCTGCACCATAGCCCTGGACCTCTGGGTGGGGATTCCCTGAGCGACGATACCGCGCAAGCGTCCTGGATACTGCCCTACGGCACGGCCGCCTGGGCGGCCGACCGTCTCGAGTCCGTGACTGGCGAAGACGGGCGACGGCACATCGTCGCGCGTACGCCGTTCGTCGTCGCCGATCCGGCTGCGGCGATGCCGGTTCGTCTGGGCGATCCAGACTGGCGTTTTGGCGGCGAGCCGGACCTCGCGACCAATGCCGACACGCCCTCGCGCCTGCGCCTGCTCGCCATGGAACTGGCGCTGCACGCCGACACCTGGGACCGGTCCACCCGCGCCTTTCTCGACCTCTACATGGCGTTCGCGCTGGCAGCGACGGACGATCCGGCGCTCGTCCGCCGCGCCGCGCGTTTCGGCGGCCTGTTCGCGCCGCACGACTGGGCCTTCGGCGCCTTCCGGCCGCTGCCGCGCGCCCAACTGCTCGCCGCCGGCACGGGCTGGGCGGGCAAGGGCGCGCCCGGCCCCGATCCTTCCGTGCCGGTCTCGGTCGCGCTGTGGACGGGACGCACGCTCGTCGCCATCGACGTGCCCGGCGCCAATTCGCCGACTCTGCGGCGGCGGCAGGCGCTGGCCCGGCTGGCCGAGGCGGGGATCGTGCTGGTGACGCTGGATGCGGCCGATATGGGCGATGCCACCGCCCTCGCCCGGCGCCTGCCGAGCGAGGTCACGGCGTTCTGGCGCGATGTTGACGCGCCGCCCAGCCCCTTCGTGCAGCCGCTGCCGGGGCTGCCGGCCTAGACGTCGGCCTCCAGGATGTAGAGACCGCCGACGAAGCGGTCGACAGCGTAGACGATCTGGTTCTCGTCTACATAGACGTCGTTGATCTGGATGGCCAGCGCCGAGGAACCCGGCGGGTCCTTCGGCACGAAATGCGCGATCTCTTTCGGCTGGAAGGGGTTGGATGTATCGAAGGCGCGCACGCCGCCGTTGAAGTAGCTGGCGAAGAGAATGGTGTCGGAGCGGAAGGACGGCCCCGGCCGGTTCTCGTGCATGTTGTGGGCGCCGTAGCGGCCGCCACGCGTCTTGTGCTCCTCGACCGGTGGCAGCGGAAAGGTGGAAATCGGCACGAGGTTCGATTCCATCCGCATGTCGACGACCCAGTTCAGCTTCGGCCAGTCGACGCCGTCATTGGTGATGCACTCGTCGGTGCAGATCAGCAGGTCGCGCGAGAACAGAGGCATCACCGTGTGCATCATGCCGGGGAAGGGCGGATGCGGATTCCAGTGGCCAACCATCTGCGGCTTAGACTTGTCGGAGATGTCGATCAGGCAGACACCGCCGTCGATGTAGCCCATGTACAGGCGGTCAGGATGGTCAGGATAGACGTTGGTGTTGTGCGGCCGGTAGCCGGCGTCGAACTGCGGATGGCGCGGCGGCGGCGGCGCGCTGTCGCCCTTGCGTGTGCCCGGATACCACCAGCGGCAGGTCTCCTGCGGCTTCGTCGGATTGCTGACGTCCCAGGAGCGGTAGAACTGGTCGTCGAGCCTGTGCGTCGGCTCGAAATCGGCGGCGCCTGACGAGGCGTGGATGGTCTTGCCATCGATAAACCAAACCTGGTGGACGCCGCGCGAATGCGGGCCCGAGCAGTCGATGAAGGTGATGCTCTTCGGGCTTTCGGGCTTCGAGATGTCGAACAGTTCGATGCCGGCCGGCTGCATGCCCTGCTCGACCGTCTGGTAGGCGACGGCGAGGATATCTCCGGTCACTTCCAGCGAGTTGGAGCGCATGTGGCGCTGTGGCAGGTCGGTCTGCACCACCACTTTCGGCTTGCGCGGGTCGGTGACATCGACGCCGGTAAAATTTTTCGGCGCGGATTCGTGCGCGAGATACATGATGCGTCGCCCTTCCCTGGCGACCTGGATACTCATGCCCTCTCCGACGCCGCCGAAACCCTGTAGCGTATCCTGGGAAAGCAAGCGCATATTGAAGGCGTCGTCCCTGTCGGTCATGGTGCCTGTCCTGCCTGCTATGGGCGCCGAATGACGGTTTACGCCACCGGGCCTTGGGAGGGACGGTGGCGGTCGCTCTTCGCGGCGTCGCCACCCCGTCTGGTGCGTTACTATAGACCAGCGCGACCGCAGGGAGCGAGGATAGGAATGGCGACGGACGCACGCGGAAAGGTCGGTGGTGGGCGCGCCGGTGGGATGATTCAGGTCGCCGTCGTCACCGGATTTCTTGGCAGCGGCAAGACTACGCTCATCAATCGCTGGTTGCGCACACCGGGATTTTCCGACACGGTCGTCATCGTCAACGAGTTCGGCGATGTGGGGCTCGACCATCTGCTGTTCGAGACCGCGTACGATACCACCGTGCTGCTGGAGAATGGCTGCCTCTGCTGCACGTTGCGCGGCGATCTCGCGGACACGCTTGAGGATCTGGCGCGGCGGCGGGAGTCTGGCGAGTTGCCGCCCTTTTCGCGCTGCGTCGTAGAGACCACCGGCCTCGCCGACCCGGTGCCGATAGTACGCACCTTCCTCACCGACGAGCGGGCGCGCCGCGACTGGTACCTCGACCGCGTTGTCACGATCGTCGATGCCGTCTCCGGCGCCGGCAATCTGGAACAGCAGGTGGTCGCCCGCCATCAGGCCGCGCTGGCCGATGTACTGGTGCTGTCGAAGACCGATCTCGTCGACGAGGCGCGTACGGCCGCGCTGGCGGCGCGTCTCGTTGCCATCAATCCGATGGCGCAAATTCTGCGCTCGGCGGGTGCCGATCTGGCGCCCGAGGCCGTGTTAGATGCCGTGCCCCTGCCAGTGCACAGCCACGATCATCGCCACGATCACGATCATGACGGCCACGGAGACGGCCACGGCCACGGAGACGGCCACGATCACGAGGACGGCGCCGCCCATGCCGGCGTCCTCTCGGTCACCGTCGAGCGCGACGCGGCCATTGCGTGGCCGGCGCTGGCGCGCTGGCTGACATCGCTGGCGGCGTTTCGCGGCAACGACCTCCTTCGCCTGAAGGGACTTGCGCATGTGATCGGGGAATCGCGTCCGGTTGTGGTGCAGGCCGTGCAGCACATGGTCCATCCGCCCACGCTGCTCGATGCCTGGCCCGCGGGCATGGTGCCACGAACACGGCTGGTCGCCATCGGCTACCGACTCGACAAGGCGATGCTGGAGAAGAGTCTGGAGGCTTTCGCCGGCGCAGAATCAACGAATCAAAAGGGAGAGAGAGCGCCATGAAGCTGGTGACACTGGCGGCCGGCGGCGGCCGGCCCGGCGTGCTGGTCGACGACGACACGATCCTCGACCTCGGCCATCCCGGACGCCCGGATGCGGCCCTGGCGCATGTGCCGGCCGGTGTGCGCGAGATCCTCGCGGCTGGCGCCGATGGGCTGTCGACCGTGCGAGGCGCGGTCGCGCAGATCGGGCGCCTCTCGGCCGAAGGTCGGGCGGCCCTGGTCGCCGATGGCGTGCTGGTCCGCTACGCGGGAGCGAAGCTGCTGGCGCCCTTGCCGGCGCCGGGCCTGCTGTTCTCGGCCGGTGCCAATTACAAGGCGCATCTCGAGGAGATGAAGGTAGCCTTTCCGCCGCGTCCGGCCGGCTTCGTGAAGAACACAAACACGCTGATTGGCCATGGTGAGCCCATCCTGCTGCCGCGCGCGCATCCCGACATGGTCGACTACGAAGGCGAGATGACCATCGTCTTCGGCAGCACCTGCCATGCCGTCCGCGAGGAGGACGCGCTGCGCTACGTTGCGGGCTACACCATCGCCAACGACGTGTCGGCTCGCGACTGGGTGCGCGAATTCCTCGACGCCAAGACGCCGGCGGTTTCGCGCGACGGCCATGACCGCAATATCTTAGGCAAGCAATTTCCAACCTTCTGCCCGCTCGGCCCCGTGGTCGTTACGGCCGACGAGATAGACGACCCGCACGACATGTCGATCCGCACGACGATCAACGGCGAGGTGCTGCAGGATTCGAACACCAGCGATATGGTGTTCAACGTGCCGCAGCTTATCGCCTATTTTTCGCAATGGTACTGCTTCCGCGCGGGCGATATGATGACGACAGGCTCGCCCGACGGCGTCGGATTTGCGCGCAAGCCGCAGCTTTTCTTGCGCCCCGGCGACCGCGTTTCCGTCACCGTCGGCGGCGTCGGGACGCTTGAGAACCCGGTGGTCTCCGGCTGAGCGGCGTCAGTCATCGATCACGGCCACGGCGCGCGTCCAGCCGGCCGAGGCGCTGCATGCACGTCTCGAACGCATCGTGCTCGACCATGGCGGCAGCCTCTACGTCGCCAAGGACGGGCTGATGAGCGCGGCGTCCTACGCCCGAATGTTCCCGCGCCTCGACGAATTCTGCGGCGTGCGCGCGCGCGTCGATCCGCTGGGCCGATTCGGCTCCGACATGAGCCGGCGCCTTTCCATTCATGCATCGCAGGCGGCGCGCGCCGCCTGATCCTGGAGGTTAGGTCCCGTGACTGCCACCGTTGCCGGCAGCGCCGCCGCTGCCCTGCCGGCCCGCGAACTGATCGCGCTGTGCCAGGGCGCGCTGGCCGATGTCAGAGCCCATGTCGGCTCCGCCCACCGTAACCTCGCGGCGGCGGTGGCCCCGGACGGCCGCCTCGACCGCAAGCGCCTGCACGAGCACCAGTTTGCCGCGCATGGCTATGCCTGGACGGCCGCCTACGGCCAGGCGCTGGCGGCGCTGCTCGGCTGGGCGGAGGGGCTGGAGGCCGGCGGCCGGCTAGGCGAGCTGGAGCGGCTGATCCTGCAGGCGGGCTTTGGCGGCTATCTCGCCCAGCTCGCGCACGGCATCGCCATGAGCCAGGACGAGGTGGTGCGGCCCGGCGATCTGGGTCTCGAGCCGGGCGCGACGCTCGCCGACCCGGCGACGCGGCGCCTGATGGACGTCGGCAATTCTGTCGGCCTGCGCCTCGCCATCGCGGCCCTGCTGCGCGAGGGCGGCACCTGCGGCGATGCCGGCCTCGACGGCGAGCACGCGATGATGCGTGCTGAGTTCCGCCGCTTCGCCGATGCGAAGGTCGTTCCCTATGCGCAGGACTGGCATCGCAAGGACGCGCTGATACCGCTAGAACTGATAGAGGAAATGTCGGCGCTCGGCGTGTTCGGCGTCACCGTGCCGGTCGAGTGGGGCGGCCTCGGCCTCGACAAGGTGGCGATGTGCGTGGTGACGGAAGAACTGTGCCGCGGCTACCTGACGGTCGGCTCGCTCAGCACGCGCTCCGACATCGCCGCCGAGCTGATCCACAAGGCCGGCACGCCGGGCCAGAAGCAGCGCTGGCTGGCAGCTATCGCCGCCGGCAAGGCGCTGCCGGCCGCCGCCTTTACCGAACCGGATGTGGGCTCAGACCTCGCCTCGGTGCGCACGCGCGCGACGCGCGACGGCGCCGGCTGGCGCATCAGCGGCGCCAAGACATGGTCGACCCACGCCGCGCGCGCTGACATGCTGACGCTGCTGGCGCGCACCGGCGCGCAGGAGGACGGCTTCCGCGGCATTTCGATGTTCCTCGTCGAGAAGCCGCGCGGCACGGTCGAGAACCCGTTTCCCGCCGAGGGCATGTCGGGGACGGAAATCCCGGTCCTCGGCTACCGCGGCATGAAGGACTACGAGATCGCCTTCGACGGCTTCGCGCAGCCGCGCGAGGCGTTGCTCGGCGAGGTCGAGGGCGAGGGCTTCCGCCAGCTCATGACCACCTTCGAGACCGCGCGCATACAGACCGGCGCGCGCGCCATCGGCGTTGCCCAGAGCGCGCTGGAGATGGGACTCGAATACGCCATGCAGCGTCGCCAGTTCGGCCGTCCGATCGCCGACTACCAGCGCATCGCCGGCAAGCTTGGCTGGGCGGCCGTGGAAGTGATGACGGTGCGCCAGCTCGTCCACCACGCGGCGCGCGAGAAGAATTCCGGCCGGCGCTGCGACATCGTCGCCGGCATGGCCAAGATCGTCGGTGCTAGGGTGGCGTGGTCGGTGGCGGACAACGCCGTGCAGATTCACGGCGGCAACGGCTACGCAGAGGAATATCCCGTCTCGCGCGTGCTGTGCGACGCGCGCATCCTCAACATCTTCGAGGGCGCCGCGGAGATACAGGCCGACATCATCGCGCGAGGCCTGCTCGGGCGCGATGGCGCCAACTGAGCGTCACCAGACGGCGCATCGATCCCAGAGGACCACGACGCGGACGTCCTCGATCACGTCGTAGTGGGGCCACGCCGCCCCGGTGAGGCAGGCGTGAACCGTCAGGATACGCACGCGCGCACCGACTGGCAGGAGATCGAACGCCTACGGATCGGCGACCGGGACCATGCCGTGATCCTGCGCCACGGACGTGACCGCCAGGCCCGGCAGCGGCGCGCCGTACCCTGCGTCGCAGACGAGGCCGTATCCGGTGCCGGGGCGGAACTCCTCGGCCGACACGTCTCTGGAGAGGGCGATGGCGCCGGCGTCGAGCAGCAGGTGGCCGGCGCGCCGGTTGTGGCCGATGACGCTGGCCAGCACGCTCACCGCGATCTCGTCGGTCGCGCAGACGCCGAGCGCATGCTGGTCTAGGTCCATGAACATGTAGGCGCCCGGCCGCAGCTCGTCGACGCCCGTCCAGTCGGTGCCGAACACGGCCGTCGGCGTCGAGCCGGCGCTGGCGACGGGGCAGGCCAGCAGCGCGCAGGGCGTTCGCGGCGGTGACGATGGCGTCCCGCTCCTCGGCGGCCGTGGCCGCGAGGGCGGTGGCGCCGCGCCGGTGGTAGCTGTGGCCGGCATTGGTGAGGACACCCGCCAGAGCACTGCCCGGCCCGCGATGGAGGATGCGGGCGATCTCGACGAGCGCCGGGTCGGCGGGGTCGACCCCGGCACGGCCGCCGCCGCTGTCGATCTCGACATGGACAGGGAATGTCACGCCGAGGGCGATACTGCGTTCGCCGATCGCGCGCGCCGTGGTCGGGTCGTCGGTCAGCAGGCCCAGCCGCATGCCGGCGCCGAGCAGGGCGGCGGCGCGGCCTAGCTTGGCCGGCACGATACTTACGGCGAGCGTGATGTCGGTGAAGCCGTGGCCGGCGAAATACTCCGCCTCGGCGAGGGCCGGCACTCGACGGGTTCCGTGCCGCCTTGCGGCGCGATCCTGCCTCGCAGCGCGCCCGGCTGGGCCTCGCCACCGCTTATCTTCGCATTGGTCAGCCGGAGGCGGCGATCGCGCATTGCCGCAAGCTGCTGTCGTCGGATCCCGGGATCGACGGCGCCTGTGTGCTGCTCGGCGCCTCCCTGGCGCAGGCCGGCGACAACGAGGGCGCGCTGGCCGCCTATGGCCGCGGCCTCGCCGTGGCGCCACGTAACGCGGAGCTGCATCTCGGACGAGAGCTCGCCCTGCTGCGTCGGGGCGACTGGGCCGAGGGATTCCGCGAATACTAATGGCGCTGGCGCGCCGCCGCCTTTCGCGGGCAGCAGCGCAATTTCGCGCCGCCACACTCGACCGGCGACGCGCTGGCCGGCCGCCATATCTTGCTGCATTGCGAGCAGGGATACGGCGATTCTATCCAGTTCGCGCGCTGGGTGCCGGAGGTGGTGCGGCTGGCCGGCCGGGCCACCCTCGAATGCTCCGCGGCGCTGCAGCGCCTGTTCGCGGTGAGCTTTCCGGAGGTGGCCGTCGTCGCGCTGGGGCAGGCGCTGCCCGAATTCGACGTGCATTGTCCGCTGCTGTCGCTGCCGCTGCGCTTCGCCACCAGGCCCGACGTCGTGCCGTCGCCCGGCGGCTACCTCGCCGGCGCGGCCAACACACCCTTAGGCCTCCGGCCGGGCCTCGCCGTCGGCCTGCTATGGCAGGGCAATCAGGAGCATCCGTCCGATCGCCGCCGCAGCCTGCCCTTCGCCGCGCTCCAGCCGCTGCTCGCGGTGCCGGGCGTCGATGCCTGGAGCCTGCAGCGCGAGCCCGGCGCGATACCGGCCGGCGCGCCGGCCTGGGCGGCCGCGCTGCAGACCACCCACGCCTTGCAGCGGGATTTCGCGGCGCTGGCGGCGATCGTCGCCCGCCTCGATCTGGTCATCACCGTCGACAGCGCGGTCGCCCATCTCGCCGGCGCGCTCGGGCGCCCGGTCTGGGTTCTGCTGCCGGCGGTCGGCGACTGGCGCTGGGGCATGCGCGGCGAGGCCACGTCGTGGTACGCCGCCGCCCGCCTGTTCCGCCAGGACCGCCTAGGCGACTGGGATCCACCGGTCGCGGTCGCGGCGGCGGCGCTGGCCGCCATGCCCGGAAGGCGCGTGCAAAGGCCCGGCTCGGCTGAGACGGGCGCATAGGACGGCCGGGTCTGCTAGAGTCCGGCCAGCATCCCGCGCCAGCGCGGGTAAAGACAGGCAGGAGGCGACGATGGCCGAGCCGGCGATCCGCAGGATCAAGGATATCGAGGTTTTCCAGCGCGGCGACGGCGTCGAGACGACGCTGCTGATCGGCAAGGAAGTCTGCGGCGCGGAGAAGTTCACGACGGGGCTGACGAAGTTCCCGCCGCACCGCAACGCGCCGATGCATCGCCACAATTGCGACGAGCAGGTGACGATCCTCGACGGCGAGGGCGAGGTCGAGATCGACGGCCAGCGCACCCGCGTCGGGCCGATGGACACGTCCTTCATACCGGCCGGCAAGGACCACCGCTTCGTCAATGTTGGCGAGGGGCCGCTGACGATCCTGTGGATATACGCCACCGACCACGTGACTCGGACATTCACGGAAACCGGCAAGACGGTCGAGCACCTGTCGCCCGGCGACAAGGTGAACTGAGGGAGGGCGGGTGACGCCGCGTCCTTCGACAGACTCAGGACGAGGCGTTGCCCGAAGCGTGCGCCGGAAGTGTCGGTGATACCCGCGGCCTCATCCCGAGCCCCCTCACCCTGAGGAGCCGCCGCGAGGCGGCGTCTCGAAGGACGAGGCCGCCGGTCGCGTTGGCGGTCAGCGCTGCTTCAGGCCCGACCACATCTCGGCGATGCGGGTGATGACGCCTGGATCCTCCTTCACCCAGCCCTGCGCGTAGGCCGCCTCATAGTACGGCATTGACGAGTTGAAGGTCGGCGTCGGCACGTGCAACGACTTGATGAAGTTCGATATGACGTCGTTGTCCTTGATCTGGATCGCCAGATCGGCGGTCTTGGTGTCCGGGTCGCCATAGACGCCCTTGATCATCAGCGGGCCGCGATACTCGATGACGCGGCTGTTGCCGGCGCCGATGGTCACGCACTGGTGCAGCAGATCGAGCGGCACGCCGGCCTTCTGGGCGATGGCGATGGCCTCGGCGTAGGCGGCGCCGTGGATCGAGATCAGCATGTTGATGATCAGCTTGAGCTTCGTGCCTGTGCCGAACGGGCCGACATGGCGCCACGCCTTGCAGAATGAGGCGAAGATCGGCTCGGCCATGGCATAGCCAGCCTGGTCGCCCGACACCATGATCGACAGCTCGCCGGCCTCGGCCTGCTTGCCGGCGCCCGACACCGGCGCGTCGAGCATGACCATGCCGACCGCCTCCAGCGCCGCGCGCGCCTTCTCCTTGACCTCGATCGACAGCGTCGAGCATTCGATGACGACGAGGCCCTTCTTGCTGCTGGCGGCGATGCCATCCTTGCCGTTGACGACGGCATCGAGCGCGGCGGCCGAGGGCAGCGAGCAGATGACGATGTCTGCGGCCGTCGCCACCTCGGAGTTGCTGGCCAGCGGCTCGCCGCCATTGGCCTTCAGCGCGTCTCGGCGGCCCCTGTCGATGTCGTAGCCGACGACCTTGTGGCCGCCCTTCCGGATAAGGTTCATGGACATGCCCGTGCCCATGATGCCGAGCCCGATGATGCCGACCGTTACGGCCATGACGTTTCCTCCGTTGCGCTGGAACGACGCCGGTACGGAGAGCCGGACCGGTGCGAAAAAGTGCCCCAATAAGCAGAGAAGGGCATTCCGGCGCAAGGCAGATAGGCGGCTGCGCTGTGTCGCGCCCCGCCTCTTCGCGCTACCATCGGCCTCACGGGTACCGAGGGAGGCGGGATGGAGCGGGAGCCGCTGATCGACCTGGTGCCGTTTTACGGGCCGCCGGGAAGCGGGCGCACGGCGCTCGCGCGGTCGGTCGAGGCGGCCCGCCGCGACATCGGTTTTATCGTGGTTACCGGCCATCGCGTGCCGGCGGCGACGGTCGCCGCCGCCATGGCGGCCTACCACGCCCCGCGCGGCCGGGCCGGCGGGTGGCGGATGTCCATCGTGTTCATCCACAATACCAACGAGGACGCCCTGGTGGAGTGCATCGAAACCTGCCGTTCGGCGGCGCAGCCGGCGAAATACCCGCCGGTGACCGCCGGCGAGCACGTCATGGCCAAGTTCCGCCGCCAGCATGTCGTGGCGGGGGGGCGGTGCGCTATGAGGGGGGTGCCGCAGACCCTTTCGGCCGTAACGCTTGCCACTGTTGACATGGCGCGCGCTGTCGCATTCTACGAGGCGATGGGGTTCGAAGCATTGTACGGCGGACGCATGGCGGCCTTCACGTCGTTCCGGTTGGGCAGGGGTTATCTCAATATCATTGCCGTGCCGGCCGAGCGCCGCCCGCGCTGGTGGGGCCGCGTCATCGTGCATGTGGACGACGTAGATGCTGCCTATGCCCGCGCCCTTGCGCAGGGCTATCGCCCCGAGGCACCGCCACGCGACGCCGACTGGAACGAGCGCTATTTCCACCTCACCGATCCCGACGGTCACGAGGTATCTTTCGCGCGGCCGCTGGGCCGGCAGGAGGATGCGTGAGGCGCGCGTGCAGGCCTGTGGCCGGCGCTGGCGGTTATGTCGACGCTGACGGCCTGCCTCCCGGGTCTCCGTGAGCCGCAACAGCGCGTCGTGACGGCGCCAGCTCCGGCTCCGCCGCCAGTCATGGCGTCGCCCGCCTAGTCGCCACCTGCTGCCGCCACTGTACCCCGCCCGAAGCCTACCCAGCCGCCCCAGCCCTCGCCGGCAACCCAGATGCCATCCCAGCATTCGCCACCCGACGGGACGGTCTGCGTCGGGCTGGCGGTCGAGGGCAACATGGCGGTGCTCACCGTCGTCGACGAAGGGCCGGGGATGCCGAACGACCGCCTGGCGCACATCTTCGAACGCTATGCGAGCTTCCGCGACTCGCGCGGCGATCCGGCAGGGCCGGGGACGGCGCATTTCGGTATCGGCCTGTGGTCGTACGCCGGAACGTCGAGGCGCTCGGGGGAACCGTCGAGGCGGCGAACCGGGAGGGTGGCGGCTTCTGCATGACGGTCCGCCTGCCCCGCGTCTGACGCGGCGCTCGGGCGTACTACTCGGCGGCCTTCGGAGGCGACACGGCCCAGCGGTCGACGGCGGCATCGTCCTCGGCGCGGGCTTCGACCCATCCGGCCCCGTCGGCGCTCTCCTCGAGCTTCCAGAACGGCGCCTTCGTCTTCAGCCAGTCGACGAGGAAGGCGCAGGCCTCGAAGGCCGCGGCGCGGTGCGCCGAGGCGCAGACGACCAGCACGATGCGCTCGCCCGGCTCCATGCGGCCATAGCGATGCACGATCAGCGAGGCGGAGAGCGGCCAGCGGCGGTTTGCCTCGGCCTCGATGGCGGCAAGCTGCGCCTCGGTCATGCCGGGATAGTGTTCGAGCGTCATCGCCGAGAGCGCGCTGCGGTCGCCTTCCGGCGCCATGTCGCGCACCAGGCCGACGAAGATCACCACGGCGCCGACATCGCGCCGGCCGGCAACCAGCGCCGCCTGCTCCGCCCCGGGGTCGAAGTCGTTGCTCTGCACGCGTATCATGCGGCGAAACCTAGTACGCGGCGCGGCGGCGGGAAAGGGATGCGGCCATGACGGTAACGGCGACGCAGATTTCTGGCCCGCCGTGATGCCAGGGCGGCGCCCGCTCGACGGCCGCCTGTTCGCGGCCTTCGCCATGGACGGCGACATCGACCATTGGGAGATGCATCCCGCCGGCGATGAGCTGCTGATGATGATTTCAGGCTCGGCCGATGTGCTGTTCGACAGGCCGGCCGGCGTGCGAAAGGTGCCTCTGGCGGCCGGCCATGCCGTGCTGGTGCCGCGCGGCACTTGCATACATTCGATGTCACAAGCCCCGGCACGCTGCTTGCCATCACCCCCGGCGAGGGCACCGTGCACCGCGACCGCTAGCCGCCCGTCACCGGCGGGAAGAAGGCCACCTCGTCGCCATCGGCCACCGGGTGGTCGAGCTTCACATAGGTCTGGTTGACGGCGGCGCGCACGGTCTTCAGTTCGCGGAAGGCCGCCGCATGGCCGGGCGAGCGCGTCTTCAGCCATTCGACGAGGGCGGAGACCGTGCGCACGTCGTCCGGCAGCGTCACCTGCTCCATGCCGGTGCCGGTACGCTGGCGCAGCCAGGCAAAGTAGAGGATGCGCATCAGCCGAGAACCTCGCTCATGGGCAGGAAGACTACGGGGTCGCCCGCGACGACGGATGTGGTCTCCTCGGCGAGGTCGACAAGCCCGTCCGTGGCGGCGAGCGCGCTGAGGATGCCGGCCCCGCTGCGGGCTATGCGAGTCGCCACCGGCATCCCGGGGGTATCGTGCGTCAGGCGGGCGGCGACATATTCGCGACGCCCGGGCTTCTTCGAGAAATCGAATCCGGCGCGCACGGGAAAAGTGTGTGGCCGCGTCGTGCCGGCGCCGGCGAGGAGCAGGAGTGCCGGCCGCGCGAGCGTCAGGAAGGCGACCATCATCGCCGCCGGATTGCCCGGCAGGCCGATGAAGGGCACGGCGCCGATCTGTCCCAGCGCCACCGGCCGGCCCGGCTTCACCGCCAGCCGCCAGAAATGCAGATGGCCGAGGCGGGCGAGCGCGGCGGCCACGTGGTCTTCCTCGCCGCGCGACATGCCGGCGGAGGAGATGACGACATCGGCGTCGGCAGCGGCCCGGCCCAGCGCCGCCTCCACATCTTCCCGCCGGTCGCGCACGATGCCGTGGTCGACTACGGCACAGCCGAGGCCGTCGAGCAGGGCCATCAGCCCGTGGCGGTTGGCGTCGTATATCTGGCCCGGGCCGACGGCCGCTCCCGGTTCGGCCACCTCGTCCCCCGAGGACAGCACGGCGACGCGCAGCCGCGCGCGCACAGCTAGGCCGGTGACGCCGAGCGATGCGGCAAGGCCGATATCTGGCGCCCGCAGGCGCTTGCCGGCCTCCAGCACAGTGGCGCCACGCGCTATGTCCTCGCCGCGCCGGCGGCGGTTGGCGCCGCGCGCTACGCCGGGCGGCAGAACTACGGCGCCATCCACGAGATGCGCGTCTTCCTGCATGACCACCGTGTCCGGGGCGCCCTCCTCGCCGTCCGGCATCGGAGCGCCGGTGAAGATGCGCAGCGCCGTGCCGCGTCGTGCCGGCTCGGCCAGCGGATGGCCGGCGGCGATGCGTCCGGCGACGGGCAGGCGGGTCTCGCCGTCGGGCGCGAGATCGGCGAACCAGACCGCGTATCCGTCGACGGCGGCATTGTCGTGCGGCGGCACATCGCGTCCGGCAACGAGTGCCTCGGCCAGCACGCGGCCCGTGGCACCGCGTAATCCTACGGTTTCCGTACCGGTCACCGGAGCCAGGCGGGCATCGAGAATTGCGCGTGCTGCCTCGACCGTCAGCGCGCCGCTATCATGGGCGAAGCAGTCGTCGGCGAGCGGTGGCATCGCTCACACGCTCCGCATGTGCCGCGCGGTCAAGCCGCAATGGCGCTCGACGAAATCGGCGACCGCCACCGCATCGCCGAGCGGCAGAAGGGGCAAGCCGCTCGCCTCCACGCCGGGCGATCGCTCGTCGCAGGCGATGGCGACGATGTGCGGATCGCTATCGGCGAGCAGTGGCTGGGCCAGCGCCGGGCGATGCACCTCGATCTTGTCGTGCGCATGTGCCTTGAAGCCCTCGACCAGCACGAGGTCGACCGGCGCGAGATGGCCGAGCAGTTCATCGAGGGTCGGCTCGGCATCGCCGCGAAGCTCATGCATCAGCGCCCAGCGCCGGGCCGAGGCAACGATCACCTCGTGCGCGCCGGCCTCGCGGTGGCGGTGGCTGTCCTTGCCCGGCTGGTCGATGTCGAAGGCGTGATGGGCGTGCTTGATCGTCGAGACGCGGTGGCCGCGTGCCACCAGCACGCCGACGAGGGCCGCGACCAGCGTCGTCTTGCCGCTGCCGCTCCAGCCGGCGAGGCCAATGACGCGCATCGCGGCCTCAGTCGCGCGCGCCGCCGGGGCGCGGTTCCGCCGCGACGCGGCGCAGGCTTTCGGCGAGGTAGGTCCAGCCGGTCACGATCGTCAGCACGGCCGACAGCCAGAGCAGCGCGAGGCCGGCGATGGCGACGACGATTCCAGCGGCTGGCGCGGCGGCCAGCGCGGCGATGGCGACGAGCTGGATCGCCGTCTTCCATTTGGCGAGCCGCGTGACGGGCAGCTCGCCGCCTTCCCGGGCGAGGTACTCGCGCAGGCCCGACACCAGCAGCTCGCGGCCGAGGATGACGATGGCGGCGGCGACATGCCAGCCGGCGACGACTCCGGTGGCGACCAGGCCGACCAGCACGCCGGCCACCAGCACCTTGTCGGCCACCGGGTCGAGCAGGCGCCCGAAGGCCGAAACCGCGCCGGTGCGCCGGGCGAGCCAGCCATCCGCCCAGTCGGTCGCCGCGGCCAGCGCGAAAAGGGCGGCGGCGATCCATGCCGGTGCGATGCCGGCGACGGGATCGCGAGCGAACAGCAGCAGGACGATCGCCGGCACGGCGACGACACGCATGAGGGTCAGCGCATTGGGGGAGTTCATGGACCGATCCTAGCGATTTGCTTGCCGCGATGCATGCGGCGTGGCCGGTCTCTGGCTCCCTCCCCCCTTGCGGGGGAGGGCGGTCGCACTCAGCCGCCACCGTGGAAATGATCGTAGATGCGTTTCGCCACGGTGGCGCTGATCCCCGGCACGCGGGCGAGGTCGTCGAGGCCGGCGCGCGACACCTCGCGGGCCGAGCCGAAATGCGTCAGCAGCGACTTCTTGCGGCGCGCGCCGATGCCGGCGATTTCGTCGAGCGGGCTGCGCATGATGGCCTGGCTGCGGCGCGCACGGTGGGCGCCGATGGCGAAGCGGTGGGCCTCGTCGCGCAGGCGCTGCAGGAAGTAGAGCGCCGGATCGCGCTCGGGCAGGCTGAAGGCCTCACGGCCCGGCATGAAAAAGCGCTCGCGTCCGGCGTCGCGATCCGGCCCCTTGGCGATGGCGACGAGCGGCAGATCGTCGATGCCGAGTTCCGCCAGCACCGCCTCGGCGATGGCGAGCTGCCCGGCACCGCCGTCGATCAGCACCAGATCGGGCCAGTCGTCGCGGCCGGATTCCTCCTCCAACGCGCGGGCGAAGCGGCGCGACAGCACCTCGCGCATCATCGCGTAGTCGTCGCCGGGGCTGTAGCCCTCGGCCGCCTCGCGTACGCCAGGCCCGGTGTCGTTCGCGGCCGTCGGCACGACCGCGCGGGCGCCTCTGATGTTGAATTTGCGATAGGCGTTCTTGCGGAAGCCTTCCGGCCCCGCGACGATCATGCCGCCCACTGCATTGCGTCCGGCGACGTGTGAATTGTCGTAGACCTCGATGCGCCGCGGCGGCGCTTCGAGGCCGAAGGCGGTGGCGACGCGTTCCAGCAGGTCGCGCTGCGTGGCGCTTTCGGCGAGGCGGCGGGCGATCGCATCTCGGGCATTGGCCAGCGCATGCTCGACCAGCCGCCGCTTGGCGCCGCGCTGCGGGCTCGCGACCGCTACGCGGTGGCCGGCATGCACCGACAGCGCCTCGCCGATCAGGGCCGCCTCGGCCAGCGGATGGCTTAGCAGCACCTGCCGCGGCGGTGGCTTGTTGTCATAGAACTGGGCGATGAAGGCGGCGAGCACCTCGTCCTCCGCCAGCGCCCTGTCATGGCGCGGAAAATAGGCACGGTTGCCGTTGTTGCGGCCGCCGCGGAAGAAGAACACCTGCACGCAGACCTGGCCGCTGGCCGAGGCGGCCGCGATGACGTCCGCCTCCTCGAGGTCGAGCCCTTCGAGGTTGATGTCCTGCTGCGCCTGCACCTGGGTCAGAGCGCGGATGCGGTCGCGGTAGCGGGCCGCGGCCTCGTATTCGCGGGTCTCGGCCGCCCGGCCCATCGCCGCCGCCAGCTCGTCCTGCACTTCGCGAGACCGTCCGGCGAGGAAGTTGCGCGCCTGCTGCACCAGCTTCGCGTAGTCGTCCGCCCCGACGCGCTCGACGCAAGGCCCGGAGCAGCGACGGAGCTGGTATTTGAGGCAGGGCCGGGTGCGACCGGAGAAGACGCCGTCCGAACAGCTGCGCAGCAGGAAGGCGCGTTCGAGCGCGTTGAGCGTGCGGTTGACCGCGCCGGCCGACGCGTAGGGCCCCCAGAACTCGCCCTCGTGTGTGCGCGCGCCGCGGTACTTGGCAACGCCAGTCCAGTCGGCCGGCGCCGGTCCGCCGCGCGCCCGGCGCAGTCGCGTGGCCTCGCCGGCGGGGTCGGCGCCGGTCTTCATGGTGCGGTCGATGCGGCCGGTCAGCAGGATGTAGGGAAAGCTCTTGTCGTCGCGCAGTAGCACGTTGAAGCGCGGCCGCAGGCGCTTGATCAGATTGGCTTCCAGCAGCAGCGCCTCGGCCTCGGTATGGGTGGTCACGACCTCCAGCGAGGCCGTTTCCGAGACCATCCGCTGCAGGCGGATCGGCAGGCGCGGCAGTTTGGTGTAGTTGACGACCCGGCGCTTCAGGCTTGCCGCCTTGCCAACATAGAGCGCCTCTCCGGCCGCATCGAGCATGCGGTAGACGCCCGGACCCGCCGGCAGGGTCCGCACCGCGTCGCGCAGCACTTCCAGGCCACGTCCAATGTCCGGGACGACGGCCGCGAGGTCGTTCGGCCCGCCCTGCGCCGGGTCGGTTTCGAGTCCGGTCATGGCACCATCCAGACGTCCTCGTACCCGCGCCCCTGCTTTTCCACCAAACTTGTGGACAAGTTTGTGTGCAGTCCCCGCCGCGACGCCGCTTCGGCCATGATTTCCAAGCCCTCATACCCATTTGCCGAAAAAATATGCAACTAGGTAACTCCCTGTTTTATAACATCTAATTATGGATGGGGCTACAGCACGTGACGCTTGACTGGAGGCCTTGGACCGCATTGCAGAAAAGCGACAGAGGCTCTCTCGCCGTGTACACAACTCGTATCCAGCCGACTGACCAAGCCCCTGTGAACGCAATAAAATTCGGCTTAAATGTTGGCACGAACGCAGTTTCGCCAGAGGCGATCTGCACCGGCTGACGGTCCTTGTAAAGCGCCATCGCGACGATTCCGCCGGCTTTTCGTGCGGCGGACATAAACGTCACATCGGCCCGCCGGGGGCGGATTCAAGAGCGGGCGGACCCGGCCGGGCGCGGCCTAGCGGAACGTCAGGGCGGCCGGCGAGATCAGCACGCCGAAGCGTTCGCACCAGATGACTACTCTGGCGTAGAGCGCGAGGTCGACGCCGGCGGGCACGGCATATTTCTGGCTGCCCTCGAAGGCCCGCAGCGCGCCGAGGTCGACATACATCGTGTCGGGCACATCTGCGGAACCGCGGACCTGCGCGCGCGGCACGAGATAGACGTGGAACGCCGGCCCAGGACCGACCCTGAAATCCGTACCGAGGAAGACCGTGTCCTCGTAAACGGTCACGCTGCCCTGCCCGTAGTGCACGGGGTCTGACGGATCGGCATGGATGAAGCTGCCGGTGGCGACGATGCGCGCGCTTTCGGACGCGCTCAGCGCGTCCATCGCCGGGGGCGGCGGAAAGACATACGGGAATAGGAAGAAGCCGAGGGCGACGCCGAAGGCCATGCCGGCGACACCGCCGGTCAGTAAGGCAATGAGCCAGCGCAGCACGGGCGAACCTCGCCGGTAGCGTCTCATAGCCGCTCCAGGGCTGTGAAGGCGCGGGCGGCGAAGTCGCTGCCGAGCGCCCAGACGCGGGCCTTCCATTCCGCATCGTCGCCATAGAAGGTCTCGCGCATGCGCTGGCGGATGGCGCGGGCCGTGTGGCTGGTGGATTTGCGGTCGCTGGCGAGCCAGGCGTCGGCGCGGATGGCGTCGAGCGTGTCCTTCACCGGCACGACGCCGAATTCGAGCGCCAGAGAGGTCCACTCGGCCCAGGGCGCGGCGAATGCGATGCCGTCGTCGAGCGTGCCCATGACGGCCGCCGAAGTCGAATTGCCGGCTGCCGGGTTCGTCACCTCGCTGCCGAGAATCTCGCGCGCGCGCCGGTCCGCGGCACTGTCGGGCGCGTGGCAGGAGATCGGCTTGCCGTAGCCGCGCGGCCCGAGGCCGGTGTGGAAGTCGAGCAGGACGGCGTGGCGCGCCGAAGCCAGCTCGTCGCAGCAGATCGCCTCCAGCGCTCGGAGCGACCATGTCGCCGCGCGCCCGCCGTAGAAGGCGCCGTCGGGATGGCTCCACTGGCTGATCGAGATCGCGCCCTGCAAAGCGAACTGGCTGTGGGCCTCGCCATAGGCATCGAGGCGCCGGTCGGCTTCCGCCTTCGCCGCGTCGCTCCATTCGGCGAGCACGATGGCGCCAGCGAGTTCGTCGTAGCCCGGGTTTGCCGGCCAGGCGCCCGCGCGATGATCGACGAAATTGCGGTTGAGGTCGACGTTCTCGTGCGTTGTGCGCGACAGCCAGGCGAAGCCGAACGGGTTGATGGCGTGGATCAGTACCAGTGCCGTGTCTGGCGCGTGCGGTCGCGGGGCATCGCGTTCGGCCAAGAGGCCGGTCTGCACGCCCGAACCGCAGAACCCTTCGGCGCCATGCGTCGCCGAGACGATGACGACGACGCGCCGGGAGTTGGCCGGGCAGAGGCGGGCGACATCGACGGCCAGCGTCTCGCCGTCCGGTCCGCGTTCGGGGTGGATGCGTCGGCGGACGCGCGCACCGGCATCGAGCGAGGCGGCGAGGAACCTGGCGCGCGCATCGGCGTAGCTGGCGGCGAAATGGACCTCCGGGGTCATCGTCGGTCTCCGGCAACGGCCGCGCCGCCTCCAGGCTTGGCGGCGGGTGCGGGCGGGAGGATACTCGATCCCATGGCGAATGGCCTCTTTCGCATGGCGGTTGCCGCCGCGCTTCTCGTCGCCGCGTGCGGCCACGCCGCCGCCGACCAGACCGACCCGCGGCTCTAGGGCCTGTTCGCGGTTCTCCATACCTCGCACGATACCGCCGAGATCCATATCACCGAACAGGAGATCTGGCGTCTCTGGATGCAGTCGGACGACTCCGAGGCTGACAGCATGATGGCCTGCGGCCTCGCGGCGATGCATGTGCGCGATCTCGCCACGGCCCTCGCGATCTATTCCGCGCTTGTCGAGCGGGCGCCTGATTTCGCCGGAGCGTGGAACAAGTGCACGACGGTCTATTTCCTGATGGGGGAACTCAAGGCGTCGCTCGCCGATGTCGAACGGACGCTGGCGCTGGAACCGCGCCATTTCGGCGCGCTCAGAGGGGCCGGCCAGATCCATCTGCAACGCGGCTTGCTTCGCCAGGCCTACGAGGCGTTCCGGCGCGCGCTGGAGATCAACCCCCACCTCGACGGCGCGCGCATGTTCATCGAGATGCTGCGCGACGAGGTCCTGAGCAAGGAACTCTAGACGGCGTCGCTATTGTGCGGCGCGCGCGGGCGCGAGACAGTGAAGTGGGCACCGCGGCCAACGCGGGCCTCTCGGAGGAGGGTCCATGGGTGGTATGGCGGAGCGCCGGGCGGCGCTGGTGGTCGGGGCAGGCGCGGCGATTCTCGCCATCGCCATGGGCTCGCGCCAGACGATGGGCCTCTATTTGCCGCCGATGACGCTCGATCTCGGCCTGTCGCACGAGACCTTCGGCCTCGCCATCGCCTTGCAGAACCTGCTCTGGGGTGCCTTGCAGCCCTTCACCGGCGCGCTGGCCGATCGCTGGGGCGCCGGCAAGATGATCGCCTTCGGCGCCCTCTGCTACGCTGCCGGCCTGGTCGGCATGACGGTGTGGATCGATCCGGTCGGGCTGATGCTGTCGGCCGGCGTGCTGATCGGCATCGGGCTCGCCGGATGCGGCTTCGCCATCGTCTATGGCGCGGTCGTCCGCGCCGTGCCGCCGGAGCGGCGGGCCAGCGCCATCGCCACGGTGAGTCTTGGCAGTTCGGTCGGGCTGTTCGCCTCGCCTCAGCTCGCCCAGATCGCTATCGGCGGCAGCGGCTGGCAGGTCGGCCTGTGGATCACCGGCGGCGTGGTGGCGCTGGTGCTGGTGCTCGCCGGAATGCTCGGTGTCGGCGCGCGCAAGGTGCCGGCCGCCGCGAATGCCGCCCCGCCGCCACTGCCGACCGGCGGCGACGCGATGTCGATGGGCACGGCCCTCGCCACGGCCAGCCGCAACCAGGGCTTCCTCTATTTGACCGCCGGCTTCTTCGTCTGCGGCTTCCACGTCACCTTCATCGGCACGCATCTGCCGGGCTTCGTCGCCTCCTGCGGACTGGCCCCAGAGGTCGGAGGCTGGGCGCTCGGCGTCATCGGCCTTGCCAACGTCTACGGCACCTGGGCGGCCGGCTGGTTCGGCGACCGCTACCGCCAGAAGCACATCCTGTCGCTGATCTATCTCGGCCGGGCCGCGATCATCGCCGCGCTCGTCGTGGCGCCGAAGACCGAGGTGACGATCTATGCCTTCTCGGCCGTGTTCGGCCTGCTGTGGCTGTCGACGGTGCCGCTGACCGGCGCGCTGGTGGCCCGCCTGTTCGGGGCGAAGCACGTTGGCATGCTGTTCGGCATCGTCTTCTTCAGCCATCAGGTCGGCGCCTTCCTTGGCGCCTGGCTGGGCGGCCGCGCCTACGACGCCACCGGCAATTACGACGCCATGTGGATAGCCTCGATCCTGCTCGGCCTCCTTGCCGCCGCGTTGCACTGGCCGATCCGCGACCAGCCGGCCGGCACCCGTATCGCCGCCACCGCGTGAGCGAACTCCGGACCGGTCAAGCATGCGTGAGTTGATTTGACCGCCGCCGCTGCCCATCGTTCTGGACGGGGTGGACGAATGCGGAGAGGACCGCGATGCTGACGAGGACGCTACGCGGCTGGGAACTGCCCGAGCGGGCGGTCACCCCCGAACGAATCTACCACGACCGCCGCCGGCTGCTCGCCGGCATGGCCGCCGGGCCGCTGTTGGCCGCCGCCGGCCCCCTGTTCTCCGCGGCGCCGGCCTACGCCGCAGATACGCTGGCGGGACGCCTGCCGGGCCCGCGCAACGAGACCTACAAGGTCGATCGTGCCCTGACGCCGGAGAAGGACGCGACCACCTACAACAATTTCTACGAGTTCGGCTCCCACAAGGAAATCTGGCCGGCGGCGCAGAAGCTGAAGCGGCGCCCGTGGATGGTGAAGCTCGCCGGCATGGTCGAGAAGGAAAAGACGCTCGACATCGACGATTTGCTGGCGAAAGTGCAGATTGAGGAGCGCGTCTACCGTCATCGCTGCGTCGAGGCCTGGGCGATGACCGTCCCGTGGTCGGGCTTTCCGATGAAGGCACTGGTCGACATCGCCCGCCCGCTGTTGGGCGCGAAATACGTGCGCATGGAGACGCTGGCGGACAAGGACCAGATGCCCGGCCTGCGCCAGTTCTGGTACCCGTGGCCCTATGTCGAGGGGGTGACTATGGCCGAGGCGACCAACGACCTCGCCTTCATGGTCGTCGGCCTCTACGGCAAGCCGCTGCCGCCGCAGAACGGCGCGCCGCTACGCCTCGCTTTGCCGTGGAAATACGGCTTCAAATCGACGAAGTCGATAGTCCGCCTGACCTTCACCGACCAGCGCCCGATCTCGTTCTGGGAAAAGCTGCAGGACGCCGAGTACGGCTTCTGGGCCAACGTCAACCCCAAGGTCGACCACCCGCGCTGGAGCCAGGCGACGGAGTGGGTGCTGGGCAAAGACCGCAACAACCGCGTGCCGACCCTGCTGTTCAACGGCTACGCCGAATTCGTGGCCGATCTCTACAAGGGCATAGAGGGCGAGAAGCTCTACATGTGAGCCAAGCGCCTACCGCATGCCGAAAAATGGCCGGACCCGAAGGCCCGGCCAGTGGAACAGGGAGGCTTCACGTCTCGAAAGACGCGCTGGCCGGCCCTGAGCCGGCCCTTGTGCGATGAAGGTATGGAGGAGTTTCATCGCACGAAAGCGGTGCCGCAGGACGGCACCGGCTTGGTCAATACGTAGTCGCGACCCTCCCCGGATCACTCCGAAAAATAGTACTCCCAGCCATGCGCATAGCGCATGGCTGGGAGTACGCCAATCCGCTCCGCGTCATGCGGTTGCAGCGGGCGGCCCAACGGAGCCCGCAGATGTCTCAGAAACGGGTTTCCGCCACCTTGCGCAGCAGGAAGTCTCGGAAAACCGCGATACGCTGCGAGTTGCGCAACTCCTCCGGGTAGACGAAGAAGGCTGCATAGGACGGCCCCTCCATCTCCGGAAGCACACGTACCAGAGTGCGCGCCTCGCGGGCGAGGAAGTCGGGCAGGGCGGCGATGCCGACCCCTAGTTCCACGGCCCGGAAGATACCGTAAAGGTTGTTGAGTAGCAGAACCGGCCGGATTGGCTCGTTGGCCTGGCACTGGGCGGCCTCGAGCAGCCAGTTGACGGTCGGGACCGGGCGCCGCACGTCCTCGCCATAGCCGATCAGGCGGTGTCGTGGCAGGTCGGAGACCCGCTCAGGCATGCCGTACTGCTTGATATAGTCCGGTGCGGCGAAGATGTGGGTGTGCACCTGCGCCAGCCGGCGCTGCACGAGGTTGTGCTGCGTCGGCGGCGTCAGGCGGATGGCGCAGTCAGCCTGTCGCATCGACAGGTCCAACTCCTCGTCGATGGTGATCACCGTGACCTGGATGTCGGGGTAGAGGTCTAGGAACTCGTGGATGCGGGGCGTCAGCCACAGCGAGCCGAGGCCGACGGTGGTGGAGATTTTCAGCGGTCCCTGGGGGTGCTCCTGCGATTCCGTCAGCAGAGCCTCGACCATCGACAGCTTGTGGAAGACGTCATGCACGGTCCGGTAGAGCATCTCGCCCTGCTCGGTGAGGATCAGGCCGCGCGCATGACGGTGGAACATGGTGCAGCCGAGCGATTCCTCGAGGGCACCGACCTGCCGGCTGACTGCCGATTGCGATAGGTGCAGCGCCTCGCCGGCATGCGTGAAGCTGCCCGCTTCCGCAACCGCGTGGAAGACGCGCAGCTTGTCCCAGTCCATTGGCATGTTTGGAACGGCTCTGCCCTCCCGACGGCGCGCAACCCCCGTGCCGAACGCCTAGATAGTATGCGTGGCGCGCATGTGAAAGCGTAACCGTGGCGGGTTTTCGGCAGGTGTAAAAGCAGGGCGGGTCGAACCGGGATTCCGATACCGCAGTACTGCGGGATCACTCCGCGGCGGCGCGATGATCTTCCTCGGTGGCGAGGAAGCGCTCGGCTTCCAGCGCGGCCATGCATCCCATGCCGGCGGCCGTCACGGCCTGGCGGAAGACCTTGTCCTTGACGTCGCCGGCGGCGAACACGCCTGGCACGTTGGTCGCCGTCGAATCCGGCTGGGTCAGCAGATAGCCATCGGCGTCGATGCCCAGCTTGCCACGGAATATGGCCGTATTGGGATCGTGGCCGATGGCTACGAACAGGCCGTGACAGCGCACGTCCTGCGTCGCGCCGGTCTTGACGTTCTTCAAGCGCACGCCAGTCACGCCACGCGGCGCCTCGGCGCCGAGCACCTCGTTGACCACCACATCCCAGATCATCGCGACTTTCGGATTGCGGAACAGCCGGTCCTGGCCGATCTTCTCGGCGCGCAGGCAATCGCGGCGATGAACCAGCGTCACCTTGCTGGCGAAATTGGTGAGGAACAGCGCCTCTTCGACGGCGGTGTTGCCGCCGCCGACCACCACGACCTCCTTGCCCCGGTAGAAGAAGCCGTCGCAGGTGGCGCAGGCCGAGACGCCGAAGCCTTGGAAATGCTGTTCCGACGGCAGGCCCAGCCAGCGCGCCGACGCGCCCGTGGCGATGACCAGCGTGTCGGCGAGGTAGATGTCGCCGGAATCGCCCTCGCAGCGGAACGGCCGGTGCGTCAGGTCGACGTCAACGATGATGTCGTTGTGGATGGTCGTGCCGACATGCTCGGCCTGCTTGACCATCTGCTCCATCAGCCACGGGCCCTGGATGGGCTCGGCGAAGCCCGGATAGTTCTCGACCTCGGTCGTGATGGTCAGCTGGCCGCCGGGCTGCAGGCCCTGCATCATCACCGGCTTGAGGTTGGCGCGCGCTGCATAGATCGCCGCCGTGCAGCCGGCCGCGCCGGAGCCGAGGATCAGGATGCGGGCGTGGTGCGTCTCGCTCATGGCCGGACTCGCAGGCAGAAGGGGAAGCGCCGCTTCTAGATAAGGGTGCGGCGGGGGGCTGGCAACCGGCGGCGCGGGGCCGCCGGTGCCGTGCCATCACAGGGCGTGTGCGTGGTCGCGCAGATAGGCCGCCACGCCGGCCGCGTCCGGCTTCATGCTCGCCGAGACCTTGCGCCATCCGGCAGGGCAGACTTCGCCATGCTCCTCATGGAATTGCAGAGCGTCGAGGATGCGCACCGCCTCGTCGGCGTCGCGGCCGAGCGGCAGGTCGTTGACGATCTGCTGGCGCACCACGCCATCGCGGTCGATGACGAAGGTGCCGCGAAGCGCCACCGCGCCGCCGGTCAGCACGCCGTAGTCGCGCGAGATCGACTTGGTGACGTTGGCGACGAGCGGGAAGTCGACCGCGCCGGGCCCGCCGCGCTCGACCGGCGTCTCGCGCCAGGCATGGTGCGCGAACTGGCTGTCGATCGACACGCCGACCAGCTTCGCGCCGCGCTCGGCCAGCGCGCCGACGCGGGCGTTGTAGCCGAGGGTCTCCGACGGGCAGACGAAGGTGAAGTCGAGCAACCAGAAGAAGACGACGCCGTAGCTGCCGTCCAGCCACTTGCCAAGGTTGAACGCCTCGTCGATGGAGCCGTCGGGCAGCACCGCGGCGGCGGTGAAATCGGGGGCCTTGCGGCCGAAAAGATTGTCGTAGCCTTCAGGTCGATCTGGAGCGTCCGCCGGCCATACACGTCGAGGCCACCCTGCCCCTCCACGTCTAAACATAGGGGAGGGCGGGGTGGCGGTGTTACCGGCAGGGGCCCCCTACTTCGCCGGCAGGCTCCGCAGATAAGCGACGATGGCGTCGAGGTCGGCCGGGGCGATGTTGGCGTAGTAGGGGATACCCATCGGCGGCAGCAGCTTGCTGCCGTCCGGCCGCACGCCCTTGGTGATGGCCGTCTTCACCTGCGCGTCGGTCCATTTGCCGATGCCGGTCGGGGTGATGTTGGAAGCGACACTGACGCCCCACGGGCCCTTGAACTGCATGCCGCCGGCGCCGAGGCTGCCGGCGAGGTCCGGCGCCCCTTGCGGGCCGGGGGTCGAGTGGCATTCGGTGCAATGGCCGGCCGGGCTGGCGAGATAGGCGCCGTAGGCGAGCTTGTAGGCGCGGTTTGGCTCCGGCACCGCGGCCACCGGCGAGCCGTAATTCGGCGGCAGCGGCACGTTGTATTTAGACTTGTCTGGGGTGTTCTTCACGGGCTCCGAATGGCGCAGATAGGCCACAATTGCCGCGCTGTCCCCATCCGATAGGCCACGGTAGAGACCGATCGGCATGGGCGGGCCGATGATCGTGCCGTCGGGCCGCCTGCCCTCGCGGATGGAGGCGACGATCTGGGCGTCCGTCCAGCCGCCGATGCCGGTCTGCACGTCCGGCGTGATGTTCGGCGCGACGGCGACGAAGGCCGGCGATTCGTCGAACACCAGCCCGCCGGCCAGCTCCATGCCAGGCACCGGCCAGTTCGGCCCGGCGGCGTGTGCAATTGCCGCAGGCGACGATGGACTTCATCAGGTAGGTGCCGCGCTCCAGCGGCGTCTCGGCCGCCGCGCCCGAGGCGACGGCGGCCAGCGCGACGGCGCCGGCAAATACGCGATTGATCGCCATGGAACTCTCCCCTTCCGCGACGCCGGCTGCCGACCGGCGACGCCTTCCCCGTGACTGAATCGAATGGTCCGGCGCGATTTATCCGCGCCTTCGAGCGTCGTGCAAGGGGTTGTGCGCGGGTCGCCTCAGAAGGTGACGACCGAGCGGATCGACGTGCCCGCATGCATCAGCTCGAAGGCGTCGTTGATGCGGTCGAGCGGCATGGTGTGGGTGATCAGGCTGTCGATCTCGATCTTGCCGTCTATGTACCAGTCGACGATCTTCGGCACATCGGTGCGGCCGCGCGCGCCGCCGAAGGCGGTGCCCTTCCAGGTGCGGCCGGTGACGAGCTGGAAGGGACGGGTCGATATTTCCGCGCCGGACGGCGCCACGCCGACGATGACTCTGGTGCCCCAGCCACGCTGGCACCATTCCAGCGCCTGGAGCATCGTCGTCACGTTTCAGATGCACTCAAAGGAATAGTCGGCGCCGCCGTTAGTCAGATTGACGAGATACGGCACGAGATCGCCATCGACCTCCTTAGGGTTGACGAAATGCGTCATGCCGAATGTCTCGCCCAGCGCCTTGCGCGCCGGGTTGATGTCGACACCGACGATCATGTTGGCCCCCACCATGCGCGCGCCCTGCACGACGTTGAGGCCGATGCCGCCGATCCCGAACACGACGACCCGAGCGCCGGGCTATACCCTGGCCGTGTTGATGACGGCGCCGATTTCGGTCGTCACGCCGCAGCCGATGTAGCAGACCTTGTCGAAGGGTGCGTCATCGCGGATCTTCGCCAGAGAGATCTCCGGCAGCACGGTGTAGTTGGCGAAGGTCGAGGTGACCATGTAGTGGTGGATTGTCGCGCTGCCGAGAGAGAACCGGCTGGTGCCGTCGGTCATCACGCCCTGGCCCTGCGTGGTGCGGATAGCCGTGCAGAGGTTGGTCTTTTGCGACAGGCAGGACGGGCATTGCCGGCATTTCGGCGTGTAGAGCGGAATGACGTGGTCGCCATTCTTCAGGCCGGCCACGCCGGGCCCGACATCGACCCCGACGCCGGCGACCTCATGGCCGAGGATGGAGAGGAACAGGCCCTCGGAATCGGCGCCCGACAGCGTGTAGGCGTTGGTGTGGCAGACGCCCGTCGCCCTGATCTCGACCAGCACCTCGCCAGCCTTCGGCCCGTCGAGCCTTACCGTCTCGATCGTCAGCGGCTTGCCGGCGGCGTGGGCGATGGCGGCGCGGACGTCCATGTCTCTCTCATGCGTTACGGACGACGCATCGAGTTTGGCAAGCGGTCGTCGTGCCGCGCAAGCGCGGCGGCGGGCCGCGTCAGTGCGTACCGCCCAGCTTGCGGGCGTAGAGGGCGAAGATCTTCGTCCACGCCGCCTCGGCCGCGTCGGCGTGGTAGTCGCCGCGCCGCTTGGGGAACTGGAAGCCGTGCACCGTGCCGGGGAAGGTCTCGATCTCGTATTTCAGCCTGGCCGCGACGAAGGCGGTGCGCAGCGTGGGTACCACGGTGTCCGGCACGGTGTGGTCGGTCTCGGCGAAGGCGCAGTACAGCTCGGCTTTCACCGTGCCGGCTAGCCTGTGCGGCGAGTCCGGCGCGTCGGTCGCCATGCCGACGCCATAGAGTGTCGCCCCGGCGACGAATTCGTCGGGATGATGGCCGACCGCGCCGAGGACGTATTGCCCGGACATGCACCAGCCGATGGCGGCGCTGCGCCCGTGTTGCAGGTCGTCGCGCCCGCGCATCCATTCGACGAGGGCGCGCGTATCGGCGGCGACCGAGGCGTTGTCGATGGTCGTCATCGCGCTGAGGAAGACCTTCAGCATCGCCGCGTCGCGGTTGGGCACGTCGAAGCGCAGCCGGCCGAGCTTCCAGTAGAGGTCGGGCAGAAGCACGGCGTAGCCGTGGCCGGCGATGCGGCTGGCGAAGTCGCGCAGCTCCTCGCGGATGCCCGGCGCGTCCATGTACATGACCACGCAGGGCAGGCGGCCGGCGCCTTCGGGCTTGCAGAAGAACGCGGGGATGGTGGCGCCGTCGCGCGGGATGGCGATGTCGGACTCGATCATGGTGATTCTCCGGTGCGGGCGCCCTATTGCGCGGCGGCGGCGACAGCCTTGCCCTGCAGGCGGCGGCCGAAGAGGGCGAAGATCTTCTCCCAGGCGCGCTCGGCGGCGTCCTTGCTGTAGACCGCCGTGCGCTCGGGGAACTGGAAGCCGTGCTCGGTGCCGGGGAAATCCTCGATCTCGAACCCAGTCTTCGCCGCCGTCAGCGCCGCGCGCAGATCTGGCACGACATTGGCTGTCACCCAGCGATCGTGCTCGGCGAAGGCGCAGTAGAGCCCGGCCTCGATGCGCGGCGCGAGCAGATGCGGCGAGTCCGGCTTGTCCGTCACCATCGCCACGCCGTAGAGCGTCGCCGCGGCGCCCACCTCCTCGGCAATCTCGCCGGCGGCGGCGAGCGTGAACGAGCCCGACATGCACCAGCCGACGATGCCCTTGGGCGTGCGCGCGACATCCTTGCGCTCGCGTGCCCAGGCCAGCACGGCGCGCGTGTCGGCCACGACCCGGGAGTTGGTCAGCGTGCGCATGGAGGCGAAGATCACCTCGCTCATCGCCTCGTCGCGCCGCGCGAGGTCGAATCGCACGCGTCCGATGCGCCAGTATAGATCGGGGAGCATCACGGCATAGCCCTGGCCGGCGATGCGGCGGGCGAAATTGCGTAGCTCCTCGCGGATGCCGGGCGCGTCCATGTGCATGATGACGCCCGGGAACGGCCCATCGCCGTCCGGCCGGCAGAATAAGGTGGGGATGGTGGTGCCGTCCGTGGGAACGGCGGTTTCGAATTCGAGCATGGCGTGTCCTCCTCCGCGTTTCGCGGATCGTTTGTCGAGGCAATCATCGGTCGACCATGCCGGGGAAGGGCAGGATCACGCGCTCGCGTCTTCCCGGTCGAGGTACCGGCGCAAGGCGTCCGTAACGACGGCGTTGAGATTGAGACCTTTACGAGTGGCGAACAGGGCGTCCCGGCGATGAATATCCCGGCCGGGACGGACGTTGAAACTGCCCTTCAGAGGCACGTCTGGCTTTCGTGGCTGCGCGGCACAAAGGTCTAGGTAGTCGTCGACTGCCTCGCGAAACTCCTGCTTCAGACTTCGTGCATTTGTACCCTCGTAGGTGACCAGGTCACGAATGAACTCCAGGCGGCTATGGAAAACCTCGTCGGCATCGCTGAATCAGATCTAGCCATAGTAGCCTTTGTATTCGAGCAGATCGCTCATATCAGTCCGCTTTGCGTCAGTAATCTGAGTACATCATCGACGACATAGGCACGAACGATGTTGCCCGGGTGTGGCTTGTGCAGTACGATCAGCGGCGCCGTTGCGTGCACGGCGGTTTCGAATTCGAGCATGAATGTTTCCTCTCCCGCCAAGCGTTGGCCTTGTCGTTGGGGGGAGAATAGCGTGACCCATGCCATCCGCACGACCGAAACCATCCCCCGTTCGCGGGGGAGGGTAGGGTGGGGGTGCTACCTGCTACCACGGTGATCTTGTTCAAGCTCCAACCGTATCGCCTCGACCACCCCCCGCGACATTTGCCAGCACTTCGTTGTTCCAGAAACTCAGGACGCGTAGGCCTTGAGATTCCAGCCAAGCAGTACGGTTCGTATCGGCAGCTTCCTGCGTCGCGTGCTGGCCTCCGTCGATCTCGGTGACGAGACCTGCCTCAACGCACAGGAAGTCCACGATGAACGGCCCGACCGGCGTCTGACGGCGGAACCGATAGCCAGCCAGTTGCCGTTGCCGCAGATGGCGCCACAGTGCGCGCTCCGCGTCCGTCGGGTGGCGACGCAGGTCGCGTGCACGCCCGACCAGCGTGTCGACCGGACGGGGGCGTGGCGGCTCCATGCCGGCAGATTGCCACAGATTTCGGCCGAGCGTCTCGGGAGCACCCCCACCCCACCCTCCCCCGCTTGCGGGGGAGGGTGGGGTGGGGGTGTTGGCAGCGCGCTAGATTTCTCAGAACCCGAACATATGATCGAGGCTGAAAGCGCCGCCGCCCTTCGTTTCGAGGCCGTGATAGCCGAACAGGCGGCAGGTCGTGTCGCGGATCAGCACATAGGCGCTGCCGGCGCCGTTATTGGCGATGGCCGCGCGGCGCTCGGTCTCGTCGAACATTTCCGAGACCGTGAATAGGCGCGAGCCGCTGCATGGAATGGCGATGTAGCGCGCCGCCACCTCGCGGCCGGCGCCGTCGTGCAGCGCGAGGCGGGTCTGCGAGTTCGCGTGCCACGGCGTCGAGGCCGGATAGATGAGCTGGCATAGGGTTTCCGCGCCGACGCTGCTGTCGGCCGGGTCGGCGCCGAGGCCGAGGCCGGGGGCGGCGCGCAGGAACAGCCGCGTCGACAGGCCGGGCGGCCGGCCGACATATGATTGCGGCTCGCCCGCGAAGGTCAGCACGGTGTTGAAGACATGCGCGCCGAAGCTGGTCTCGGCGATGTGGCCGCTCGCCCGGTCCTCGTAGCGGAACAGGCCGTGCAGCCAGCCATCGACGCCGCGCTGGGCCGCCGTGCCGCCGGCGCTGAAATCGTAGACCATCTCCATATGGCCGCGGAAACCGGCCGGCGCACCGGGGAACAGATCGTCGAACTCGACCGCGACGCTGTCGCGCCGTCGCAGCTCGCCGAGCGCGCGCCGCGCCACCTCGGTGCCGGCGCTGTCGTAGACGATGACGGTAACGGGCAGGTGGTCCTGGCTGCGCGCCATCGGCGTGATCAGCGCCGTCGAGCGCCAGCGGTCGCGCGGCAGCACCGGCGCTGGCAGGATGTAGCCCTTGCCGAGCGTGGCGCCGAGCGCGGCAATGCGCAGATCGGGTTCGAGGTCGGTGCGCTCGACATTGGGATGGGCGATGCGCAGGCGGGCGGGCGGTCCCGCCTGCGCGATCTCGTAGCGCGGCCGCACGAAATGCTTGCCGGCGCGGATCTCGATCTGCGCCGGCCAGGCGAGGCCGGGCAGCAGCGCCGCGACATCGAGCGCGGCGGTGCCGAAGGCCGGCACCGCGCGGTCGAGGAAGGCGGCCTTGCCGTCCTCGCCCATCGGGTTGAGGCCGATGGCGCCGGCGGGGATCGGGCAGGGGTGGCTGTTCTGCACCCACAGCACGACGCGCTCGCCCACGGCCGGTGCCGGCAGTCCGGCGTAGAAATCGGCCGGCCAGGCATTGGCGTCATGGGTGCAGGACAGCACCGTGCCGTCCTCGCCATAGGTGTCGAGGGCGTATTTGACGATGTCGTGGCCGGCGACGCCGATGGCGTGGATGAACAATTGCCCGGTGAAGTCCGCGAGGCCGAAGCGGCGGCGCACGGCGCGGCTGTCGATCGCCACGCCGGCCGGGGAATCGGGTAGCGCCTCTTCCCATTCGGCCAGCCGCATGCCGTCCGCGCCGAGCAATTGCAGCCACAGGCGCACGCCGCGTGCCTTGTAGCCGTGCCAGTAATTGGCGGTGACCACGCGCGTGTGATGCGCCGTGGGGCCGGAGCCCGTGTCGCGGAAGAAGGCGAAGTTGGTGGCGAAGTTGAGATTGTGCAGGTAGGTGCCCGGCACGGTCAGCTTCGCGTCGGGCAGCCGCATGGCGTCGAGCGTCACCACTTCGCAGCCCGCCGGCACGATGTGGCGGACATGCGCGACGATGGTGCCGGCGTCGAAGGCGACGACGAGCAAGGCCGTCACCTTCGCCCGCGCCAGCACCGTCACCGGCTCGGCATTGCGGCCGAGCAGTTTCTCGCCGATGCGCGCGACGTCCTGCACGAAGACATGGGCGAGTTCGAGGCCGGCGAGGGGGTGCAGTGCCGCGAATGGCACGGCGAAGCCCAGCGGGTCGTAGACGCCGACCGGTCCGGCGGCGGCGAGGCGCGCGATCATCGCCCCGGCCTGCGCGGCGACCGCGGGATGGCCGGCCGCCTTGAAGAAGGAATAGCCGCCGCTGCGGTTGGAGAAGGTTTCGATGTCGAGGGCCATCGCTGCCGCCGTCAGGACGCGCGCAGGAGCTTGGCGAAGGCCGACAGCGAGTGCCGAGCCTGCTCGCGCCACAGATAGGCGCGCCCCGTCACCCAGTTGAGCTGCAGGGACCGCCGCTCACCTTCGAAGGATTCGTGGCCGTGCCAGGCGTTCTCTGTGCAGCGGAAGGCCAGCAGCGTGCCGGCTGCCGGCGGCACTTCGAGGATGTAGTCGTCGAGGCCGCGGTCGTTGTTGAGCAGGCGCAGCCTGCCGCCCGCGGCGTCCCACTCGCTGTTTAGGTAGAACAGCGCCGTCACCAGCTTGCCGGCGGAATCGGTGTGGATGCGGCCGTCGGTGGCGCGGCAATGTCCGCGCACCGTTAGCATGGTCGGCCGGCCACCGAGGTCGACGCCCAGCTTGTCGCCCACCAGGCGCGCGAGGTCCTCGCCATCCAGCGCGGCGACGAGACCGGCGAATCCCGCCCCGTAGCCGAGCGCCCACGACGGAAAGCTGCCGGGCCCGTCAATGGCCGGGAAGTCGCGGTGGATGGCGGCCAGGGCGTCGGCGCGGATGGCCCCGGGCACGACGAAGTGCGGGAAGGGTGCGGCAAGAGCCGGTGCCGAGGCGATGGCGGCGAGGTCGAGCACGGACATGTCGCGCCCTGTTTACGGCCGGCAGGGGGTGATTGCAATTGCGCCACCTCAAGGCGCTGGCGGCGCAAGCCCCAGTCGCTCGGCCACCGCGCGGGCGACGCGCGCCGTGTCGTCGGGCGGTGTGTAGGCCCAGTCTTCCAGCCGCCCGGCGAAGGGCCGCGTCACCCCGGCATCGCGCATCGCCCTGTGGAAGCGGCGGAAGCGGGTCGTGCCGCCGGGCAGGTCGATGACGTGGACGGGCCGGCCGGTCCCTGCCGCCTCGCTAACCATGTTCACCGAATCGGCCGTCACCAGCACGGCATCGGCCAACGCGAGGAAGCCCAGATAGGGGTTATCGCCGCTGCAGTCCCAGACCGTGGCCGGGCTTCCGGCCAGCGCCGCCGCGACGGCCTGCGTGGCGGCCGGCGGCGTGCGGCGCGACGGCGTGACCATCAGGCCGGCACCCTGCGCGGTGAGCGCCGCCAGCGCGGCGGCGATCGCCCTTGCCTCGCGCTCGCCTAGGGCATAGGCGCGGTTGCCGCCGCCCAGCAGCACCGCGACACGTGGCCGTGGCAGGTGTTGGAGACGCGGCGCCCACAGCGCGGCCGCCGCCGCCAGCGCCTCCGGCGTAACGCCATGCAGGGCGCCCAGCGTGACGATGACATTCAGCCCGCTCAGCCGGTCATGGCGTGGCGCAACGACGAGGTCGAAGCGGCCGGGCGCGACGCGCGGGTTCTGGATCTGCACGACCCGCACCGGCCGGCTGCGGCCGGACCGGCGCTTGAGCTCCAGCACCGGGGCGACGGTCTGCCGCCCGGTCGAGATGATCAGGTCGGGCCAGGGCTTCGACAGGGCGTCGCCGCCGTCGCGGCCGGTATCCAGGGCCGCCAGCTGCGACGGCCACAGGCCGGGCGGCAGCCAGCGCCAGGGCGGGCGCACGACGATGCGCTTGACCGTCGGCGCAAGGCCGAGCGCCGCGGCCAGCGCGCGGCACTGACTTTCCATGCCCGCCTTGCCGTCGGTGACGACCCAACAGGCGGTACGCTGGACAGAGAATTGCGCCATGGCGGGGGCATAGCCCACCCCCGCGATCTTCTGCCAGTGGCTAGATTGAAACTTTGTTTCGAGTCATTATCTTTCGCAGGGGCCGGGGGGGGGGAAGGTGAGGGGCAGGTGGTGACGGCAGAGAACAACGGCAGGCGCCGGGTGCGCCTCGACGCCATCGACCGCAAGATTCTGCGCAATCTGCGCGACAATGGCCGGATGACCAATGTCGAGGTGGCGCGCCGCGCCGGCATCTCGGCGCCGCCCTGCCTGCGGCGGGTGCGGGCGCTGGAGGAGGCCGGCTATATCCGCGGCTTCCACGCCGAGCTGGACGCCGAGCTGCTGGGCTACGAGGTGATGTTCCACGCCTTGGTCGGCCTCGACGCCCAGTCGGACGCCGTGCTCGGCGAGTTCGAGCGCACCGTGGGCGCCTGGCCGGAGGTGCGGCGCTGCGACATGATCCGCGGTGGTGGCGACTTCATGCTGCGCATCGTTGCCCGCAACACGGCGCACGAGAACGAGCTGACGACCCGCCTCACGCGCGTGCCGCACGTCAACACGGTCAGCACATTTCAGGTCATCCGCACCGGCAAGTTCGAGGCCGGCGTGCCGGTCGACGAGCCGGCTCAGCGCGAGGACCGCCAGGGCTGACATTGTCCTGCCGCCGCCCGGCCGCCAGCGTTTGCCCGGTCGGTCCCCGGGGCGAACGCACGGCTTGGGGAGCGGAACATGTGGAGGCTGGCGTTTGCCGTGGCGGTCGCGGCCCTGATCCTGCCGGTGGTGAATAGCGGGGCCCAGACGCGTCGCTTCGGCTACATCATCGCCGAGGAGGTCGCCGCCATGCGCGACCGACCCGCCTGCCTGCGCGTCACCGGCGAGGACGGCAGGGACTACGTCGTGCCGCTATTCGAAATGGACGGCAAAAGCATCGACGAGGTGCGCGCGATCATCGACGATTACGAGGACCGCTACGGCGCGCCCTTCGTCATGTTCCTCGGCGACGCCCTCGCGGCCCATGCCGCGGGCGATACCTCGCGGGAATGCTGAGGCGGGCTGGGGCGGTCTCGTCCTTCGCCCTTCGAGACGCCGCCTGCGGCGGCTCCTCAGGGTGAGGAGGCTCAGGACGAGGAGCCCCCTTGAGGAGAATCCTCATGGTGAGCCTGTCGAACCATGAGGCCGTCAGGGCCGGCCGGCCGCCATGCCGTAGTCGCGCAGCACGGCCGCGACGGTGATGCGGTAATCGGCGAAGACGTTGTCGCGCCCGCGCGCCTGCGCGATGCGGTGACCGGCATGGGCATACGAGCATTCGACCGCCGCCTAATCGCGCCACAGCGACAGCGACAGAAACTTGCCCGGGTTAGTGACGCTGGCGAAGCGTTCTACGGAGATGAAGCCGTCGATCTTCGCCACCTCGCCGGCCAGCGCCTTGCGGCATCGAAGTAATCGTCGGCCCGGCCCGGCTTCGGCACCACCTGGAAGATGACGGCGATCATCGCTGGCATCCCTTCGCTGCCGGCATAGCGTTCACCCCGGGCGCGGCACGTCAAGCCGCTATGCTATAGTGGCATCTAACGTCACCGGGAAGGAACCGACGGATGGACCTGAATATCGCCGACCGCATCTGCCTCGTCACCGGCGCCTCGATTGGTATCGGGCGCGGCATCGTCGAGGTGCTGGCGCGCGAGGGCGCGCAGACCATCGCCGTTGCCCGCCGCAAGACCCTTCTGGACGAAGTTGCCGACGCCGTCGCGGCGGCCGGCGGCAAGCAGCCGCATGTCATCGTCGGCGATCTCACGACGCGCGACGGGCCGGCGAAGATCGCCGAGGCGGCGCTGGCGAAATTCGGCCGCGTCGACGTGCTGGTCAACAATGCCGGCCAGTCGATCGCCGCGAAATACGACACCGACGACGCGGTGTGGGAGAACGGCATGACTCTGAACTTCCACGCCGCCCGTCGCCTGACCGTGCCACTGATCAAGGGCATGGCGGCGCGCAAATGGGGCCGCATCGTCAGCATCACCGGCGGCATGGAGCTGACGAGCCTCAACGCGGCCTCGACCGGAAAGGCCGCCACGCATGTGTGGTCCAAGGGCCTGTCGCGAGACTTCGGGCCGCACGGCATAACGGTCAACTGCATCGCGCCGGGACGCATCAACAGCGAGCAGATCCTCGGCCGCCTGCACGCCGATCCGGCCGAGCGCGAGGCGTTCATCAAACGCGAAGTGCCGCTGGGCTATTTCGGCGAACCGGAGGATCTGGCGGTGCTCGTCGCCTTCCTCGCCTCGCCCGTTGCGCGCTACATCACCGGCGAGGTCTTCCGCGTCGATGGCGGGTTGTACCGGTTCGCGCACTGACGGCGGCCCGTATTCTCTCAAGGGCCTCATCCTGAGGAGCCCGCGCAGCGGGCGTCTCGAAGGACGAGGCCCGTGGAGGAAGACAAGGCGCGGTCCATAACGCCGGGGCCGGCGCCCCTCGCCATTCGAGACGCCACCCTTCGGGTGGCTCCTCAGGGTGAAAAGAGCGGGGAGGTATCGCGTGTACCCGGCGCCTAATTCTTCTCTGCCGTCAGGAACTCGTAGACGACCGAGACGTCGTCCTCCAGCCGGCCGGTGGCGGCCGTCTGCTGGTAGAGCTTGTTGGCGGCGCGCAGGAAGGGCGCGGAGAGGCCCAGAGAATCGGCCTGGCGCTCGATGATATCGAGGTCCTTGTAGAGCAGCTTCGACGGGCCGGCGGTGGGCTGCCATTTGCGCTCGGCGATCGTCGGCGCGCGCAGGTTGAAGATGATCGAGCCGCCGGCACTCGGCCCGACCGTGTCGATCATCTGCTGCGAGGTGAGGCCCATGGCGTGGCCGAAGGCCATCGCCTCGGCCACCGCGACTGTATTGGCGGCGACGAGGAAGTTGATGGTCAGCTTCAGCTTGATGCCGGTGCCGTAGGCGCCGACATACATCGTCTTCGGCGCCACCAGTTCCAGCAGCGGCCGCACGCGCTCGGCTGCGGCCTCGTCGCCGCTGGTCATGATGATGCCGCGCCCGACGGCTAGGATCGGTCGCGTGCCGCTGATCGGCGCGTCGAGGATGATGGCCGGCGTCCTGTCGATCGCCGCCCTCTCCTCTTCCTTCATCGCCACCGAGGTCGTGTTCATCTCGATGATGACGAGGTCCTTGTGGGCGCCGGCCGCCACGCCGTCCGGCCCGTACATCGAGGCTCGGATGGCATCGTCGCCCGGCAGCGCGGAGATGAGCAGGTCAGACGCCGCCGCCAGTTCGCGCGGCGTCGCCACCAGCGCGCCGCCCTGCGCCGCCAGCTTCTCGGTCGAGGGTCGGCGCACGGCGAGCACGCGATGGCCGACGGCAAGGTACTTCTCGGCTGCGAAACCGCCGATCAGGCCAAGCCCGAGAATGCCGATCGTAGCCATGGTCCGATGTCCTCGTGTCTTCAGGGGGCCGTGCCTTGTCTTCAGGGGGCCGTGCCCAGCAGGGCTTCGCGGAAGCGGGTCCGCAGATACGCTCCGTCGCGCGCCGGCAGCACCTTAGGAGGTTCCACCGCCGTGACCTTGACGGTGGCGAAGCGCGGTCCGTCGCCGGAATGCAGGAGACGGGCAAAGCGCATCACCGCGTCCATGTCAGCGACCGGCTCGACCGCGAGGCCGCAGGCGGCGGCGACGCCGGACAGATCCACGCCATGCGCCGTCGCGGTCTTCTGCATGCCGGTCTCGGCGTAGCACTCGTTGTCGATCACGGCGATCGACAGGTTCGCCGGCCGCATGACGCCGATGGTGGCGAGCGAGCCGAGGCCCATAAGCATTTCGCCGTCGCCGGTGACGCACAGTACCGGGCGCGCGGGCTGCGCCATGGCGATGCCCAGCGCCATCGCGACGGCGCCTCCCATGGCGCCCCACAGGTAGAAGTTCAGCGGATGGTCGCCGGCGGCAGCGAGGTCGTAGGTGGTCGAGCCGAGGCCGGAGACGACCAGCAGGTCGCGCCGGTCGGAGACGAGAGCGGCGACGACAGCGCGGCGCTCGAGAAGATTGGCGGCGGTCAAGGGCTCACTCCTCCACGAAGGACTTGCGGCCGATCAGCCGCTGGCCGAGCAGCACGGCGGTACCCATGGACGAGTCGAAGGCCAGCCGCAGCGCCGCATCGACCGTCGGAGCGACATCCTCCGGCGCGTCGGCGCGGAACACGCGCACGCCGGACAGTTCGAGCACGCCCTGCGTGGCACCGCCCATATGGGTCTGCCATGGGTTGAACTCGCCCCACTCGCCGCGCATCGTCACCAGCGTCAGCAGCGGGAAGCGGCAGGTGGCGATCAGCGACAGCATGTTGATGCAGTTGCCGACGCCGCTCGACTGCATGAGCAGCGCGGCCCGCTGGCCGCCGAGCCAGGCGCCGGCGGCCACCGCCACGCCCTCCTCCTCGGTGGACAGCACGATGGTGCGCATGCGGTTGTCGGCCTCGCAGCGCTCGATCAGCCGCTTGTGGCCGGCATCGGGAACATAGGCGACATGGCGGATGTCGCCGCGCTGCAGAACCTCGAAGATGCCGTCGTGCCAGTCGGCTTGCGTCGCGGACGTCATGCTGTCCTTCCCTCGTGCGGCCTCGCGGGGGCCGGGCGGGCGCGACTGTGCTCAGGCGTCTCCGGTGCCGTCAAGGTCGAGCGGCGGCCCGTCAGGCAGCGGCGCTGGAGAAGTCGACGAGGGGGGTCTTGTACTCGCCGCCCGGAATGGTGCCCGGGGCGACGAACTCGACGCGCGTGGTGACGACCAGCACGTCGCGCACCGTCTTCTCGATGGCCTCGGCGAGACCTGTGGCTGGCGTCGTGCCTTCCGGCACCTCCACCTGCAGCGGCAGCGGCGGGTCCTGCCGCACCCCTGTTTTTAAGGGGCGGATCAGGATGGTACCGGTGACGGCGGGCGCGAAACGCGCCACCACTTCGCGCACCGCGCTGGGGAAAAGGTTGACGCCGCGTACGATCATCATGTCGTCGGTGCGGCCGATGCAGCGGATGCGCGTGCCGGTGCGCCCGCTAGGCACGCGCCCGGTGCCGGTGACGACGACGTGGTCGCGGCTGCGGAAGCGCACCAGCGGCGCCGCCTCGTGATGCAAATGGGTGTAGACCACCTCGCCGGTGGCGCCCGTCTCGAACGCGATGACCTGCCCGGTCGCGGGGTCGATCAGCTCGGCGTGGACGGTTCCGTAGGCGCAGAAATGCATGCCGTCCTGCTCCGGCCCTTCGGCCCACAGCGTGATGCCGACATCGCCGACTCCCAGCACCTCGCAGAGCCTTGCATCGAAGGCCTGCTCGATGCGCTGGCGTAGCGCCGGCTCGCTGCCGCCCGGCTCGCCGCCCGTCACTAGCGCGGCGAGGCCGCAGGCCGCAGGATCGACGCCGCGCTCGCGCGCCGCTTCGGCAATGTAGACCAGCGCCGAGGGCGTGCCCATCGTCACATGCGGCTTCAGGCGCGACAGTGCGGTGACCAGGCGGTCGGTATTGCCGGTGCCGACGGGGATCAGACCGCAGCCGAGGGATTGCAGCGTGTCGAGCACGAGGCCGGCGACGAAGGGGCCGGCATTGTAGGTCGTCAGCACGCGGTGATGTGGCCTTATGCCGGCGGCGGTATAGGCGCGCCTCGACGTGCGCAGCCAGCGTTCGCGGTCGGCGGCGGTCAGCGGGATGTAGGACGGCGTGCCGGTCGTGCCGCTGGTCGAGAAGACGCGCTTGATGTCGTCGAGCGGCGCGGCGCAGTGCGCGCCGATGGGCGGGCTGTCCTGCTGGCTCGCTCTCAACTCGTCCTTGAGCGTCAGCGGCAGGCGCGCGAGGTCGGAGAGGCCGCCAATATCCTTCGGCCCACGCAGCCCGGCGGCGGCGAATTTGGCGCGGTAGAAAGGCGAGTGGGCGAACAGGTAATCGGCCTGCCGGCGCCAGAGCGCATCATCGGCCGCGACATGCGAACCGGGCTCGGCACACTCGATCGCCGGTTCGAAGATCGCGTCGGGATCGGAGGAAAGGTCAGCCGCCATCGTATTCGATCGCCTGGGCACCGTAGTGGGACATGTAGAAGCCGATCGGCCGCTGCCTTTCCTCGTAGAGATGGCCGATAAGGCCGATGGTGCGGGCGACGATGGGAATGCCACGCACCGCCTCGCGCGGCACGCCGAGATCGAGCAGCACCGCCGCCATCGGTGCGGTCAGGTTCATCGGCATAGGCCGCTTCCACACCGCCTCGACGGCGGCCGGGAAGGCGCGCAGCATCGCCACATGGCGGCCCGAGACGCCGCGCTCATCGGCCGCCCCCAGCACGCGCACCGCGCGCGGGTCTACCGGGTGGTGGATCGGATGGCCGAAGCCGGGAATGGTGCGGCGGGCCGTGCGGATTTCCTGCGCCAGCGCCATCGCGGCCGCCTCGGGCGTCTCGCCTTTCTCGTCGACCCGCTTGAGCGCGGCCGTCAGCAAGTTTGCACATTGCTCTGCGCTTCCGAGAATGACCGAGCCGACGCCGAGGATGCCGGCCGCCACCGCCGCCTGCAGCGCCTCGGGCGCGGCGGCCAGTGTCATGCGTGCGGCCTGCACGCTGGGCGTCAGCCCGTGCTCGGCCAGCGCCACCACCAGCATGTCGAGGAAATAGGCCTGGTCGGCGGTCGGCTGGCGACCGGTGAGGTGGAAGTAGAAGAACTCGGCGATGGACACCTTGCCCATCAGGTCGTGGCAGAGATCCTTGCCACGGATGGTGATGTGTGCGGCGTCGGAATGCTCGATCGCCGACTTCGGATCGCCGGCCTTGCCGATCAGCATGGGTCCTGTCTCCTGCCTCGCTCGGTGCCCGCTGGCGGCCCGTTCCATGGTGCTCGGCGGAGATTAGGGCAGCCCCGGCCATCCGGCAACATTTCGCCATTATGAAATGCGTTTCACGCACTTGAACCCTTCTTGACACTTCGCCGACATGCCCGCCTAAATGGCCCCAGTGCCGCTGAGCGGCCGCGGGCTGGCATTGCCCACTGTCCACTGTCCACAGGAGTAAGGTCCATGGAACTCGGCATGTTCGCGATGCCGCTGCGCCCGCTCGAGGGCGACATCACGGCGAACTACCACCGCGATGTCGAGGCCTTCGTCATAGGCGACAAGCTGGGCTACAGTGAAGGCTGGATGGGCGAGCATTTCACCATCCCGTGGGAGCCGGTGCCGGCGCCCGACCTGTTCATCGCCACCGTGCTGGCCAAGACGCAGAACATCAAGCTCGGCACCGGCGTGGTGCTGCTGCCGATGCACGATCCGCGGCTGGTCGCCACGCGCATCGCCTATCTCGACCATCTCGCTCGCGGCCGGCTGTATTTTGGCATCGGCGCCGGCGGCGCGCCGACCGATTTCCATTTCTGGGACATCGACTACAAGAACGGCGAGCACCGCGCGCGCATGCGCGAATCGATCGACGTCATCCTGCGGCTGTGGACCGAGGACAAGCCCTTCACCCACAACGGCAAGTTCTGGCAGTTCAAGGTGCCGGAGCCTATGATGAACGTGCCGCTCTACCATCACATCCGGCCCTACCAGAAGCCGCACCCGCAGATCGCCGTGGCCGGCCTGCACAAGGCTTCCGAATCCCTGGTTACGGCCGGCGAGCGCGGCTGGATCCCGATGTCGATCAACTACCTGCCGGCGCGCAACCTGATCACCCATTGGGACGCCGTGCGCGAGGGCGCGCGCCGTTCCGGCCGCACCGTGTCTCGCCGCCAGTGGCGCATCGCGCGCGAGATCTACGTCGCCCGCACCGACGCGGAGGCGCGCGAGCACGTGCTCAGCGGCGCGATCGGGCGTGCCTATAGCGGTTACATGCACAATGTGCTGCGTTCTCTGAACGTCCTCGACCTCTACAAGACCGATACGGAGATGCCGGACGACGCGCTGACGACCGAATACGTCTGCGACAACATCTTCGTCGTTGGCAGCCCCGACACGGTAACCCGCAAGCTGCGCCAGCTCTACGCCGATGTCGGAGGCTTCGGCACGGCGCTGCAGATACAGTACGTCTACGAGCCGTGGTCGAAGTGGACCTCGAGCATGGAGATGCTGGCCAAGGAGGTCATGCCGAACCTGCGCGACCTCGTGCCACCGGAAGTCGAGACGCTCGAGGCGCGCGCGGCCGAGTAGGCGCGCGCCGTCAGGGGAGGACAGGATGTCCAGCGTCGCAACCAGCGCGCCGCGCGTGTCCGGTTACGTGGCGAGCTGTCTCGCCGACGAGCGCATTCCTGTCATCGATGTCGGCCCCTACCTGTCGGGCGACGTCGATGCGCTGGAGCGCTGGGCGGTCGATCTGCGGGCCATCCAGGAGAGTCTAGGCTTCTACTGTATCGTCAATCATGGCGTCGACCAGGTGCTGGTCGACCGCTCTTTCGAGCGCGTGGCCGAGCTGTTCGACCTGCCGCTCGAAACCAAGATGCGGTACCGGGTGGACTACCACCACATCGGCTACATCCCGACCAAGGCGACGGTGCTGCGCTGGTCGACCATTGCCGACAACAGGAAGAAAGACCTCAATGAGGCTTGGGCGTTCATGCGCGAGCGCACGCCCGACGATCCCAGGGTCAAGGCCAACATCCGCCATCGCGGCCTCAACAAATGGCCGGCGGAGCTGCCGCAGTTCCGCCCGACGATCATCGCCTACCAGGAGGCCATGGCCGTTCTGGCGCGCCGCATGCTGCCGGGATACGCCCGCGCGCTGGAACTGCCCGGCGACTGGCTCGCCGACAAGTTCTCGCAGCCGGAATACTACAATCGCTGCGCCTACTACCCGCCGGCGCAGGCGGAGGAGGGCCAGTTCTCGCTCGCTCCGCACTCCGACCACAGTTCCGTCACCTACCTGCCGATGATGGACGTGCCGGGGCTGCAGGTCATGGCGCCGTCGAAGCGCTGGATCGAGGCCGAGCCGGTGCGCGGCGCGATGGTCGTCAACACCGGCGAATTCCTCAACCGATGGACCAATGGCCGGTTCATCGCCACGCCGCACCGCGTGGTGCCGCCGAGGGCACGCCGTTACGCTCTGACATTCTTCTACAACGCCAATGACGAGACGATGGCGACGCCGATGCCGACCTGCATCCGGCCTGGCGAGACGCCGCGCTACGAGCCGATGTCATTCCACGATTTCTTCGTTAAATATATGGATGGCAACTACATTTACCGCACCGCCGAGATGAACGAGGACGCGGCGACGTGCTGACGGCAAGAACCGTTCGTGAAGGAGAGGCCATGCAGAAACTCACCGTGACGGTCGAGGGCGTCGCCGAGCGTGGGCGCATTCCCGGCGAATACGCCTTCGGCGTGCCGGGCAAGGATGCACCCTTCGCCTTCGGGCCCAATATCAGCCCGGCCCTGCGCTGGTCGGGCGCGCCCAATACGGCGAAATCCTTTGCAGTCGTCATGTACGACGCCTCGGTGCCGACTGTGTTCGACGACGCCAACAAGGAAGGCAAGACCATCCCGGCCTCGATTAAGCGGATGGATTTCTACCACTGGATCCTCGTCGACATCCCCGCCGGCACGACGCAGATCGCGCGCGGCGCCGAATCGAACGGCGTCACGGCCAGGGGCAAGCCGCATGGCCGCGTCGCCATCGGCCTGCGCGGCATCAACGATTTCGGCGGCTTCTTCGCCTCGATGCCAGACATGGCCGGCGATTACGGCGGCTATGACGGGCCGGCGCCGCCGTGGAACGACGAGGCGCTGCACGAATACCATTTCGCCGTCTTCGCGCTCGATGTGGTGAGCCTCGGCCTGTCCGGCCGCTTCTTCGGCAAGGACGTGATGAAGGCCATGGACGTTCATGTGCTGGCGAAGGGCGAGGCGGTCGGCCTCTACACGCTCAACCCGAATCTGCGGTGAGCGGCCTCGTCGGCACGGAGCTTCTGGTCGATGTGAGCGACCGCGTGCTCTACGCGACGCTCAACCGTCCCGAAAAACACAACGCCCTGCGGTTGGCGCTGCTCGAAGCCATCCGGCTGACCTTCGTCGAGCATGCCGGCGACGGCACGCTCGTTGCCGCCGTGCTGACCGGCGCCGGATCGCGCAGCTTCGCCGCCGGCGGCGATCTGCGCGAACTCGACTTTGTGCGAGGCAGGGCAGAGGCCGAGCGCATGGAGCGCGACGCGCGCTCGGCGCTGGACGCCGTGCGCGACTTTCCCGTGCCGGTCGTCGCGGCGCTCAACGGCGCCGCGCTGGGTGGCGGTGCGGAACTGGCCGTGGCCTGCGATTTCCGTGTCGCCGCGCGCCATGCGACCATCGCCTTCGTGCAGGGCCGCATCGGTGTGTCGACCGCCTGGGGCGGCGGCATCGACCTGCTGCAACTTGTCGGCCGCGCCCGTGCCCTGCGCCTGCTGACGAGTTGCGAGTCGGTCGACGCCGTTCATGGGCTGGCGATGGGCCTGTTCGACCGTGTCGCAACCGAGAGCGAGGATTTCGCCGCGACGATCGAGGATTTTCTCGCGCCGCTGCGGCGCCAGAACCCGCAGTCCATGCGCGGCTTCAAGGCGCTCGCCGACGCCTACCGCAGTGGCGCCGGCCGCGCCGCGATGGCGGCCGTGGAACGACGCCACTTCGTCGATTCGTGGCTGCACGACGACCACTGGAGCGCGGTGGAGAAGGTGCTGCCTTCAAGGCCGAAGGTCTGAGGTCACGCGCCGGCGCCGCGCGCCTCGATGGCATCGCGCGCCGCGAGCAGGGCATGGGCATAGGCCGCCTCGTTGGCCTCGGCGCGCGCCAGAGGTGCCGCGATGGCGAGGCCGAGCACTTCGCCGCCGGCATCCGCCGTCACCGCCATGCCCATGACATCGGCGACGTTCTCGCCGCGCGTGGCGAACCAGCCGTGCGACGTGCCGGTGGCGAGGTCGGCTTCCAGCGCGCCGATGTCTATAATGGTCGCCGGCGTGTAGCGGGCGAGCGGCATGCGCGCGAACAGCGCGGCGCGCTCGCCGGCATCCAGCCGGCCGAGCAGGGCCTTGCCAATGGCGCTGGAATGCAGCGGCTTGATGTCGCCGGGACGAGCGGAGTAGCGCACCGTGTGGCGGCCCTCGACGACATCGAGGTAGAGCACGGCGTCGGCCTGGCGACGGCCGAGCAGCACCGTCTCGCCGGTGGCGTCGCGCAGTTCGGCCAGCACGGGGCCGACGCGTTCGAGGATGGGGTCGTGACGGGCGATGGTCTCGACGATCTCGAACAGGCGCTTGGTCGGGTAGATCGTTCGCGTCCGCTCCGAGGTGTAGAGATAGCCGCGTGCAGACAGCGTGCGCACCAGCCCGTGGCAGGAGGAGATCGGCGCGCCCAGCTCGGCGGCTAGCCGGGTCAGGGTCATCGGCGCGCGGGCGCGCCGGAAGGCCTCGAACAGCGCTAGCGTCCGCCCGGCCGTCTTCACGTCCCGGTTCACATTCATGAAGGGATGTTCGTGGATGTGAAGGTGGCCGGTCAAGAGAACAGGCCGCGCCCTATTTGTATTTGACCTTCACGACTTCGTAGTAGCGTGTGCCGTTCGGCGTCTCGACCTCGACGGAATCGCCGGCGGTCTTGCCGATCAGGGCGCGGCCCAGCGGCGAGACGATGGAGATGCGCCCGTCCTTGATGTCGGCCTCGAATTCGCTGACCACCTGGTATACGCTCTTCTCGTCGTTGTCATCGTCGGCCAGGGTCACGATGGCGCCGAAGCGCACCGTGTCGCCGCCGATCTTCGTCGTGTCGATCACCTCGGCGCGCTTGGTGATTTCCTCCAGCTCGCCGATGCGGCCCTCGATGAACGACTGGCGCTCGCGCGCGGCGTGGTATTCGGCGTTCTCGGACAGGTCGCCATGCTCGCGCGCCTCGGCGATCGCCTGAATTATCGCCGGCCGTTCGAACGACTTCAGGTGCTTCAACTCTTCCTGCAACCGGCCATGCCCTGCCGCCGTCATGGGAATCTTTTCCATGGCCACATATTCACTAATGATGACGACGTACCCATGATTGGGGCGTCGCAGGCACAAATAACACCCGCGCGGACACCGTTTCCGGCGTCCGACGGACCGAGTCAGAACGTCTGTTTAAAATAGAACTGCAGCGGAGCCACTTCAAGAGCGCCGGCACGCATGGCCTCGATGGCCAGTACGGCGGCCCGCGCGCCCGCCAGGGTCGTGTAGTAGGGAATGCGGCTGGTCAGCGCCGTACGGCGCAGCGAATAGCTGTCGCCGATCGACTGGGCCCCCTCGGTGGTGTTGAAGACCAGTTGCACATCACCGTTCTTCATCTCGTCGACGATGTGCGGGCGGCCCTCCAGCACCTTGTTCACCGAGCGCACCGGGATGCTCTCGGCCGCCAGCACGGCGGCGGTGCCGCTGGTGGCGATGATCTCGAAGCCCAGCGCCACGAGGCGGCGGGCGAGCCCGGCGGCGGCCGGCTTGTCGCGGTCGCGCACCGAGATGAACACCGTGCCGGCCTGCGGCAACTGGGTACCGCCGCCGAGCTGCGACTTGGCGAAGGCATGGCCGAAATCGCGGTCTAGGCCCATCACCTCACCGGTCGATCGCATCTCCGGCCCGAGGATGGTGTCGACGCCGGGAAAGCGGGCGAAGGGGAACACCGCCTCCTTGACGGCGATCTGGCCATTGGTGCGGCTCGAATAGTCGCTGCCGGCGGCGAGGCCAACATCGGCCAGCGCCTCGCCGGCCATCAGCCGGGCGGCGAGCTTGGCGATCGGCACGCCGGTCGCCTTGGCGACGAACGGCACGGTGCGTGAGGCGCGCGGGTTAACCTCGATGAGATAGACCGCGCCGTCCTTCACCGCATACTGCACGTTCATCAGCCCCACGACTTCGAGGGCCACGGCCAGCGCCTCGGTCTGGCGGCGGATCTCGGCCACCACGTCCGGGCCGAGCGAATACGGCGGCAGGGTGCAGGCGCTGTCGCCGGAGTGGATGCCCGCTTCCTCGATATGCTCCATCACGCCCGCGATGTAGACGGCCTTCGGCGTGCGCCCGTCGGCCAGCGCGTCGACATCGACCTCGATCGCGTCCTGCAGATAGCTGTCGAGCAGCACCGGCGCGTTGCCCGAGACCTCCACCGCCTTGTCGATGAAGCGGGCGAGTCCGGCCATGTCGTGGACGATCTCCATGCCGCGTCCGCCGAGCACATAGGACGGCCGGATCAGCAGCGGGAAGCCCAGCCTCTCGGCCACCTTCACCGCCTCGGCGGCGCTCGTCGCCACGCCGTTCGCCGGCTGGCGCAGGCCCAGCTTAGGCAGCAAATCCATGAAGCGTTCGCGGTCTTCGGCGAGGTCGATGGCGTCGGGCTGGGTGCCTAGGATGGGCACGCCCGCCTCCTCCAGCGCATGCGCGAGCTTCAGCGGCGTCTGGCCGCCGAACTGGACGATGACGCCGGCCAGCGTGCCGCGGCTCTGCTCGACGCGGCATATTTCCAGCACGTCTTCCGTCGTCAGCGGCTCGAAGTACAGTCGGTCCGCGGTGTCGTAGTCGGTCGACACGGTCTCTGGATTGCAGTTGATCATGATGGTCTCGTAGCCGGCCTCTGCCAGCGCGAAGACGGCATGGACGCAGCAATAGTCGAACTCGATGCCCTGGCCGATACGGTTGGGCCCGCCGCCGAGGATGATCGCCTTGCGGCGGTCTGAGGGCTCGGCCTCGTCCTCGCCCGGTCCGCCGCCGCCCTCGTAGGTCGAGTACATGTATGGCGTCTGGCTGGCGAATTCCGCAGCGCAGGTGTCGATACGCTTGTAGACTGGGCGCACGCCGAGCGCGTGGCGCGCCCGCGCCACGTCTTTTTCGGGCAGGCCGGTGAGGGTCGCCAGCCTCGTGTCGGAAAAGCCCATCGCCTTCACGGCGGTGAAGGCGTCGGCATCCCGCGGCAGGCCGTCGGTGCAGATGACGGCCTCGGCGGCGACGATTTCGGCGATGCGATCGAGGAACCAGCGGTCCCAGCGCGTCACCCCGGCGATCTCGTCTATAGACACGCCTAGGCGCATTGCCTGGGCGATGGTGCGCAGCCGGTCCGGCGTCGGGCGCGCCAGCGCGGCGCGCACCGCGTCGCGATCGAACGGCGCGCCGTCCGCCATGCCGGGAATGGCAATCTCGTCGAGACCGGCGATGCCCGTCTCCAGCGAACGCAGGGCCTTCTGCAGGCTTTCCGCGAAGGTGCGGCCGATGGCCATCGCCTCGCCGACCGATTTCATCGACGTCGTCAGCGTCGGCTCGGTACCGGGGAATTTCTCGAAGGCGAAGCGCGGGATCTTGGTGACGACGTAGTCTATGGTCGGCTCGAAGGAAGCCGGTGTGACGCCTGTGATATCGTTCTTCAGCTCGTCCAGCGTGTAGCCGACCGCCAGCTTGGCGGCGATCTTGGCGATCGGGAAGCCGGTCGCCTTCGAGGCCAGAGCCGAGGAGCGAGAGACCCGAGGGTTCATCTCGATGACGACGAGACGGCCATTGTCGGGATTGATGGCGAACTGGACGTTCGAGCCGCCGGTATCGACGCCGATCTCGCGCAGCACCGCGATCGAGGCGTTGCGCAGGATCTGGTATTCCTTGTCGGTCAGCGTTAGCGCCGGCGCGACGGTGATCGAATCTCCGGTGTGGATGCCCATCGGGTCGACGTTCTCGATGGAGCAGATGATGATACAGTTGTCCGCTCTGTCGCGGACCACCTCCATCTCGAATTCCTTCCATCCGAGCACCGATTCCTCGACAAGCACCTCGCCGGTCGGCGAGGCGGCGAGGCCCTGGTCGACGATGTCGAAGAATTCGTCGCGGTTGTAGGCTATGCCGCCGCCGGTGCCACCGAGCGTGAAGGACGGGCGGATGATCGCCGGCAGGCCGATAAGCTCCAGCGCCTTGCGCCCTTCGGCCGGGCTCGTCACCAGCTGGCTCCTGGGCGATTCCAGCCCGATGCGGTCCATCGCCTGGCGGAACAGCAGCCGGTCCTCGGCCATGTCGATGGCCTCGGCGCGGGCGCCGATCATCTCGACGCCTAGGCGCTCCAGCGTGCCGTTGCGGGCCAGCGCCATCGCCGTGTTCAGCGCCGTCTGGCCGCCCATCGTCGGCAGGATGGCGTCGGGCCGCTCCTTCTCGATGATGCGGGTGACGATCTCCGGTGTGATCGGCTCGATGTAGGTGGCGTCGGCGAAGGACGGGTCGGTCATGATCGTCGCCGGGTTCGAATTCACCAGCACGACCCGGTAGCCCTCGTCTTTCAGCGCCTTGATCGCCTGCGTACCCGAATAGTCGAACTCGCAGGCCTGGCCGATGACGATGGGCCCGGCTCCGATGACAAGGATGGATTTGATGTCTGTACGGCGCGGCATCAGGCGACCTGTCAGGCGATTGAAACACGCACTTGAACCACAGAGACACAGAGACACAGAGAGGCCTGACCGTTCACGTCAGAGCACCATCCGCTTGATGCCGTCCTTCAGGACGGCAGTATTGAAATTGATCAACAATCCGCGGGTATAACCACCAAGGCGCAGGTAGGTGAGCAACTGCGCCTCGTGCACCGGCAACAACTTCTCCACTGTCTTCAGTTCCATAACCACCTGAATCGCGACCACGATGTCGAGGCGGTAGCCGCAGTCGATGGCCGTGCCCTTGTAGCGGACCGGCAAGGGGAGTTCTCGCGAAAATGCGAGACCGGCGACTTCGAGTTCCCGACACAGACATTCCTGATATGCCGATTCGAGAAGCCCCGGGCCCGAGTGTGCGGTGAACCTCGATCGCGAGCCCGATAACCTGCCCGGTCAAGGCATCCCGTCGATCTGGGGCGCGATCTCTCTGTGTCTCTGTGGTTCAATGTGGTCAGTCTTTCTTGCCGTCCGGGGTCATCATGTCGACGAAGCGGTGGAAGAGGTAGTGGCTGTCCTGCGGGCCGGGCGAGGCCTCGGGGTGGTACTGCACCGAGAACACCGGCTTGCCGTCGACTGCGAGCCCCTCGACCGAGCCGTCGAACAGCGAGCGGTGGCTGACGCGTACGCCGGACGGCAGCGAATCCTCGACGACGAGGAAGCCGTGGTTCTGGCTGGTGATCTCGACCTTGCCGGTGGCGAGGTCCTGCACCGGATGGTTCGCGCCGCGATGACCGTGATGCATCTTCTCGGTGCGCGCGCCGAGCGCCAGCGCCAGCATCTGGTGGCCGAGGCAGATGCCGAACAGCGGCGTGCCGGCGTCAAGCACGCCACTGATCATCGGCACGGCGTATGCGCCCGTCGCCGCCGGGTCTCCCGGGCCGTTCGACAGGAACACGCCGTCGGGCCGGTGGCGCAGCACATCCACGGCCGTCGCCGTCGCCGGCAGCACGGTGACGCGGCAGCCGGCATCGGCGAGGCAGCGCAGGATGTTCTGCTTGGCGCCGAAATCGACGGCGACGACGTGGAAGCGCGGATTGTCCTGGCGGCCGTAGCCGGCGCCGAGCGTCCAGCGCGTCGCGTCCCAGGCATAGCTCTGCATGCAGGATACGCCGCGCGCGAGGTCCATGCCCTCGAGTCCCGGCCATGCCGTGGCCGCCCGCAACGCGGCGTCGATGTCGATCGGCGCACCGGGCGAATGCACGACAACGCCATTGGGTGCGCCGCCGTCGCGGATGCGGCGGGTCAGCCGGCGCGTGTCGACGCCGGTGATGGCGATGAGATCCATCGCCGCCAGCCAGTCGGACAACGGCCGCAAGGAGCGCCAGTTCGACGGCTGGGTGATGTCGGCGCGCAGCACGCAGCCGCGCGCCGCCGGGGTGATCGTCTCGACGTCCTCGGCGTTGGCGCCGACGTTTCCTATATGAGGGAAAGTGAAGGTGATGATCTGGCCGGCATAGGAGGGATCGGTGAGGATTTCCTGGTAGCCGGTGATCGAGGTGTTGAAGCAGACCTCGCCCACGGCCTGACCGGTGGCGCCGGCGCCGCGGCCCCAGAACACCGATCCGTCGGCCAGCACCAGCGCGGCCGTGGCCCAACGGGGCTGCCCGAGGCTCTTGGCGCTCGGCAGGTCGGTGGCGTCTGCGGGCATGTGGTCTCGGTCCTGACGGGCCGGTCGCGGGAGCGCCGTCCCGGCGCACGGATGGGCCGGACGGGGACCGGACCCTTGCGCGGGCGGTGCGCGGCGCCTACATAGGCGCTGCCGTGCACGGCGTCAAGCGGTCTTCGGACGAAAAGAACAAGAAAAAACAGACACTTATCGTCGGCCATGGGTCGTTGTCGGTGCCCGGGAGGGCCGAGCCGGCGATGCCGTCCTAACCAACGCACCAAACCACGAGGCTATCCCATGTTGCGCGAGGCCTTCACGGAGGCGCTCAAGCGGGCGCTCAAGGAGAAGGACGCACCGGCCGTCTCCACGTTGCGTCTCATTCTCGCCGCCCTCAAGGACCGCGACATCGCCGCGCGCGGCCGCGCCGGGCCGGACGCGACCATCGGCGACGACGACGTGCTGGCGATGCTGCAGACCATGGTGAAGCAGCGCCGCGAGTCCATCGGGCTCTACGAGCAGGGCGGACGGCTGGAGCTGGCCGACCGCGAGCGGCGCGAGATCGAGATCATCCAGCACTTCCTTCCGGAACCGCTGGACGACCGGCAGGTCAAGGCCGCCGTGGCCGAGACCATCGCGCGGATCGCCGCCGCCGGCCTGCGCGATATGGGCAAGGTCATGGCCCAGCTGCGCGCCGACTATGCCGGCCGCATGGATTTCGCCGGCGTCAGCGCCATCGTGAAGACCGCACTGGACGCGCGCTAGGCGGGCGCTTTCGTCCCCGCCTTTCGTTTCATCCACAGACGCGGCGGCCGGCCGGCGACTCGGGCTTGATGTAGGTTCCCCCGATGGCCCTGCCGCAACAGTTCCTCGACGAGCTGCGTGCTCGCGTGTCCGTTTCGGCCATCGTGGGCCGGCGGGTGCGGCTTGAGCGGCGCGGGCGCGAACACACCGGCCTGTGTCCGTTCCACAAGGAAAAATCGCCCTCCTTCACCGTCAACGACGACAAGGGCTTCTTCCACTGCTTCGGCTGCGGCGCGCATGGCGACGCCTTCGCCTTCGTCATGCAGTCGGAAGGGCTGTCATTCCGCGAGGCGGTCGAGCGGCTGGCCGGCGAAGCCGGCATGGAGTTGGCGCGCGAGACGCCGCGCGAGGCCGCCGAGGCGGAAGGACGGCGCGACCTCGAAAGCGTCGTCGAGGCCGCCTGCGCCTGGTTCGAGGAACAGCTCGCCACCCCCGCCGGGGCGGCGGCGCGCGCCTATCTCGAACGACGCGGCATCGGGCCCGACATGCGCCGACGCTTCCGCATCGGCTATGCGCCGGACGGTCGCGGCCGGCTGGTGCAGGCGATGGCGGGGCGCGGCTACCCGCTCGACCGTCTGGTCGCCGCCGGGCTGGTCAAGGCCGGCGAGGATGGCGGCGCGCCGCGCGACTATTTCTTCGATCGCGTGATTTTCCCGATCGGCGACCGCCGTGGCCGCATCGTCGCCTTCGGCGGGCGCACGCTGGGCGACGCCAAGCCCAAATACCTCAACTCGCCCGACAGCGAGGTCTTCCACAAGGGCCGGCTGCTCTACAATCTGGCCGCCGCGCGGGCGGCTTCGCGCGAGTGCGGCGCCATCCTCGTCGTCGAGGGCTATACCGACGTCATCGCGCTGGCCCGCGCCGGTGTCGCCCATGCGGTGGCGCCGCTCGGCACAGCCCTGACGGAGGATCAGATCGGCCTGCTGTGGCGGCTGGTCGACGAGCCGGTGCTGTGCTTCGACGGCGACGCCGCCGGCGCGCGGGCCGCCGAGCGCGCCGCGCGCCGGGCCCTGCCCTTGCTGGTCCCTGGCAAGTCGCTGCGCTTCCTCGCCCTGCCCGATGGCGAGGATCCCGACAGCCTGCTCGCCCACCGCGGCCCGCAGGCGCTGGTCGCCGCCCTGGCCCGGCCGCGCCCGCTGGTCGAGGTGCTGTGGCAGGCCGAACTCGGCGCCCTGCCCACGGACACGCCCGAGCGGCGCGCCGGGCTGCGCCAGCGCCTCGGCGAACTGGCCCGCACCGTCACCGAGCCGGCGGTGCGCGAGCAGTATGCGGCGGCCTTCGCCGAACGGTTCGAGGAAGCCTTTCCGGCCCGCCCGCCGCGCGGCCTGTGGCAACAGCGCCCGTGGCGGCCGGGGGGGCGCCGTGGCCCGGCCGGCCCGGGGGCAGGCCCGGGCGCCGTGCCATTCGCAGCGCGGGGCGACGTCGACGGCGTGCGCCTGCAGGCGGAGCGCATCCTGATCGCCCTGCTGGTCAACCACCCGGCCCTTGTCGACAGCCACCACGAGGCATTGGCGGAAATCCGTCTGGAGAGCCAAATTCTTGACAGAATGTTGCGTCAAATCCTACACATCGCGGTCTTGTCGCCGCAGCTTGACGTGGCAAGGATGGAACGCCATCTCATGGAACACGGCTTTGGCGAGCCGCTAACTGAAATTCGTACTGAACGGTTCTACAAGACCGCGTCTTTCGTCAGGCCGGGCGGCGATCCCGGTCCGACAGCGGAGGCGTTGAACGACATGTTGAATTACATCGGGCGGGCCGGTAGAGCAGCCGCTCGCCACTCAGAGGCCCTCACGGCGTTAACGGCGAACGACGGCGACGTATCGGGCGAGCGCTACGCCGCCAGGATGCGGGACGAGGTCGGCACGGGCGATGGCTAGTCCGTAGGGCCGGCGGGCGCGCGAGGGATTCGGGGAGTACACATGGCGACCAAGCAGCCAGCAGCGGTGGCGGAAGCCGACGAAGAACGCGAGGAGCCGGTCGACGGCCCGCTGATGGATGGGGCCGTGCAGGCGGTCAAGAAGATGATCGTCCGCGGCAAGGAACGCGGCTACATCACCTACGACGAACTCAACGCCGCGCTGCCCTCCGATCAGGTGTCGTCCGAGCAGATCGAGGACATCCTCGCCCAGCTCAACGAGATGGGCATCAACGTCGTCGAGGCCGAGGAAGGCGAGGCACCCGAAGGCGCCGCCACGGCGCCGGCCGCTGCCGCTGCCGCCGACGACGAGGGGGCGGCGCCGACGCCGGAGCCGGTCGCCCAGACCGCCGCCGCCGACGAGGATATCGGCCGCACCGACGACCCCGTGCGCATGTACCTGCGCGAGATGGGCTCGGTCGAGCTGCTGTCGCGCGAGGGCGAAATCGCCATCGCCAAGCGCATCGAGGCCGGGCGCGAGAAGATGATCGGCTCGATCTGCGAATCGCCGCTGACCATCCGCGCCATCATCGCCTGGCGCGAGGCGCTGGAAGACGAGCGCATCCTGCTGCGCGACGTCATCGACCTCGACGCCACCTATGGCGGCGGTCCCGAAGGCGACGGCAACGCGCCGCCGCCGGCGCCGGGCGCGGCCCCCGCCGAGGCGGAAGAAGAGAAGGTAGAGACGCCCGAGGGCGAGGAGGCCGTCGAGGACGACGAGGAGGCCAACCTCTCGCTCGCCGCGATGGAGGAGCGCCTCAAGCCCGAAGTGCTCGGCCTGTTCGACGAGATCGCCAGGACCTACAAGCGGCTGCGTCGGCTGCAGGACCAGGAGATGGCCGGCCTGCGCAAGAAGGCCGACCGGCTGACGCCGGCGCAGGAGAAGCGCCACGTCAAGCTGCACCGCTACCTGATCGAGCTGATGGATAAGGTGCGGCTCAACAACGGCCGCATCGAGGCGTTGGTCGACGAGCTGTACGGCATCAACCGCCGCCTGACCCAGTTCGAGGGCCGTCTGCTGCGCCTGGCGCTGGATTGCGGCGTGCGCCGCGAGCAGTTCCTCGAGCAGTATCTCGGCTACGAGCTTGACCCGCGCTGGCTGTCGCGCGTCGCCCGCCTAAAGGGTGCCGGCTGGAAGAAGTTCGGCGATGCGCGGCCAGCCGACGTGAAGGCCATCCGCGCCGAGATCTACGAGATCGCCGCGCGCGTCGGCCTGCCCATGCCGGATTTACGGCGCATCGTGCAGACGGTGCAGCAGGGCGAGAAGGAAGCGGCCGTCGCCAAGAAGGAGATGGTGGAGGCCAACCTCCGCCTCGTCATTTCCATCGCCAAGAAATACACCAACCGCGGCCTGCAGTTCCTCGACCTGATCCAGGAAGGCAACATCGGGCTGATGAAAGCGGTCGACAAGTTCGAGTACCGCCGGGGTTACAAGTTCTCGACCTACGCGACGTGGTGGATCCGCCAGGCGATCACCCGCTCGATCGCCGACCAGGCGCGCACCATCCGCATCCCCGTGCACATGATCGAGACGATCAACAAGCTGGTGCGCACCTCGCGCCAGATGCTGCACGAGATCGGCCGCGAGCCGACGCCGGAAGAGCTGGCGGTCAAGCTGCACATGCCGCTGGAGAAGGTGCGCAAGGTTCTCAAGATCGCCAAGGAACCGATCTCGCTAGAAACGCCGATCGGCGACGAGGAGGACAGCCACCTCGGCGACTTCATCGAGGACAAGAACGCCATCCTGCCGATCGACGCGGCGATCCAGGCCAATCTGCGCGAGACGACGACGCGCGTGCTGGCGACGCTGACGCCGCGCGAGGAGCGCGTGCTGCGTATGCGTTTCGGCATCGGCATGAACACCGACCACACGCTGGAGGAAGTCGGCCAGCAATTCTCGGTGACGCGCGAACGCATACGACAGATCGAGGCCAAGGCGCTGCGCAAGCTCAAGCACCCTAGCCGCTCGCGCAAACTGCGCAGCTTCCTCGACCACTGAGGGGCGGGGGGGCGGGGCATTACCACGCCCCCTACTCCGGCTCCTTGTCCTCGATCATCCCGCGCACATAGGCCATCACGGTGTGGCGCAGGCTTTCGCGGTTGGTGCCCTGTTCGCTGTGGCGCTCGTCGACGACCACGTCGAGGTAGTCGAGCACGTCGCGATAGAAGCGCCGGCCAGGGCGGCGGATAGACTTGTTGAGGATCAGCTCGACGCGGATGCGCTCGGCCAGCGCCTCGACCTCCTCGACCGGGGGGGGCGGGCGAAGCGCCGGACGCGTTTGAGCTGTTCGAAGGCGGCCTCGACAGCCACATCGCTGATGCTTGTCATGAATCGGCAATCTAGCCCGGTTGGCGCTGCGACGTAATCGTCCGTGCCGCGGCGACGGCCGGCGAATTGCCGTGCTATAGGAAGGCGACGACCATGGGGGCCTGTAGTTCAGGGGTTAGAACGGACCGCTCATAACGGTCATGTCGCAGGTTCGAATCCTGCCGGGCCCACCATTCCCTTGCACCGACGGCGCGATCGCGGCTGCGCTCGCTGCCGGCCGCTCAGGCCGCCGGCAGGCGCGCCGCGATCCAGCCCTCAATGTCGGCCATGACCGTCTCCTTGCCGAGATCGGCGAGAAGGTCGTGGAAATGGCCGTCATAGAGCTTCAGCGTCTTGTCGCTGGAGCCGGCGCGGTCGATAATTCCTGGCTGCCGGCGGGCATCGTCGCCTTGTCCCGCGTGTCGTGGAGGATGAGCACCGGCAGGGTGATGCGCGGAAATTTGCGCTTGAGGCGCTCGTCGCCGCGTACCATGGCGGCCAAGGTGATCGCGGGCTGGGTCTAGCGTGCGGTGAGCGGGTCGTCGTCCAGCGCCTTTACCACCGCCAGATAGCGCGAAAAATCCCTGTTCTTCAGGCGCAGGGCAGGCACGCGGGGCGCGATGCGGCTGAGGCCGTTGACGATCGCGAGGGCGAAGTCGGGAGCCGGCACCTTGAAGGCGAAGCTCTCGCAGATCAGGCCTGCCAGCCCGGCCTGATCTGCGAGCGCGTAGGTGCAGGAGATGACGCCGCCGGCGCTGTGCCAGAGCAGGAACACGGGAAGCCAGGGTTCGCGCGCCTTGGCAATATCGATGAGCGATGCGGGGTCGCCGACGTACTGCGCGATGGCCTCGACCTGTAAGCGTTCGCCATCCGACCGGCCGCGCCCGCGCAGATCGAGCGCATAGACGGCATAGCCGTAGGCGGCGAACCGCCCGGCGGCACACAGATACTGGCCGCTGTGCGAGTTGAAGCCGTGGCAGATGGCCACGATGCCGCCCGGCGTGCCGGATGGCCGCCACGAACGGACGAAGATCTGTCCGCCCGCGCCGTCAAGTTTTTCCTCGGTCATGCTGTTGTCCGAACCCATCGCACGCCTCATCATCCATGGTTCGGTGACGTTCCTCATCGTGGACACGGTCGGCCGCGCGACGACGGAAAGCGCGCCGGGGCCGCCGCCGGGGCGATTTCTCGACGGCTTCTGCCCGGCCCCACGACGATATCAGGCCCTTCGGCGATATCGGTACGAATTCCTCTACGGAGCGGGACGACGGCCGTGCCGCGTTCCTGGCCGGGGCTGACCGCAATATGAACCGGAGCGGGGACTCCTTAGTTGGTGTCTCAGGATACCGCCGTTCAGACGACGCAGCCGCGCGCGTGGCGTCGTGCTTTTACCGGTCGTCGATGGCGACGAGATCGTCGGCGTCGTGACCGCCGACGACATCGGCCGGGCGGTCGACGACGCGGGCGCGGCGCCGACCGTGAGCTATCGCCTGTCGCCCGAGACCCCGTCAACAACAGAGGGAAGCATTCATGTCTTCGTATAACGATACGGAAGCGCACCTGACTCCGTTGCAGGCTCGCGGGGCGGTCAATACCGGGCGCATGCGATACGTCCTGTTGATTTTTCTGACTGGCATCGTGGTCGCGTTCGCCGTGCTTTACGCGATCCTCGTCTGATGGCGCATGGCCCATACCCAGGGAGCCCTATCATGTCGGACAATGTGTATTCCGTGACAGAGATCGTCGGCACGTCGACCAAATCCGTCGAGGACGCCATTGCCGGCGCGATCGCCACGGCGGTGAAGACGCTCAAGCATCTCGCCTGGTTCGAAATCGTCCAGACGCGCGGCCATACCGAGGATGGCAAGGTAGCGCACTACCAGGTGGTGATGAAGATCGGCTTCCTCTACGACTCGGCCGCGGCCTAGCGGGAGCATCGGGCCGTGGCGACCCCGGTCGACGATCGTGGCGGCATCGCCGGTATTAGGGCGTCGCCCCGGCTCCTGTGGCGACGCGCGAAGCCGGTCATATGGCGCGCCGTGCACTGGTCGGACCGCCAAATCCCGGCCGGCGTGCGGACGCTGGCCGGCCTGCCGCTGATCGTCGGTGGGGTGTTCAGCTTCCTGCCGGTCGCCGGGTTGTGGATGCTGCCCGTCGGCCTCGCCCTCATCGCGCCCGACATGCCTGCGCTGCGCCGGCGGTTGCTGTCATGGGTGTAACGCCATCATCCCGACCGGGACGGAACGGTGTTGGACGGCAAGGTATCCGCGGGCGAGGATCCTCCGGGGAAGAAAGGGGAGAAGGCATGCCTTGCACTGTGTTCCTCGCCGGGGCCGGCGGCGCGGTCGGCCGGCGGCTAGCGCCACTGCCCGTGGAGGCCGGCTACCGGGTGGTCGGCAGCACGCGATCGGCGGCGCGCATAGAGTCGCTGGCGGCGCTGGGAATCGAGGCCGTGCAGGTCGACGTCTTCGACGAGGCGGCTCTCGCCGCCGCGATGACGGCGGCGCGGCCGGAAATCGTCATCCACCAGCTCACGGACCTGCCCTATGGCCTCGATCCGGCGCTGATGGAGGAAGGGCTGGTGCGCAATGCCCGCATCCGTGTCGATGGCACGCGCAACCTCGTCGCCGCGGCGCGGGCGGCCGGCGCGCGCCGCCTGATCGACCAGAGTATCGCCTGGCTGTATGCGCCCGGCCCCGAGCCGCACGGCGAGGACGACGCGCTCGACGCGGTAAGGCCGCCTCGGTCACGCTCTAAGGGGTGCTGGCGCTGGAGAGGCAAGTCCTGGAGGTGGCGCCGCTCGAGGGTATAGCGCTGCGCTATGGCATGTTCTATGGCCCGGGCACCGGCAGCGCGGAGCGGTAGGGCGGGCCGGCGCGCGTGCATGTCGATGCGGCGGCGCAGGCGGCGCTGCTGGCGATCGAGCGCGCGCGGCCTGGCGTCTACAACATCGCCGATCAGGGCGACTACTTGTCGTCGGAAAAGGCCCGCCGCGACGGCGAATGACGGGCCGAAAAGCGACACCCGGAGCCGCTGGCGCCGGGTGTCGTGCCAGTGACGCCTACTTCTTCTGCGACTGGTAAAAGTTGACCATCCGAACCACGTCGCGCGCGTCGATGCGGCCGAGCGGCCCGTCGCTGTAGCTGCTCGCCATCACCTTGTTCTCGGCGTTGAGGATGAACTCCGACGGCTGGATGATCTGCCGCCGTTCCTCCCACCACGATCCGAGTCGGTCGGCAATGTCACGCGTGACACCATAGCCGACCGGGAAGTTCAGCTCGTTGGCCACTTCCTGGGCCTTGTCGAGCTGGTCGACGCTGGCTGCGACGACCTTCACGTTCAATTTGTCGAATTCTGCCTTGCTCGATGCGAAGCCGCCCAACTGACGGCGACAATAGGGTCACCAGTGTCCACGGTAGAACAGGATCACCTTGTATCGGGCATCGAGGCCCTGCGGCAGGTTGAGCGTTCCGCCTCCGACGAGTTTCAGCGTCATGGAGGGGAACGCATCGCCTATACCGAGTTTTGTGGCCATGCTTTCCTCACGCGAACCAGCACCCTCGGTGGCCGACGGCCCCCTGTGGATACTTTTGGCAGTCTCGCGCAGGTCCGCCCGCGTCGGCAACCGGCCACTCTTGCGCCTGCGGAACAGAACCCGGCCGGTCATTCGCCGTTTCTCCAACTGGGTTGTGTGGTACGATCGCATCGTCGGCAGGCCTTCGCGTCGCGCCTGCCCGGCCGTGGCCCGGGCGCCGTCGACGGCGTTCGCCCGGTCGACCAGGCGGCGTATCACATGGCTCTCGCCGAAACTCGAATGCGGCTCGGCGCGGCACGCCTGGTCCTCGAGCGCGCCACCGCTGATCTAGACCGCCACATCGTCACCGGAACACCCATGCCGCTGGCGCTGCGCGCCCGCCAGCGTGTCTATTGTGCCTGGGCGGTCGGCGAATGCTCGGCGGTGTCGGCGCGGCTGCACTCGCTGTCGGGCGCCTCCGCCATCGCGCTGGGCAACATCATGCAGCGCGCCGCCGTGGATACCGGCGCGGCCGCAATGCATGCCTTCCTCGAACTGCCCGGAACGCTGGAAATATACGGCCGTGCGTTGTTGGGACTGGACATGGGTGCCGCGTTCGTATGAGTCGCGTCCCGGTACGCCGTAGTGGGCAGGGGAAGCATGGATCGTTTGCTAGAAGGTTATCGCCAGTTTCGTGCCAGCGTCTGGCCGGAGGAGCGCAGCCGCTACGAGGCGATGGCGCGGCGCGGGCAGACGCCCGAGACGCTGGTGATCGCCTGCTCGGACTCGCGCGTCGATCCGGCGACGGTGTTTGGCGCGGTGCCTGGCGAATTGTTCTCGGTGCGCAACGTTGCCGGTCTCGTGCCGCGCTACCAGCCGGATGCGGGCTATCACGGCACCAGCGCGGCGCTGGAATATGGCGTGCGCGTGCTCAAGGTCGCGCGCATCGTCGTACTGGGGCATGCGCAGTGCGGCGGCATCCGGGCGATGGTCGAAGGGGCTCCGCAGGGTGCGCGCGACTTCGTCAAACCGTGGATGAAGATCGCCGAGCCGGTGCTCCGCGCGCAGCCATCCGGACCCGACTCGGCCGATCCGCTCACCTTTTACGAGAATGGGGTGGTGCGCCTGACGCTTGCCAACCTGATGAGCTTCCCGTGGATCGCCGAAGCGGTCATATCCGGCGGACTGGCCCTGCACGGCTTCCGCTTCGACATCCACACCGGCGTGCTGGCGGTTCTCGAAGGCGACAGCTTCGTTCCCGTGGCGTCCGCCAGTGGTTAGACCAGCCGCGCATCCGGTTCGAGGCCCAGAAGATGCTGGCCGATGAGCTGGAAAAAGGCGAGGCGGCCCTGCAATTGCTGTGTGACGGTGTTGGCGTCACGCAGGCGCCGTTCGAAAGGCTGGCTGGCGAAGACGGAAGTGGTGCCGGCGTGGTGGTAGACGGCGCCGGTGGCGTCCTTCGCCTCGTGGATCGCATGCGTCACGGCCATGCGGATAGTCATGCGGTGGTCGATCGTGAAGGCGTCGTTGCGCGCCACGTCGTCCCAGAGCCGGTGCGCGCTTTCCAGCACATAGGCGCGGGCAGCGGCGATGCGTGTCGCGGCGCGGCCGAAATCGAACTGGGCCACGCCGTCCTCGCGCAGCGTCGGCGCGCCGCCACGCGGCGATTTCTCGCGTGCCAGCGTGGCGAAGGCGTCCATCGCCCCGCGTGCGATGCCCAGCGCGATGCCGGCGAAGCCGCAGCCATAGACGCTCTGCGCCGGCAGGCGGTAGAGCGTGCCCTCGGCATAACGGGGCGTGTCGGACTCCGGCACGAGCGTGTAGTCCGGGGAGAACCCATGCGCTTCAGGCACGAACAGGTCGGTGACGGCGTAGCGGTCGCTGCCGGTGCCGCGCAGGCCGATGACGTCCCACACATCGGTCAGCGTCACATCGGCACGCGGGAACAGCAGGGTCCGTTCGCGCGGCGGCCCGTCCGGCGTGACGATCCGGCAGCGCCCGCCGAACCATGTCGCGTGCCGGCCGCCGCTGGCGAAGTTCCATACGCCGGTGACGCGATAGCCGCCCTCGACGGGAATCGCCTCGCCGCGCCCCGGACCCCAGGCAAGGACCGCGCGCGGATCGCCGAAGATTCGTCGTGCGGCAGCGGGGGCGAGATAGGCTGATGCCATCGAGCAGCCCGAAGCCTGGGCGAGGCACCAGGCAACGCTGGCGTCGGCGGCGGCCACAATCTCCATCACCGCGAACAGCGTGGCCGGATGCAGTTCCTCGCCGCCCAGCGCGCGCGGCAGCAACAGGCGTAACAGGCCGGCTGCGTGCAGGGCATCGAGCAAATCGGCCGGCAATTCGCGCGCGGCATCGATGCGCGGCGCCGCCGCGGAGATCGCCGGCGCGAGGCTGCGCGCCCGCCCCACGATATCGGCAGCGCCGGGCGAGCGCGTTGGGCCGCCGGTATCGGGAGGGGTCATCGCCGCTCCAGACTCATCGCTTATTGCCGCGCTTCTTCCCTGGGATAACCGGCAGCATCAGGTACGACGGATGGTTGGGGCCGGCATGCAGGGTCACGCGGCCGCCGAAGACGCGCGCCGGCCGATCCCTGGGATTGTCGTGCAGGAAGGGCCCGCAACCCGTCATCTCGTTTTTCATGTTCGACAGGCGCAGTCCCTCGCCCGGATAGACGTAATCCTTGCCACGCACGCTGAGCGCGATGCGGTAACCACGCGGCACGACGATGCCGGTCGGCCAGATTTCGACATCGCACTCATAGACACGGCCGGGCGTCAGCGGCTGCTTCTCGTCGTGGGTATGATACGGCCAGTACGGCTTAGACAGCTTCTTGTCGAGCTTGCGCTGTGAGGCACGCAGCCAGCCCTGGGCGATCGGCGTATGCGGGTCGACTGTGCCCTGGAAGGTCACTTCCTTCATGTCTCCCGTGAACAGGCGGACGACGAGGAAGAGGTCGGCGTCGGGCGTCTCCGACGATACGAACAGCTTGGCCGAGATGGGGCCTAGGATCTCGGTTTCCTCATCGGCCGGCGGCAGGAAGAAGGTCACGCCGTCGCCGAGGCCGTCATAGGTGATGGTCGTCTTCTTCGCCGGCCCCTTGCCGCCAAGAGACATATGGGCGGGATCGAGTAAGAGCTTCGTCCATTTCGTCTGCGGCAGCGGCCATTCCTTCTCCGTGCGCGGCTCGAAGCGCTCGCCGACATGGCGCGTCTTCACCATCACGCGCGGTTTGCGGTTCCAGCCGTTCTTCTCGCCCTTGAGGTAATGGGCGAAGAACTGCTTCTGCAGCTCGCGTCCATAGGGGGTGTAGAACTCCGTCCAGTGCTCGAGGCCGTGGATCTCGAGCCACTTTTCCTTTGCCGCCGCGCGCACGTAACCTTCGTAGTTGCCGCGCGGATGCAGGCCCTGGCCGGCCCAGCTCGCCGTCGACAGGAAGGGCGTCTTCACCTTCGACCAGTCGGGCGAGCGGTCGCGGTGCCATTCGTCGTCTAGCGGATGGGCGAGGATGTCCTTCTCTATGTCCTGTCGGTTCTTCGCCAGCGCGGCCTCCGGCAGGGTCGGCGGTCCCGACACCAGCTCCCCCGAGAGGATGTTGCTCTTGTATCCGCGCGTGCCGAGACCATGCTGAATCGTCTTGATCTGCATGTCTAACCAGTTCGGCAGGAAGGTGCACATGATACCGCCGTGGTAGCAGAACTCGCGGTACATGTCGGCGGCACCTTCCCAGATACACATCGCCGCGAGGTGTCTGGGCTGCAGGCAGGCGACGTGCCACTGGTTCGAGCCGTAGTAGGAAATGCCGTTGAGGCCGACCTTGCCGTTGGACCATGGCTGCACGCCGGCCCACTCGATGCAGGCGGCATAGTCCTGCGTCTCGCGCGGCGAATAATGGTCGATGAAGCCGGGCGAGCGGCCGGCACCGCGCGAATCGATCCGCACCACAACGTAGCCGTCGGGCACCCAATGCTCGGGATCGACCGTCTCCCAGGTCTGGTACTTGTTGGTCGAACCCGAGATGGCTTCGGGATGGTCCTTCGAGAACAGCTCCCACACGGTCTTGTAGCCGTCCTGCCAGGACAGCCACTTGGCGTAGGGGCCGTAGGTCATCAGCACCGGATATCGGCCGGGGCCGATCGGCAGGTAGACATCGGCGCGCAGCACTAGGCCGTCGTCCATCGCCACTGGCACGTCCCAGTCGACACGCATGCCGTCGCGAACTTCGGATTTGTATGTCGTGGCCTCGGTCATGGCGTGGCTCCGTCCCCGGCGTCAGTCTCCCAGGCTCTGCGGCCGTCGTCGCACTGTCGCAGGACGGGTATCGCCTGACAATCGGCGGCGGGGTTACCTATTATAGCCTGGTCGGGTTGGGGGCGTCGCCGTAGACCAGCTCCGGATCGAACACCTTCTCGGTGTCGGTGAAGGCCAGCGGCACGGGCGTGGCCGCCACCGCGGGTCCTGTTGGCACCGCGCGGTAGAAACAGGAGCGGTAGCCGACATGGCAGCTTGCCCCACCATCGACGCGTACGCGCAGCCAGACGCAATCCTGATCGTCGTCGACGCGCAGCTCGACGACGTGCTGCACGAAACCGCTGGTCGCGCCCTTGTGCCACAGCGCCTTGCGCGAACGGCTCCAGTAATGGGCCTCGCCGGTGCGGATGGTCGCCTCCAGCGCCGCGGCGTTCATGTAGCCGACCATCATCAGCTCGCCGCTGGCGTGGTCGGTCGTCACGGCCGGCATCAGGCCGTCGACATCGAATTTGGGCGCCAGCACGGCGCCCTCCTCGACCTGGGCGATGCTCTCGCGGGGGGCGAACAGCGGCGAAGCGGGCCGGTTTGGCTCGGCCATGGCGGCAACTCCTTGGGCCTGCGGACAGGGCTGGTGTTATAACGGCGTCCGCGCGCGCGAAGTCAAGACGCGCGCCCTGGCCGACGGGCCGGGAAGGGAGGATGCGTATGGGCGAATGGGACGCCCCGCCGCCGGCCGAGCGGCTGCCGGTGGGGCTCGTGACCGGCTTCTTCGGCAGCGGCAAGACGACGCTGGTCAACCACCTGCTGCGCCAGAAGGCGGCGGCGAACACCGTCGTCATCGTCAACGAGCTGGGCGAGATCGGCCTCGACCACGATCTGGTGGTGACGGCGCGCGAGAACGTCACGCTGCTCGCCTCGGGCTGCCTGTGCTGCTCGCTGCGCGGCGACCTGCAGCGCACCCTGACCGAGCTTTACCTGCTGCGCGTGCGGCGGACCATTCCGGCCTTCACCCGCGTGCTGGTGGAGACGACCGGCCTCGCCGACCCTGGCCCGGTTATGAACACGCTGATGCTCGACGAGCTGGTGGCGACGTACTACCGGCTCGATGGCGTGGTCGCGACGGTCGACGCGGCGGCCGGCATGGGCTCGCTCGACCGGCATCGCGAGGCGGTGAAGCAGGCGGCGCTGGCCGACCGCCTCGTCCTGACCAAGACCGACCTCGCCAGCCCCGCGACGGTGGCGGCGCTGACGACGCGGCTAGCCTCGCTCAATCCCGGGGCCCGGGTGGTGACGGCGAGACAGGGGGAAATCGACCCGGCGCTGCTGTTCGGCCTCGGCCTGTGGGACGACGCCCGCCGCGCCCGCCTCGATGCCTGGCTCGGCGAGGGCGCCGACGAGGGGCACGGCCACAGCCACGACGACGGCATCGTCACCCACGCCTTCGCCCTCGACCGGCCGGTCGAGCGCGCCGCCTTCGAAGCGTGGTTCGAACTGGTGGCCCTGCTGCGCGGGCCGGACCTGCTGCGACTCAAGGGCATCGTCAACGTGGCCGGCGCGCCACGGCCGCTGGTGGTGCATGCCGTCCAGCACGTGCTCCATCCGCCGGTGGAACTCGATGCCTGGCCGGGCGACGACCGCCGCACGCGCCTCGTCGTCATAGCCCGCAACGTGCCGCGCGCGGCCATCGCCTCAACCATGGCCCGGCTGGAGACGATACCCGTTCCGGCCACCTGACCCTCTCGGTGTTCACCCGATCACTATTGGACTTCGCTCACGGAGTGGGCATGATGGCTTCCGGAGGCGCCAAGACCTTCGGCGGGAACGTCAGTCCTCATGGCCACCTATCAGAATCGGTCCCTCGAGCGTGCCTTCTCCATCCTGGAGTATCTCGGCGCGACCGAACGCGGCCTGACCGTCGTCGAGATCGCGCGCCAGACGAAGCTGCACCGGGCGACTGTCCACCGGCTGCTGATGGTCCTCAACCAGCTCGGCTACGTCTACAAAGACCGCGTCACGCGCGAGTACTGGGCCGGCTTCCACCTGCATCCCTTCGGCTATCGCACCAGCATGATCGCGCGCCTGACGCATCATGCCCGGCCGTTCCTCGTGACGCTGGCCAACGAGGTCGACGAATCGGTGCATCTCGGCGCGCTCGAGGGCATCCAGTCGCTGGTTTGCGAGCGCATCGGCACCGCGCGCAGCGCGCGCCTCGACCGCCAGCCCGGCGAGTATCTCGACGCGCACGCCAACGCGGTCGGCAAAGCGCTGCTGTCGCAGCGGCCGGAAGAAGAACTGCGCCGCGCCTATCGCGAGGCGACGATGCGCGCCCATACCGGACGCACGATCACTAATGTCGAGGGGCTGCTGCGCGAGCTGCGGCAGACGAAGTCGCGCGGCTACGCGGTCAACGACGAGGAGTATCGGATGGGCGTACGCTCGGTCGCCGCGCCGGTGCTCAACCCGGCGGGCCGTGCCCTGGCCGCCATCGCCATCACCGGCCCGAAGGCGCGGCTGACGGACGCCATGCTGCCCAAACTTGGCCAGCGCACGGTCGAGACCGCCCGCGCGCTGGTCGGCCGCCTGCTGGAGATCGCGCCCAACGACGACTGACTATTACGGCAGCGCTGGCAGCCTGCATTCCGCCTTCTTGTAGGCGGCGGCGGGATGCTCGATCAGCGGCGTCACCTCGATCACCATCCACGGATGCAGCGGTAGCGACGACAGGTTGGCGTGCAGCTCCTCCAGCGTCTCGGCCTGCCACAGGCTGAAATTGGCCCGCCTGCCGACGATGCGCCAGATGCGCAGCAGCTTGCCTCCGTCCATCAGCTCGCCGCCGCGCTTCAGTTCGCGCGCGTTGATGTCGGCGACCTTCTCCGGCGCCATGTCGCCAGGCAGGGCGACGGTGATCTGCACCATGAATAGCAATGCGCCTCCTCCTCGCCCGCATCTGCGTGGTGCGTGACGATAGCGCAGGGGTGACCTGACGGCACCACTCCCCAAGCCGGCTTGTGGGCTGTATGAAAAGGCCATGATCGCGGAACTGGGCCACTTCGCCCTCATCCTCGCGCTTTGCGTCGCCTGCGCGCAGGCGACCGTGCCGCTGCTCGGGGCGGCCTGGGGCGAGGCGCGCCTGATGGAGCTGGCGCGGCCGGCGGCGCATGCCCAGCTCGCCATGGTGGCGCTGGCCTTCGCCGCGCTGACCAATGCCTACGTCACCGGCGATTTCTCCGTCGCCGTCGTGGCGCAGAATTCCCACTCCGCCCAGCCGCTGCTCTACCGGGTCTCCGCCGTCTGGGGCAATCACGAGGGCTCGCTCGTGCTGTGGGTGCTGATCCTCGCCGTGTTTGGCGCGGCGGTGGCGGGCTTCGGGCGCAACCTGCCGCCGGCTTTGGCCGCGCGCACGCTGGCGGTGCAGGCGATGATCGGCGCGGCCTTTCTAGCCTTCATCCTCGCCACCTCGAATCCGTTCGCCCGCGCCTTTCCGGCGCCGGCCGAGGGCATGTCGCTCAATCCGTTGCTGCAGGATCCGGGCCTCGCCTTCCATCCGCCGCTGCTCTATGGCGGCTATGTCGGGCTGTCGATCGTCTTCTCCTTCGCTGTCGCCGCATTGCTGGAAGGGCGCATCGACGCGGCCTGGTCGCGCTGGGTGCGGCCCTGGACGCTCGCCGCCTGGGTCTGCCTCACCGCCGGCATCGCGCTGGGCAGTTGGTGGGCCTATTACGAACTCGGCTGGGGCGGCTGGTGGTACTGGGACCAGGTCGAGAACGCCTCTTTCATGCCGTGGCTGGTGGCGACGGCGCTGCTCCATTCGGCCATCGTCGTCGAACGACGCGACGCGCTGAAAAGCTGGACCGTGCTGCTGGCCATCCTCGGCTTCTCGCTGTCGTTGCTCGGCACCTTCCTCGTACGCTCCGGCGTGCTCACTTCTGTGCACACCTTCGCCAGCGATCCTGGTCGTGGCCTGTTCATCCTCCTGATGCTGGTGGTCGCCATCGGCGGCAGCCTCGCTTTGTATGCATGGCGCGCGCCGAAGCTTAGCCCGGGCGGGCTGTTCGCGCCGGTCAGCCGCGAGGGCGCGGTGGTTCTCAACAACCTGCTGCTTTGCACCGGCGCCGCGACGGTCTTCGTCGGCACGCTCTATCCCTTGGCGCTGGAAGTGGTCGGCGGCGGACGGGTGTCGGTCGGGCCGCCATTCTTCGCCGGCACCTTCGTGCCGCTGATGGTGCCGCTGGCCGTGGCCGTGGCGGTCGGACCGCTGCTGGCCTGGAAACGGGCTGATCTCGGCGGCGCGCTCGGGCGTCTCGGCGCGGCGGCCGGCATTGCCGGGGCGGTGGCGGTGGCGACGCTGTGGATCGCGGTCGGCGACAAGGTGTGGGGCGCGGTCGGCCTTGCGCTGGCCGCCTGGCTGGCCGCCGGCGTGGCTACGGAACTCGCCGGCCGGTTGCGCATGGCGCGCGCCAGCGGCGCCGGACTCGGCCGCCGCCTCGCCGCGCTGCCGGCGGGCGAATGGGGCATGGCTCTCGCCCATCTCGGCCTCGCCGTCGCCATCGTCGGCATGACGGCGTCGTCGTTGTGGGAGCGCGGCCATGTCGGCGCCTTGCGCGCCGGCGAGTCGATGACGGTGGCCGGCTACACGGTGGCGCTGCGCGGCGTCGCCGAGGTGGCGGGCCCCAACTACACCGCCGCGCGTGGCCAGTTTGACGTTGCCGTCGGCGGCCGCCCGCTAATGACCCTGTTGCCGGAGCGCCGCCACTATCATACCGCCGGCGACCAGACGACGACCGAGGCGGCGATCCGTACGCGGCCGCTCGGCGACCTCTACGTCGTGCTCGGCGAGCCGGACGGGCAGGGGGCATGGACGGTGCGCGTCCATTTCCGTCCGATGGTGTCGGCGCTCTGGGCCGGCGCGCTGATGATGGTGCTGGGCGGCCTCGCCTCGCTGGCCGACCGCCGCCTGCGCGTCGGCGCGCCCTCGCGACGGCGTCGTGTGGCGCAAGCAGCCGCGCCGACGGCGTAAGTTCATGTCGCTCGACTTTTTCGTGAACCTCATCCTGAGCCTGTCGAAGGAAGGGGTCCGCGCGAAGCCTCGTCCTTCGACAGGCTCAGGACGAGGACACATTGGAGGTGCCGGGGCATTGCTTTGTGCTGCGGCGCTGCTCGCGGGCGCGCTGCTCGCCGCGCCGCCTGCCTTGGCGCAGCCGATTCCACCGGCGCCCGATCGTTCGCTCGCCGATCACGTGGCGGAGGCGCGGGCCCAGGCGCTGATGCGCGAGTTGCGCTGCGTCGTCTGCAAGGGCCAGTCGATTGGCGATTCCAACGCCGAGCTGGCGGCCGACATGCGCCGCCTAGTGCGCGAGCGCATCGCCGCGGGCGAGGGCGACGCAGCCGTGCGCGAATGGTTCCGGGCCCGCTACGGCGATTTCGTGCTGCTCGATCCGCCTTTCACCGCCGCCACTTGGGCGCTCTGGCTGGCGCCCCCCGCGGTGCTGGCGCTCGGTACCGCCGGAATCCTGCTCTGGCTGCGCCCCAGGCGCACGCCGGCGCCGGTAGCCGCCCTCGACGCCGGGGAGGAGGAGCGGCTCGCCCGCCTCGTCGAGCACCCCGCCGACTGAGCGTTGCGGGCCGCGTCCGCGCCCGCTACAACCGCGACCAGTCTGAGGCGGTCTCCCGCCCAGCCATCCCCGCGCCAACCGAGCGAGCGGCCACATGGCCTCCTACCAGTACGTCTACGTGATGAAGGGCCTGACCAAGGTCTTCCCCGGCGGCCGCAAGGTCCTGGAGGACATCTGGCTGTCCTTCCTGCCGGGAGCGAAGATCGGCGTGCTCGGCCTCAACGGTGCCGGCAAGTCGACGCTGTTGCGCATCATGGCCGGCATCGACCGCGAATTTCAGGGCGAGGCATGGCCGGCCGAGGGGGTCAAGATCGGCTTCCTGCACCAGGAGCCGGCACTAGATCCCGAAAAGGACGTGCTGTCCAACGTCATGGAGGGCGTTGCGGCGACGCGCGCGCTGGTCGACCGGTTCAACGAGGTCAGCGCGCGTTTCGGCGAGGACCTCGCCGACGACGAGATGAACGCGCTGATCGAGGAGCAGGGCGAGTTGCAGTCGCAGATCGACGCCGCCGACGCCTGGGATCTCGACCGACATGTCGAGATTGCCATGGATGCGCTGCGCTGTCCTCCGGGCGACGCCGACGTGAGCAAGCTGTCAGGCGGCGAGCGCCGGCGCGTCGCGCTGTGCCGGCTGCTGCTGTCGCGCCCCGACATGCTGCTGCTCGACGAGCCGACCAACCATCTCGACGCCGAATCGGTGGCCTGGCTGGAGCGCTTTCTCGCCGAGTACCCCGGCACCGTCGTGGCCGTCACGCATGACCGCTATTTCCTCGACAATGTCGCCGGCTGGATTCTCGAACTCGATCGCGGTCGCGGCATCCCGTTCGAGGGCAATTACACCGCCTGGCTGGAAGCGAAGGAAAAGCGGCTGGACCAGGAGCAGCGGCGCGAGGATGCCCGCCAGCGCACCATCCGCCAGGAGCTGGAGTGGGTGCGGCAAAGCCCGCGCGCGCGCCAGGCCAAGAGCCGCGCCCGCGTCGCCGCCTTCGAGAAGCTGGTCGCCGACAGTGCCGACATGGCGCCCGAGGAGCGGCAGATCGCCATCCCGCCCGGCCCGCGCCTGGGCGACCTCGTCATCGAGGCGACGCATGTTGCCAAGGGATACGGCGACCGGCTGCTGATCGACGATCTGTCGTTCCGCGTTCCGGCCGGCGCCATCGTCGGCATCGTTGGCCCCAACGGCGCTGGCAAGACGACGCTGGTCCGCCTCATCACCGGGCAGGACGCGCCTGACGGTGGCAGCATCCGCCTCGGCGACACGGTGAAGCTCGGCTATGTCGACCAGAGCCGCGAATCTCTGGGATCGGACAAGACCGTCTGGGAGGAAATCTCCGAAGGTGCCGACATCATCCATGTCGGCAAGCGCGAGGTGCCGTCACGCGCCTGGGTCGGCGGCTTCAACTTCAAGGGCGGCGACCAGCAGAAGAAGGTCGGCCAGCTCTCGGGTGGAGAGCGCAACCGCGTGCATCTCGCCAAGGTGCTCAAGGCCGGCGCCAACGTGCTGATGCTCGACGAACCGACCAACGACCTCGACGTCGATACGCTGCGCGCGCTCGAGGAAGCACTGCTGGAGTTTCCCGGCTCGGCCTTCGTCGTCAGCCACGACCGCTGGTTCCTCGACCGCATCGCCACGCACATGCTGGCCTTCGAGGGCAACAGCGCGGTGGTGTGGTTCGAGGGGAACTACCAGGATTACGAGGCCGATCGCGTCCGCCGCCTCGGCGCCGACGCAGCCAACCCGCACCGCATCAAGTACAAACCGCTGGCACGGTAGGTCTCAGCGCTGCGCGCGCAGCTCGCGGCGGACCGTCTCGGTGCCCTGCACCATGGCGGTCAGCTTGGCTGCCGCTGCCGCACGCGAGATGTACTTCATGCCGCAATCGGGGGCGACGACGAGTCGCTCGGCCGGAATGTGCTTTAGCGCGACCCGCACGCGATCGGCGACGAGGTTCGGCGTTTCCGCCACCTCGTTGTTCATGGAGATGACGCCGACTATCACCTGCTTGGCCGGCAACCTCTCCAGGACGGAGAGGTCGAGATCAGGCTGTGCCGCCTCGATCGATATCTGCTGTGCGGCCGCGCCGTTCAATTCCGGCAGAAAGGAATAGCCCGAGGGCTTGTCCTTGACGGAATTGGCGTAGCCGAAGCAAAGGTGGATGGCCGTCGTGCCGGTGGCGCCGTCGAGTGCGCGGGCGATGGCCGGCAGTGCGAAGGCGCGCGCCTCCTCGGGAAACGCCTGCATCCACGGCTCGTCGAGCTGCACGACATTGGCGCCGGCGGCGAACAGGTCGAGCACCTCGGCGTTCACCGCGTCTGCATACGCCATTGCCGCCTTCTCGCGCGAGCCGTAGTGCAAATCCTGCGACTGCATCGTCATGGTGAACGGGCCAGGGACGGTGATCTTCACCGCGCGGTCCGTGGCGGCGCGCAGGAACTTCATGTCGCGTAAGAGAATCGGGCGCGTTCGGCGAATCGGGCCCACTATGCGGGGGGCGGGGATCGACTTGCCGATGCGGCTCAATGTGACGCCAGGTGGGTCGTCGCTGATGCCGTCGAGCGCGGTCGCGAAGCGGTTGGAATAGCTTTCGCGGCGGATTTCGCCGTCGGTCAGGATGTCGACGCCGCAACGCTCCATCTCGCGGATGGCGGCCAGCGTGGCGTCGTCCTGGGCGCTTTCGAGCTGCGGCTCGGCGATGCGCCAGATATGGCGCGCGCGCACCCGCGGCGGGCCGATGCGCAGCACGACGTCGCGATTGACCAGCCAGTCGGGCTGCGGCCAGCTACCCACCACAGTCGTAGGCAAGAGACCGAAATCCACGGTGCTTCCTCCCCGTATCTCGATGTCGTCCGATGAAGAAGGCGCGGTCGCGAAACGACGCGGCCGTGTGGAGGCCTGCCGGCAGTGTTCTTACTTCGTGGTTTCGCGGCGGCGGCGCAACTCGACCAGCAGGCCTTCGACATTGCCGCCGTTGTTGCGAATGACGGTGGAGAATTCGTCTCGCTGGGTATTGGCCATGCTGACGCCTTCGACCACGACGTCGACGATTTTGTAGACCTCGCCGGCATTGGCGACGCGCCATTCCACGCGAACCGGTGTGTTCTGGTCGGTGTAGAGGACGCTGCGCACGATGGCCGATTTTTCCTTGTCCTCTGGTCCGCTGGCGTCGATGGCGTCCTTCACCTCGAACTTATGTCCGGAATAATCCAAGAAGCGGTCGGCCCAGGTGTTGACGATGACGGCCTCGAACAGCACGAGATACTCGTCGCGCTGCTTGTCGTCCGCGCTGCGCCAGTAACGGCCGATGACGAATCGGGCGATGCCCGGCAAGGCGAAGGCGTTGCGCAACATGGAACGGAATTTCTGTTGCCGCTGATCGACCGACAGATCCTTTGCCACCAATGTGCCGATGGCCTGTTCGGCGAGGGTGCGCACGAAGGATTCGGACTGGTCGACGTAGACGCCCTGCGCCGCGCCCGCGGGTGCCGCCGAGACAACGAACAGAAACGCGACGGCGAGGTTGCGCAGAACCCTGCTCATGAGATTAACGCGAGCTTGGTTCGCTGGGGGCCGACTCGCGCTCGTTGTCCAGCGCAATGGTGGGCGCCGGCATGCGTAAGTAGGATTCCACGTTGCTTATCTCCGCCGCCCGACGCTGGCGATAGAGGCTCCGTACGGCGCTGTAGTAATCGACCGACTTGGCCTGCGTGTCGCGGACCATGTCCAAGTTGCGCGAACGCTCCTCGACCGCACCCAAAACGGCCCGGCCGATGGCGACTTCCTTCTCCGTGACGGCGTTCACCAGGTCGAGGAAGTAATCCGCGACCGTGCCTAGTCTATCGGTACCACTCGACGGTCCGAGCAGAGGAAGCATGAAGTACGGTCCCGATCCCGCACCCCAGGCCTGCAGCGTCTGGCCGCCATCCTCGTAGATGCGCTTCTTGGCTTCCTCGGTCTGCGCCGGCGTCACGTCGCCGAGCAGCAGGGTCGGCAGGTTGAGGAAGAAGCGCTGGGCCGCCAGATCGGCGCGCTCCATGTTTCCCTGCAGGAGGCTGTGCAGAAAGGTTAGCGGCAGCGTCAGGTTGTAGAGAAGATTGCGGATGGCCGGCTTCAGACCTTCCGGACCGAGGTCGCGATAGGTCACCGCGATCGGCTGCAGGATGAGATTGTCGACCGCCACATTGAACGAGAAGACGAGCCGGTTGGCCGTCTCGAACGGGTCGTTCGCGGCCTGGAATTCCGCCATCGCTTCCTTGTCGGACTCGGGCGGCGGTATCGCGCACGCACCCAGCAGACCGGCCACCAGCACAACGGACGTTGCGCGGCCAAAAGCCGCGAAACGAACCGTTCGTCGCATGCGCACCTTCGTTCCGCCGCACGGCAGGTACCATTCGACCACGCGTCACCCCAGACCAGTACCCGGCCATACGCCGGGCCCGCACCACCCTACAGAGCGGACACTAACACGAGATTGCTGAATGTGTGCACTGGTTGGCTGTGACTGTTTGCTTGCACACGGTGTTGACCGTTGCCAGCGGACCGCAGGCGACCGTTACGGGGTCGATAGCCACCTGTGGAATATTGCCGCAAGAAGGGAAATATTGCCGCAAGAAGGGTGTGGCGTAGAATGGATGCCGAAACACAGGGTGTTACAATATATAAAGATATCTTTATATTCGCATTCGATCATCATTCTGCGGCCATCGAGTTGGGCAGAAACTCATGGAACGGGAGCGTTTGCTGGCGGGGCTGAAGGCGGCGGCCGAGCCGACTCGGCTGCGCCTGCTTGCGCTTTGCGTGCGCAGCGAATTGACCGTCGGCGAACTGACCCAGATTCTCGGGCAGAGCCAGCCGCGCCTGTCGCGCCACCTCCGCCTGCTGTGCGAGTCGGGCCTGCTGCAAAGGGCGCAGGAAGGCACGCATGCGTTCTTCCGCCTTGCCCAGGGCGGCAAGGCGGCCTGAGCGCTATGTCCACTAGCACCCCGTCGGCACCCTTGCCGCCGTCGCGCCGAATCGGCGGGCGAGGAGGGGCTGGTGCTTGGTGCGCAACCAGAGCGGCTTGAGCGCGTCGGGCATGGCCAGCGTCCAGCCGTAACGGCGCGACCAGCGCTGGGTTTGTTCGGTCGCCGGGCGCTCCGTGGCTTCCCAGCCGGCGAGGGCCGTTTCGCAGTCGATGTGGCGGTCGAGATGAACGGCCAGGGACAGGGCGTTCATCATCGCCGTGCCGGCGCCCTGGCCGAGATATGGCGTCATGGCGTGCGCCGCGTCGCCGAGTACGGCGACCTTGCCGGAAGACCAGCGCGACAGGGCGATCGTCTCGAACTCGGCCCAACGGCAATTGGCCCAGTCGGTATCGTCGCGGATGCGGATGATGAGCGGCTCCAGCGCGGGGAAGGCGCGTGTCCAGGCACCCGCGTCGAGCGGCGTGGCGCGCGCAGCCTGATCGGATGCCGGGCAGGTGAGGATGGCATAGAGGCTGTCTTCCGTGTTCGGGCACCACAGCACGCGCCGCCGCCCCGACCATGCCTCGACGAGGCGCGTGCCCTGCACGGCGTCGCGGGCTATTTCGCCGGTATCGCGCGGTATAGTCATGCGCACGCCGACCGCGCCCTGCCCGACGCGCCGGCAGGCGAGGCCCAGCCCGTCGCGCAGCATCGAGTTGATGCCGTCGGCGGCGACCACGAGATCGGCGGGCAGGCGGCGCCCCCCTTCGAGAACCACGGCGCCTTCCGGGTCCGCCACGACGACGGCCGAGCCGGTAACGATGTCGACGCCCAGCCGGGCGGCCCGCGCGGCCAGCGTGGCTATGATGTGGTGACGGGAGATACGGAAGCTGTCGGTCAGTGCCACCCTCGGCACCAGCAGGCGGCCCTTGCCGTCCTGGTGCTCCCAATGGTCGACGCGCATACCGCCCAGCACGATGCGCGCCTGCAGGCCGAGGGCGCGGAACAGGCGCGCCACGTTCGGCATGATGGCGATGCCGAAGCCCTCGGCGCGCAACGCCGGCCGGCGTTCGTGCAGGCGCACGCTCCAGTCGCGCTCGGCTAGGGCGACCGCCGCCACGAGGCCGCCGAATCCGCCGCCCGCCACTTCCGCATGCCGTCCCATTAAATCCCGTGCCTCCCAGCCTCGCTCGGGCGGGCCAAGCAAGAAGCCGGCCCGGGAGACGCCGGAAGTGTTCCACGGCCATGGCGCGCACGCACGCGATGGGAGCGGTATGGGCGGAGTGGGATAAATCCCACAAAACTGCCCATCATTGAATTGGGCAGGATTGTGGTTGTGAAGTGGGCTGTTGCCCTTCACCCTTATCTCCAAACGACGAAAAGCGGTAAGGGCATGGAAACGCGAATGACCGAAGCGGAAACCCTGTTGCGAGAGATCGGCGATTTCTGCCGGCGCACCGGCGTGGCCGAATCGACCTTCGGCCGTCATGCCGTCAACGACGGCAAGCTCGTGACGCGACTGCGTTATGGCGGCCGGGTGACGACGCGGACAGTCGAGCGCGTGCGCGATTATATGATCGCGGCTCCCTCGGGGTGGCCGTTGCGCAACCGTCCGAACGGCAATGGCGCTGCCGCGGGACCGGCCACGTCGGCCGCCGCGACGCATGCTATCGCGCCGTCCGGCGCGATGACTCTACCGACCGCCAAGGCGCGGGGCGCCGGGGATGAAGAGGCGGGAGAGCGCACCTTCCGCTTTTACGACAATCGGCAGAAATACCTGATGTTCGTCCATACCTGCGGCGAGAAATGGGTCGTTGCCGACCGCGTCGGCATGGAACTGGCGCATCTGCATCCGCAGCCGCCGGCGCTGCGCGTCTTCGACGCCGGCATGGGCGACGGCACGGTGCTGACGCGCGTCATGCGCAAGATGCACACGCGCTTCCCGACCATGCCGTTCTACGTCACCGGCAAGGAAATCAGCCTCGAGGATGTGCGCCTGACGCTTGAGAAGATGCCGGACCGCTTCAACGAGCATCCGGCGACCGTCCTCGTCGTCACCAACCTCTACTACACCGAGGCGCCGTGGCTGACGCCGCGCTCGCTCGCCGCCGCCGCCTCGCTCGAATGGCACGAGGTGCCGCTGACCGGCACGACGGCGCATGAATTCGAGCAGCAGATCACCGCGCTGCAGCCCTTTCTCGCGAAGAACTGGAATGTGCGGGGCAGCGCCACGACCGGCAATCTGCTCTACGAGCGGCCGACCGTGCTCGTCCTCTACCGCGACGATTACCGCTTCATGCTCGACCAGGTGATTCCGCATCCGGGACGCGCGCGCGCCGATTACGACCTTGTCATCGCCTCGCAGCCCTACCGCGCGCGCATGCCGGTCGACTTCAAGGCCGAGAAGGTGGTGGCGCCGCTGGCCCGCGCGCTGGCGCCGGGCGGCCGGCTGGTCGGCATCCATTCCTCGGGCGGCGATCCGGGCATGGAGGTGATCCGCAATGTCTGGCCGCAGGAAAATCCCTTCGCCGACGATCGCCACGCCATTCTCAAATCGGCGAAAGTCTTCCTCGGCGCCGCATGCCGCGACCTCAATTTCAACGCCTACGCCGACCGGCGCTCCATCTTCCGTTACGACATGCACACGTTGCCGAGAGAGATTGGCGCCGCCATCGGCACATCGACGCTGTTCGCGGCCTGGAACGCCGCGATCTACGTCGCCCAGATCGAGGACGAGCGCCTCGCCGACGTCATCGCCTCGGGCCGGTGGCTCGATGCGACGCGCGACGTTCTGCAACGTCATAGAGGGCTGTGGTTCAACGACGAATCCTACGTCATCTCGCGGCGCCGGGATTGAGCCGGCGATGAACCAGTCCGCCCTTTCGCGCGACGGCAAGCCCGTGAATCTAGTCAGCCTTGCCGCCTCCGGCGCGGCGCCCGTTCGTCAGGTCGCTGACCCGGCGAGCGTGCGCCGGCTCGCCGACGTGCTAGCAGCTGGCCATTTCGCCGTCACGGGCGAAATCGTGCCGCCGGACTCCGCCGATCCTTGGGATTTTGTCGCTCGCGCTGCGCCGCTCAAGGGTTGGGTCGATGCCGCCAACGTCACCGACGCGGCCGGCGCGCGGGCCACCATGTGCAGCCTCGCCGGGGCCACTCTGCTGGTGCAGAACGGCATCGACGCGGTCCTGCAGATGACCTGCCGCGACCGCAACCGCATCGCGCTGGAAGGCGATCTGCTGGGCGCCGCCGCCCTCGACGTGCGCAACGTGCTGATTATGACGGGCGACGACCCCAAGGGCGGCGACCAGCCGGAAACCAAGGCCGTCCACGACATCGACAGCCGCGCGCTGATGAACATCGCCCGCGTCATGCGCGACGATGGCGTACTGCCTTCCGGCCGCGCCATCGCCGGGCGGCCCGCGGTCTTCATCGGCTGTGCCGAGGTGCCGTCGGACCCGAAGCCCGACTGGCAGCCCAAGGGCATCCTCGCCAAGATCGAGGCCGGCGCGCGCTTCGCCCAGACGCAGTTCTGCTTCGATGCCGGGATTGCGCGGCGCTGGGCGGCACGGCTGGTCGACGCCGGCATTGCCGAAAAGCTCTATGTGCTGATCGGCATCGGACCCATCGCCTCGGTCAAGTCGGCGGTGTGGATGCGCGACAATCTGTGGGGCACGATCATGCCCGACGCGGTGATCGCGCGGCTGGAAGCGGCCACCGACGCCCGCGCCGAGGGCGTTCGCATCTGCGCCGAGCTGATGCAGGAGCTGGCCGAGGTGCCCGGTATCGCCGGCGTGCACCTGATGTCGCCGCGCGGCGCCGAGACGATTGCCGAGGCGGTTGCCGAGTCGGGTATCATGACCCGTCGCGGAGCAGCCAGGGCGCAGCAGATCGATGAGTGAAATCGGTATCGGGCCGGTGGCGTCGCCGCCGGCCGACAAGGCTGCGCGCCGTTACGTCCTGCGGCTCGCCGGCCCCGATCGCCTCGGCATCGTTGCCGCCGTCGCCGGTCTGCTGACCCAACTCGACTGCAACATCCTAGAAGCGCACCAGTTCGGCGACGCGCCGACCGGACACTTCTTCCTGCGCACGGAATTCGTGGCCGGTCCGTCGGCGCCCGCGGAGGAGGCCCTGCTGGCGGCCTTCGCGCCGACGGCGCAGCGTTTTGCCATGAGCTGGCGGATTCGTGACCTTGCGACCCGGGCGCGCGTGCTGGTGCTGGTCTCCAAGGCCGGCCACTGCCTCAACGATCTGCTCTACCGCGTCTCGATCGGGGCGCTGGCGATAGATGTCGTCGCCGTCGCCTCTAACCACCTTGACCAGGCCTCGCGCGCGGCCTTCTATGGCGTGCCCTTCCACCATCTGCCGGTGAGCGCGACGAACCGGGCGAAGCAGGAGACGGGATTGCTGGCGCTGGCGAAGGAGACACGCGCTGACCTCGTCGTGCTCGCCCGCTACATGCAGATCCTGTCGGACGGGATCAGCGCCACGCTGGCGGGCCGGGCGATCAACATCCACCACTCCTTCCTGCCCGGATTCAAGGGCGCCCAGCCCTATCACCAGGCGCATGTGCGCGGCGTGAAGTTGATCGGCGCCACGGCGCACTACGTGACGGCCGACCTCGACGAGGGTCCGATCATCGAGCAGGAGACGGTGCGCGTGACGCATGCCGACACGCCCGAGCGCCTCGCCGCCGTCGGGCGTGACCTCGAAAGCCTCGTGCTGGCGCGCGCCGTGCGCAGCCATATCGAGGATCGCGTCCTGCTGCATGGCAGACGGACGGTGGTCTTCACGTAAGGACCGTGCGGTCGCGGTGCGACGATCCGCACCATGCCGGTGACGCTCAGCGGTGGCGCGCCAGCCAGGCGAGGGTGACGGCATTGAACTCGGCCGGCCGCGTCACGGTGACGCCGTGCCCGCCATCGGCGAATACGTGCAGGTCGGCGCCGGGGATGTTGTGCGCCAGCTCCTGCGAGGCATAGAGAGGCGTCAATATGTCGTCGCGCGCGCAGCAGACCAGCGTCGAGGTGGCGATGCGGCGCAGATCGGCACGGCGGTCGTAGCCGACGACCATATCCATGCGCGCCTGCAGGATGTCGGCCGACGGGAGTTCCTTCTCGGCGGCCACTGCGCTCGCTGCCATGGCCGCGGCGTTGTCGCGGACGTATTGCGGCGGGAACAGTAGGATAGCCGCCATCCGCGCATAGGCCACGGGGCCTCCGGCGCGCAGCAGATCGCCACGGATGCCGAACACCAGGCGCAGATGGTCGTCCGGCCCGGCCCAGGAATCGGCCAGCACCATGGCACCGAGGCGGCGTGGATAGGACAGAGCCATGACCTGGCCGATGGCGCCGCCAGTCGAATGCCCGACGAGCAGGCAACGGTCGATGTCGAGCGCGTCGAGCACGGCGATCGCATCTTCCGTCATCAGTTCGACGGTGTAGCGGCCTTTCCAGAGAGTGCTGCGGCCCGTACCGCGGTGGTCCCACCGCACCACCCTGTAACCGGCGGCGAGGAAGGCCGCCATTTGCGGCGTCCAGTAAACGGCGGTGCCGCCGAGACCGGTGGCGAACAGCACAACCGGCCCGTCGCCTTCGTCCTCGACCCACAACTCGACATCGCCCGAACGAATGGCCGGCATGGCTGCTCTCCCATCTCGCGGCTGCGAACCGCTCAATAATTCAAGGCATGGAAATCGTAGGCGCCGACGCCATGGACCAGGGCGAAGGCCGCCGCTGCCGCGCCGACATTGCGGATGCTATGCGGGCGGCGGGCCCGGACGTTCGCCATGCCGCCGGGCGCCAGATCGGTCACGCTCTCGGGCGCGCGCGTCTCGGCCCACATACGGCCCTCGCGGCAGATGTACCAGTCGTTTACGACCGAGTGCATGTGCCAGGGGATTTCCGCACCGGGGCCAGTTGATAGACGAACAGCCGCATTTCGCCATGGGCCAGTACCGTACTGTCGATCCCAGGCCACTTCGGCCCCCCCTACGGACTGTCGGCTCGCTTCGATCATAGCACTGTCCTCTCTTCGGCTCCCCCAACCGGAGTCAAACGCCTCCGGCGGCGGGACGCAAGCGCGCGATGGCAAAAGTCAGCGCGCCAACGGCACCATCGACAGATTGGCGTCGGTGGCCGGAATCGGCGCCTCCGGCAGGCCCAGTTCGCGGCGGACCATGTTGGTGCCGCGAACGAGCGAGACCATCTTGTAGAAGGCGTGCATGCGGCTCATAGACTGGCGGCCGAAGCCGCAGTCCGACGTAAGGATCAACCGCTCAGGTTCGATCGACTGCAGGCACAGCCGGATCATCGCCGCTACCTCCTCCGGCCGCTCGACCTGCAGCGTGCGATGGCTGATGACGCCGATGGCGATCTTCTTGTCCTTGCCGATGGCCTTGCCTATCAGCGGGATGTCCTTGCCGCCGTTGGTCGCCGCCTCGAAGGTGAGAACGTCTGCGTCGAGCTGGTCGAGCCAGGGCAACGCCTTCTCGTAGGAGACGTCGGCGGCATACATCTTCTGCGCCCCCGGACTGCCCCAGCAGGTGTGGCACCACACCTCGGTCTTGGCACGCAGGCCCTTCACCTCGCGGTTGAAGGCGGCGACGTATTGCGCCGGCGAGATCGGCGCGTTCGGCACATGGATGTTCTGGTGAATGCCCGGTTCCTCGACCTGCACGATAGGAGCTCCGGCGTCGGCCAGCGCGTGATACTCGCGATTGAAGGCATCGGACAGCGCGTCGAGAAATGCGATCTGGTCGCGATAGTGGCTGTTGGCGATCATGTGGACGAGCACCTGGGCCGAGGCCGAGCCGATCTTCACCGGCCGGTCGGTCATCGGCGCGATTGCCTTCCAGGCACGGTCGAGCTGCAGCGAGGTTTCGCCGATGGCACGCTCGACATGGGGCGTCATGCGCGTCTCGATGACCTCCCAGATGAAGTCGCCGGGGCCGCGGTCGCGCATGGCGGCGGAGGGCTGCACCTGGACGCGCGGCGCGCCGACCCCCGCGATGCGCTCGTAGACATAGCTCACCCAGGCGCGGCCGGCGACATCGTCGTCGAGGCGGGTGTCGCCGTCGACCATGATGTCGATGCCGGCGCGGTGCTGCGAGGCGACGTGGCAGGAAAGACAGTCGAAATGCTGCTCGCGGTAGGAGCGATGGGCGAAGCCGGTCGACAACGGCGCGCCGCGCAGGTTCTCCGTGTACCAGGACGGGCGCGGCAGAGCGCCGGTGGTGGTCGTCAGAAGGGCCTTGCCCTTAGTTGCCGTGAACATTTTCTTCTCCCCTTTTGGCGTTCCGCGCAGGCTCTTACGCGAGCCATGGCACGGTAATATCCAGGCATGCGACCGTCGACCGGGCATTTGGCAAATGCTCAGCCCACTGCCCACATGCGGCTGCTATGGGATCGACTGGCGGCCGGCCTTCAGCGCGCCAGCGGCACCATCGACAGGGCGGGATCGGTGGCCGGAATCGGCACTTCCTCCAGCCCCATCTTGCGGCGGACGATGTAGGTGCCGCGCACCATCGAGACCATCTTGTAGAAGGCGTGCATGCGGCTCATCGACTTCCGGCCGAAGCCGCAATCCGAGGTGAGGATCAGACGCTCCGGCTCGATCACCTTGAGGCAGCGGCGGATCAGGGCGGCGACATCCTCCGGCCGTTCGACCTGCAGGGTACGGTGGCTGATGACGCCCACGGCGACCTTCTTGTCCTTCGAGATCATCGAGCCGAACAGTTCGAGGTCGTCGCCGTTGTTGGAGGCCGCCTAGACCGTCAGCACGTCGATGTCGAGTTGGTCGTAGTACGGCAGCGAGTCGCGGTAGGAGAGCTGGCCGTGCTCGACGCGCTGGGCGCCGGGGCTGCCCCAGCAGGTATGGCTCCAGACTTCCGTCTTGGCGCGCAGACCATTCACCTCGCGGTTGAAGGCTTCGACATATTGCGCCGGCGTGATCGGCGATTTTTTTAGTGGATGGTCTGTGGATCGTCGGCTCTTCGACCTGCACGATCGGGCAGCCGGCATCGGCGAGCGCGTGATATTCGCGGTTCATCGCGTCTGACAGGTCGTTCAGCAGTTTGACGCGGTCGCGATAATGCTCGTTGACGCACATGTACTTGACGAGATGGGCGCTGACGGTACCGAGCTTAATCGGCCGGTCGGTCATCGGCTAGATCGCTTTCCAGGCACGGTTGAGCTGCAACGTCGTTTCGCCGATCATGCCGACGACATGCGGCGTCATGCGCGTTTCAATCACCTCCCACATGAAGTCTCCGGGGCTCTTCTCAGCTGTGTATGGCGCCGGCTGGATCTCGGTGCGACGCGGCGCGCCAATACCCGCGACGCGCTCATAGGCATAGGACTTCCAGCTTCGGCCGGCGACGTCGTCGTCGAGGCGTGCGTCGCCGTAGACGAGAATGTCTTTGCCCGCATTGTGCTGGGCGGCGACATGGCAGGCGAGGCAATCGAAATGATGCTCGCGGTAGGCGCGCTGCGCGAATGCCGTCGACAGGGTCTGGCCACGCAGATTCTCCGTAAACCACGATGGCCGCGGCAGCGCACCGGTGGTTGTGGTCAGCAGCGCCTTGTCCTTCGTAGCAGTGAACATCGGGGGTCCTCCTAGACCGCCTTGGTGGCGTAACCCGGCCGCATCCACGAGATCCGGGCTCCGGGATAGTAGGCGGCGGCGAAGGACGGACGGACCTGCACGCGCGCATACTAGCCGGCGACGCGCGGATATTTGCCTTCCCACATATCGGCCATCTCGATGTCTTCCATCCGCACGATGACGGGGGTGATGCAGATATCGGCTATGGAAAAGCGGGCGGCAACGAGCCAGTAGTGGCCGTCGAGCGCCGCTTCCATGCGAGCTAGGGAGCTGTCGAGCTGCTCGATCTCCGCCTCGTACTCCTCGTCGCTGAAACCCTTCTGGCCCATACGCTTGAAGAAGTGCTTGCGCAGCGGGTTGGCCTCGACGAAGGCAGAGAATTACTCGGGCGACTTCTTCTGGAAGTGGGAGAGTAACACATTGCGGAAGGACGGCACGCGGATCGCCATCGACGGTACCTCGTCGATCCAGCGCAGCCAATCGCGCATCATCGCCCGGTCGACGAGGTCGTCGGGCGCAGGCGCGGCGCATCCGGCCAGCGCTCGTCGAGATACTCGTACATCACCGTCGACTCATAGATCGGTCTTCCGTCATGGACGAAGGGTGGCACGACGCCGTTGGGATTGATGGCGAGGAAGGCCGGTGTCAGGTTCTCGTGCTTCGACAGGTAGACCGGCCGGCTCACCCAGTCGATGCCTTTCTCGGACAGGGCGATCCGCACCTGCTGGGTGCAGGTCGCGATGTGGCTGTGGTAAAGATCGAGCGCCATCGGAACTCTCCCGTACTCAGTGGGCGGCCAGCCAGGCGATCGCTCGCGCGGCCCACGGGCCATCGGCCTCGCCCGCCGCGTAGCAGGCCGTGAAGTGGTTGCGGCCCGGAAGCACGATACGCTCCGCATCGCCGCCGGCAGCGGCCAGTTCGCGCTCGAACCGCTCGGCCTGCGCGCTCAGATGCGGGAAGTCCTCGCTGCCATGCGCCAACAGCATCGGTGGCGGGGGTGGGACGAGGTGCATTCCGGGGCTGGCGGCGACATCGTTGCCAGCCTCTGCCGATCCTAGGAAGCGCGGCCGCATCGACAGGCCCGAGCCCTCGCCGAACCAGTAAATGCCGGAGATCGGCAGCACACCGCGCACGACATCGGCCGGAAGGCCCAGCCCGGCCTGCCAGTCGCGCCGCGTCGCCAGCAGGGCGGCATAATGCGCGCCGGCTGAGTGGCCGCCGACAAACAGGCGCTTCGGATTGGCACCCCAGCGACCGACATTGGCGTGCAGCCATTGCAGCGTGCGCGCCGCATCCATCCAGCCGACCGGAAACAGGTGCTGGGGCGCCAGCCGGTAGCCGAAGGTGACGAAGGTGACGCCGGCCGCATTCATCGCCGGCGCCATGAAGCTCATCATTTCCTTGTAGCCGTTGGTCCATCCGCCGCCGAAGGTGAAGGCCAGCACGGTGCCGTTGGGCTTCGCCGCGGGATGGACGATCAGGCGCTGGCAGGGATCGTCGCCATAGGAGAATTCCTCGCCAGCCGGCACGCGCGACGACAGGTACAGCGTGACCGCCTTGTAGCCGGCGCCCTGTTCGGTTAGTGGCTCCTGCGGGGCATAGTCCTCGATCTTCATGACAATATCCGCGGGCCGCCGGGGCGGCTACCGGCCTGGCGGCGGGGTCAGCCGAGATGTGCGGTGGACGCGATCTCGACTAGGAATTCGGGCTTCACGAGATCGGCGCGGATGCAGTAGCGCGCCGGCGGATCCTTGGGAAAATACTCCCGGTAGACTTCGTTCATAGACGCGTAATCGGCGAGGTCCTTGAGGAAGATATGGTTGAAGGCGATGTCGGCCATGCTGCCACCGGCCGCCACGATGACCGATTTGATCGCTTCGAGCACGGCGCGCGTCTGGGTGCGGGCGTCGCCTTCGCCGACCACTTTGCCGCTGGCGTCCATCGCCAGCGTGCCGGAGACGTAGACGGTGTTACCGGAACGCACGCCAGGAGAATAGGGCGCTAGCGGCGGCGGCGAGCCGGGCGGGATGATCGGCTTATGGGCCATTGTTCGGTACTCCGTTCACGAAGGATTCGACGGTAACGCCCTGCGCAAGGCCTGGCCGGCGAAGCGATCCAGCCTCGTGGCGAGTGGCTGGATCGTTTCGAGGCGCACATAATGACGCGAGCAGGTTCAGGCGGCGACCATCAGGGACTGGCTCGGCTGCACGATCATGCCCTTGTCGACGATGCGCCCGTCCTCGACGACCACCTCGTTGTCGAGGATGACGGTGCAGCCGAACATCGGCGCGTCGACATGCGCCCTGGTCTTGTTCTTGCCGCCGCCCTGGTCGTTGGGACCGGTCGAGAACAGGAAGGTTCCTGGCCAGGCGCGGCCGGTGCCGCCGACGCGCTCGATCGCCGGGCCATGCACGGCGATCTGGTCGAGCACGGCATTCGGATTGAGGCCCCATCCGAGATGCGAGACATGGTAGGGCTCGTTGTCGCCGGGATGCTGGCGATGCGCGTCCATGAAGTCGCGCATCAGCTTGGCGTCGGTCTTTCCCTCGATGTTGACGATGACGCCATTCTCGATATCGAGCCGGCAGGTGTCCTCGAAATAGCGCACATAGGGCAGGATCCAGCAATCGCCCGGCTGGTAGACGATGGTGCCATCGGCCGTACCGATATTTGGCCAGGTCGAGAAATGGCCGGCGCCCCAATGGTCGACGCGGCCCGGCTCCTCGGCGTAGCCGTACTGGCACGAGGTGAACATGTCGCCGAGCTTGCAGCGGAAGTCCGTGCCGGCCTTGGAGATGACGCGCATTTCCTTCGCCTTGTGCACCTTGTCGCTGGCGTAGATGGCAGCTTCCTTGAGGCCCGGTGGCGACATCAGGCGGGCGAGATCGTCCGGCGCGTCGTAGATCATGAGGAAACGGGTGCCGGCCGCGCAGCCCCTGGCCATCCACTCCGAACCGAGCGGGATGTGGTGCGCGACGACCAGGTCGGCCGCCTCGATCGCGGCGATCGAACCCTTGGTGTCGAACACCCACTCCCCGCCGATATGCGTGGTCGAGAATTTACGGTTCACCTTCATCTCGTAAATGCCGGCGCCGATCTCGGCGGCCGCCGCGAAGGCCGCCTCGACATACTCCCGGCGTGTCGACAGGTCGGTGACGAGCACCACCGTCTCGTCGGGGCGGACGCGGCACAACTCGAATTCCTTCTTGTATAGGAATGCGAGCTGCATGGTGTTGATCTCTTGCGGGCGCAGCATGTGGGCCTCCTGCGGTCAGGGCGTGGCGAGAAAATCGAGGACGAGCTTGTTGAATTCCGCCGGGCGGACGCGCGAGGCGGCGTGAGCGCCGCCATCGAGCAGGACAAGCCGGGCACCGGGAATGGCGCGGACGAGCGCCTCGGAGAAATAGGCCGGGGTCTGGTTGTCGTCCCTGGCGCAGACGACGAGGGTCGGGGCCGCGATGCGGCCCAACTCTGTGCGGCGGTCGAAGGCCTGTATGGCCTCGATCCGGCTCGCCTGGATCTCGGCCGCCGGCAGCATGCGCAACTGCGCTTCCTGCTGGCGCATCAACTCATCGTAGTTCTCGGCGATCCAGGTTGGCGGGTAAAGCATGATTGAGGCCATGTCGGCGTACAGTTCCGGCCCGAGCTTCTCGAGGATGGCGCGGCGTACCCGCCAGACCAGCGTGCGGTACGGATCGCCGTGGGTCGTCGAGGAGTACAGCACCAGCTTATCGATGCGGCCGGGATGGTCGATCGCCATCGCCTGGCCGATATTGCCGCCGGCCGAATGCGTAACGAGGTCGACGCGCTCGAGTCCCAGCGCGTCGAGCAGCGCCACCAGGTCGCCGGCGAGCTGTTCTATCGACGCCACGGGCGCATGCGTCGTCCGCCCGGTACCGCGCTGGTCGTAGACCAGCACGCGGCGCTTCGCCGTGAAGGCGGCCATCTGCTCGCGCCAGTAATTGGCCGTGCCGCCCATGCCGGCGACGAGCACTACCGGCGGTCCGTCGCCCGAGATCTCGTAGAACTGGTCGATACCGGCGGCATGCAGGACGGGCATCGGTGATCACTCCGCGGCGACGGGCAGGAAACGGTCGGACAGCAGGCGATACGCCGCGGCGATGAGGCCCTCGACGCTGTAGGGCACGAGGGCGTCGAACACCGGCGCCACGGCAGTGCCATAGACGTGCTCGCGGATGTCCCGGTAGTTGAGGCCGCCATGCCAGTGCCATACGAGTTCGAGCTCAAGCGCGCCGATCGCCGCCCGCTCGGGCACGGCAATGCCGCTCGCGGCGCGCAACTCGCGGCAGATGCGCTCGAGCAGCGGCCGCGTGACCTGCTGAAAATAACGCTGGTTGAGGCCGTCGTCCTGGCGCGACGCCGCGAGGAACAGGCGCATCCACTGGCGGCCATGCGTCACCTCGGCGTGGCGGCGCGCGAAGGTGGCCAGCCGCTCGGCCACCGGCACGCCGCGGTCGGACAGCAGGCGCTGCCAGTCGCCGCGCCCGTAGCGCAACCAGGCTTCGTCGATGACGCGCTCGATCAGCGCCTGCTTGGTCGTAAAGTAGCGGAACAGCAGCGGATGCGTCACGCCGAGGCGGCGGGCAAGGCTACGAAGATCGGCATCGAAGCCGACCTCGGCGAAATAGCCGATCGCTGCCTCGACGATCTCCTGCTCGCGGTCGGGACCGGACAGGCGTCGGCGGCGCGCGCCGTCGCCCGCTCGTTCGACGGGCGCGGACGTCGCCGTCGGCCTGGCGCGCGTCGATCCTCGCGGCGCGGACAAGGTCGGATTTCTTCCTCGAGTGGCGGGCACTAGGGCAGCGCCTCGTAGCCCTTGGTGAAGCCGTTCAGTGAGACCGGGACGTTGACAGGCTGGTTGGGCTGGCCGTAGATCACGAAATTAGCCCCCTTGCCGGCCTTGAGCTTCCGCAACAGCCGGTCATCGAGATCCATCTCGGCGACACAACCATTCTTCAGGCAGCGTGCAAACGGCATGCCGCCGAAATCCTGGCCGTCTATCTTCACGGCCACGCCCGGGGCCAGCAGCACGCCGAGCGGCGCCACCACGCGCAGGACCTGGCCGCTCTTTACCAAGATCACAAGGAAGTGGACGTTCGGCTGGTTGTTCATCGTGAGCCTCTGGACCATGACGCACATCTTCTGCCGCTGATCGATCAGCGAATCATCGCAACGGGTAGTCCACTCGGCCGACCGTGCCGGCGGCGTCTGGGCAAGCGCCGGGGCGGCTATCAACATGGCCAGTCCAAGTGCCGCGCCCGAGAGCCATGCCCACGTACCGAATCTCGATAATGTCATGATGTTCTTTCTCAATAGAGGTTCTCGACATACTCGCGTTCGATGCGCTCGTGGTTCGAGGCTTCGTCGACGCCGTACTGGTCGGCCGAAATCTTCGCTAGCGTCGGGAAGCTCGTGCGCTCGACGTGATTGTCGGGATTCCAGAAGTCGGCACGGATCAACGCCTTGCCGCAATGGAAGAAGGATTCGGCGATGTCTACCACGATCGCTGCGAGCGGCGGCTTGCCGTTCGCGGCCATGCGCGCCAGCAGTGCCGGCTCCGTCGTCAGCCGAGCCTTGCCGTTGACGCGCAACATCTCGTTGATGCCCGGCACCATGAACAGCATGCCGACCTGGGCGTTCGAGACGATGTTATGGTGCGTGTCGACTCGCCTGTTACCTGGGCGGTCGGGAATGGCGAGGGTGCGGTCGTCTAGGATCGCAACGAAGCCGGGGGAGTCGCCGCGCGGGCTGCAATCGGCGGGGCCGTTATCGGCCGCGGAGGTCGCGATCAGCACCAGCGGCGACATGGCGATGAAGCGGCGGCTGTGCTCGTTGAGCGCCGGCAGTTCCTTGTGCTTGAGGAAGCCCTTGGGTTCGCCGTAATGAGCCCGCAGCGCGGCGAGATCGCCCAGCTCGTGCTCGGCCATGGCGTTTCTTCCTGATTGTTCGTGATCGACGGTCAGTAGAGATTCTCGGCGTAGTCGCGCTCCAGCATCGCCTTGTGCTTTTCCCGGTCGACGCCGAACTGGAATTCGGTGATCTCTGACAGCGAGGCAAAATCCTTGCGCGCTATGTGCTTGTCTGGATTCCACAGATCGGCGCGGATCAGCGCCTTGCCGCAGTGGAAGAAGGATTCGGCGATGTCTACCACGATCGCTGCGAGCGGCGGCTTGCCGTTCGCCACCATGCGCGCGAGCAGCGCGGGATCGGTCGTCACCCGCGCCTTGCCGTTGATGCGCAGCACCTCGTCGACGCCGAGCACCAGAATGACGATGCCGACCTGCGGATTGGCGACGATGTTCTGGTGCGAGTCGACGCGCTTGTTGCCCGGCCGGTCGGGTATGGCGATGGTGCGGTCGTCTAGGATCGCCACGAAACCGGGAGCGTCGCCGCGCGGGCTGTTGTCGGCGGGGCCGCCATCGGGCGCGGCCGTGCCGAGGAACAGGATTGGCGACAATTCGATGAAGCGTCGGCTGTGCCGGTTCAGCGCCGGCAGCTCCTTGTGCGCTACATAGCCCTTGGGTTCGCCGAAATGGGCGCGCAGGGCGGCGAGGTCGCAAAGATCGTGCTCGGCCATCGCGCGTCTCACGAGGCGACGTTCAGTGGGTAGACCGGCTCGGCGATCATGCCGTGGTCGACGATGCGGCCCTCCTCGATCACCACCTCGTTGTCGAGCAGCACCGTGGTGCCGAACATTGGCAGGTCGATATGGGCGGCGGTGTCGTTGGTGCCGCCGGCCTGTGCGTTCGGCCCGGTCGAGAACAGGAAGCTGCCCGGCCAGGCGCGGCCGGTGCAGACCAACTTCGAGATGTCCGGTCCGTGCACGGCGATCTGGTCGAGCACGGCATTGGGATGGATGCCCCAGCCGAGATGCGACACATGCCAGGGATTGTCGTCTTCCGCCCTCTTGCGATGCGCCTCGCAGAAATCGCGGATCAGCTTGGCGTCGGTCTTGCCTTCGACGTTGACGATGACGCCTTTCTCGATGTCGAGGTGCACAAAGTCCTCGACATAGCGCACATATGGCAGGACCCACGCATCGCCCGGCTGCAGCACCACCGTGCCCTCGGCGGAGCCGATGTTCGGCCAGGTCGAGACATGGCCGACGCCCCACTGGTCGACATGTCCCGGCTCGTCGGCATAGCCCCATTGCGTCACCGTGCGCAGCTCACCGAGGCCGCAGCGGAAATCGGTACCGGCGCGCGACAGCACGCGCAGCTCCTTCGCCTTGGCGACCTTTTCGCGCGCATAGGTTGACGCTTCCTTGAGTCCCGGCGGCGACTGCATGCGCGCTAGCACGTCGGGATGGTCGAGGATCATCAGGAAGCGCGTGCCGGCGGCGCGGCCGCGCGCCATCCATTCGGTGCCGAGGGTGATGTGGTGGGCGATCACCATGTCGGCCGCCTCGATCGCCTCGATGGCGCCCTTGGTGTGCCAGACATGCTCGCCGCCGATATGCGTGGTCGAGAAGGCGGCGTTGAGCTTCATCTCGTAGATGCCGCAGCCGATCTCGGCTGCCGCGGCGAAGGCAGCCTCGATATACTCTGCCGGCGTTGCGAGGTTGCTGATCACTACGATCGTCTCGTCGGGGCGCACTTTGCAGAGTTCAAGTTCCTTCCGGTAAAGGAAGGCGAGGCTCATCGGATTGGTTTCGCGCGGGCGCAGCATGGCGATCCTCCGACGCTTAGTGACCGGTTGGTAAATTACTTGACGAGGTTTCCTCTCGTCAAGGCTCGACCGGACAGCAGGCGCCGGTAAAGCGGTCGCTGGACGAGCGGCAGCAGACACATCGGCAGTTGTACGGTGGCAGCCATGGCGGCCACCTCGGCTGTCGCCGACGCGCCCAATACGGCCAGCAGCAGGGCATAGTTGCGCGCCGCCGTGTTGAGGCCGACCGCGAGCGCGGCTTCGCGCCCGGCCGGCAGGAACAACAGCGTGCCCCCGACCAGCCAGGCGATGTGGACGGCGCAGGCGACGGCGAAGATCAGCGCCACGCCCGGCGGGTCGGACTCGGTGCGCGCGCGCATGCCCGCCATTACGGCGATGGCGACGATGCCGAAAACTATCGAGAAGGCGCCGTCCAACTCCACCCGCGCGCGTGCCAGGCGCTCGGCGCCGGCGAGCCGGCGGACGACGACGCCAATGATCAGCGCGACAGCGACCACGCCGGCGAGCCGCAGGCCCGGGACCTCCGGCGCGATGGGGATTTCGAGGTCGAGCAGGATCAGCGCCACCGTCGGCAGCGTGACCGGCGCGACGAGGATGCACAGCACCAGCCCGGCGAGTGCACCGCGGCGTCGGTGCCGAACAGCAGGGCGAGACCGGGCGTGGCGGTCATCGGGCCGACAGCGGCGAACAGCACGATCGCCTCGGCCAGCCGCAGCGGCAGATGCAGCATGCTAATCACGGCCAGCGTGGCGAGCGGCGCGGCGAGCAGCAGCCATACCGTCTGCAGAATGGCCGTCTGCGGCCGTCGCGCCAGCACCGCCATCCGCGACCAATCGGTGCGGGCGATCGACAGGCCGAGCATCGTGCGCAGCATGGGCAGCAGCACGCTGCCCAGCGCGTCGGAAAGAGTGGGCACGAAGTAGCCGATGGCGATGCCCTAGGACACTACCCAGGTGCCGTGGCGGCCAGCGAAATGCAGGCGCTTCATGCTGCGCCTAGACGCCGGCCTGGATGGTCACGCCGCCATCGACGACGAGTTCGGTGCCAGTGATGTAGCGCGCGGAGTCGGAGGCGAGGAACAGCGCCGCCTCCGCCACGTCCCAGGCATCGCCCCAGCGGCGCAGCGGCACGACCCCGGCGCGCGCCGCGAAGAAGGCGTCGGGATCGCTGCCGGCGAGCGACTTGAACACCGCGCCCTCGACCAGCGGCGTGCGCATCAGCCCGGGCAGGATGGAATTGCACCGGATGCCGTCGGGGCCGTACTGCGCCGCGATGGCACGCGTCATGCCGTTGATCGCCGTCTTGGTTGCGTTGTAGGAGATGTATGGCGCGCCGAGCCAGCGCAGGCTGGCAATCGACGAAACGTTGAGGATCACGCCGGCCCGCTGCGCCTTCATGTGCGGCAGGACGTGGCGGCAGGTCAGCAGGATGCTGGTGACGTTGACATCGTGGCCGCGCGCCCAGTCCTCCAGATTCACGTCCTCCGGTCCGCCGGGCACGACGATGCCGACATTGTTGTGCATAATGTCGACGCGGCCCCATCGGCCTATGCAGTCGGCGACGAGCCGCGCGACATCCGCCTCGCGCGACACATCGGCGGTGACGGCGACGGCCGTGCCGCCTTCCCCGGCCACGATGGCGGCGGCCTCCTCGGCGGCCTCGGTGCGATTGTCGACCACGAGCACGCGGGCGCCCTCGCGCGCGAACAGCACCGACGCCGCCTTGCCGTTGCCCCAGCCCGGCCCCATCGAGCCGCCGCCGGTGACGATCGCCACCTTGCCGTCGAGACGTCCTGTCATCGTGCGTTCCTCCGCATCGCGGTTCCTGCCGCAGCCTTCCCTGGCCGCGCTCACCCTAGCATGTGGGCGCTGGCGCCGTGGGCGATCGGGACTTAAGTTGTGGGCAAACTGGCGCCGCGGCGTCCCGAGGGAATGAACGCCCCTATGGGCACGCCCCTGAAGGCTGAGGAAATCGCCGGTCGTCCGACCGGGCCGGCGTCGACGCGTCGCGTGCTGGTAGACGACGAGAAGATGCAGGTTACCTACTACAATTTCGCGCCGGTCGAGGAGACGGGCTGGCACACCCATCCCTACGATTACGTCGTCGTCACCTTCGACCAGGGCCAGTTCGAACTGCAGACGACCGACGGCAAGGTCAACCGCATCGGATCGAACGGTCTGAACCACAACCTCGTGCGCGGCGGCATGCGGCATTGAGCGAAGAATGTCGGTACCACCGATAAGACTCTGGTCGATATCGAGCTCAAGCAGGCCAAGGCTGGCACCAACACGCCGGTCGGCGACCGTTCTGCCTGGGCCTAAGCCGTTGCCGTCCTCGCCAAATCATAGCGCGAGGGGCGCGGCCAGGGCGGCGCAAGAGACGGGTCGGGCATTCCGGAGACATATCCGCGAAGAGGCGGACGGCCATCATTTTGCGGCGCGTTGTCTAATGCTACGAAGTTGGTCGGGTACTCAGGATGGAGAGATGTCGAACTTCTCGAGCCGGCCACGCGCAGCCGCGACAACGCGATCTTCAAATTCCGATTTGTACCTGAGTATGAGCGCTTCAGCGGACATGTCTGCCATGCCTAACTCTACAAGTTTTTTTTGAACCCGAGTGACGGCTGCGGTTTCAGAGAGAGGTCGGCGAGCAATTTGCGAACACCCACACGGTCGAGCTTTTGCCGCGTACGACTCAAGCGCTTCGTTTTGCCGGCCTCCTCCGTTAGGGCTTGTTCAAGCGCGCACATAACACCTGCGAACTCCGCCGCAAGCGGATCGCTAAGGTCACGACCTTCTGCGCGTCATAGCTGTCTGAATGCGTCCTTGTAAACGTCCTCTCTTCCGAGCCGTTTGGCATTGTCCATGAACGTTCGCAGATTGATTGGGTCCCAGACGCTGGACAGATCCGGATTTTTGGGCGTCACAACCACCACCGTCTCGGCAATTCCAACACTTCTTTCTAAATTCCCTTGTCGGTGCGGAACCAGGAATTGCGGCCGACCGAGCCGAGGATCACGCCGCGCGTCTTGCCGCCGGCGTCGAGCACCGTCAGCGGTACGTCGACACCAGCGGGGCCGACCGCCCAGACCGCGCGGAAGAACTCGATGAGATCGCCGACCGGCTTGCCGGCGACGGCAAGCAGAACGTCGCCCTAGGCAATGCCGGCTTTCGCCGCCGGACTCTCCTCGGCGACGCGGCCGACGAAGACGCGACAGCGATAGGCTTCGGCGGTGATGCCGAGACACGGACTCTCCGGCCCGGAGCGTTTGCCGGATTTCGTCAGGTCGGCGAGGATCGGTTTCAGCTCGTCGATAGGCACGAACATGTTGCCCGGTGAGGGTCGGCCTGGTGACGCCGCGTCGGTGATCAGCAGCGAGCCGATGCCGACCAGATTTCCGTCGCTGTTGCCCAGCGCCGCGCCGCCGAAGGCCGGATGGGGCGGGGCGGTGAAAATGGCGCGGTCGAGCACGTATTCCCAGCCGCCGGCGAAGGCGCGGCGCGAGACGACATAGGCGCCTAGCGCCTGCGCTGGCCCCAGGCGCGTGGCGACCAGCACCTGATCCGAGACGGCGAGGGCGGTCGCCTCGCCGAGCGCCAGCGGCCGCAGATTGAGCGGCGCCAGCGAGCGGACGAGGCCGAAGCCCGAGGCGTGGTCGTAGCCGGCCAGTGTGCCGGGTACTTTCCTGCCATTGTGCAGGGTGATCTCGACCCTGGTAGATTCGACGATGAGGTAGCCGATGGTGAGGATCAAATCATCGCCGATGACGACGCCCGATCTCTCGCGTTCGGTGCCGAGGAAGCGTGCGGTGCGGGCAGTCGCGGGGATTCCGATGTCGAGTCCGACGACAGCCTCAAAGATGCGCTAGCCGTCGACGGCGGCGACCAGCGGTGCCGGCGCCATCGTCGCGACCAACCCCAGCAGCAAAACTCTCAACGCCCTTGCCATGCGCCGCATCGACCCGCCTCCGTGCCGATCAGCCCCCGCAGGTGAGGGTGGCACTGGCGGAGGCCATGCGGCCCGGAATTGGCACGAGCCCGGCGGGCTCAGGCCGCCACGTCCTTCGACGTGATGGTGTACTTGAAATTGTCCGGATCCAGGGCGTCGAGCAGGAGCGAGGCCCGTTCCGCCTGCGGATACATCAGGAAGCCCAGCTTCGGCTGCTTGCTGCCCGGCAAGGCGACATCGTGCGCGACGTTGTAGGCGACCCAGTTGCCTTCCCACGCACCGAACAGGGCATTGCGCGCGGCCACGACCTTGGGATCGCCGATTGCCAGGTTAGCCGGCGGCTCCTCGAGGACGACCTTGCGCACATCGGCGGGATCGACTGGCGCCCAGCCGAAGCCGGCCAGGTGGACCTCCGCCCGGCAGTGCTGTGCCTTCGTGACGTTCGCCGAGCCGGCGCCGAGGCTCTTGTAGCCGAACTGCGACGGCAGGACGCGCAGGCCGTAGACGTCGCGCTCCGGAATGCCGGCGGCGCGGGCGAGGCCGACATAGAGCGCATTGAGGTCGGCGCATTTGCCGCTGATATTGTCGGTCCGCAGCATGGAGTCGATGTCGCCCGTCCTGCAGCCGCGGGTTGCGTCGTTGCGGTGCGTGTTCTCGACCACCCAGTTGTAGATGGCGCGCGCCTTGTCGGCGTCCGTGCGGGCATTGGCGACGATCTTGTCCGCCGTCTGCTTCACGATGCCGTCGACCGGAATGAGGTCCGTGCCCGCGAGGTTGAGCCGGCTCTCGGCATCGCCGAGCGCGGGCGCCGTGCCGGGCTTCGACAGGTCGATGGCGCGGTCGCGCATGGCGATGCGGCTCGTCACCTCGAGCGACGGCGCGGCTTCGCCGTCCTTCCAGACGGCGTGCAGCATCTCCGCCCCGTACCGGGGGTCCTTGACCCGCGTCACGGTCGCCGCGTTGCTAGTCCACGTGCTTTCGCCCGGGCGGTTCCATTCGGGTTCGTTGAGGGAGGGCAAGGGAATCCAGGCCTGCATCGGGCCTTGCGGCTTGGTGATCTCGATCCTGGTCACCAGGTCGACGGCGCGCCAGGGGCCGGGTTTCGGGGCGAAAATGGCCTGCGCCCAGGCGGTGACGGGCAGCGTCGCCGCCAGTGTTGCGGCGGCTATACTCACGAAAAAATCACGTCGATCCATGGCTGCGATCCTCCAGCTGATGTCAATCTTCCCCATGCGATCCCCGCGTCTTCCCCGTGCGATCCTGCGGAGGCGGCGGGGGATAGAGAGCTTCGAGACGGGCCACGGTCGCGGGCGCTGGCCAGTCGAGGTCCGTGGCGGTGACGAGGCGAGAGCGAAGCTCGGCTTCGAGCACGAAGGTCGTGGGCAGGCTGACCACGTCCCACGCCTTCGTGACGGCACGGTCGCGATCGAGCAGGACGGGGAAATCGACGGGCAGCGCCTCGAAGAAGGCGCGCACGCGCAGCTCCACTTCCGCGACGTCAATCGCCACCACGACCAGCGTCCGGCCGCGCGTCTTCACGGTCAGTTTCTGCAGCGACGTCATCTCGTCGACGCAGCGCGCGCACCATGTCGCGAAGAAGTGGACAAGGACGACCTTGCCGTGGAACTCGTCGAGGTGACGGCGCTGGCCGGCGAGATCGTCGAGCGCGAAGGCGGGCCCGGCCTCTCCGTCCCAGGGAAGGAGGCCGGCATCGGCGGCGCGGGTGGCGGTCGCGATCGTCAGGCAGCCCGTGGTCGCCCCATCAAGCAGCGCGGCACCCAGCAACCTACCAGCTAATACCCGCGGATTCCATCCCAACGCCATGTCTCCCGGACCGGCTCGAGGGCAGTCACCACCTCGGCCGCATACTGCCGGCGAGGTGTGGCGTCCGGTAAGTTGGCGCGCGTCACAGGGCCTGTGCCCGCATGCCACCGGTGCCGCCCGGAGGGGCATGCCCGGGGGCCGCTCGACTCGCCCGTGCTATATAACGCGGCGATGAGCGATCCCTTCGATCTGGTGGACGAGCCGTCGCCGGGAGAGGCGGTCTGGCCGGCGGCGATTCCGCCCTGGCTCGCCGCCCTCAACACCGGCCAGCGCACCGCCGTGGAGGCCCTCGACGGGCCGGTGCTGGTGCTCGCCGGGGCGGGCACCGGCAAGACGCGCGTGCTGACCGCCCGCCTCGCGCTGGTCATGCACGAGCGACTCGCGCGGCCCTGGGAAGTGCTGGCCGTTACCTTCACCAACAAGGCGGCGCGCGAGATGCGCGAGCGCGTCTCGGCGCTGGTCGGGCCGGCGGCGGAAGCCGTGTGGCTCGGCACCTTCCACGCCATCGCCGCGCGCATCCTGCGCCGCCATGCAGAGGTACTGGGCCTGTCGCCCGATTTCACCATCCTCGACGCCGACGACCAGATCCGGCTGCTCAAGCAGATTCTCGAAGCCGAGAACCTCGACGACAAGCGCTGGCCGGCGCGCGTGCTCGCGGGTGTCATCCAGCGCTGGAAGGATCGCGGTCTCACGCCCGACAAGGTGAACGTCGCCGAGGCCGGCGACCTCGCCGTCGGACGGCTGCTCGACATCTACGTCGCCTACCAGGAGCGGATGAAGACGCTGAACGCCGTAGATTTTGGCGACCTGCTGCTGCACAACCTCGCGCTGTTTGCGGCCGACCCGGCGGTGCTGGAGAAATACCAGCACCAGTTCCGCTACATCCTCGTCGACGAGTACCAGGACACCAACGTATCGCAGTATCTCTGGCTGCGCCTGCTCGCCCAGCACCATAGCAACATCGCCTGCGTCGGCGACGACGACCAGTCGATCTACGCCTGGCGCGGCGCCGAGGTCGGCAACATCCTGCGTTTTGAGGCGGATTTTCCCGGCGCCACGGTGGTGCGGCTGGAGCAGAACTACCGCTCGACGCCGCACATCCTTGGCGCCGCCTCGCAGCTTATCGCGAAGAACGAGGGCCGCCTCGGCAAGACTCTGTGGACCGAGCGCAACGACGGCGAGAAGGTGCATGTGCGCGGCGTCTGGGACGGCGAGGAGGAGGCCCGCATCGTCGCCGAGACGATCGAGAGCCTGATGCGGCGCAAGGAAGCGACGCCGGGCGAATGCGCGGTCCTCGTGCGCGCCGGTTTCCAGACGCGCGAATTCGAGGAGCGCTTTCTGCTGGTCGGATTGCCCTACCGCGTCATCGGAGGCCCGCGCTTCTACGAGCGCCAGGAAATCCGCGACGCGCTGGCCTATCTGCGCGTCATCGCCCAGCCCGACGACGACCTCGCCTTCGAGCGCATCGTCAACCGTCCGCGCCGAGGCGTCGGCGACGCCACGGTGCAGCAGCTCTACCGGCACGGGCGGGCGCGGCAGATCTCGCTCTACCGCGCCGCCACCGAGCTGGTGGAGACCGACGAGATCACCGGCCGCGCGCGCAAATCGCTGAAGGAGCTGATGACGTCCTTCGCGCGCTGGCGCGCGATGGTCGTCGGCATGCCGCATCACGAGATCGCCGCGACCGTGCTCGACGAGAGCGGCTACACCGGCGCTCTCCAGGCCGACCGCTCGCCAGAGGCGCCGGGAAGGCTGGAGAATCTGAAGGAGCTGGTGACCGCAATGGCCGAGTTCCCGTCGCTCGGCGGCTTCCTCGAACATGTCGCCCTAGTCATGGAGAACGTCGATGGTGCCGGCCACGATTCCGTCTCGGTGATGACGCTGCACGCCTCCAAGGGGCTGGAATTCGACACCGTGTTTCTGCCGGGCTGGGAGGAGGGGCTGTTCCCCCATCCGCGCAACATGGAGGAGAACGGCGCGGCTGGGCTGGAGGAGGAGCGGCGCCTCGCCTATGTTGGCCTCACCCGCGCGCGCCGCCGGGCGATGGTGATGTTCGCCGCCAACCGCCGCATCCACGGCCAGTGGAACGCCTCGATCCCCTCGCGCTTCGTCGAGGAGATGCCGCCCGAACACATCGCCGTCGAGAGCGAGCCAGGCCTGTGGTCGGGCGCCCGCACATCGGCCGGCGGAGGCGGCGTGGCGCATGCCGCGACGGCCTTCCGCGGCCGGCGCGACTGGGCCTTCGCCAGCACCGCGCCGCCGCCGCGCGACACCGAGCCGGGCCTCGTGCTGGCACCGTCGCGCGGTTTCACGACGGGCGCCCGCGTGTTCCACCAAAAATTCGGCTACGGTAAAGTGCTCGCAGTGGACGACAACAGGCTGGAGATTGCTTTCGACAAGGCCGGCGTCAAAAAGGTGCTCGACAGCTTCGTCGTGAAGGCCGAGGCGCTGTGAGCGCGGGTGCGGTCTGGAAGGTCGAGTGCGTGGTGCCGGCGGCGGCGGCCGATTCGGTCGCCGGCGCGCTGGCCGATATCGTCGATGCACTGGCGGTGTTCGAAGTCGGCGGGCCGCGGACGATGCGCGTGCGTGGCTATGGCGGCGGCAGTCTCGACGCGGCGACCGAATGCGCGTTGAACGCCGCCGTCGCGGCGTGCGCGCAGCAGGCCGGCATCGAGACGCCGGCGGTTCATATCGTCTGGCTGCCCGCGATCGACTGGCTGGCCGAGAACCAGGCGAGCTTCGCGCCGATATCGGTCGGACGTTTCTGGGTCCACGATTCCGCGCATCGCGCCGGTATTCCGCCCGGCAGCGTCGCCATCGAGGTCGATGCGGCGACGGCGTTCGGCACCGGCGAGCATGCGACGACGAAGGGCTGCCTTGCCGCCATCGACCGGCTGGCGCGCCTGCGCTGGCGCGGCCTCGCGCCGGCCACGCTCGACATGGGCTGCGGCACGGCGATACTGTCCATCGCTGCGGCGCATGCGCTGGGCGCCAGGGTGCTGGCGGTGGATATCGATGCTGATTCGGTGCGGGTCGCGCGCACCAATCTGCGCATCAACCGCGCCGACGGGCGCGTGCGCGCCGTGGCCGGCGACGGCTACCGTACGCCGGCGGTCAGGAAGAACGTGCCCTACGGCTTGATCCTTGCCAATGTGCTGGCCGGGCCGCTGATCCGCATGGCCGGCCCGTGCGCCGCCATGCTGGCGCCGGGCGGTATCGCCGTGCTGTCGGGTCTGCTCGACCACCAGGCCCAGGCTGTGTTCGCCGCCCACCGTGCGCGCGGCCTCGTGCTGGCCGGCAGCGATTCGCGCGAGGGCTGGACCACGCTGACGCTGCGCAAGCCCTGAAAAAGCGGCAGCCCGCCCCCTGGGGAGAGGGCGGGCCGCATACGTCGACGCCTGGAGGGAGGAAATTAGGCGGCGGCGCGCAACTTGTCGTTGGTGTTGGCGTTGTCATCGCGCGGCGTCACGTAGCGCAGCGGCCTGCCGTGACTGTCGACGCCGATGTCGCGCAGCGTGCGCTCGTCGAGACCGGCGAGGGCGATCCGCGTTGCCTGCTCGTGGCGCCAGTCGACATAGGCCAGCGCGATGCGGCCGAAGCCGCGACCGAGAGCCTGGAACAGGTTGAAACTGGCCATTTTGCGTGTCCGGTGAGAGTGCGATACGAGAGAACCGGCGCCCCGGATGGCATCCGTTCGATGCTTCTGATTTAGGTAAGTATTGCTGCCTTACCAATCTCGATTGTGCGGTGCAGCATCGCGGTTGTTGCATGGCAACCGGCAGGGAGGCGCCCGATGCTTGCGCCGGGCGCAGGGCAAATCTAGCTTCCGGCTTGGCGGATCAGATGGAGGCGGTATGGCGACGGCGGCGGAACGGCTGGCGGCCTTGCGCGCGGCGCTGGTGGCGGCCGGCGTCGACGGCTTCGTCGTGCCGCATGCCGACGAGCACCAGAGCGAATACCTGCCCGCACGGGCCGAACGGCTGGCCTGGCTGACCGGCTTCACCGGCTCGGCCGGCGCGGCGGTGGTGCTGGCGACGCGCGCGGCGGTGTTCGCCGATGGCCGCTACAGCCTGCAGGTCCGCCGCGAGGTCGATTCCGGCGCCTGGGACATCTGCCATCTGGTCGAGCAGCCGCCTGCCGACTGGCTGGCGGCGGCGGCGCGGCCCGGCATGCGCATCGGCTACGATCCGTGGCTGCATACGCCCGCCGGCCTCGACCGCCTTGCGGAGGGGTGCCGCAAGGCCGGCGCGACGCTGGTGGCGCTCGCCGCCAATCCCGTCGACGCGATCTGGGCCGACCAGCCGCCTGCGCCCGTCACGCCGGCTACGCCGCACGATCTCGCCTATGCCGGCCGCGCCAGCGCCGACAAGCGGGCCACCCTTGCCGGCCGCCTTGCCGCCGACGGGCTCGACGCCGCCATCGTCACCCAGCCGGATTCAATCGCCTGGCTGCTCAACGTGCGCGGCGGCGACGTGGCCCATACGCCGCTGGTCCTGAGCTTCGTCATCCTGCATGCCGACGCTACGGTCGACTGGTTCGTCGACCCGGCCAAGCTGGGCCCGGAAATGAGCGGGCATCTCGGCAATGCCGTGCGCGTCAACCCGCCCGTCGCCTTAGGGGCCGGCCTAGACCGCATGGCTGGCAAGCGCGTGCGCGCCTGCCCGGACACGGCGGCGGCCTGGGTGTTCGAGCGTCTGACGGCGGCCGGTGCGGAAATCCGCCGCGGCCCCGACCCCGTCACCCTGCCCAAGGCGATCAAGAACGAGGTCGAGCTGGCCGGCACGCGCGCCGCGCACCGCCGCGATGGCGCGGCGCTGGCGCGCTTCTTCGCCTGGCTCGCCCCGGTGGCGGCGAGCGGCGATCTGCTGGAAAGCGTGGCGGCCGACAAGCTGCGCGGGTTCCGCGCGGCCGATCCGGGCTTTCGGGACGACAGTTTCGACACGATTTCCGGCGCCGGGCCGAACGGCGCTGTGGTCCATTACCGCGTCAGCCCGGCGACCGACCGCAGGCTGGCGCAGGGCGAACTCTATCTCGTCGATTCCGGCGCCCAGTACCAGGACGGCACGACGGACGTGACCCGCACGGTGGCGGTCGGCACGCCCGATGCCGAGATGCGCGACCGCTTCACCCGCGTGCTCAAGGGCCATATCGCCGTCGCCTCGGCGCGCTTTCCCGCCGGCACGACCGGCGGCCAGCTCGATACGCTGGCGCGCCAGTATCTCTGGCAGGCGGGGCTCGACTACGACCATGGCACCGGCCACGGCGTCGGCAGCTACCTCGCCGTTCACGAAGGCCCGCAGCTCATCTCGAAGGTCGCCTCGGGTGCGCGGCTGGTGCCTGGGATGATCGTCTCGAACGAGCCCGGCTACTACAAGGCAGGCGCCTGGGGCATCCGCATCGAGAACCTCGTCGCCGTCGCCGCGCTCGGAGCCGTGCCGGGGGGCGAGCGACCGCTCCATGGCTTCGAGACGCTGACCCTGGCGCCGATCGACCGCACGCTCGTGGACATGGCGCTCATGACGCCGGCGGAAGTCGAGTGGCTCGACATCTACCACGCCCGCGTCGCGGCCGAGATAGGACCGCTGGTCGACGCGAAGACGAGCGCCTGGATGGTGGAGGTCTGCCGGCCGCTCGCGGGGTAGCCGGGCCGACGCTCATCGCCCTTCGAGACGACCGCTTAGCGGGCCCCTCAGGGTTAGGATCGTGTGAACGATAGGATTTCATTCTGGCGCGACACGACAAGGATGGCCTCAACCTGAGTAGCCGGGCGTAGCCCGTCGTCTCGAAGGACGAGGCCCGTGGTGGCCAGCGAACTACCCGTCTCCGATCAGCGCTAGCCAGGTATCCTCGTCGATGGTCTCGATGCCCAGTTCGGTCGCCTTGGCCGCCTTCGAGCCGGCACCCTGGCCGGCGACCACGAGGTCGGTCTTCGCCGACACGGAGCCGGCCACCTTCGCACCCAGCGATTCCGCGCGCGCCTTGGCTTCGTTGCGCGTCATCTTATCCAGCGTGCCGGTGAACACGATCGTCTTGCCGGCGACCGGCGAGTCCGCCGTGCGCGGTGCCGCGACGGGCTGCACGTCGAGGGCCGTTTCCAGCTTCTCAAGAATGGCTAGGTTGTGCGGCTCGGAGAAGAACGCCGACAGCTCGTCGGCGGCGGCGAAGCCGATGCCGTCGATATTGCACAGCTCGGCCCAGGCCTCGCCGACCTTGTCCGCCTTCTTCATCTCCTCCGGACTGGCCGCGCGTTCGGCGGCGGCCCTGCGCATCGCCGCGTGCCAGTAGGCGAGGCTGCCATAGGTCCGTGCCAGCAGCCGCGCCGTCGCCTGGCCGATGTTGCGGATGCCCAGCGCGGCGATGAAGCGGTCGAGGCCGATGCTGCGCCGCGCCTCGATGCCGCGCAGCAGATTGTCGACGGATTGCTCTCCCCAGCCCTCGCGCCCGATCAGGGAAGCGCGATGGTCGGCGAGGGTGAAGATGTCGGCCGGGTCGCGCAGCAGCCCGTCGCGCCAGAAGGCCTCGACATGCTTCGCCCCGAGCCCGTCGATGTCGAAGGCGTCGCGGCCGACGAAATGCTCCAGCCGCGCGAGTTGCTGGTAGGGGCAGGCCATCTCGCCCGTGCAGCGCGCGACGACCGCCTCGTACTCGCGCACCACCGGGGTATGGAGGTCGCACGGGCAGACGGTCGGAAAGACGTATGGCACCGCGTCAGCGGGCCGCTTGTCGGCGACGATTACGACGATCTGCGGGATGACATCGCCGGCCCGCTGCACCGTTACCGTGTCTCCGATGCGGACATCCTTGCGCGCGATCTCGTTGGCATTGTGAAGCGTTGCGTTCTGAACCACGACGCCACCCACATTGACGGGGGCGAGGCGGGCAACGGGGGTCAGCGCGCCGGTGCGGCCGACCTGGATGTCGATGGCGCGCAGCAGGGTTGTCGCCTGCTCGGCGGGAAATTTGTGCGCGATGGCCCAGCGCGGCGCGCGCGAGACGAAGCCTAGCCGCGCCTGCCAGTCGAGGCGGTCGACCTTGTAGACGACGCCGTCGATGTCGTAGGCGAGGGTGCCGCGCCGCAGGCCGATGTCGCGGTAATAGTCGAGCGCTTCGGCGGCGCCGCGGCACAGGCGGCGCTCCGCCGCCACCTTGAAGCCACACGTCACCAGCCGCTCGATGAAGCCACTCTGGCAGTCCGCGACACTGGCGGACAGTTCGCCCCAGCCCCAGGCGAAGAAGCGCAGCGGCCGGCTGCGCGTGATCGCCGTGTCGAGCTGGCGCAGGCTGCCGGCGGCGGCGTTACGCGGATTGGCGAAGGCGCGCTCGCCGGCGGCAGCCTGGCGCTCGTTGAGGGCGAGGAAGTCGGCCTTGGCCATGTAGACCTCGCCGCGCACTTCGAGCACGGCGGGCGCCTTGCCGTGCAGGCGGGCGGGCACGTCGTCGAGCGTGGACATATTGGCCGTCACGTCCTCGCCCTCGGCACCGTCGCCGCGCGTGGCGCCCTGCACGAAGCGACCGTCCTCGTAGCGCAGCGAGGCCGACAAGCCGTCGATCTTCGGCTCGGCCAGCAGGTCGAGAGAATCCTCGGTCTTCAGGTTGAGAAAGCGGCGGATGCGCGCCTCGAACTCCGCGACGTCGTCGGAGGCAAAGGCATTGCCGAGAGACAGCATCGGCACGCGATGGACGATCTTGGCGAAACCGCCGGACGGCGCGGTGCCGACGCGACGGCTCGGGCTGTCGTCCGTGGCGAGATCGGGAAAGCGCGCCTCGATAGCGTCGAAACGATGGCGCAGCGCGTCGTATTCGGCGTCGCTGACGGCCGGCGCATCCTGCTGGTAGTAGAGCCGATCATGCGCCGCGATCTCGGCGGCGAGCCGCGCATGATCGGCGCGGGCTTCAGCCTCGTCGAGCGCGGCTATGTCGTCGCGCGCGCTCATGCCGGCAACAGGGCCAGACGGCGCCGCCGCTCGGCCGCCGCCGCGGCCCAGACGGCCGCCAGCATCCCGCAGGAGACCAGCGCCACGCCGGCTAGCGTCAGCGCGCCGATCGGCTCGCCGAGCAGCCACCAGGCGAGCATCGCGACACTGCCCGGCACCACGACGATGGCCATCGACGTCGCGGTCGCGCCGAGGTTGATGGTCGCCCGCGTATAGCCGATCAGTGAGACGAGGAAGCCGAGGAAGCCCTGGTAGAGCGCCTGGCCAACGACTTCCGGCAGCGGTGCGGCGAGGAAGTTCGACGGCAGGAACAGCAGGTTCACCGGCACTGCGGTGACGACGGAGCTGCAGGCGACGAGGGCGGCGGCGCGGAGCGGCGTCACCCGCCATGTCTTCGCCAGCACCGCGAACAGCGACCACGAGACGGCGCCGAGCACGAACAGAGCATCGCCGCGCCAGGCGCCGGGCGCGCCGGTCGACAGCGCGTCGGCGACCAGCGTGGCGGCGCCGGCGAGGATGGCCATCAGCCCGACGAGGCGGCCGGCGGACAGCCGCTCGCCGGCCAGCCACCAGGCGAGCGGCGCGGTGAACAGGGGCAGCGTGCCGGCGAGGATTGACGCACCATGAGCGGCGGGGGCGAACTGGTAGCCGGCGAAGGCGCAATAGGCGAAGCCGGGGCCGCCGGCGGCGGCCATCAGGGCGGCGCGAGGCAGCGTCAGCCCGCCGAGGCCGTGGCGCAGCAGCCAGGGCAGCAGGACGAAGCCGACGACGCCGAGACGAAGTGTGACGAGATCCCACGCCGTCAGGCTGTGCTGGATGCCGTAGCGGGTGACGATGTGGAAGCTCGACCAGACGACGACGACGATGACCAGCCAGATGAGTCCGATTGTCGTCTCGCGCGAAAGGTAAGGCATGAAGAGGCGTATCCGGTAAGGGCTCAGGAGCGCCGGCGGCCGGCAGCTTGCGGAGCGTCGGGCATCAGGCGACGGGCGGCGGCGCGTGCCTCCGCCGTGATGACGGCGCCGGACAGCATGCGCGCGATCTCCTCCTCGCGCGCCGCCGGGTCGAGGGGCAGCACGCGGGTCAGCGCCGTTCCGTCCTGTTCCTCCTTGCTGACGCGCCAGTGATGGCTGCCGAGTGCGGCGACCTGCGGGCTGTGCGTGACGACGAGAACCTGCCGTCCGGCCGCACCGGCGGCGAGATGCGCCAGCCTTTCGCCGACGGCCGCCGCCGTAGCGCCGCCGACGCCGGCATCGACCTCGTCGAACACCAGCGTCGCGGCGCTGCCCTTGCCGGCCAGCACAACTTCGAGCGCGAGCATCAGGCGGGCCAGTTCGCCGCCCGAGGCGACGCGCTCCAGAGGGCCAGGCTCGACGCCCGGATTGGTAGCTACCAGGAAGTTCACACGGTCGAAGCCCTCGGCACCCCATTGTGCCTCGGGCAGCCGCTCGACCTTCGTGACGAACACCGCGCGATCTAGCCGCAGCGGTGGCAGTTCGGCGGCGATCTCGCAGTCGAGGCGGCGCGCCGCGGCGCTGCGCGCGGCCGACAGGGTCTCGGCCGCCGCGAACCAGGCGGAGCGTGCCGCCTCGGCCGCGCGCGCCAGCAGCGACAGGTGCGATCCGCCATCGTCTATCGCCGCCAGCGCGGCGGCGAGGCGCGCATGCGTCGCCGGCAGTCCATCGACCGGGGTGGCGTGCTTGCGCGCCACCGCGCGCAGCGCGAACAGCCGTTCCTCGATGCGTTCGAGCGCGCGCGGATCGCTGTCGATGTCGCCGGCGGCAGATTGCAGGGCGCGGGCCGCCTCGGCCAGTTCGGCGGCGGCGCGGCCGAGCGCGCCGAGGGCTTCGTCGAGCCGGCCGCCGGCATTCGCCGCGACGCGCCCGATCGCCCGCACCGCCATGGCAAGGCTGGCATCGGCGCCGGTGTCGCCGTCGATATTCTCGGCGGCGGCGGCCAGCGCCTCGCCCAGCCGTTCGGCGTTCTGCATCATTGTCCGGCGTTCCGCCAGCGTCGCCTCCTCGCCGGCCACGGGCGCCAGCGCGTCGAGTTCGGCACAGGCCTCGCGCAGATGGGCCTCGTCGGCGCGGGCGCGTTCGGACGCCGCCGCGGCCTCGGTGTGGGCGGCGGCGGCGTCGCGCCTTGCCGTCCAGGCGCGTCCGGTCGCCGCCAGCGCCGCATCCGTGCCGGCGAAGGCGTCGAGCACGCCGCGATGGCTCTTCGCATCGAGCAGTCCCTGCGCCTCGTGCTGGCCATGCACCTCGACCAGCAACGCGCCGGCCTGGCGCAGCAGGCCGACGCTCGCCGGCTGGTCGTTGACGAAGGCGCGCGAACGGCCGTCGCGGCCCAGCGTGCGGCGCAGCACCACCATGCCGTCGCCGGCGTCGATACCTTGCCCGGCGAGGAGCGCGAACACCGGATGGTCGCCGGCCGGCTCGAAGGCGGCGGCGACGGTGGCCTGCGCGGCACCGGCGCGCACCAGCCCGGCGTCGCCGCGCGCACCCAGCGCGAGGCCGAGCGCGTCGAGCAGGATCGACTTGCCTGCGCCGGTCTCGCCCGTCAGCACGGCGAGGCCAGCCTCGATGGCGAGATCGAGGCGGTCTATCAGCACCACTTCGCGAACGGAAAGCTGTCTCAACATGGCGGCGGGGGCCAGCGGAACGACGGCGACGGTGCGGCGCCGGATGCGGGCGAGCCGGCTAGAACGGCCACAGCCGGCCGAAGAATCCTGGCTCGTCGTCGGCGCGGGCGCCGGGCCGCTCGACCCTCTTGCCATCGACCATCTCGTAGCTGTCTCTGTACCAGTCGCTGCCCGGGAAATTATGGCCCAGCACGGCGGCGCTCTGGCGCGCTTCCGGCGCGATGCCCAGCGCCGAATAGGCTTCCGACAGGCGATGCAGTGCCTCGGGCGCGTGGGTCGTCGTCTGGTACTTCTCTACGACGTTGTGGAAGCGGTTGATCGCTGCGGGATAATAGCCGCGTGTCAGGTAGTAGCGGCCGATCTGCATCTCCTTGCCGGCGAGGTGGTCGCGCACGAGGTCGAGCTTGAGGCGCGCGTCGCGCGAATACTTGCTGTCGGGGAACCGCCGCGTCACTTCCTCCAGCGAGGCCAGCGCCCGCTCGGTCGTGCGCTGGTCGCGGCCGATGTCGCTGATCTGCTCGTAGTAGGAAAGCGCCTTCAGGTAGTAGGCGTAGGAGACGTCGCGGTTGCCCGGGTGCAGCTCGATGAAGCGGTCGAGCGCCAGCACGGCGTCGTCGTACTTGCCGTTGACGTAGGAGGCGTAGGCGGCCATCAACTGCGCCTTGGTTGCCCACACCGAATAGGGATGCTGGCGTTCGACTTCCTGGAAGAGGTCGTTCGCCTCGGTGAATTCGGACGCCAGAACGGCATCCATGGCCTCGTTGTAGAGGTCTTCCGCCGGCCGCTCGACGTAGTGCTTCTCGGTCTTGTTGCACGCGGCGAGCGCGAGCGCCGCCGCGGCGCCGATCAGCGCCGCGCGCAGGCTGGTGGAGGAAATAAATCGTCGTATCGTCACAGGGGTCGACCAATGGCGTCCGGTCCGGGCAAAGGCCCCACGGCAGCGTCCGTCCGGACTATAGCACCGGATGGCGCGATTCCAAACGCGGGGAGTGGCTAAAGCGTCGCGGGCGCGGCGGCGGCGGCGGCTGGCACGGCGGCGCCCGCGACGATGTTGGTGACGCCGGTGCCGGTCCAGCGCCAGGCGGCGCGGTCGGCCAGCAGGGTCCGCACCAGAAGATGGTTTAGCGCGTGGCCGGAACGATAGCCGTGGAAGCGCCCGACGATCGGCGCCCCGGCGAGGTAGAGGTCGCCGATCGAGTCGAGAATCTTGTGGCGGACGAACTCGTCGGCCCAGCGCAGCCCTTCGTCGTTGAGCACCGTGTCGCCGGCGACGACGACGGCATTGTCGAGGCTGCCGCCGCGCGCCAAACCGGCGGCGCGCAGCCGGTCGACCTCGTGCGCGAAGCCGAAGGTGCGGGCCCGCGCGATGTCGGTCTTGAAGGTGCCGTTGACCAGAGAGACGGTCAGGCTCTGGCGGCCGATGGCGCGGCTGGCGAAATCGATGTCGCATCCGGCGGAGAAGCTTATGCCGGGCACCAGCATGGCCTCGGCGCCGTCCTTCGCGACGCTGACCGGGCGCAGCACCTCGATGGTGCGGCGCGGGGCCGACTGGGCGGCGAGGCCGGCGCATTCGAGCAGGAACACGAAGGGCGCCGCCGAGCCGTCCATCACCGGCACTTCGGGGCCGTCGATGGCGATCTCGGTGTTATCGACGCCCATGCCGCGCAGTGCCGCCATGAGATGTTCGATGGTGGCGACGGAGGGGCCGCCGCGTAAACCGATGGCGGTACACAGCCGGTCGTCGACGACGTAGTTGATGGTGGCGGGAATAACGGGCGCGGCGTTGCCAAGGTCGGTGCGGCGGAAGACGATGCCGCTGTCCACCGCCGCCGGCCGCAGCGTCATGCTGACGGCAGCGCCGCTGTGCAGGCCGGTGCCGCTGCAACTGATGGCATGGCGCAACGTCTGCTGACGTCCCGGCCCGGCCATGCGGCTGTCTGCGGCGCTGAAATCCACTGAAACCGGCCCTCGCATTAAGGTTATAACGCCGCAGAATCCGCCACGTCCAACGTTGATGTAACAGTCGTCCCGACGACCTCTCAAGTCACTCTTTGTTGCACTTTGTTGCGGCTCCTGGGCCGCGGATCCGCTGGCGCGGCGCCACGGCCCCGGGCCGTTCCGTCAGTTGGTCCGCCGGCGCAGGAAGGCCGGGATTTCGAGCTGGTCGTCGTCGGCCGCGCCCGTCGATGGCGTGCGCGGGCGGTTGAGGTTGGTCAGCTCGCGTTGCGCCACCGGTTCGGCCTGCGGGGCCGCCGGTGCCGCGGCCGGCATCGGCGGCGGTGCGGCCTGCCGGCGCACGGTCGGTTCGGCCTTCGCGACCGGACGCGCCGGCGCCTCGTCGCTGACGAAGCCGCTGACCGCCGCGGTCGCCCGCCGGAACAGGCTGCGGCCGCGCTTGCGCTCCGGCCGCGGAGTGGCGTTGACCAGCGCCGCCTCCTCGAACGGATTGCCGGACCGGAGCGGCATCACCGGCTCGCGCGCCGGCATCACCGGCGGCGGGGCGATGAAGGGCGACTCGGCCGCCATCGGCATCGCCGTCTCGGCCTCCGGCTGCGCGTCGACCGGCTCGGGCTCCGCGAAGGTCTCGGGCTGGATCGCTTCGGCCGTGGCCGGCTCGGCCATGGCCGCGATCGCCGCGGCGGCGCTGGCCACCGGTGCCTCGGCCGGGACGTAGGCCGCGCTCGGCTGCGGCATCGCCATGGCGTTGGCGCCCATAGTCGGGGCGACGTTGGCGCGGGGCGCCGGGCTGCCCGCGGGGCGTGCCTCGGCCATGTGGCGCGCGCGGTCGAGGTCGGCATTGTGGACCAGCGAGATCGCCGGACGCGGATTGGCCTGCGCGATCGCTTCGATGCCGGTTGCCACGATCGACACCCGCATGATGCCCTCGAGCTTCTCGTCGAAGGTGGCGCCGAAGATGATGTGCGCCTCGGGGTCGACCTCCTGGCGGATGCGGTTGGCCGCCTCGTCGACCTCGTAGAGGGTCATGTCGGGGCCGCCGGTGACGTTGATCAAAACGCCGCGGGCACCCTGCATCGAGACCTCGTCGAGCAGCGGGTTGGCGATGGCCGCCTCGGCCGCCTCCAGCGCGCGTCGTTCGCCGCTGGCCTCGCCGGTGCCCATCATCGCCTTGCCCATCTCGCCCATGACGGTGCGGATGTCGGCGAAGTCGAGGTTGATCAGGCCCGGCATCACCATCAGGTCGGTGACGCCGCGCACGCCCTGGTGCAGCACGTTGTCGGCCATCCGGAAGGCCTGGGCGAAGGTCGTCTTCTCGTTGCATATGCGGAACAGGTTCTGGTTCGGGATAACGATCAGGGTGTCGACGAAGTTTTGCAGTTCGGCGATGCCCTCCTCGGCCATCCGCATGCGGTGGTTGCCCTCGAAGGAGAACGGCTTGGTGACGACGCCGACGGTCAGGATGCCCTGCTCGCGCGCGACCCGTGCCACGACAGGTGCCGCTCCGGTGCCGGTGCCGCCGCCCATACCGGCGGCGATGAAGGCCATGTGCGCGCCCTGCAGGTGATCGACGATGTCGTCGAGCGCCTCCTCGGCGGCGGCGCGGCCGATATCCGGGCGAGCGCCGGCGCCCAGCCCGTGCGTGATCGTCACTCCGAGCTGGATGCGGCGATCGGCGCGGGCCAGCGCCAGCGCCTGCGCGTCCGTATTGGCGACGACGAATTCGACGCCTTCGAGGTTCTCGGCGATCATGTTGTTGACGGCGTTGGAACCGGCGCCGCCAACGCCGACCACGACGATGCGCGGCTTGAGTTCATGATCGACCGAGGGAGTACTGAGAGTCAGGGTCATGGGAACCTCCTGTCGCCTGGGCCAATGCCGGACGGGACACCCCGCGCCCGGCCGATGAATGCGTCCCGCCGTCCGTCGGGGCACGGCCGGGGCGCGGGGGAATGACGTTCAGAGGTGCTCACGGAGCCATGAGCCGACACGGCCGATCAGGCCGGCGGCTTCCCCTGTCGGAAGCGGTTCGGGCACGCCATAGTCGCCGCTGTGCTCGGCGGCGTAGGCGACGAGGCCGGCGGGCACGGCGAAGGCCGGGCCGGCCAGAGCGTCGGCCAGCCCGCGCAGGCGCAGCGGCCGGCCAAGGCGGACCTGCTTGTCGAGCACCAGCGCTGCGAGTTCGCGCACGCCGGAGAGCTGCGAGGCGCCGCCAACCAGCACCAGCCGCCGTCCGGCGAGCGGCGCGGCGCCGCTGTCGGCCAGCCGCGCGCGGACCAGCTCGAAAGTCTCCTCCAGCCGCGGGCCGATGATGCCGTTGAGCAGCGAACGAGGCACATGGTTGGCGGCATAGGCGTCGGGCTCGCCGACTTGCGGCACGTCGACGATGTCGATGTCGTCATGGGCGCCCGGCATGGCGCTGCCGTAGAGCGTCTTCATCCGTTCGGCATGCGCCAGCGGAGTCGACAGGCCCCGCGCCACGTCGTTGGTGACATGCGCGCCGCCGATCGGCACCTGGTCTGCGTAGACGAGGCGGCGGTCGTTGAACACGGCGATGTTGGTCGTGCCGGCCCCCATGTCGAGCACGGTGGCGCCGAGGTCCATCTCGTCCTCGACCAGAGTGGCGAGGCCGGCGGCCACGGGCGGCGCGACGATCTGCTCGATGTCCAGATGGCAGCTCTCTACGACAGTGCGCAGGGTGCGCAGCGCGCCGGCACGCACGCTCACCAGATGCGCCGCCGCGCCCAGTCGCTGGCCGTGCATGCCGCGCGGGTCGTCGACTCGATGGCCGTCGAGGGCGTAGCCGAGCGGGATAGCGTGCAGCAATTCTAGTTCGCTCGGGCGGGCGGTGCCGTTGACATGGCCATTGCCGTTGAGGCGCGGCGCGCCGCCATCGCCGAACGCCGCGATCTGCACCTGAATGCGGCGCAGATCGGTGTCGGCAACCGCCTGGCCGTCGATCGCTACCTCGACATCGAGGCGGCGCGACAGCGGCCCGCCGGCGGTTGCCGCGACGACGACCTCGCGCAGCGTCTCGCCGGCCATGGCCTCGGCGGCGTGCACGGCATTGCGGATGGCCTGTTCGGCCGCCTCCATGTCGACGATGACACCGGCGCGCACGCCGGCGCTGACCTGGTGGCCGGCGCCGATCACGCGCGGCGGCCCTTCGCCGTCGAGGCGGGCGATCAGGCAGCAGACCTTGCTGCTGCCGACGTCGAGGATGCCGACCATTCCGCTTCGGGCTTTGCCGTTACGACGCGCCACGTCCGGTCGCCTCCGCGTTCAGGTGTTTTCGCCGCGGGCGCGCGCCTTGCGCACGCCGGACGGCGAGGTTCGTACGATCAGACGGTCGGGTATCCGCAGGTCGACCGCCATCACGTCGCGGTCGAGCAGGGCATTCTCGCGCTGCAGTCGGTCGAGGCGAACGAGCGCCGCGGCGACCTCGTTTTCGGGCAGGCGCACATCGATGCCGCCATTTAGCTTCAGATCCCAGCGTCGGCCGGACACGCGCACCGCAGCGTCGACATGGCGTGCCACCTCCGGTACGGCGGCCAGCGCGTCGACCAGTTGCGCCGCTGCCGTCTCGGCGCCCTCGCCGACGACCATCGGCAGATGCAACCAGTTGGCGATGCCTTCGCGACCTATGACGGTGCCGTCGCGGTCGATCAGCGAGAGCCGGCCGTTGCGTTGCCACAGGGCCAGCGGCACGCGTTCCTCGATGCGCACATAGACCACGTCGGGCAGGCGGCGGGCGATCGAGGCGTGGCGCACCCAGCAGAGCGATTGCAGCCGGGCGCGTGCCTCGGCGAGATTCACGGCGAAGATCGGCTGGCCGCGCTCGATACCGAGCGCCGCGTCGACATCCTTGCGGTCGGCGAACTGGCGCCCCTCGACCAGTACATGGCCGACGGCGAGTCCGGCATCGGCGCTAAGCGACAGCATGCCCTCGTGGATGCCGACGACAATTTCGGCGGAATTCCCCTCCTGCCACAGCCAGGCGCCGCTCGCCGCGATCGTGGCGAGGCCGCCGACGGCGAAACCGGCACGCAGCCAGCGCCTGCGGCGACGCGTCGGCGGACGGCGGCGGGCGCCCTCGCGCCCGGCGATTGCGGAAAGGCTCAGTCGCATTGCGCGTGCTCCACCAGCCAGGCGACGAGCGCGCCGAACGACAGGCCGCAATAGGCAGCCTGTTCGGGTACGAGCGACAGTGGCGTCATGCCCGGCTGGGTGTTGACCTCGAGCAGGACGAGGCGTCCCGGCTCGCCGGCGAGATCGTCGTAGCGGAAATCCGCCCGGCTGACGCCGCGGCAGCCGAGCAGGTCATGAGCGGCAACGGCGCAGTCCAACGCCTCGCGGTAGGCGCCCGCGTCGATCGGCGCGGGCACGATGTGGTGCGAGCAGCCTTCGACGTACTTTGCGGCGTAATCGTAGAAGCCGTTCTGGGCGCGAATCTCGGTCACCGCCAGCGCCCGCGTGCCGGCGCCGTTGCCGCTCATCACCGCTACCGTCAGTTCGCGGCCGGGGATGAAGCGCTCGACCAGTACCTCCTCGTCGCCGTACGGCCAGTCGTCTGCGCCGAACGGCAGCGCCTCGTTCTCGTGGACGATGTGGACCTTGACCGAGGAGCCTTCCGAGACCGGCTTGACGACATAGGGGCGATCCATAGCGCGGCCGGCCAGCACCGTCTCGCGGTCGGCGACGACGCCATCGGCGATCGGCAGGCCGGCGCTGGTGAACAGGCGCCGCGCCATCGCCTTGTCCATCGCCAGCGCCGAAGCGAGCACGCCGGAATGCGTGTAGGGCACGCCGAACAGGTCGAGCAGGCCCTGGACGCGGCCGTCCTCGCCGTAGCGGCCGTGCAGCGCATTGAAGACGACATCCGGCCGGTCCGGACCCGAAAGCGCGACTACGAGCGGCTCCGGGTCGGCGTCGAGATGCAGTTCGCTGACGCGATAGCCGGCGGCCCGTAGGGCGTCGGCGCATTGCCTGCCGCTGACCAGCGAGACCTCGCGCTCGGCCGAGCGCCCGCCCATCAGCACGGTGACGCGACGGGTCATGACATCACCTCGCGCGGGCCAGCCGTTGTCAGGACGCCGAGGCGGCGGATTTCCCATTCCAGCGTGATGCCGCAGCTGTCGGCAACGCGGCGGCGAACTTCCTCGCCCAGCGCTTCGAGATCGGTCGCGGTGGCACCGCCATTGTTGATGAGGAAGTTGCAGTGCTTTTCGGAGATCTGCGCCGCGCCACGTCGCAGGCCGCGGCAGCCTGCGCGGTCTACCAGTTCCCACGCCTTCGCCCCGGGAGGATTCTTGAACGTCGAGCCGCCGGTCCGCGAGCGGATCGGCTGCGCTTCCTCGCGGGCCGCCTGTACCCAGGCCATGGCACTGGCGATCTCGACCGCGTCGCCGCGCACGCCGCACATCGTGGCGCCGGTGAATATCCAGCCCTCCGGCACGGCGGAGTGACGGTAGGTCGGGCCCCATTCGTCCTTCGTCAGCCGGCGCATCGCGCCGGTGTCGGTGACGATTTCGACATCGACGACGATGTCGGCCAGTTCGCGGCCATAGGCGCCGGCGTTCATGCGCAGCCCGCCGCCGATCGTGCCGGGAATGCCGGAGAGGAATTCAAAGCCGGCGATGGCGGCGTCGCAACAGGCCTTGGCGACGTTGTAGTCGAGCGCCATGCCGCCGGCCACTACGGTCATGCCGTCGACGACGATCTGCGCGAAGGGACGCCCGAGGCGGATGACCACGCCGGGTACGCCGCCGTCGCGCACCAGTACGTTGGAGCCGGCGCCCAACAGGGTAACGGGCACGTCTTCCGGCTTGCCGGCGATGAAGGCGCCGAGGTCCTCGGCGTCGGCGGGGCGGAACAGCACCTCGGCGCCGCCGCCGGCACGTAACCATGTCACGCCGGCCAGAGGTGCGTCCTCGACATAGGCGCCGCGCACCGAGGGCAGGCGGTCGATGAGGCGGGCAGTGGTGTGGCGGACGGACATGCTCATGCCTCCGTCCCGGTGCGCCGCTCGCCCAGCGCGGCAAGCTCGCCCGGCAGCGCCTGCGCCCAGTTGGTCACGGTGCCGGCACCGAGGCAGACGACGAGGTCGCCGGGCCGCGTCGCCGCGGCGGCGAGTTCGGCGAGGGCATCCGGTCCCGGGAGTGGACGCACATCGCGATGGCCGTGGGCCCGCAGGCCTCGTACCAGAGCGTCTCGGTCAACTCCCTCGATCGGGCTCTCGCCGGCCGGATAGATGTCCGCCACGATCACCGTGTCGGCGTCGTTGAAGGCGGTGCAGAAATCGTCGAACAGGCTCGACACGCGGCTGTAGCGGTGCGGCTGGAAGACGGCGACGACACGGCCCTGCGTGGCGCTGCGCGCGGCGCGCAGCACGGCGGCTATCTCCACCGGGTGGTGGCCGTAATCGTCGACTACCGCGACGCCGGCACCCTCGCCGGTGCGGGTGAATCGGCGCTTGACCCCGGCGAAGCCGGCGAGGCCACGGCGCAGTGCCTCGTCGGGCACACCCATTTCCGTCGCCACGGCGATGGCTGCCAGCGCGTTCTCCGCATTGTGCACGCCCATCATCGGCAGTTTCAGCCCGGCGACGGTGCGCACCTCGCCGTCGCGCGCGGTGATCACGGCGTCGAAGGCGACGCCGTCGGGGCTCGTTTTGACGTTGACGCCGCGCACCTCGGCCTGCGGCGAAAAGCCATAGGTTACGATGCGGCGGTCCGACAGGGTCGGGATCAGAGCCTGCACGGCAGGATGGTCGAGGCACATCACGGCGAAGCCGTAGAACGGGATATTCGACACGAAAGTTGCGAAGGCGCCGCGGACGGATTCAAAATCGCCGTAGAAATCGAGATGCTCGGGGTCGATGTTGGTGACGACGGCGATGGTCGCCGGCAGACGCACGAAGGTGCCGTCGGATTCGTCGGCCTCGACCACCATCCAGTCGCCCTTGCCGAGGCGGGCGTTGGTACCCCAGGCATTGATGATGCCGCCGTTGATGACTGTCGGATCGAGGGAAGCGGCGTCGAGCACGGCGGCAACCAGAGACGTAGTCGTCGTCTTGCCGTGCGTGCCGGCCACCGCGATCGCCCATTTCAGGCGCATCAGCTCGGCGAGCATCTCGGCCCGGCGCACTACCGGGATCAGGCGCGCGCGCGCCGCCGCCACTTCCGGGTTGTCGTCGTGCACGGCAGAGGAGATCACCAGCACGTCGGCATCGGCCACCTGTTCGGCGCGGTGGCCGATATCAACATGGATGCCGAGCGCGCGCAGGCGGCGCACATTGGCGCTCTCGGCGACGTCGGAGCCGCGCACCTGGTAGCCCAGCGCATGCAGCGTCTCGGCGATGCCGCTCATGCCGATACCGCCGATGCCGACGAAATGCAGCATGCCGATGTCGAGCGGAAGCGCCCTCATGCCGCCGCCTCCCGGTGCTGGGTCGTAGTGTCGGCCCGCCGGCCACCGGGCCGCGGCGCCCGATGCGCGTGCGCCATCGCCACTTCCTCGACGAGGTCGGCCAGCCGCTGCGCAGCGTCTGTCGGCCCAGCAAGGCGGGCCGCCGCGGCAGCGGCGGCGAGGGCGGACGGGTCGGCCGTCAGGGCGCGCAGGCAGGCGGCCAGCGCGGCCGGTGTGAATTCGGCCTCGGCGAAGGCCCAGCCGCCGCCGCACGACGTCAGCGCGGCGGCGTTGGCCGTCTGGTGATCGCCGGCGGCGCCCTTCCACGGCACCAGGATAGCCGGCCGGCCGGCGACGATCAGCTCGGCCAGCGTCGAGGCGCCGGCTCGTGCGATGACGAGGTGCGCGGCGGCGAGGCGCCGCGGCACGTCGGTGAAGAAGGGTGCGATCTCGGCGGTCACGCCGGCCTTGCGCCAGGCCGCCTCGGCGGCGGCGCGGTCGGCGGCCCGTACCTGCTGGGCGACCGCCAGCCGCGCGCGCAGTGCCGCCGGCAGCATCGCCACCGCGTCGGGCACGGTCTCGGCGAACTGGCGCGCGCCAAGGCTGCCGCCCATCACCAGCAGTGCGATGCGGCCACCCGGCAGGGGCGGCGTGTAGGGCGTGTGGGCGAGGGCGGCGATCTCCGCCCGTACCGGGTTGCCGACGATTCGGGTGCGATCCGAGGCGGCGGACGGCAGTCCGGCGGTATCGGCGAAGGTCAGGGCGCAGGCGGCGGCGCGGGCGGCGAGGAAGCGATTGGCGCTGCCGAGCAGGGCGTTGGACTCGTGCACGATGGTCGGGATTCCGGCCTGGCGCGCGGCCAGCAGCGGCGCGACCGCCGGGTAGCCGCCGAAGCCGATGGCTACGACCGGCCGCTCGCGGCGAACGAGACGCCGTGCCGCGAGGAGGCCGCCGATCAGGCCGGCAAGTCCGCGCAGCTTCGCCGCGGTGCCGCCGCTCAGATGGCCGGCGGGCTGCACGACGCGCCGGACGCCGGCCGGCAGCGGCACGCCGCGGTCGAGCAGGGCACCGCCGCGCGGGTCGGTGGCGAACAGCACGTCGCGCCCGCGAGCAACGAGCGCCTCGGCCAGAGCCACCGCCGGGAAGATGTGACCGCCGGTGCCGCCGGCGGCGATCAGCACGGGGCGGGCGGCGCTCATGCATGCCCTCCGTCGCCGACCCGCCTGCGCGTCAGCGCCAGCACCATGCCGATGGCGAAGCCCATCGACAGCAGCGACGAGCCGCCATAACTGACGAAGGGCAGGGTCATCCCCTTGGTTGGCAGCAGGTGCAGGGCGGAGCCCATGTTTATCAGAGCCTGCACGCCGAACTGGACCAGCAGGCCGGCCACCGCCAGCAGCACGAACAGGTCGCGCTCGGCGAAGGCGCGCGCTAAGCCGCGCAGCACGACGATTGCGAACAGGCTTACGACGCCGATGGCGGCGAGCGAGCCGAATTCCTCGCCGAGCACCGCGAAGACGAAATCGGCATGGGCGTCGGGCAGCTGGTTCTTGACCGCGCCCTCGCCCGGCCCGCGGCCGAACAGCCCGCCATGCAGGAAGGCCTCGAGGCTCTTGGCGATCTGGTAGTTGTCGCCGGAGGACGGATCGAGGAAGCGGTCGATGCGGCTGGTGACGTGGGGCAGGAAGAGATAGGCGGCGACCACTCCGCCGGCGCCGGCGACTACGAGGAAGCCGACCAGCCACAGCGACAGGCCGGCGAGGAAGAACTGCGCCACCCACACCGCTGTCAGCACGACGGCCTGGCCGAGGTCGGGCTGCAGTATGATCAGGCCGAGCACCATGGCGAACAGCACGGTGGCGAGCAGGCGACCGGGGATGCGGTCGTCGCGCACCCGCTCGGCGAACAGCCAGGCGCAGGCGACGGCGAAGGCCGGCTTGGCTAATTCGCTCGCCTGCAGCGAGAAGCCGCCGAGATAGATCCAGCGCCGAGCGCCCTTGATCTCGACGCCGATGGCCAGCGTCGCGACCAGCAGGATCAGCGATATCGCCAGAGCGGCGAGTGCCGCGCGCCGCACGCCGACAGGCGTGAGCAGCGACGTCGCCAGCATCAGGCCGAGCGCCGGAACGATCAGCGCCAGATGACGGGTGAAGAAATAGCTGTCGACGAGCCCGATGCGGATGGCCACCGCCGGGCTGGCGGCCATCACCAGCAGCGCGCCCACGGCCACCAGCGACAGCACGGCGGCGAGCAGCAGGTGGTCGACGGTCCACCACCAGCGCGACAGGACCGAGGTATCGGCGCGCGAGAAGGAGTAGCTGGTCACGAAGCGGCCCTCCCCTGCGCGCGGCGGCCGTCGATGGCGTGGGAGGCGGCGGCGCGGAAAGCCTCGCCGCGCGCCTCGAAGTCGCGGAACTGGTCGAAGGATGCGCAGGCTGGCGACAGCAGGACGGTGCCGCCGCCGGCCTGCCACGCCATGTCGGCGGCGAGCGCCACGGCGGTGGCGAGATCGCCGGCCCGCGTGCTCGTCGTCCGGCCCGCTAGCGTGGCGGCGAAGGCATCGGCGGCCTCGCCGATGAGGAAAGCATGGCGGATCGCGGGGAAGAATTCGGCGAGGGCAGCGATGCCGCCTTCCTTCGCACGTCCGCCGGCGATCCAGTAGATGTCGCGCCATGCGGACATGGCGTGCGCGGTCGCGCCGGCGTTGGTCGCCTTGGAATCGTTGACGAAGCGCACGCCGCCGCTGTTGGCGACAAGTTCCTGGCGATGGGCGAGGCCGGGGAAGCTGGCCAGCCGCGCCGCCGCCACGGCGGGCGCGAGGCCGAGCGCCGTCGCCGCTGCATAGGCCGCCGCCGCGTTCTGCGCGTTGTGCCGGCCGGGCAGGGTCGGCACGCGGGCGAGGTCGATCACCGCGCGCGCCGCGCCGTCGCGCCCGTCGACCAGCGCGGTGCCGTCGAGCCAGAGCCCGCCATCGACGCGGCCGGTCAGCGAGACCGGCACGATGCGCTGGCGCCCGGCGGAGACCAGATCGGCATGGATGGCGCGGCACGGCTCGTCGTCGACGCCGATGATGGCGGTATCGCCCGAGCCCTGCCCAGCGAAGACACGCCGCTTGGCGGCGATGTAGCCGGCTATGCCGCCATGGCGGTCGAGATGGTCGGGCGTCACGTTCAGCAGCACGGCGGCGCGGAACACCGGCGTCGGCAGCAATTCGAGCTGGTAGGACGACAGTTCGAGCACATAGATGCCGTCGGGACCGAAGGCCGGCATTGTCGTCGCGGGCGGGCCGAGATTGCCGCCGACGGCCACCGGCCGGCCGCCGCCGTCGAGCAGATGACCGAGCAGCGCCGTCGTCGTCGACTTGCCGTTGGTGCCGGTGATGGCGACGAAAGTCGCCTGCGGCTCGGCGCGGGCCAGCAGGTCGACCTCGCAGACGATCTCTGCGCCGGCCGCGCGCGCCTTGTCCACGGCCGGATGATGGCACGGATGGGTGTGCGGAATGCCCGGCGACAGGACCAGCATGCCCACCCCGGCAAGGTCGTAATCGGCGAGGTCGACTAGCATGTTGAGGCGGTGCAGGGCGGCCGCGCGGGCCGATGCGGTGTCGTCCCAGGCCAGCACGCGGGCGCCGGCCGCGGCCAGCGCCGTCGCCGCCGCGAGCCCGGAGCGGCCGAGGCCGAGCACGGCGACCGGGCGGTCGCGGAAGGCGGAGAGATCGAGGGCGCGGACCGTCATCGCGTCACCGGATCTTCAGGGTGGCGAGGCCGGCCAGCGCCAGCACCGTCGCGATGATCCAGAAGCGGATGACGATGGTCGGCTCCTGCCAGCCCTTCTGCTCGAAATGGTGATGCAGAGGCGCCATGCGGAAGACGCGCTTGCCGGTCAGCTTGAACGAGGTGACCTGGGCGATGACCGAGACGGTTTCGAGCACGAACAGGCCGCCGATGATGGCCAGCACCAGCTCGTGCTTGATGATGACGGCGACGGCGCCGAGCGCGCCACCCATAGACAGCGAGCCGGTGTCGCCCATGAACACCATCGCCGGCGGCGCGTTGAACCACAGGAAGCCGAGCGCGGCGCCGACCAGCGCGGCGCTGAACACGGCGAGCTCGCTGGCGCCCGGGATGTGGAACACCAGCAGGTAATTGGCGAATACGGCGTGGCCGACGAGGTAGGCGATAAGGCCGAGGCAGGCGGCGGCGATGAGCACCGGCACCGTGGCCAGCCCGTCGAGGCCGTCGGTCAGATTGACGGCGTTCGAGGCGCCGACCATGACGAAGGCGGCGAAGGCGAAATAGAACCAGCCGAGGTCGACGAGCAGATCCTTGAAGAACGGCAGGGCGAGGCCGGTGTCTAGCGGCGATCGGGTGAGCCAGGAAATCCACACCGCCGCCGCGACGCCGACGCCGATCTGCAGGCCGAACTTGTTGCTCGCCGACAGGCCCCTGGAATGGCGTTTGGTCAGCTTGTGGTAGTCGTCGACGAATCCGATAGCGCCATAGGCCAGGGTAACCAGTAGGGTCGCCCAGACATAGCCGTTGGTGAGGTTCGACCACAGCAGGGTCGAGGCGATGCCGGCGAGCAGGAGCAACAGGCCGCCCATGGTCGGCGTGCCGGCCTTGGCGAAATGTCCCTTGGGCCCGTCCTCGCGGATCGGCTGGCCATGCGGCTGCTGGCTCTTGAGCCAGGCGATGACGCGCGGTCCGATGACGAAGGCGATGACGAGCGAGGTCACGGCCGCGCTGCCGGCGCGGAAGGTGATAGAGTTGAGTAGATTGAACAGGATGAAGTCGGAGCCGAGCGGCGCCAGCAGGGCGTAGAGCATGTCCTATCCCCCAGCCAGCGCGGCAGCGCGGCGCATGTCGGCCCCGGCGCCGCCGACCGTGCCGCCGGTCTTCGCCAGTGCGGCGGCAAGCGGGCCCATGCGGCTGCCGTTCGAACCCTTGACCAGCACGACGTCGCCGCCGCGCAGCGCGGCGCGCACGAACGGCAGCAGCGCGGTGGCGTCGGGCGCATGGCCGCCGCGCAGGGTGGCTGGCAGCGCCTCGGCGAGTTCCGCCATCAGCGTGCCGGCCGTGAAGACGAGATCGGCTTCGGACGCCTCGATGGCGGCGGCGAGGCCGGCATGCAGCAGCGCCGCGTGCGGGCCGAGTTCGAGCATGTCACCGAGCACCGCGATGCGGCGGCCGCCGGCACCCGGTTGCGTCTCGCCGAGCACGGCTAGCGCGGCGCGTACCGAGGCCGGATTGGCGTTGTAGCTGTCGTCGATCAGCAGGTAGTCGCCGCCGGCCACCGGCACGCGCAGGCGCCGGCCGCGACCGGTCGGCTCTTCGAGGCGCGCGAGCTCCGCGCCGGCGCGCTGCGGATCGCCGCCCAGCGCATGCACGGCGGCAAGCACCGCCAGCACGTTATGCGCCCAGTGGCGGCCGACGACGCCAAGAGTCAGAGACAGTCGCGTGCCCGCTACATCGGCGTCAACGCGACAGCCATCCGCCGTCGTCGCATAGGCGAGGAGACGGGCATCGGCGTCGTCGGAGGCGCCGAACGATAGTACCCGCGTCACGCCGGCTGCGCGCGCCGAGGCGGCGAGGCGGCCGTGATAGGGGTCGTCGCGGTTGACGATGGCGGCACCGCCCGCCTCGACGCCGAGGAAGATCTCGGCCTTGGCGTCAGCGATGGCGTCGAGCGAGGCAAAATGCTCGAGATGCGCGGGGGCGATGGTCGTGACGATGGCGACGTGCGGTCGCACGAGGCGCGACAGCGCCGTCAACTCGCCGGGCGAGCTCGTGCCCAGCTCGAACACGCCCCAGTCGGTCGCGGCGGGCATGCGGGCGAGCGACAGTGGCACGCCCCAGTGATTGTTGAGGTTGCCGGCGCTGGCATGCGTCGCGCCGAGTGTGCCGAGTGCCAGAGCTAGCGCCTCCTTGGTGCCGGTCTTTCCGGCCGAGCCGGTCACGGCGGCGATCTTCGCGGTCGTGCGTGCGCGGGCATGGCGGCCGAGCACCGTGAGCGCCGCCGCCGTATCGGCGACAGCGAGTGTCTTCAGGCCGGCCGGCACCGCGCTGCCAGCGCGCACGATCGCGGCGGCGGCGCCCGCCGCTTGCGCGGCGCCGAGCCAGGTGTGACCGTCATGGTTGGGTCCGGTTAGCGCCACGAAGAGGTCGCCGCCCGACAGCGTGCGCGTGTCGATCGAGGCGCCGCGGGCCTGCCACTCGCCGCCCGACAGGGCGCCGCCGGTCGCGGCCGCGGCTTCGGTCGCTGTCCACAGCGCGCTCATGCGACCGCGTCCCCGCCGAGCGCGCGGATGATGTCGCGCGCGACCTCGGCGTCGTCGAAAGGCAGAGTCTCGGTGCCGATAGTCTGCCCGGTCTCGTGGCCCTTGCCGGCGATGACGAGGCCGTCGCCGGGGCCGAGCAAGGCAGCCGCGCGGGCGATGGCCTCGCGACGGTCGCCGATCTCCTCGGCATCGGGGCAGCCGACCAGAATCTGGTGGCGGATCGACACGGGATCCTCGCGACGGGGGTTGTCGTCGGTGACGAACGCCAGGTCGGCGAGCCGCGCCACGACGCGCCCCATGTGGGGGCGCTTGCCGGGGTCGCGGTCGCCACCGGCGCCGAACACCACGATCAGTTTCCCCGAGATATGTGGCCGGACTGCGGCGAGCACGGTTTCCAGCGCATCGGGCGTGTGGGCGTAGTCGACCCATACGGGCGCGCCGGCCGCGCCGCGCGCGACGATTTGCAGGCGGCCGCGCACGCCGGTGAGGTGGGCGAGGGCGGCGAAAGCGGCTTCGGGATCGTCTCCGCTCGCTACCACAAGCGCCCAGGCGGCGAGCGCGTTCCAGGCCTGGAAGGTGCCGGCCAGCGGCAGGCGCGTCTCCCACGACCGGCCGCGCAGCGAGACGACGAGGCGGATACCTTCGCCGGCCGCCCCGATCTCCTCGATACGGATGTCGTCGCTGGCGCGGCCGTAGCTGCGCAAATCGTGGCCGGCCGCCCGGCACGCGTCGCGGAACAGCGGGAAATGCGCCGCGTCGGCGTTCAGCACCGCCGTGCCCTCCGGCGGCAGCAGGTCACGGAACAGGCGCATCTTGGCGGCGACGTAGGAAGCCTCGTCGCCGTGGTAATCGAGGTGGTCGCGGCCGATATAGGTGAAAGCTGCGGCGCGCAGCACGACTCCATCGAGCCGGTACTGGTCGAGGCCATGCGAGGAGGCCTCGATGGCTACATGCTCGATGCCGCTGCGCTGCAGTTCGGCGAGCATGCGGTGCAGTGCCACCGGGTCGGGCGTCGTCAGGCTGGGGCCAGCCGGGAAGCCAGTCGCCTCGAGGCCGAGCGTGCCGAGGCTGGCCGCCTTGTGGCCGAGGCGGGCCCAGATTTGCCGGGTGAAGCCGACGGTCGAGGATTTGCCGTTCGTTCCGGTGACGGCGACGATCCGGCGCGTCTGCGGCCGGTGGAAGCGCGCCGCGAGCAGCGCCAGTCGGCGGCGTGGATTGTCGTCGGTGACGAGGCGGACCGTCCGCGCCAGCTCCGGCGCCAGCATCGTTCCGGTCGGCGCCAGCACGGCGACGGCGCCGCGCGCCACCGCCTCGGGAATGAATGCGCGCCCGTCGGTGCCCGCGCCGCGCGTGGCGCTGGGCAGGGCGGCGAAGAGATAGCCCTTCCCCACCGCCCGGCTGTCGGCCGCGAGGCCGGCGATCTCGCAGTCGCCAAGAGGGGCGGAGAGGGCTGGCATGCCGGCCATGAGGTCAGTTAACCGCAACGGTTTGCGTCCCTGCGGACCGCGGCGCATCGGTCGGCAGTGCCAGGGCGCGCCGCACTTCTGGCGAGTTGGCGTCTTGCTGCGGCACGCCGACCAGCGGTGCCATGCGGGCGATGATGCGCTTGGCCACCGGGGCCGCAGTCCAGCCGGCGGTGGCGAATCCATAGGTCTCCTTGATGCCCTTGGGCTCGTCGAGCATGGCGACGACGACGTAGCGCGGGGCGTTGGCGGGAAAGATGCCGACGAAGGTGGTGATCAGCGCCTTCTTCTTGTAGCGACCGCCGACCTGTTTCTCGGCCGTGCCGGTCTTGCCGCCGACGATGTAGCCAGGCACGTCCGCATTCTTGCCGGTGCCGGTCTCGACGACGAGGCGCATCAGCGAGCGCATGATCGCCGAAGTGCGCTCGGAGACGACGCGGGTGCCGGTAATGATGGCGTCGGGCTCGCGCATCAGCATGGTTGGCGGGTGCATGATGCCGCCGTCGACGATGCCGGCTACGGCGGTGGCGAGGTGCAGCGGCGAGACGGCGATGCCGTGGCCGTAGGCGATGGTCATGACGCTGATGTCGCGCCATGGCGACGGCAACATCGGATCGCCCATTTCCGGCAGTTCCAGTGGCAGCTTGCGTAACATGCCGACGCGTTCGAGGAAAGCGCGCTGGGCGGCGGCGCCGGCATCTAGTGCCATCAGCGCCGAGCCGATGTTGGACGATACCTCGAAGATTTCCGTCACCGTCAGCGGCCGCTTCTCGGGATGGAAATCGCTGATCGTGAAGCGCGAGATGCGCAGCGGCCGCGTTGCGTCGTAGCGCTTGCCCAGCGTCGCTATGCCGAGCTCGAGCACCATAGCGTGATTGAAGATCTTGAACACCGAGCCCAGCTCGTATACGCCGAGCGAGATGCGGTTGAACCGATGGTCCGGATCTCCCCCGGTCGGTGCGTTGGGATCGAAATCGGGCAGCGAGACGAGCGCCAGGATCTCGCCGGTCTCGACGTCCATCACCAGCCCGCCACCGCCGATCGCGCGGTGGCGGTCGATCTGGCGGATCAGTTCGTCGCGCACGATCTGCTGCACGCGGATGTCGAGGGAGAGGGCGATGGGCGCCTTTCCGCCCCGCAGCACCTCGTCCATGTTGCGCTCTATGCCGGCGATGCCGGTGCCGTCGACGTCGGAATAGCCGACGACATGCGCGGTCATGGCGCCTTGGGGATAGATGCGCTTCTCATCCGGACGAAAATCGATGCCGGGGATGCCTAGGCGGTTGATTTCGTATTGCTGGCGCGGCGTCAGGTGGCGGTGCAGCCAGACGAAGCGCTTGTTGGTCGACAGCTTCGCCGTCACCTCGGCCACGGACAGCTCGGGCAGCACCGTGGCCAGGCGGCGGGCCGCGTCGGCCGGATCGAGCACGCGCGCCGGATCGCCGAACAGCGAGGCCGTGACGAGGCTGGAGGCGAGCAGCGTGCCGTTGCGGTCGACGATATCCGTCCGTCCGTGCCGTGCCTGCGCTGCGATCGCGTGCTTGGGGCCGACCGCCAGATCGTCGGCCGCGCGCACGACGCTGACATCGATGAGGCGGATACCGATGATGACGAAGGCCAGCGCGAACAGCGATCCGGCCAGAGCCAGACGCGCCCGCGCGGTGTTCAGCGCCGCGGTCCCCGCACCCTCTATGTGAACGCGCAGGATCATTGCGCGGCTCCTTCGGTGGCGACCGGCTCCAGCAAGCGTGAGACCAGCGCGTCCATCGCCGACCGGTCGACGGCTGCCGCCGGCGCCGGCGCGGCGGCGGCTTCGACGACCTGCGCGGTCACGGCCGGTGTCGCGACGACGGGCGCGACGGTCATGACCGGGGCAGGGGCCGGTGCGGTGGGCGCCGGTGCGGCGGCCACGCTCAGGACGGCACGGACAGGTGCCACCGGCTTGTTGGCCGGGCGGGCCATAGCGACGTTGAACGTGCCCGGGGCGACGGGATTGGTCGCAACTTCGGGAATCTCGCCGCCGGTCGGTACGACAATCTCCTCGGGCCGCAGAGGCAAGAGGTCGAGCGCCTGTTCGGCGACGAGCTGGTCGGGACGCACCGGCTCTAGCCCGAGATGGCGATGTGTTAGGTCCTCGATGCGGTCGATGCGCGCGAGGTAGGCCCATTCCGAGTGCAGCATGCGGATCGCTTCGCGGTCGGCCGTGAGGCGGGCATTGGCGCCCGCAAGGAGCACCTCCAGCGCCTCGACTTCGCGCGAGACGTGGAACACCAGCGCGGCGGCCAGCGCGGCGAGGACAAGGAGGGCGCAGGCGGCCGGGCGGATCATGCCGCCGCTCCCCAGGCCGGTGCCGCCGTGCGGATCGCGGCGCGCATCCGGGCAGAGCGCGCGCGCGGGTTGGCGGCGGTCTCGGCCGCGCCGGGGCGGACGGTGCCGCGGGTGAGCAGGCGGACGCTCGGCGCACGCTCCGCCACGGGCGGCAGATGGCGCGAGGAACCCTCGCCGCCGGCCCGCTCGCGCAGGAAATCCTTCACCTGCCGGTCCTCCAGCGAGTGGAAGGCGACGACGGCAAGCCGGCCGCCGGGACGCAGCAGCGCCTCGGCCGCGGCGAGGCCACGGCCGAGTTCGCCCAGCTCGTCGTTCACATGGATGCGCAGCGCCTGGAAGGTGCGGGTGGCGGGATCGGTCGCCGACATGCCTTTCGGGCCGCGCGGGCGGCCGAGCACGCCACGGACGATGTCGGCGAGTTCGCTGGTCGTGCGCAGCGGCGCGCGCAGGCGGGCGGCGACGATGGCGCGGGCGATGCGGTGCGAAGCGCGCTCCTCGCCGTAGCGCCACAGGATATCGGCCAGCGTCGCTTCGTCGGCGGTGTTGACGATATCCGCCGCGCTCGGACCGGAGCGCGACATGCGCATGTCGAGCGGACCCTCGCGGCCGAAGGAGAAGCCGCGCTCGGCCTCGTCGAGCTGCGGCGACGACACGCCGAGGTCGAGAGCCACGGCGTCGACGGCCGCGATGCCGCGGTCGGCCAGCAGTTCCGCCATGTCGCCGAAGCGGCCCTCGATGACGGTGAGGCGCCCCGGCCAGGCGGCGACCAGTGCGGCGGCGCGGTCGATCACGTCCGGATCGCGGTCGATGCCCCAGACGGTGCAGCCGGCCGCTTCCAGCAGCGCCCGGGAGTAGCCGCCGGCACCGAAGGTGGCGTCGACCACGATTTCACCGTCGCGCGGGGCCAGCAGGGAAACCACCTCGGCGACCAGCACCGGGCGATGGGCGCCGTGAGCGTACGCCGTCATCGCGGCTCCCCGCTGCCGCCGGAGCGGCCCGGAAGCGTCACCTTGTTCTCGGCGAGGTAGCGCAGGGCGGCGGCGCTCTCGCCGGCAAAGGCGTCCGGTTCCCAGATTTCGAAGGTCTGGCCGCGCCCGACGAAGCTGGCGCTGTCGCCGAGGCCGGCGAAGGCCATCAGCTCGTCGGGCAGCGTGATGCGGCCCTCTGGGTCGAAGGCGAGTTGCTGGGCGCTGCCGAAGAAGGCCGCGGTGAAGGCGTCGTTCTGGGCCGAGAACAGGTCATAGGCGTCGATGCGCGCCGCCAGTTCCTCGAGCCAGTCGATGCCGGCGCAGAGCAGGGCCGGGCGGTTGAAATGTGGAATGGCTACGATGCCGGGGAAGGACAGGCCGACGACGGCGGCGCGGAACGGCGCCGGGACCGAAACCCGGCTCTTCCGGTCGATCTTGTTCACCACCTTGCCTGTGAACAGCCTCGCCATTGCCGGTGCTTGTCCGTCCCTGCCGCCCGCAGTCGGCGCTGCACGGCCGCCCCAAGCCGCGCCAATCCCAAATATGGGCAAACATGGGATAGCATGGGTTTTTATGGTCCGTCAATTGATCGGCAAGTAAAATTATGTGGACGTTCAAGGCATTTTGGGCAGGCCTTCCATGCCAGCAAAAGATCCGCGTGGCGTGATCGCGCCATCCATTTGGCGATCCAGACCTTATCCTCGGCATGCAGCGCGGCGAAACTATGTTCCTGTAATGTTCATGCCAGGGCACGCTGAAAAGGGCCGGCGCCGATCGCCGCCCTGTTGGCCGAAAACGCCCGCCGGTGCCGGCGGTTCGGAGATTAATGGAATGAAATAAGTATTTTACGGCCCGTCGCCGTAGCAAGGGCAGACACAGTCCGCGACGTGCGCTCATCCGAAGCCGGCGGGCCAGACGGTCTGTAAGCCGGGTTCTGTTGTCAGGCCCGAAGGCCCGACGGATGGCCATTCCTCTGGGACGCCCGTTGCCGGACGCCTCGCGCGACCCACCCGGACGACGGCGCGGAAGCGCGCCATGCGCCGTCCCTATTCGGTCTTGCTCCCGGTGGGGTTTGCCGTGCCGGTCCCGTCGCCGGGCCCGCGGTGGGCTCTTACCCCACCCTTTCACCCTTACCCGCCGTCGCCCTAGGGCGTTGGAGGGCGGTTTGCTTTCTGTGGCACTTTCCCTGGGGTCGCCCCCGCCGGCCGTTAGCCGGCACCGTGCTTCCGTGGAGCCCGGACTTTCCTCGCACGGACGGGTTTCCCCATTGTCCGCGCGCGGCCATCCGACCGTCTGGCCCGATCCCGTATTAAGTATCCGCCGCGTCCGCCGCAACCCACCCCAGCAGGGCGGCCAGCCGCGCCCGGGTCTGCCGGTCGGCGACGCCATCGACCTGTGCCGGCCGGAAATGTCGCTGGAAGGAGGCCACCAGGACTTCGGGAGGCACGCCGTCGAGGCCATAGCCCCAGCGCGCCAGCGCCGGCAGCACGGCGTCGGCGGCGACGGGGATGGCGCCGTCGTCCGGCCACGCTCCGATGCCGGCGGCGGCGAGGCGGGCCCAGGGAAAGCGCTCGCCGGGGTCGAGCTTGCGCGTCGGTGCGATGTCGGAATGGGCCACGACGTTGCGCGGCGGGATTGGATGACGGGCGAGAATGCCGCCGCACAGCTCGACGAGGGCGGCGATCTGCGGCGCGGCGAAGTCGCGGTAGCCCCAGTCGTGGCCCGGATTGGCCAGTTCGATGCCGATCGAGCGCGAATTGACGTCGACCGCGCCGCGCCAGGTTGCCACGCCGGCATGCCAGGCGCGGCGGTACTCGTCGACCAGGCGGTAGACGGTGCCAGCCTCGTCGATCAACCAGTGCGCCGAGACCTGGGCGGCCGGCGCGCACAGCAGATCGAGGGCCGCTTCGGCGCTGGTCATGCCGGTATAGTGAAGCACCAGCATGTCAACCGGCCCGCCGCCACGGCGTTCGCCATGATTGGGCGAGGGGCGGTCGACGATGCGGGTCACGCGCGTGCCGCCGTTGCCTCGCGCCGCGCTTCGAGGTCGAGCCAGCGTTCCTCGCTGCGCGCGATGGAGGCGCGCACGTCTTCCAGCTTCTTCGCCGTCCCCGCGGCCTCCGTCGCGTCCTTCGCCCAGACCTCCGGATCGGAAAGCGCCGCCTCGAGCTTCGCCCTGGCGTCCTCGAGCCCGGCGATGGCGGCGGGCAGCGAGCCCAGCTCGCGCTGCTCGTTGAAGGACAGCCGGCCGACGCCAGCCGTGGCAACCGGACGAGCCGGCTCGGCTTTCGCCGGGCGAGCGGCGGCGGCACGCGCGCGGGCCACGGTCGCCGCGGCGCCGCGCGCGCGAACATAATCCTCGTAGCCGCCGGCGTACTCCGACACGTCGCCGTCGCCTTCGACGGCTATGGTCGACGACACGGTGCGGTCGAGGAAGTCGCGGTCGTGCGAGACGACGATCAGCGTGCCCTCGTAGTCGTCCAGCATCTCCTGCAGCATGTCGAGCGTGTTGGCGTCGAGGTCGTTGGTTGGCTCGTCGAGCACCACCAGATCGGCCGGACGCGCCAGGGTGCGGGCCAGCAGCAAACGGTTTTTCTCGCCGCCGGACAGCGTGCCGACGGGCGATTTGACCTGGTTCTCGTCGAACATGAAGTCGCGCAGATAGGCGACGACGTGGCGCATGTGGCCGCGCACGTCGACACTGTCGCCGCCGCCCGGCGTCAGCGTGCGCCACAGCGTCGCCTCGGGGTCGAGCGTCTCGCGCGTCTGGTCGAAATAGGCGACCGCCAGCGTTGGTGCGAGCCGTACCGTACCGGCATCGGGCTCCAGCCGGCCCGTGAGCAGCTTCAGCAGCGTCGTCTTGCCGGCACCGTTGGGGCCGATGACGCCGATGCGGTCGCCGCGTAGGATTCGGGTGGAAAAGTCGCGCACGATGGCGCGGTCGTCGAACTTTTTTGAAAGATGCTCGGCATCGATCACGAGACGGCTCGCCACCGGCCCGGTCGCAGCCACCATCGCCTCGAGGTTAGGGCCGCCGGTGAGCAGCGTGCGGCGCTCGGCACGCATGGCGGTGAGCTTGGCCAGCCGGCCCTGATTGCGCTTCCGCCGTGCCGTCACGCCGCGTTCGAGCCAGCGCGCCTCGGCCTTCAGTTTCTGGTTGAGCTTGCGCGCCGCCGCGTCCTCGTCGGCCAGCACGCGCTCTGTCCACGCCTCCCAGTCGCCGTAGCCGGCATTGTTGGCCAGCACGGTGCGGCGCCACACCCAGAAGGTCTGGCGCGTGACATTGGTGAGGAAACGGCGGTCGTGGCTTATGGTCAGCACCGCCTGCCGGCGCGCCGCCAGCGTCTTTTCCAGCCACAGGATGGTCGGCAGGCCGAGGTGGTTGGTCGGCTCGTCGAGCAGCAGGACGTCGGGGTTGCCGACCAGGGCGCGCGCCATCGCCGCCCGCCGCGATTCGCCTCCCGACAGGCCGGTCGTCGAGCGCGCGCCGTCGATGCCGACCAGCGCCAGGACTTCCTCGATCGCATGGCGAGGCGCCGGTGTACCGGACCCGGCGGCGACGAATTCGAGAACAGTGCCCTCCGCCGGCATCGGTACATCCTGCGGCAGGTAGCCGATGGTCAGGCCGGGCTCGACATAACGTTCGCCGGCATCGAGCTCGATCAGCCCGGCCAGCACCTTCATGAGCGTCGACTTGCCGGAACCGTTGCGGCCGACGAGGCAGGCTCGGGCGCCCGGCTGCAGGGCCAGCTCGACATCGCGGAACAGCGCCTCGCCGCCGAAGGTCAGCGTCGCGCCGCGCAGGGCGAGGATAGGCGGTTCACCGGCCATGGTCAGGCGATCCCGCGTTGCCTGGCGACTTGGTCCCAGGCCGCGTTGATGGCCTTCAGCTTGTCCTCCGCCACGGCGACGAATTCCTGCGGCAGGCCCTGGGCGATCAGCCGGTCGGGATGGTGCTCGCGCACCAGCTTGCGCCAGGCGGCCTTTACCTCGTCGTCGCCGGCATCCTGCGCCACGCCGAGGATGGTATAGGGGTCGGCCCGGTCGGAGCCGAGGTGGCGGGCGCGAATGCGCGCGAACTCGGCCGTGGAAAAGCCGAAAATATGCGCCACTTCGGCGATGTAGGCGGCCTCCTCCTCGCTGACTTTGCCGTCGGACCAGGCGATGTGGAACAGGCAGTCGAGCAATTCCTCCAGCAGCGCCGGGCGGCCCTCGAACATGCCGGCGATCTGGTGGGCATAGGACTGGTAGCCGTGGATCGACCGGCGCGCCAGGTTGAACACCCGCGCGACGTTATTCTCTTCATCCGGCGGCACATGGAAGGCGCGGCGAAAGGCGCGGATCTCCTGTTCCGTGACCACGCCGTCGGCCTTGGCCAGCTTGGCGCCCAGCGCAATGACGGCGATGGTGAAGCCGACTTGGCTCTCGGCGTCGGCGCGGGCCATGGTGTCGGCCTCGGCGCCGTCGGGCAGCGCCTCGTCGCCCGCCTCGCCGCGGTAGGAATCGTAGAGATGGCCGGCGAATCCGCCGACCAGCGCGCCGAGTGGCCCGCCGAACGCGAACCCCGCCGCGCCGCCGATGATCTTGCCCCAGATGCTCATGATTTCCGTCCGGGGTGCTTCTTATCGGCGCGGCACGGGCGCGTCTACCGTTACGCCCGGCGGCGGCCCCCGGGCCGCGCGACGGTGGGCCCTGCGGGTTGCCAGCCCGGCCGGGATCGGTTACGCCCGGTGGCGGCAGCGAGGACGATGACGATGCCCGACGACAGGTGGCAGTTCTGGATCGATCGCGGCGGCACCTTCACCGATGTGGTCGGACGCCGGCCGGACGGCACGCTCGTCACCCACAAGCTGCTCTCAGACAATCCCGAGCATTACCGCGACGCGGCCGTCCAGGGCATCCGCGACATCCTCGGACTCGCCCCGGGCGCCGCCATCCCGTCTGACCGTATCGCAGCCGTGAAGATGGGCACCACCGTCGCCACCAACGCGCTGCTCGAGCGCAAGGGCGAACGCACGCTGCTTGCTATCACGCGCGGCTTCCGCGATGCCCTGCGCATCGGCTACCAGGCGCGCCCGCGCCTGTTCGACCGCCATATCGTGTTGCCCGATATGCTCTACGAGAGAGTCGTCGAGATCGACGAGCGCGTCGACGTGGCCGGCGAGGTGCTGCTGCCGTTCGATGCCGCGGCGGCCAGCCGCAGCCTCGGGGAGGCGTATGCGTCCGGCATCCGCTCGGTCGCCATCGTCTTCATGCATGCCTACCGCTATCCCCGGCACGAAATCGCCTGCGCTGCGATCGCGCGCGAGATCGGCTTCACGCAGATCTCGCTCTCGCATGTGGCGAGCCCGCTGATCAAGCTGGTCGGGCGCGGCGACACCACCGTGGTCGACGCCTATCTGTCGCCGATCCTGCGACGCTATGTCGACCAGGTAGCCGGAGAACTCGGAAACGTAAACCTCCAGTTCATGCAGTCGAATGGCGGCCTCACCGACGCGCGCCTGTTCCAGGGCAAGGACGCGATTCTCTCCGGCCCCGCGGGCGGCATCGTCGGCGCCGCCGAGACGGCGAAGAGGGCCGGATTCGACCGCATCATAGGCTTCGACATGGGTGGCACCTCGACCGACGTGGCCCATTTCGCCGGCACCTACGAGCGCGATTTTGAGACGCATGTCGCCGGCGTGCGCATGCGCGCGCCGATGATGCTGATCCACACGGTTGCCGCCGGTGGCGGCTCGATCTGCCATTTCGACGGCGGCCGCTACCGCGTCGGCCCGGACAGCGCCGGCGCCAATCCCGGCCCCGCCAGCTACGGGCGCGGCGGGGCACTGACCGTGACCGACTGCAACGTCATGCTGGGCAAGCTGCTGCCGGCGCACTTCCCGGCGATGTTCGGGCCCGGACAGGACCGGCCACTTAATGCCGCGGTGGTACGCGAGCGGTTCGAAGCGATGCGCGCTGATATCCGCGCCGCCACCGGCAACGACCGCCCGGCGCACGAGGTAGCCTACGGCTTCCTGCGCATCGCCGTCGAGAACATGGCCAACGCCATCAAGAAGATTTCCGTGGAGCGCGGCTACGACGTGACGCGCTACACGCTGGCCTGCTTCGGCGGTGCCGGCGGCCAGCATGCGTGTCTCGTCGCCGACGCGCTGGGCATGACCCGCGTGTTCATCCACCCGCTGGCCGGAGTGCTGTCGGCCTACGGCATGGGCATCGCCGATGTGCGCGCGATGCGCGAGCAATCGGCCGAGCTCCCGCTGGAGGCCGACACCATGGCCGAGATTACGGATACGCTCGATCGCCTGGTCGCCGAGGCGATGGGCGAGCTGGCTCGGCAGGGCTTCGACGCGACGCAGGTCGACCTGATGCGCCGCCTGCATCTCAAATATGCCGGCACCGACACGGCCCTGGAGGTCGACTGGGATGCGGCCGAGGCGATGGCGGCCTCCTTCGCCGCGCTGCATCGCCAGCGCTGGGGATTCGTCATGGAAGGCCGCGACCTCGTCGTCGCCACCTGCGCGGTCGAGGCGGTCGGCCATGGCGAGGGTGCGCAGGGCGAGGCCGGGCTCGCCGCGCCCGCCACCGGATCGGCGGCGCCGATTGACACGGTCGAGGCCTGGATGGACGGCGCCTTCCGCACGACGCCGGTGCACGACCGCGCGACTCTGCCGGCCGGCGCCGCCATCGCCGGGCCGGCGGTTATCCGCGAAACCGGTGCCACCACCGTCGTCGAGCCGGGCTGGCGCGCCACCCTGGCACCGGCCGGGCATTTCGTTCTGGAGCGCGCGGTGCCGCTGCCGCGCCGCCACGCGGTCGGTACCGACAGCGACCCGGTGATGCTCGAAGTGTTCAACAATCTCTACATGGCGATCGCCGAGCAGATGGGAGTGACCCTGCAGAACACGTCATATTCGGTGAACATCAAGGAGCGTCTCGACTTCTCCTGCGCCATTTTCGATGCCGGCGGCGGCCTCATCGCTAACGCGCCGCACATGCCCGTCCATCTCGGCTCGATGAGCGAGAGCGTCCACGCCGTGCTGCGCGACAATGCCGGGAGCATCCGGCCAGGCGACGTGTTCGTGCTCAACGCGCCCTACAATGGCGGCACGCATCTGCCCGACGTGACCGTCATCACGCCGGCCTTCGACAATGCCGGGCACGAGCTTCTCTTCTTTACCGGATCGCGCGGCCACCATGCCGATATCGGCGGCCTCACCCCCGGCTCGATGCCGGCGAACAGCCGCGTGGTCGAGGAAGAGGGCGTGCTGATCGACAATTTCAAGCTGGTCGAGGACGGCCGCTTCCGCGAGGTGGAATTTCTCGATCTGCTGCGGTCGGGTGCCTATCCCTCGCGCAACCCCTCGCAGAATCTCGCCGATCTGCGTGCCCAGGTCGCCGCCAACGAGAAGGGCGTGCAGGAATTGCGACGGATGGTCGGCGAGTTCGGCCTCGATGTTGTCCAGGCCTATATGCGCCATGTGCAGGACAACGCCGCCGAGCAGGTGCGCCGCGTCATCGACGTGTTGAAGGACGGGACGTTCGAACTGGCGCTCGACGAGGGCGGCATCATACGAGTGAAGATATCGATTGACCGCGCGGCGCGCATGGCGTCGGTCGACTTCACCGGCACCAGCCCGCAGCGGCCGAACAACTTCAACGCCCCGACGGCGGTGTGCCGGGCGGCCGTGCTTTACGTCTTCCGTTGCCTCGTCGATGACGACATCCCGATGAACGAGGGCTGCCTGCGGCCGATCCGCATCGTCGTGCCTGCCGGTTCCATGCTGGCGCCGCAATATCCGGCCGCCGTCGTAGCCGGCAATGTCGAAACCTCGCAGGCCGTCACGGACGCCCTGTTCGGCGCACTGGGCGCCATGGCGGCGGCGCAGGGCACGATGAACAACGTCACCTTCGGCAATGCACGCTACCAGTACTACGAGACGGTGTGTGGCGGTTCCGGCGCCGGGCCGGGCTTCGACGGCACCTCGGCCGTCCACACCCACATGACCAATTCCCGCCTCACCGACCCCGAGGTGCTGGAACTGCGCTTCCCGGTGATCCTCGAATCGTTCGAGATCCGGCGCGGCTCGGGCGGGCGCGGGCGGTGGAACGGCGGCGACGGCACGCGCCGCCGCCTGCGCTTCCGCGAGGCGATGGAGGTGGTGATCCTGTCCAACCACCGTCTCCACGCGCCCTACGGCATGGCGGGAGGCCAGCCAGGAGAAAAGGGGCGCAACTGGATCGAGCGGGCCGACGGATCGGTCGACTCGATGACGGGTATCGACCGCCGCGACATCCGTCCGGGCGACGTTTTTGTGCTGGAGACGCCGTCGGGCGGCGGCTGGGGGCCGCCCGCCGAGCGGCGGGAAAAGCCTCTTGCCGCGCAATAGGGACGACTATCCCCGCTTTAATCCCGTTTGCTGGCAAATTTCCCTTGCATCGCGCCTCACTTGCCATATGTAGCGAAACGCTCCGCAACGGTCACCCGACGGGCTCGCAACGACGAGCCGACGGCCCGCCATGGAGGGCGTGGCGCGTCACGCTACGGGCATGGGGTTCGACCACCGCCGCGTCTTCGGTTCAGGGCTTACGGACATTGTCGCTGCCGCCCCGGGACGCGCGGCACGGCCGGGAGTTGACATGGACAACGAAGCGCCGCGCGGCCGCCTGCCGCAGACCACACCCGAGCGCAAGGGGCGCCCCGCGCCACGGACGCTCGGCCCCGTTCCCGATCTCGAGCGGCATCTGCCGGCCGAGTGGTGGCGCACCCTCTTCAATGCCGTATACCTCAAGACCGACGGCGACGTTGTCGAGAATGGCGACAATACCGAGGCCGAGATCGACCTGCTGGTGAAGGCCGCCGGGCTGGAGCCCAATGACCGCGTGCTCGATTTGTGCTGCGGCCAGGGCCGGCACGCCATGGCGCTGGCGCGGCGCGGCTTCCGCAGCGTCACCGGCATTGACCGCTCGCGCTACCTCGTGCGCCTTGCCCGCCGGCGCGCGCGCGAGCTGGGCCTAACCATCGATTTCCACGAAGGCGATGCCCGCCGCTTCCGCGTGGCGCAAGGCGGTTTCCACTGCGTCACGCTGATGGGCAATTCCTTCGGCTATTTCGAAAGCGAGAACGACGACCTGGCGGTGCTGCAGCAGGTGCGTCGCGCGCTGGCGGCCAACGGCACCATCGCCATGGACATCGCCGACGGCGACTGGATGCGCGGCCATTTTGAGAAGCGCTCCTGGGAATGGATCGACGAGAACCACTTCGTCTGCCGAGAGCGTGAATTGTCTGCCGACCGCCAGCGCCTGATCACCCGGGAGGTCGTGGTTCATGCCGAGAAGGGCGTCATCGTCGACCAGTTCTACGCCGAGCGCCTCTACACGCGCGAAAAGCTCACCGAACTGCTGACCGAGGCCGGCTTCCAGAATGTGCGCGTCCACGGCGACGTCTCCGCCCGCTCGTCGCGCGAGCAGGACCTCGGCATGATGGCGCATCGCTTCTTCGTGACGGCCTCCTCGCCGCGACTGGCAGCGGTGCAGCCGGCGGCGCGCGCGCCGTTCCGCAACGTCGCCGTGCTGCTCGGCGATCCGCGCCTGCCAGACCAGGTAAAGCTCGACGGGCAGTTCAACGAACTCGACCTCGACACCGTGCAGAAACTCAAGGACGCGCTCGCCGAGCTACCCGGCTTCCGCTTCGAGTTCCTCGACAATCACGGCGCCCTGCTGACGCATCTGAAGAACCAGCGGCCGGAGTTCGTCCTCAACCTGTGCGACGAGGGCTTCAACAACGACGCCCAGATGGAGCTGCACGTCGCCGCCTATCTGGAAATGCTTGGCGTGCCCTATTCCGGCGCCGGACCGGCGACGCTGGGCCTCTGCTACAACAAGTCGCTGGTGCGCGCGATAGCCCACGACCTCGACGTACCGGTGCCGCTGGAGACCTATGCCGACCCGGACGACATGGGCGCCTCTGTGCCGTCGGTCTATCCGGCACTGATCAAGCCGGCGCTGGGCGACAGCTCGCTCGGCATCACCAAGCACGCCGTCGTCAACAACGCTTCCGAAGCGGCCGACTACCTGAAGCAGCTGCGCGAGCTGTTTCCTGGCCGCCCGGTACTGATCCAGGAATTCCTGTCGGGTGCCGAATACACGGTTGGCCTGATCGGCAATCCCGGGCAGGGGCTGACGCCGCTGCCGATACTCGAGGTCGATTACCGCAGCCTGCCCGACGGCCTGCCGCATATCCTGTCCTACGAATCCAAATGGGATCCGCACTCGCCGTACTGGGACCGCATCACCTACCGCGAGGCGCGCCTCGACGAGGATGTGCGCCGCGCGCTCGTCGACGCCGCGGTGCGCCTGTTCGAGCGGCTGGACTGCCGCGACTATGCGCGTTTCGACTTCCGCGCCGACGCCAACGGTACGGTCAAGCTGCTGGAAGTGAACCCGAACCCGGGCTGGTGCTGGGACGGCAAGATGAACCTGATGGCCGGCCTCGGCCGTCTGCGCTACTCCGAAATGCTGCGCCAGATCATCGAGGCGGCGCAGTCGCGCTGCATCCAGGCCGCGCAGCCGGCGGTAGGGCGGCAGGCGGCGGAGTAGCGATCCACCGCACGAAGGCCCGAAACCGCCATGTCCCGCCCCGGCAAGTCCAGACGCGACAGTGTCGAGGCTGCGGCGCCGGTCGACAAGAAGCGCTACCGGGAGGATCTGCGTGCGCTGCAGATCGAGCTGGCGCGCCTCCAGCGGCACGTCATCGCCGAGGGCGGGCGCGTGCTGGTGGTGCTGGAAGGGCGCGATGCGGCCGGCAAGGACGGTGCGATCAAGCGCATCGTCCAGCACCTGTCGCCGCGCGACACGCGCGTGGTCGCGCCCGGCAAGCCGTCTGACCGCGAGCGCAGCGAGTGGTACTTCCAGCGCTTCGTCGAGCATCTGCCGGCGGCCGAGGAAATCGTGCTGTTCAACAGGAGTTGGTACAACCGCGCCGGCGTCGAGCGCGTCATGGGTTTCTGCACCTCGATCGAACTCGACGCCTTCATGGATGCGGTCGGGCCGTTCGAATCGCTGCTGGTGCGCGATGGCATCCGGTTGTTCAAATACTACCTCGACATCGACCGCGACGAGCAGCGCCGTCGCTTGGCCAGTCGCCTCAAGGACCCGCTGAAACAGTGGAAGAACAGCCCGGTCGACGCCGTCGCGCTGAAGCACCGGAAAGCCTACAGCGCGGCGCGCAACGCCATGCTCGCGCGCACCCACCATCCCGCCGCGCCGTGGCATGTCGTTCACTCCAACGACAAGCGGGCGGCCCGTCTCAACCTGATCCGCGACCTGCTGATGCGCCTGCCATATGACGGGCGGCGCGAGGCGCTGGCCCTGCCCGTTCCGGCGGTGGTGTTACCCTACGATTCGCTGGCGGTCGAGAACGGCGCGCTGGCACCGTGATGCCGGCGAGGTCGGTGGCGAAATTCGATCGGATATGAAAGTGTCATGCGTGTGGCGCATGGCTGCGGCGTCGATCCGGAGGCTGTTGTTGCACTGCAACCTAAGCGATAGAGCGAGCGGATATGCGCTGGCCCCGGCGCCTTGCGAAAGCGCCCCTCAATGCCCCGCGACGATGCCCCGCCAGCCGGCCCGCCCGGTTTGCCACCCATGAACGAGGACCCACTGGGGCGCGCGCGCCGCCGCGCCACCGAACGGCTTTGGCTGTTCGTGCTGATCATGGCGCTGGTCAACGCCGCCGGGCCGTTCTCCATGCAGATCGTCGGCCCGGCCCTCCCGGCAATCGCGTTGGCCTTCGCCGTGCCGGCGGAAGCGGCGCAGCTCGTGCTCAGCCTGTCGCTGGTCGCCATCGCGCTGTCGACGCTGCTGTGGGGACCGGCGGGCGACCGCTGGGGGCGGCGGCCGGTGATGATCGCCGGCCTCGCCATGTTCGCACTGGGCAGCGTCGTCGGCGCGCTGGCGCCATCGCTCACCGTACTGGTGATCGGTCGCGTGCTGCAGGCGGCCGGCGCCGCCGCCGGCATGGTGATGTCGCGGGCCATGGTGCGCGACCTGTTCGGGCGCGAACGCTCGGCGCAGATCATCGCCTATGTCGTCACCACCCAGGTCGTGGCGCCGATGGTGGCGCCGGCCATCGGTGGCTTGATGACGGACTGGAGCGGCTGGCGCTCGATCTTCTGGTTCACCGCCGCCTTCGGCCTCGTGCTCGGCGCCATCGCTCTGCCGCAGGTGACCGAGACGCGCGTCGTGCGCGCCAACGAGCGCTCGCAGCCGATGTTTGCCGCTTTTGGCACGCTGATGCGCTCGCGCGACTTCCTCGCCTACGCGCTGCTGCTGGCCTCCGGCTTCGGCACCTTCATGGCCTTCCTCGGCGCCGGCCCCTACGTGATGACCCAGGCCCTCGGCGTCGACGCGACGGAAATGGGGCTGTGGTTCATGTTGCCCTCGGTCGGCTTCATGATCGGCACGTCGCTGACATCGCGCCTGACGCCGCGCCTCGGCGTCGACCGCATGATGCGCGTCGGCGCGGTGGTCGCCTTCGCCTCGTCGCTGATCGGCATCGCGGTCATAGCCGCCGGCTACTGGACGCCGCTCGGCCTCTTCGCGCCGTCGACGGCGGTGGCGGTGGGGCTGGGCCTCGTCATGCCGAATGCGCAGGCCGCCGTCGTCAGCGTCAACCCGCAGGTCGCCGGCTCGGCGGCCGGCCTCACCTCCTTCCTGCAGATGGGCTCGGGCGCCGTCTTCAGTCAGATCGGCGGCACGATCGGCCACGCCACGCCCTGGCCGATGGTCCTGCTGGTGGCGGCCGCCTCGGGCCTCGGCCTGCTAGCGATCGTCGTGGTACCGCGCCTCGGCCGGCGCCGGACCGCCTGATCAGGTGTCGTTACGATAACGGACTTGCACCGGCGGCGAGGGTCGCCGAGGCTGGTGGCGGATGTCGCTAGCACGCCACGAACGCGGTGCTGCCGCCCCGAAGGCGCACGCCGACTTTTCCCACTACACCGACGGCGAGCGCCGGGCGGACGCGCTGGTGCATGCGGCCGGCGTCTCGGCCGGCCTCGCGGCCGCCTGCGTGCTGGGCCTTGCCGTCCTGCCCAGCCTCGCGGCCGTGCCGGCCGCCAGCGTCGCCCTCTACGCCGCAAGCCTGATCGCCGTCTTCGCCGCGTCGGCCGCGTACAACCTCGTCGGCCATGCGCGATGGAAGGCGGCACTACGCCGGCTAGACCACGCCTCGATCTTCATCCTCATCGCCGGCACCTATACGCCGTTCGGCACGCGCGCCATCGGCCGCGACGCGGACAGCTACATCCTGCTGGCGATCGTATGGGTGCTGGCGCTGATCGGCGTCGCACTCAAGCTCGGCCTGACGCGTCGGTTCGATCGGACGGCCCTCGTGCTCTATTTGCTGCAGGGCTGGGCGGTGGTGGCGGCGCCGGGCGCGCTGCTCGCGGCGCTGCCGGTTCCCGCCCTCGTGCTGCTCGTGGCGGGCGGAGTGCTTTACACGGCCGGAGTGGAGTTCCATCTGTGGCGCCGCCTGCCGTACCACAACGCCATCTGGCATGCGTTCGTGCTCGCCGCTGCCGCCTGTCATTTCGCCGCGGTGATGGCGACCTTCGCGCCGGCCTGACCGTCACTGCGCATCGTGGAATATGATGCCTAGGGTAGTGCGCGCGCCATCGAGCAGACGGCTGAAGCCGTGCCGCAGCGATGCCCGGTAGACGCCGCGGGTGCCCTGTACCGGCCGGTAGCGCACGGCCAAGACGACGCCGTCGCCGCGCGCCAGCGGCACAAACTCGGCGCGCGACTGGCGCCGCGGCCGCTGTTCGACCAGCACGAACGCGCCGCCGCTGGAATCGTGGCCGGGCGCCGCCAGCAGCAAAGTCTCCTGCAGCGGTAAGGCGTGCTCGCCGTACAGGTCCTGATGCAGGCAATTGTAGTCGCCGGCGCCGTAGCGCAGCAGCAGCGGCGTCGGTCGCGTCTGCCCTGACGCATGGCAGAGGGCGCGGTACGAAGAGTGATCCGATGGATAACGGCGTGCCTCGCCCAACCGACTGCCGCCACGACCGTTGCGGCGACCGGGCCACCATAGAAGGGGGCGGGGCCGTGTGCCGCGAGCCGCGCGAAGGTATCGGCCGGCGCCGGGATCGCCAGCCTCTCTCCTGCTGCCAGAGCCACGCCTCCGGGAAACCAGATCGCCTCGCTGTCCTTCCGCCCGCGCAGGCGCGCCGCGGCTCCACCGGCGAGTTGCCCGGCGAGCCGGGGCGAGACGGGAAAGCCGTCGTGGGCCAGCGCCTCGGCGCGGGCGAACAGCGTGGCCAAGGGCAGGCGGCCATGGCGCGACTGCGCGGCGCCGAGCAGGCGCAGCACGCCGGGGACGCCGACGGCGCGTCCGCTCGCCGCCGCCGTGGCGAAATCGAGCGGCTTGCCATCGGTGGCAAGGAACAGGTTGGGTACGGCCGCCGATGGCGCGGCTTCGCGGCCATCCCAGGCCGTCACACGGCGGCCGGCAGCCTAGAAATGCAGCAGGAAGGCGCCGCCGCCGATGCCGGAGCTTTGCGGTTCCACCAGCGTCAGGACCGCCTGCACCGCGACGGCGGCGTCGATGGCGCTGCCGCCGGCGCGCAAGACGTCGAGCCAGGCCGATGCGGCCAGCGGGTACGCCGCCACAACCATTTGATGGCGGGCGCGGACCGGTCCGTCGCCCGCTGCTGCCGGCAGGGTGAGGACGACGACGGCGGCGAACGTCGCGAGGCTGTGGAACGGCTGTGGCATCGGCATGGGCATCGGACCCCCAACGGGTCTGGCCAGCCTCGCATGCGGGTGCATTCCCTCAAAATGGGCGCGGCGGCATGGGCATTTGATCTCGCGGCGGGCATGCTCTAACTTCCGCGGCGCGCGGGTACCGGGGGAGAACCGCGCACCCGGCCGGTGGTCGAATTGAGAGGACGCACGGGTGCGCACGCTCCTGATCGCGCTTGCAGTCGTCGTGGCGGTACTCGTTGCGGCGGTGCTGCTGGCGCCGAACCTGATCGACGGCGAGGATCTGAAGCAAACGCTCGCCAGCGAGGTCGAGGCAGCGACCGGGCGCAAGCTCGCTATCGACGGCGAAGTCTCGGTCGAGCTGCTGCCGACGCCGGCCCTCGAGGCCGCCGGGGTCCGTCTGGCTAACGTAGACGGGGCAGCTGTACCCGACATGGTGAAGCTGCGCGCGCTTCGCGTCGAGGTGGCGCTGTGGCCGCTGCTGTCGTCGCATATAAAGGTGCGGCGGCTGATCCTGGTCGAGCCGGTGGTCGAGCTGGAGCAGCTCGCCGACGGGCGGGCCAACTGGAATTTCACGCCGCAAGCGCGCGCCGCGATGCCGGCGCCGGCCGAAGGGGGCGGCGTCGACCGCGCGGCCGACAAGGGCAAGGGCTTCGCCACCCAGATCGACGACGTGCGTATCGCGCGCGGCGCGGTCGTCTGGCGCAAGGGCGCCAGCGTTCAGAGGGTCGAAGGCATCGAGGCGGTCGTCGCGGCAAGTTCCCTCGAAGGGCCGTTTCGATTCGACGGAAAGCTCGCCGTTGCCGGCATCCCCGTGGTCGCCAAGGTGACGGTCGGACAGTTGCGCAACGATCGGGACGCGCCGGTGTCGGCCACCGTCGCCGCGGCGGGCACCACGGCGGAGTTGCAAGGGCTGCTGTCGGGCTGGCCCGTGGCGGCCAAGCTCGCCGGCCTCCTGTCCGTGCGCGCCGCCGATCCGGCCGTCGTCGCGGCGGTTACCGGGGCAGGGGCCCTACCGCCGGCCATCGGCGCCACACCGCTGGAGATTGAGGCGCAGTTCGCGGCCGGCGCCGAGGCGGTGGCGATCAATGACATGTCCGTGCGCTTTGGCGCCGTCAGTGGCACCGGCGCGATCAATTTTGCGCTTGGCGAACGGCCGGCGGCCAATATCGTGCTCAGCCTCGCGCGCGTCGATCTCGACGCCATGCTGGCGCCCGGCCGGTCGCCGGCGGCGACGGCGGGCGGCGGGCCTGCCGCGCCGCTTCGCCAGGCGCCGGCGTCGACGCCCGCGGCCGGCAAGACGCGGGCGTCGATGCCGAAGGATTTCGACGCGACGGTCGAACTGAAGGTCGACGCCATCACCTGGCGCGGCGCGGTCATCCGCCAGACACAGATCGTGGCCTCGCTGGCGGCGGGCGAGATGACATTGTCGCAGGCGGTGGCCATGCTGCCCGGCAGTTCGGACGTTTCGGCCTTCGGCTTCGTGACGCTCGGCGCGGACGGGCCAGCCTTCGATGGCCATATCGAGGCCAATTCAGACAATCTGCGCGGCCTGCTCGGCTGGCTCGGCACGGATGTCGGCGATGTGCCGGCCGAACGCTTGCGCAAATTCGCCCTTGCCTCGACCGTGAAGGCGACGCCGTCGGAGCTGACGCTGACCGATGTCGACGTGACCGTGGACACGTCGCGCATCCGCGGCGGTGTCGCCGTGGCGATGCGCGAACGTCCGGGATTCGGCATCGGTCTGTCCGTTGATCGGGTCAACCTCGACTCCTACATGCCGGACGCGGCGGCCGCGCGGGCGCCCGGTGCTGCCGCGGGTGCCGTTGCCGCACCGGCCCCGGCGCGGGCTCCTGCGCCCGCCGGACCGCTGGCGATCCTCGACCGCTTCGATGCGATCGTGCAGATGAAGGCCGGCGCTCTCACCTGGCATGGTCAGCAATTCACCGGCCTGTCTATCGATGGCACGCTACAGGGCGGCGTGCTTGAACTGCGCAATGCGTCGGCGGTCGAAATTGCCGGTGCGAGCGTCAAGCTCGCCGGCACGCTGTCCGGCCTCGACACCGGCGCACCAAATGCCGATGTGCGCCTCGCGGTGAAGGCGCCCGATCCGGATCTCCTGGCGCGCGCCCTCGGGACGACGATGCCCCTGCCGCTGGGCGCAGCCGGACTCGACATCGCCCTGCGCGGCAGCCTCGCCGAGGGCGCCGATGTCGACGCGAAGCTGGTCGCGCGAGGGGCCGAGGCGACGGTGAAGGGCCGTGTCGGAAATCTGCTGACGGCGGCGCCGACGTTCGATCTCGCAACCTCGCTGTCGCACCCCGATGGCGGGCGCCTCCTCGGCGCGCTGACCGGCTCGGCCATTGCCGAAGGTGCCGGCGCCCTGAAATTCGACGGCACGGCGAAAGGGACGCTCGCCGCGCTCGACCTCGACACGACGCTCGGCCTCGGGGCGGCCAGCCTCGCCGTGGCCGGCCATCTCGAAGGGCTGGAGCGCGGTGCGCCCGCCGGCACGCTGCGCACGAAGCTCTACCATCCCTATTTCGTCACCGCCGTGCGGCTGGTGGTGCCCGGCTGGCGGCCGGCACGGGCGACGCCCGGCCCGCTGAAATTCGCCGCCAATGTGACGCTGGCGCCGAAGCGCGTCGATGTTGCCGCCATCGACGGCGAGTTCGGCCCGGTCAAGGTGACCGGACAGGCGGCGTGGGACATGACAGGGCCGCGCCCTAAGCTGGTGGCCGATCTGCAGGCGGGCGAGGTGGCGCTCGACTGGTTCCTCGCGCCCGTCGCGGTGGCGGTAGGCGCGGGTGGCGGTGGTGCCGCCGCGCAGAGCGAGCGCTGGCCGCGCCAGGCGATCGATTTCGGGAAAATGCGCGCGATCGACGCCGCGCTGACACTCACCGCGCCGGCGGCATCGCAGGGCGATCTGCGGATCGAGACGCCTAAGGCGGTGGCGACCCTGACCGACGGCGTATTCGATCTGAGCGAACTGTCCGGCAAGGTCTATGGCGGCACGCTGGCCATGCGGGCGCGCGTCGACGCGAAGGCGGCGCCGGCAACGGTATCGGCCAATATGCGCATCGTCGGCGCCAACGCCGCGGCGATGGCCGATGCCGGGCATGGCAGCGGCGCGGGCACGAGGGGAGGCTTGCTGGATCTGGTGTTCCCGGTCTCCTCCGTCACGCTCGCCTCCGGCACGCTGGGCGCCGATTTCAGCGTCGACAGCAAGGGGGCGAGCCCGTTCGAACTGATCTCCAACCTGTCGGGCAAGGCCGGCATGTCATTCACCGACGCCGTGGTCAGAGGCGTCGATGCCTGCCGCGTATCGAAGCAGCTAGACAACATCAAGGGCCTGCAGGGCTTCATCGATCTCGCGGGCTCGACGCGTGGCGGCCAGACGCGCATCGGCAATTTCACGACGTCCTTCGGCATCGCCCGCGGCGTAGCCGTGCTGCCGGAACAGACGATCAACGCCGAATGCTCTGCCGTTACCCTAAAGGGCACGGTCGACCTGCCACACTGGCTGGTCGACATGCAGACGCGCGCGCGCCTGACCGAGCACAAGGATTTCCCTGGCGTGCTGGTCGAGGAGAAAGGCGCGCTCGACCAGCCCAACATCCGCGTCGTCAACATCAATGAGATTCAGCAATACGTCGCCGGCAAGGGTGTGCAGTCGATCATCCGCAACCTAGCGCCCGGCCAGCAGCAGGCGCCGCAGCAGGGCGCCCCGCAGCAACCGGCCCCGCAACAGCAGCCGCAGCGCCCCGTCGACCGCTTCAACGAGGTCCTGCAGGATTTCCTGAAGAAACCGCGCTGATGCCGCCGCTGGGCCTCCGGGCGCCGGCGTGGCACAGTCGCCGCAACGATCAACCGCCCGGCAAGGGAGGATGCCCATGTATCCCGAGGTCCAGCTTCACATCGACGGCCAGTGGTGCGCCGGTTCCGGCGGCAAGAGCGAGCCGGTGCTGAACCCGGCCACGGGCGAGGCCATCGGGCGCGTTCCGCATGCCTCGCGCGACGACCTCGACCGCGCCGTCGCGGCGTCGGAGAAGGGCTTCCGCGCCTGGAAGAAGGTCTCGGCCTTCGATCGCTACAAGACGCTGCGCAAGGCTGCCGACCTCATCCGTTCGCGCGCCGACGACATCGCCCGCGTCATGTCGCTGGAACAGGGCAAGCCGCTGGGCGAGGCCAGGGGCGAGACGCTGCTGGCCGGCGATCTGATGGACTGGTTCGGCGAGGAGTCGCGGCGCGCCTATGGCCGCGTCATTCCGGCGCGCTCCGAGGGCGTCTACCAGCTCGTGGTGAAGGAGCCGGTCGGCCCCGTCGCCGCCTTCACGCCGTGGAATTTCCCGATCAACCAGGCGGTGCGCAAGCTTTCCGCCGCAGTCGCCACCGGTTGCTCGATCATCCTCAAGGGACCGGAAGAGACGCCGGCGAGCTGCGCCGATCTGGTGCGCTGCTATGTCGACGCCGGCGTGCCGGCAGGCGTCGTGCAGCTCGTCTATGGCGTGCCGTCGGAGATTTCGGAGTACCTCATCCCGCACCCGACGATTCGCAAGGTGACGTTCACCGGCTCTACGGCGGTAGGCAAGCACCTCGCCATGCTCGCTGGCCAGCACATGAAGCGCATCACCATGGAACTCGGCGGCCACGCGCCGGCCATCGTGTTCGAGGACGCCGATGTCGATGTGGCGATCAAGGTGTTGTCGGCCAACAAGTACCGCAACGCCGGCCAGGTCTGCGTCTCGCCTACGCGCTTCCTCGTGCACGAAAAGGTCTATGGCCAGTTCGTCGACGGCTTCGTCGCCGCGGCCAAGGGCATCAAGGTCGGCGACGGGCTCGACAAGGACACGCGCATGGGCCCGCTGGCCAATTCGCGCCGCCTCGAGGCGATGGAGGCCTTCGTCGCCGATGCGCAGCAGCAGGGCGCCAGACTGGCGACCGGCGGACGGCGCATCGGCAACAAGGGCAATTTTTACGAGCCGACGGTGCTGACCGACGTGCCGCTGTCGGCGCGCATCATGAATGAAGAGCCGTTCGGACCGGTGGCGCCGATCGTGTCCTTCTCCGATTTCGACGCCGTGGTGGCCGAGGCCAACCGGCTGCAATACGGCCTCGCCGCCTACGCCTACACGAAATCGGCCAAGACGGCGGCGGCGATCGGCGCCGCCTTCGAAAGCGGCATGGTGTCGATCAACCACCATGGGCTCGCCCTGCCGGAAGTTCCGTTCGGCGGCATCAAGGATTCGGGTTTCGGTTCCGAAGGGGGATCGGAAGCTATCGAGGCTTACCTGAATACCAAGTTCATCACCCAGGTGGGTCTCTAGCCGGACGGATGTGCGCCTGCTGCAATGACCTCGTCCGGCGTCGTCGGGCGGGGTCCCATGGCCAGATCCCGCCGGGAAGACGGCAGGCATGACGTTTGAACAGATCGCCGTCGGTCTGATCCTCGCCGGTGCGCTCGGCGGCTTCATGTGGGGCCGCTTCCGCTTCGACGTTGTGTCGCTGGCGGCCCTGCTGGCCGCCGTCGCCTCCGGCGTCGTACCGGCGGCCTAGGCGTTCAGTGGCTTCGGCCACCGCCGGCCACAACCAGAGCGACCGCGTCGTCGGCCACGGCGCCTGGGCGTTCGAATACGCGGCGACGGCGCGCCTGCCCGACGCCGAGCGCCAGCGCCTCGCCGACATCGCGCGCAAGGCCATCGGCCTCGGCATCGAGCACGGCAAGCCGGCGCAGGTGAAGTGGGAGAGCTTTCCCCGGCTGATGCAGGCGCTGCGCGCCACCTTCGTGACGCTGACGCTCGACGGCAGGCTGCGCGGCTGCATCGGCTCGGTCGTGCCGCACCAGCCGCTGGTCGACGACGTCGTCGCCAACGCCCACAAGGCCGCTTTCCACGATCCTCGCTTCAAGCCTCTGACGCATGAGGAATCGCAGCGCCTCGACGTATCGGTGTCGATCCTCTCGCATCCGCGGCAGATGGAGTTCCGCTCCGAGGCCGAGGCGATCGAGGTCCTGCGGCCCGAAATCGACGGCATCCTCCTCGAGGCCCGCGACGCTGGCGGCCAGCAGCGACGTGGCCTGTTCCTACCGCAGGTCTGGGAGCAGCTCCCCGATCCTAAGACCTTCCCCCCCACCGCAAGGAGAAGGCGGGCCTGCCCGGCGATTTCTGGAACGACAGCGTGAAGCTCTGGCGCTACCGCACCGAGACGTTCCACTGAGCAGACGGATTCGGCGCGGGCTCTGTCGTCAACGCACCGGCTCGATCAGCGCCTCCGACGCCGCGCGCTGCGCGAAATCCTTCAACCGCACCGGTTCGCGCCGCCGCCCCTAGTCGCCGGGCGGGCCGTCGAACACGCCGGCGCAGCGCGTGCCGCAACTCCGGCAATGGCCCGTCGGGTCGAGGCGCAATTCCGACAGCATGTACCAGTCGCGGCCGATCAGCCGCTCGCCGCAATTATGGCAGAAGGTCGACTGGCGCGCCTTGTCGTGGACGTTGCCGACATAGGCGTGCCGGATGCCGTTGGCCATCGCGACGGTGCGGGCTCGGATCAGGGTGGCGTGCGGGGTGCGCGCCTTGTCGCGCATCTTCCAGTCGGGGTGGAAGGCGGTGAAGTGAACCGGCACGTCGGGCCCCAGCTCGTCGACCACCCAGCGCGACAGGCGCTCGATCTCGGAGGCACTGTCGTTCTCGCCGGGGATGAGCAGCGTGGTGATCTCGAACCACACCTTCGTCTCGTGATTCAGGTAGACCAGCGTGTCGAGCACCGGGGCCAGCCGCGCCCAGCAAAGCTGCTGGTAGAATTCCTAGGTGAAGCCCTTGAGGTCGACATTGGCCGCATCCATGCCGGCGAAGAATTCCCGGCGCGCGGCCGGTGACACGTAGCCGGCCGTCACCGCCACGGTCCTTATGTCCTTATCGCGGCAGGCCGCCGAGACATCGAGAGCGTATTCGAGGAAGATCACCGGATCGTGGTAGGTGAAGGCGACCTAGCGGCAGCCGATCTGCTGCGCCGCGCGGGCGATGGTCTCGGGGTCGGCGGCATCGGCTAGGGTGTCGATCTCGCGGCTCTTCGAGATGTCCCAGTTCTGGCAGAACTTGCAGGTCAGGTTGCAGCCGGCCGTGCCGAAGGACAGCACCGGCGTGCCGGGCAGGAAGTGGTTGAGCGGCTTCTTCTCGATCGGATCGACGCAGTATCCCGACGAGCGGCCCCAAGTGGTCAGCACCATCTGCTCGCCGGCTCGCGCCCGCACGAAGCAGAGGCCGCGCTGGCCGTCGTTGAGCTTGCACTCGCGCGGACAGACGTCGCACTGGATGCGGCCGTCGTCGAGGCGGTGCCAGTGGCGCGCGGGCACCACCCCGTCCGCCGGGACGAGGTTGGGCTCGGCTGCGGTCATCGTCGGATCCTGAGCGGTGACCATAGCATAGCGGGCTTGGTTGCGGGCCTGCCGGTCGCCTATGATCTGGGCCGGTTCTCTCCCCGCACCACAACCCGAGACACGAGGCGTCGAGATGGGTCAGTTCGGCATTGGCCAGGCGGTTCCGCGCACCGAGGATTTCCGGCTGCTGTCAGGTGGCGGCCGTTACACCGACGACGTGCAGCTCAAGGGCCAGGCCCATTGCTTCGTGCTGCGCTCGCCGCATGCCCATGCCGAGATCGGCGCCATCGACACGGCGGCGGCGAAGGCGGCGCCCGGCGTGCTGTCCGTGCTGACCGGCGCCGACGCCATCGCCGACGGGCTCGGCGCGCTGCCCGTGCTGCCCCAGGTCAAGAACATCGACGGCAGCACCAACTACAAGTCGACGCGGCCGGTGCTCGCCCACGGCAAGGTGCGCCATGTCGGCGACCCGGTGGTAGCGGTGATCTCCGAGACGCTGGCCCAGGCGCGCGACGCGGCCGAACTGGTGGCCATCGACTACAAGGCCCTGCCGTCGACGACCGATGCGCGCAGCGGCTGCGAGGCCGGCGCGCCGCTGGTATGGGACGACTGCAAGTCCAACCTCTGCTTCGACTGGGGCAAGGGTGATCGCGAGGCGACCGAGGCGGCCTTTCGGAAGGCGACGCGCGTCGTGTCGCTGGAGCTGGTCAACAACCGCGTCGTCGTCAACCCGATGGAGACGCGCGCGGCCGTCGCCGACTACGACGCGAAAAACGACCGCACGACACTCTACACGTCTAGCCAGGGCGTGCAGATGCTGAAGGGACACCTCAACGAGGTCGTCAAGCTGCCGCCCGATCAGGTGCGTGTCGTCACCGGCGATGTCGGCGGCGGCTTCGGCATGAAGATCTTCCTGCACCCCGAGCAGCCGCTCGTCGTGTGGGCCTCGCGCAAGCTGAAGCGCCCGGTGCGCTGGACGGCCGACCGCGCCGAGGGCTTCCTGTCCGACGCGCAGGGCCGCGACCACTACAGCCGGGCCGAGATGGCGCTCGACGAGCAGGGCCATTTCCTTGGCCTGCGCGTCACCACCTGGGCCAATCTCGGCGCCTATCTCTCGGTCATGGCGCCATACATCCCGACCGAGGCAGGCACGGCGATGCTCAACGGCCTCTATCGCATCCCGGCGATCTGGGCGAATGTGAAGGGCGTGCTGACCAACACCGTGCCGGTGGACGCCTATCGCGGCGCCGGCCGGCCCGAGGCGATCTATCTGATCGAGCGGATGGTCGACAAGATCGCCCGCACGATGAAGATCGCGCCAGACGAGTTGCGCCGCCGCAACTTCATTCCGGCGGAGGCGCTGCCATACACGACGGCACTGGGCGACGTGTTCGATTCCGGCGAGTTCACCGCGATCATGGAGCAGGCGATGAAGCGGGCCGACTGGTCCGGCTTCGCCGCCCGCCGCGCGGAGTCGGCAAAGCGCGGCAAGCTGCGCGGCATCGGCCTCGCCACCTATGTCGAGCGTTGCGGCGGCGGGGGCGCCGAGACCGCCGATGTGCGCTTCGACCCGACCGGTGAGCGCGTCAGCATCATCATCGGCACGATGTCGAACGGGCAGGGCCACGACACCGCCTACAAGCAGATCATGTCGGCCAAGCTCGGCATCGACACCGACACCATCACCGTCGTGCAGGGCGATACCGACATCGTACCCGGCGGCCTCACCGGCGGCTCGCGCTCGGTGACGGTCGGCGGCCCGGCGGTCGCCTTCGCCTCGGAGAAGATCATCGCCAATGGCCGCGCCGTGGCCGCGCATGTGATGGAATCGGCCGAGGCCGACATCGAATATGCGATGGGCACCTTCACCGTCGCTGGTACGGACAAGCGCATGAGCCTGTTCGACGTGGCCAGGGCCGCGCTCGACCAGAAGAACCTGCCCGAGGGCGTCAAGCCGGGGCTCGACGAGAAGCACACCCACCAGCCCGACGTGCCGACCTTTCCCAACGGCGCGCATATCTGCGAGGTCGAGGTCGATCCCGACACCGGCAATGTCCTGCTGGACCGCTACACGGCGGTCGACGATTTCGGCGACGTCATCAACCCCTTGCTCATCGCCGGCCAGGTGCATGGCGGCGTGGCGCAGGGCGCCGGCCAGGCGCTGTGGGAGCACACGGTGTACGACGAGTCCGGCCAGCTCGTGACCGGATCGTTCATGGACTACACCATGCCGCACGCCGATCACCTGCCCTTCGTCGATTTCACCATGCGCAACGTGCCGTGCCGTACCAACCCGATGGGCATCAAGGGCGCGGGCGAGGCCGGAGCCATCGGAGCGCCGCCGGCGGTGATCAACGCCATCGTCGACGCGGTCGAGCCGGTCGTCGGGCTGGTCGATGTCGACATGCCGGCGACGCCCGACCGGGTATGGAACCTCCTCGCCGCGCGGCGCATGGCGGCGGAGTAGTCCTCCTTGCTTTCCGGCACCCATGCGGGTGCCGGAAAGGTGGAGAGATAGCGCGGCCGGGCGTTTCGCGCGGGGGTGGGCCCGAATGCGCCGGCCGGATTGCCCGACCGGACCAGCGCGCCTCACTCTGCGACCTCGGAGCTAGGAGAGGAGCGGGCTACGGTGCGGTCTCGCCTTTCGCGCCGTCGCCGCAATCCAGGAACATCATGAACGGTCCATCCTCTCTCGATCTCGCCTCGCTGCTGCCCGCAGTCTCCGCCATCGCGCGCGCAGCCGGTGCGGCCATCCGCGCCGTCGCCGCGGGCGACATGGATCGCGTGCACAAGACCGACGGCTCGCCGGTGACGGCGGCCGACCACGCCAGCGAGCGGTCGATCCTGCCGGCGCTGGCGGCGCTGACGCCAGACATTCCCATCGTCTCGGAGGAAGCGGTTGCGGCCGGCCGCGTGCCCGATGTGACGGGCGGCCGCTTCTGGCTCGTCGATCCGCTCGACGGGACTCGCGAATACGTCGCCGGCAACGGCGAGTACGCGGTGTGCATCGGCCTCGTCGTCGCCTTCGTGCCGGTGCTCGGCGTCCTCCATGGCCCGGCTAGCGACGTGACCTGGGCCGGTGCCGGGGCCGGAACGGCGACCCGCAAGGAAGCGGATGGCGCGCCCGTGCCCGTCGCCTGTCGCGTGCCGCCCGCGGAGGGGATCGACATCCTGGTCAGCCGCTCGCACGGTCGCAACGACCGCATGGCGGACTTCATCGCCGAACGCGGCCTTCGCGTGCGCCAGCTCGACCCGCTCGGCAGCGCGCTCAAATTCGCCCGCGTCGCCGAGGGCGTAGCGGATCTCTATCCGCGCCTCGCCCCGACCTGCGAGTGGGATACGGCCTCGGGGCATGCTCTGGTGCTTGCCGCGGGCGGCCACGTCGAGACGCTCGACGGCGCGCCGCTGCTCTACGGCAAGCCGAAATTCCTCAATCCCGATTTTCTCGTCTGGGGTGCAGGCTAGCGTACGCCTGCGGCACTCAGCATCTCGGCGGCGAGAGAACGCACTTCCTCGGCGCCGGCGCTGCTGCCGGCGGCCTCGGTGATGCCGTGTCCCGTGGCGAGGCTGCGCGCCAGCGCAGTGCGCGAGCCGAGGCTGGAGCGGGCCACCGCGACGCCCATGCGCGCCAGTTCCCTGGCCGCCTCGTCGGCGACAGGACCGCGCGGTGGCACGCGGTTGAGCACGGCCACGGCCTTGCGCCGCTCGGCCTTCGCCAGTTCCAGCGTCGGGCCGGCCGCCCACAAATCGAGCGGGCTCGGCTGCACCGGCACCAGCACGAGGGCGGCGGCGCGCACGGCGATGCGCGCCTCGGTCTCGGCATGCGGCGGGCTGTCGATGACGACGAGGTCGTAGTCGCCGACGACCCTGGCGAGGATCGTGGTCAGGTGGTGGCCGGGGACCGCAACGAAGTGGAAACCGGTGGCGCCATCGCCGAGGCGGGCGGCGCGCGCGCCGTGCCAGGCGCCGAGACTGCCCTGCGGGTCGACATCGACCAGCGCCACGCGCCAGCCCATGCCCGACCAGACGACCGCCAGATGCGCGGCCAGCGTGGTCTTGCCCGCGCCGCCCTTCTGCTGCGCCACGGTGATGACCGTTGCTGCAATGGGCCGCCTCCGCTTGCCGCTCGATAGTGCGGCTGCGAACGAGTCTTCGCAATTGCGAAAGGGATGCGCCCGAATGGGCATCGTGGCACAAGGCCCCGACATGACCGGAAGCCCGACCATCCGCCCGGCCGATCCCGACGCCATCGAGGCGGCGACGGCGGTGCTGCGCGAAGGTGGCCTCGTAGCCTTCCCGACCGAGACGGTCTATGGCCTCGGCGCCGACGCCACGAACGAGCGCGCCGTCGCGGCGATCTTCTTGGCCAAGGACCGGCCGCGCTTCAACCCGCTGATCGCCCATTATGCAACCGCAGACGGGCCGGGCCGGGACGTGGTGCTTGACGGCCGCGCCCGGCGGCTCGCCGCCGCCTTCTGGCCCGGCCCGCTGACGCTGGTGTTGCCGCGCAGGGCCGACACACGGCTTGCGGAGCTGGCCAGCGCCGGCCTCGCGAGCGCGGCCGTCCGTGTGCCGGCGCATCCGGTGGCGCGCGCGCTGATCGCTGCGGCCGGCGTGCCGCTGGCCGCGCCCAGCGCCAACCGCTCGGGCGAACCGAGCCCCACGCTGGCCGAACATGTCGCCGCCTCGCTGGGGGAGAGAGTCGGCCTGATCCTCGACGGCGGCGCCTGCGCCGTCGGCCTCGAATCGACGGTGGTCGATCTCACCGGACCATTTCCGGCGATCCTGCGCCATGGCGCGGTGACGGCCGAGGATGTGGCGGCTCTGGTGGGGCCGCTGGTGCACGCCGAGGATGACGCAGGCCGGCCGAAGAGCCCGGGAAGGCTCGCCCGCCACTACGCGCCGCGCACAAGGCTGCGTCTCGATGCGCGCGACGTCGCGGCCGGCGAGGCCCTGCTGGCCTTCGGCCCGGACGGTTTGCCGGGTGCTGCCGTGACCATGAACCTTTCGCCGGCGGCCGACCTGACCGAGGCCGCGGCCAATCTGTTCGCCATGCTGCGCGCGCTCGATGCCAGCGGCTGTGCCGGCATCGCCGTCATGCCGATCCCCGGCCACGGCATCGGCCGCGCCATCAACGAGCGCCTGCGCCGCGCCGCCGAAGGCTGAGACTCAGGCGCGCGCCGGCCGGAGCGGCAGAAGAAGCAGTGCAATGACGGCGCCGGCCGCCATGACGAGGCAGGCGATCGCCATCCAGCGCATCGTGTTGGTCGGCAGGGCGGCGATGACGAAGGCCAGCAGGGCACCGCTGGCGATCTGGGCGAAGCCCTGGAAGGATGCTGCGGAGCCGGCTATCCGCGGATCGACCGATACGGCGCCGGAAATGGCGTTAGGGAAGACCAGCCCCGAGGCGATGGCGTAGATGAACATCGGGACGACTATGGTTACGGCCGACGGCGCGAGGGATCCGGCGAACGGCAGGGACATGGCGAACAGGTTGAGCGGCGCGCCTAGTTTAAGCACGCGGTCGCCGTGCATGCGGCGCAGCAGCCGGCTGGTGCAGTAATTGCCGACCGAGAACATCGTCGCGATGACGAACAGCATGATGCTGAACTCCAGACGCGAATGGCCGAGCACGCCGATGATCACCGCCGGTCCGACCGACAGGAAGCCGAACAGTCCGCAGGTAGCGAAGGACAGCAGGATGACGTAGCCTACATAGCGGCGCAGGCCGAGCATCCGCAGGAAGCGCGCCGCGATATCACCCCAGCCGGCGACCGTGCCGGACCTGCGATGCGGGTTCGTCTCGGCCAGCCGCGTGGCCGACAGTACGAACAGGGAGATGCCGGTCACGGCGAGCAGTCCGAACACCTCCCGCCAGCCCAGGAGCCAGTCGACGACACCCCCGAGGATCGGTGCCGCCGCCGGCGCGATCGATTGCAGCATCGCCACCAGGGCCATCGTCGCGGCGACGCGGGCCGGCGGAAACGGATCCTGCACTAAGGCCCGGGCAACGATGATCGCCGCCGCGGCGCCGGCCACCTGGCCGACGCGGGCGGCAATCGTGATGTCGGCCGTCGGCGCCAGAGCCGCCTAAAGCGACGCCGCAACGAAGACAGCCAGCCCACCGAACAGGACAGTCCGCCGACCCAGCCGGTCGGATAGCGGCCCGACCAAAAGCATGCCGATCCCGAAAGTGGCGAGGAACAGCGACACGGTGAGCTGGACCTTGGCGTAGTCGGAGGCGAGGTCGACGACGATCACCGGGATAGACTGGACATGCATCGACAGCGACAGCGGACCCAGCGCGCCGAGCATTCCGACAAACAGAAGATGCCGCTTTTGCGAAGGATCGTCCGGCGCGGTCATCGGGCGGGCCCGGAGAGCGTAAGCTGGTGGCGGGGTGCGGCCCGCTCATGGCACATCGGGCCGCCGGCGGCAACGACGTGCCTGTGCGAAGCATTCACCAGAGTTTGCCGGCCCGCCGCCTTGCGGCGCTGGCGGCGCTGCGCTGTGGTGGGCGAGACCGAAGGGGCAGGAGGGCGCCATGCCGACGATCGACCCGGCAATGCGATACACGAAGAAGACCGTCGAAGTGCTCGGCAAGCGCATGGCCGTGGTCGACGAGGGCGAGGGCGATCGGATCGTCTTCCTGCATGGCAACATCACCTCATCCTACCTGTACCGCAACATCATGCCCTATGTGCAGGATGTAGCGCGCATCGTCTCCGTGGAGAATATTGGACAGGGCGACAGTGCTAAGTTAGACGACAGCGGCCCCGGCCGCTATCGCCTCTCCGAGCATCAGCGCTATATCGCGCGCTGATCGACAAGATCGACCTCGGTCCGCGCGTGACGTTGATAGTGCATGACTGGGGCTCGCAGACCGGATTTACCTGGGCGCGCAACCACCCCGAACGGATCAAGGCGATATGCTATTTCCAGGCTCTGGTCGGCGATTTAGCGTGGGACCACTGGCCGCCGGAAGTGCAGGCCCTGTTCCGCAAGTTCCGCGGCCACGAGGTCTAGGATATGGTTCTGCAGGGCAATTTCTTCGTCGAGAAGGTGCTGCCGGCGATGGTGCTGCGCAAGCTCGGCGAGGCGGAGATGACCGAGTACCGCCGGCCCTACTGGAACCCCGGAGAGGATCGCCGCCCGACGCTGACCTGGCCTCGCGAAATCACCATCGAGGGCAGCCCGGCCGATTTGCTCGCCGTGGTCGACGCAAACTCGGCATTCATGGCGCAAGCACGTTTTCCCAAGCTGTTCGTCAACACCGAACCGGGCGCCGTGCTCGTCGGGCGCCACCGTGACCTCGTCCGTCGCCGGCCCAACCAGACCGAGGTGACGGTCGCGGAGCTGCACTACGTCCACGAGGACTCACCTCACGAGATCGGCCGCGCGCTGTCCGGCTGGCACCGGGCGCTGGGCTGAAGCGGTCCGGGTTGGATGTCAGCCGGGCTGCGGACATCACCGTTCACGCAGCGAAATGGGCGGTCCGACGGCGACGACAGGGCGGGCGCACCGGCTATAATCGCGCCCGCAAATCCGTTGCACGAGGGAACTCCTGACATGGCACACCCCAAAGTCTGGGACGACATCCATTTCTATTCCAACGACCTGAAGATAGCCGCCTTCCTTTACCGCCCACGCGACTGGAAGAAGGGCGACAAGCCGCGCCCCGCCATCATCGTGCCGCATGGCTATTCGGGCATGAAGGACGTCTATGGCATGGATGTGCCGCAATGGCTGTGGGAGGAGGGCTACTTCGTGCTGTCGCCCGACTATCCCGGCTTCGGTGTGTCGGAGGGCCAGCGCGGCCGCCATCGCCCGTTCGACCAGGCAACGATGGTCTATGACGGCATCACCTATCTGCAGACGGTCGAGGGCGTCGATCCCGAGCGCATAGGCCTCTACGGCTCGTCCTGGGGCGGTGCCAACGCCATCTGGTGCGCGGCCTTCGACGAGCGCATCAAGGTCATCGTGTCGGCCGTCATGGTCGCCGATGGAGAGCGCTGGATGCGCACCGTCCGCCGCCCGCACGAATGGGCCACCTTCAAGGAGAAGGTGATGGAGGCCGAGCGCAAGCGCGTGCTGACAAACGAGAAGACCATGATGCCGTTGCCGGAGATCATGCTCACCGACCCGCACACGCAGATGGTCATCGACCAGTTCCACGCCAAGGACGGCCGTTTCAACCCCATGTACGACCTCGAAAGCGCCGCGCATTGCTGGCGCTTTAAGCCAGAATGGGTGGCCTCGCGCATCTCGCCGCGGCCAGTGCTGATGGTCTATGCCGAGCACGACACGCTCTGCCCAGTGAACGAGCAGTTGTCGTGCTACGAGGAGCTGGGAGAGCCCAAGCGGCTGGTCTGCATCCCCGAGGCGCAGCACTACGAGAGCTACGCCTTTTGCTCGCCCGAGAAGCACGAGGTACAGAAGCGCGAGGCGATCTCCTGGTTCCGCCAGTACCTGTAGGTCACGACGCATGACGGAATCGGGCGGCGGATCGGGCACCATCGATCACGGTGGCAATCTGGCCGCCGCCCGCCGCCGATTCGCCGGCGCACCAGAGCCTTTCATCGACCTTTCGACCGGCATCAACCCGGTGCCGTGGCCGGTGCCCGGCTTGCCGGGCGAGGCCCTGGCGCGGCTGCCCGGGCAAGAGGCGCTCGATCGTCTTGCAGCGGCAGCCGCGCGCCTCTATGGCGCGCCCGATGCTGCCTGCGTCGTGGCGGCGCCGGGCACGCAGATCCTGCTGCCGCTGGTCGCCGCGCTGCGGGCGCCCGGCCGTGCCGCCGTGCTCGGCCCGACCTATGCCGAGCATGCACGGGCAGCCGCGCTCGCCGGCCACGCGGTCGCAGAGGTCGAACGCGTCGACGGTCTTGCCGGTGCCGGCCTTGCCGTGGTGGTCAATCCCAACAACCCAGACGGGCGGCTCGTGCCGCACGCCGACCTACTGGCGCTTGCCGGGCGCGCCGGCCTGCTGGTCGTGGACGAGGCCTTCATGGATGTCGGCCCGGCCGGTGCCAGCCTCGCAGGCGACGTGGCCGGGGGCGGGATCGTGGTCCTGCGCTCCTTCGGCAAGTTCTTCGGCCTGGCCGGGCTGCGGCTCGGCTTCGCCCTCGCCACACCGGACATTGCCGCCGCTCTGCGGGCACGGCTCGGGCCGTGGGCCGTTTCGGGGCCGGCGCTGGCCATCGGCGCGGCGGCGCTGGCCGACACCGACTGGATCGCCGCCACACGTGTGCGCCTTGCCGCAGATGCCGCGCGGCTCGACGGGCTGCTCGCGGCGGCCGGACTGGCGGTGGCCGGCGGCACCGCGCTGTTTCGCCTCGTCGAGACGCCCGCCGCGGCCGCCCTGTATGAGCGGCTCGGCCGGCAGGGCATCCTCGTCCGCCGCTTCGCCGAGCGATCGGACCGGCTGCGCTTTGGCCTGCCGGGCCACGAGGCCGCCTGGCGGCGTCTGGCCGCAGCGCTCGTGGCCGGGAGTTAAGCCGCCCGCGCTTGCGCCGGGGCGGCTTTGGCGCTAGGTCCGCACGCCTGACGACAGGGCGGACGAGGACCATGCAGAGCCGGTGGCGCGCAGACGAGGCGGCGGCGACGGTCGCACGCTGGGCACAGCAGGGTGTGGCCGAGGACGTGTCGCTGGCCGTCTATGGCACGCGCCTGCTCGGCGGCGAGCCCTCACTGGTGCTGCATGGCGGCGGCAACAGCTCGGTGAAGAGCACCGCGCACGACCTTGCCGGCGATCCAGTCGAGGTGCTGTACGTCAAGGGCTCGGGCTGGGACATGGGCGCGATCGAGCCGCCGGGCCTGCCGGCGGTGCGGCTGGAACCGCTGCGCCGCCTGCAGCGGCTGCAGCGCCTGTCCGACGAGGACATGGTCAACGCGCTGCGCATCAACCTGCTCGACGCCGCCGCGCCAAACCCGTCGGTCGAGACGCTGCTGCACGCCTTCCTGCCGCATAAATTCGTCGACCACACCCACGCCAACGCCGTGCTGGCGCTGACCGACCAGCCGGACGGCGAGGCCATCTGTCGCGACACCTTCGGCGACCGTGTCGCCTATGTGCCATACATCATGCCTGGCTTCGCGCTGGCGCAGGCCTGCGCTGCCGCCAGACGCGCCGCGCCAGGCGTCGACGCGCTGATCCTGCTGAAGCACGGCATCTTCACCATGGGCGAGACGGCCGAGGCGGCCTACGAGCGGATGATCGCGCTGGTCTCGCGCGCCGAGGCGCGCGTCGCGAAGGCGGCAAGGCAGGTCTTCGTGCCGGCCACGCCCGCCGGCCCCGTGATGTCCGCCGCCGAGGTGGCGCCGGTGTTGCGCGGCCTGCTGGCTCTGGAGACCGACCGCGACGAGGGGCTGTGGCGGCGCTTCGTGCTCGCCCACCGCAGCGGGCCGGCGATCCGCGCCTTCGTCGATGGCACCGATCTCGCGCGCTACGCCATGCTTGGGCCGGTGACGCCGGACCACGCCATCCGCACCAAGCCGCTGCCGCTGATCGCGCCGTCGCCGCTGGCCGGCGACCCGGCCGGCTTCCGCGCCGGGCTGGAGGCCGCCATCGCGCGCTACAAGGCCGACTACATGGCCTATGTGACGCGCCACAACACCGATCCGGTGGCGCCCAAGACGCCGCTCGATCCGGCGCCGCGCATCGTGCTGGTGCCTGGTCTGGGCGTCTTCGCCGCCGGCGATAACGCCAAGGCCGCCGCCATCGCCGCCGACCTCTACGAGGCCAACATCGAGGTCATCGCCAACGCCGAGGCCATCGGCCGCTACGCGACCATCGACGAGGCCGAGCAGTTCGACATCGAGTACTGGTCGCTCGAACAGGCGAAGCTCGGCAAGCGCGCCGAGAAGCCGCTGGCGCGCCAGATCGCCGTCGTCACCGGCGGCGGCGGCACCATCGGTGCCGCCATCGGCAAGGCCTTCCGCGCCGCCGGCGCCGAGGTGGCGCTGCTCGACCGCGACGGCGAGGCGGCGGCCAGGGCGGCGAAGCCCATCGGCGCGCTGGCCGTCGCCTGCGACGTCACCGATCAGGCCTCGGTCGCCGCAGCCATTGCGAAGGTAGTCGAGGCCTTCGGTGGCGTCGACATCCTCGTCTCCAATGCCGGCGCCGCCTGGCAGGGTCGCATCGGCGAGGTCGACGACGCGACCCTGCGGGCAAGCTTCGAGCTAAACTTCTTTGCCCACCAGACGGTGGCCAAGGCCGCGGTCGCCGTGATGCTGGCGCAGGGCACCGGCGGCGTGCTGCTGTTCAACGCCTCCAAGCAGGCGGTCAATCCGGGGCCCAGTTTTGGCCCCTACGGTCTGCCCAAGGCGGCAACGATGGGCCTCGCCCGGCAATACGCCATCGACTACGGCGCCGAGGGCATTCGAGCCAACGCCGTGAACGCCGACCGCATCCGCAGCGGGTTGCTGACCGACGCGATGGTGGCCAGCCGCTCGACAGCCCGCGGCATGTCGGAGCACGACTACATGGCCGGCAATTTGCTCGGCCGGGAAGTGACGGCGTCAGATGTGGCCGATGCCTTCCTCGCTTTGGCACTGGCCCGCAAGACCACCGGGGCCGTGCTCACCGTCGATGGCGGAAACGTCGCCGCCGCGCTACGCTGACGGGCGGCGGTCCTGCCGGCCGCCCGCAGATCCAGAGGGCTCCATGATCGTCGAGATGCGCACCTATCGGTTGAAGCCGGCCGCCACCGCCACCTTCTTCAAGCTCTACGAGAGCGAAGGCATGCCGATCCAGCTGCCGATCCTCGGCATGATGGTCGGCTACTACGCCACCGAGCTGGGGCCGCTGAACCAGATAGTCCACATGTGGGGCTACAAGGATCTGGCCGACCGCACCAAGCGGCGCACCAAACTCTCCGCCGACAAGCGGTGGCAGGCCTTTGCGCCCAAGGTGCAGGCACTGATCGACGAGATGGAGAACAAGATTCTCATCCCGGCGCCGTTCTTCACGCCGGGGGAGATCAAGCGCGCCTGACGACAACGATACAAGCAGGAAGGAACCGCCATGAAGACGATCGTCGTAACGCCCGACGAGATGGCCAAACGTACCGCCCGATTCGCCAGTCTCATGCCGTACAGCCAGCAGAGCAACGCCAGCCACGGTATCCCCGTCGAGGCGATCGAACGGGTCAGCGCGCGGCGCGTGTACCCGGTGATGGCGCCGACCGGCTACAAGGGGCGCAGCGCGAAGGCGCCGGTGCATGCCGGCAAGCGCATGGTCCTGTCGATCCCGGAATCGCCCCCGGGCGATGGCGCCGGACTGCATGTGCATGCCCGCACGACCGAGAACTTCCTGTGCCTGTCGGGCCGCTTCGAGATCAGCTGGGGAGACAAGGGCGAGCAATCGGTCGAGCTGGGACCGCTCGATTTCATCTCGATGCCGAAGGGCGTCTATCGTTCCTTCAAGAACGTCGGGCCGGAGACCGGCAGGCTGCTGGCTATCATCGAATGCGATGACGACCTGGACGCCGCCGATCCAGTCTACCACGCACCCGCCACGCATGATCGCGTCGAGCGCGAATTTGGTCGCGAGGTCGTCGAGAAGATGGCGACACTAGGATTCTATTTCGCCGACGAGAACACCAAGGTGCGTACGCCTACGGCGGCCGAGATGAAGAAACGCATGGCGCGCTTTGCTGACCTTCAGCCTTACAGCCGGCAGAACGCCGACAAGCATGGCATTCCGACGGCAGCGATGGAGCGACTGACGGCGCACCGTGTCTACCCGGTGATGGTGCCGGAAAGTTACACCGGCCGCAGCGCGGCGGCGCCTGTGCATGCCGGCGATCGCGTGGTGTTGACCATCGCGGAATGCCCGCCGGGCAATGGGCCTGGCCTGCATTGCCACGAGACGACGACCGAGAACTTCTTCTGCCTCAATGGCCGCTTCGAGGTGACATGGGGGAGCAATGGCGAGAACCGCGTGGTGCTGGAGACGAACGACTTCGTCTCCGTGCCGCCGGGCGTCAGCCGCGCGTTCCGCAATTTGTCGGATGAGACGGCGCGCCTGTTCGTGGCGATCGAGACGGAAGGGCCGGGGAGCCAGGACCGCGTCGCCTACGCTCCGGCTCTGGGCGAGGAGGTGGCGCGCAAATGGGGTACGCAGGCGCGCGACAAGCTGGAGGAAATCGGCTTCCGCTTCGATGCTGGAGTGGAGGGGTAGCGTCAATCTCCCTATCAGATAGGGAGAGTGGCCATTTGCAGGGGGAAACGAGACATGATCGTCGAGATGCGCACCTACACCCTGGCCGCCGGCAGGACGGCCGAGTTCCTGAAAATCTATCAGACCGAGGGAATGGCCATCCAGTTGCCGATTCTCGGCACCATGGTAGGCTACTACTCGACCGAGATCGGCCCGCTGAACCAGATCGTTCACATGTGGGGCTACAAGGATCTCGAGGACCGGCGCAAGCGCCGTGCCAAGCTCGCTGCGCACAAGGGCTGGCCGACCGTCGTCGGCAAGGTGCGCCAACTCATCCTGACGCAGGAAAGCAAGATCCTGATTCCGGCGCCGTTCTTCGACCCGATGAAGGCGAAGACCGCCTGATCGGGGAGTCCATATTAAACGGGCGGGCGCTCCGGCAAGCGGGGCGCCCGCACTCGTTTCTCCGTCCTATACTGCGAGGCTCACAGTCGTGACTTCCCGCCCCAATGCGCGAACCGGCGGCCGAATTCTCGTCGATGCCCTCAAGATCCACGGCGTCGACACCGTGTTCTGCATTCCGGGCGAGAGCTACATTGCCGCCATTGATGCCTTCTACGACGACCGAGACACGGTGCGAATCATAGTCGGCCGGCACGAGGGCGGCGTCGGCTTCATGGCTGAAGCCTATGGCAAGCTGACGGGCAAGCCCGGCGTGGCCTTCGTCACGCGCGGCCCCGGCGCCTGCAACGCCTCGATAGGTGTGCACACGGCGATGCAGGATTCGACGCCGATGGTTATGTTCGTCGGCCAGGTGGCGCGCGAGGCCGAAGGGCGCGAAGGCTTCCAGGAAGTCGACTACCGCTCGATGTTCCGCGACGTCGCCAAATGGGTCACGCAGGTCGAGACGCCAGACCGTCTGCCCGAGGTGGTCAGCCGCGCCTTCCACCTCGCCATGTCGGGCCGGCCCGGGCCGGTGGTGGTGGCGCTGCCTGAGGACATGCTGGTCGAGACCTCGGCGGTCGCCGACGCGGCCCGCTACTGCGTCGTCCGCCCGCATCCCGGCGCCAGCGAGCTGCAGGCAATGCGCAGCGCCCTCCAGGCGGCAGAGCGGCCGCTGGTCATCGCCGGCGGCGGCGGCTGGTCGGCCGAGGCCTGCGCCGATCTGCGGGTCTTCGCGGAGGCGAACCATCTGCCGGTTGCCTGCGCCTTCCGTACGCTCGACCTCATTGACAACACCAATCCCCACTATGTTGGTGAGTCTGGGGTCGGCATCAATCCGAAACTCGCCAAGCGCATCGTCGACGCCGACCTGATTATCGCCATCGGCGCCCGTCTCGGCGAGGCGACGACCAGCGGCTACACGCTGCTGTTGGTGCCGACCCCGCTGCAGAAGCTGATCCATGTCCACGCCGATCCCGACGAGCTGGGCAGTGTGTACCGGCCAGACATCGCCATCAATTCCGGCATGGGCCAGTTCGCCGCCGCCGCGCGCCTGCTCGACCCGGTCGACTCGTCGGCCTGGCGCGACTGGCTGCTGTCGGCGCGGCAGGACTGCGTCGACTGGACGACGCCGGGCGCCTACGCGGGCAAGCTCGACATGGGCGCGGCGATCCTCGCGCTACGGGACGCCTTGCCGCCCGAGACGATCATCTGCACGGATGCCGGCAATTTCGCCGGCTGGGCATCGCGCTTCTGGCCGTTCCGGCGCTATCGCACACAGCTCGGACCGACCAACGGCGCAATGGGTTATGGCGTGCCGGCGGCGGTGGCCGCGGCGGCGGCGCGGCCGGACGTGCCGGTTGTCTGCTTCGTCGGCGATGGCGGCGTGATCATGACGGGCAACGAGCTGGCGACGGCGCAGCAATACGGCCTCAAATTCCTGCTGGTGATCGTCAACAACAGCCTCTACGGCACGATCCGCATGTACCAGGAGCGCGACTATCCCGGCCGCAACTACCTGACCGATCTCGTCAATCCCGACTTTGTTGCCTGGGCACGGGCGTTTGGCGCCCATGCGGAGCGGGTCAGCGAAACGGCCGAGTTTGCGCCGGCGCTGGCGCGCGCGCTGGCGGCACCGGGGGTGGCCGTGCTGGAATTGATGATCGATCCCGACCAGCTGTCGCCGGCTATTACCGCCACCGGACTGCGCGCCATGCACGCGAAACGGCAGGCCGAAGGACGCCTCTAGAGGTGTCGAGCACGCGAATTTCGCGCGCGCTGTTCCTCGACCGCGACGGGGTCATCAACCACGACCCTGGCTATCTGCATCGCCTCGAGGAATTCGTCTTCCTCGGCGGCGTGTTCGCCGCCTGCCGGCGCGCGCAGGCGCTAGGCTACCGTCTCGTCGTCGTGACCAACCAGTCCGGTATAGGGCGCGGCGTGTACGACGAGGCAGCCTTCGCGACGCTGACGGCATGGATGTGCGAGCGCTTCCGTGAAGAGGGCGTGGAGATTGCTGCCATCTATCACGACCCCACTCATCAGGCGGCGGGGCAGGGCGCGTATCGCCGCGCCTCGCCCGACCGCAAGCCCGCGCCCGGCATGCTGCTGCGCGCGCGCGACGAGCTGGGCATCGATCTGCGGCGCTCGGCGCTGGTCGGCGACAGCGTCCACGACATCATGGCCGGGCGCGCCGCCGGCGTACCGGTGAACCTGCTGGTGGCGCAGTCGCCGGACGCGACCGATGCGGCGCTGGCGACGGCCGTGGTTGGCTCTCTGGCGGCGGCGGTGGACTGGCTGGAGCGGCATTCGTAGCACCGCGACCGTGCTAACGCCGTCGTGCCTTCTCCACCACGGTCTCGACATAGGCCGGCACGGCGAAGGCGCCGCGGTGCAGGGTAGGCGACCAGTAGCGCGTGGCGATGCCCGAGGCGGCGTGGCGGCGCGCCAGCATTTCGACCTCGACGGCACGCTTGGCCGGATCGTCGGAGGCCCAGCCGAAGGCCATATGCGCGCCGGTATAGGTCGGCACCGCGGCCATGTAGCAGGCGACGTCGGCGAAATGGCGGCCGAGCAGGGTCATCGCCTCTTCGAGCTCGTCGGTCTGCAGCAGCGGGATGCCGTTTTGGCGTACCACCACGCCACCGGGGCGCAGCACGCGCCTGCAGTTTATGTAGAACGGCTCCGCGAACAGCACCTTCGCCGGCCCCATCGGGTCAGGCGAGTCGATGATGATTACGTCGAAGCGCGCATTCGTGTCGCGCACATAGGCGCCGCCGTCGGCGATGATGAGGTCGGTGCGCGGGTCCTCGAAGGCCTTGCCGCAGATGCCGGGGATATATTTGCGGCACAGATCGACGACATGGCCGTCGATCTCGACCATGGTCGCGCGGCGCACGCTGCGGTGCTTCAGCACCTCCTCCAGCATGCCTCCGTCGCCGCCGCCGATGATCAGCACATCCGTCGCGCCGCCATGCGCGAAGATCGGCGTGTGCGTCAGCATCTCGTGATAGACGAACTCGTCGCGCTCGGTCGTCTGGATGATGTTGTCCATCACCAGCGCGCGGCCGAAATCCGTCGTTTCGTAGATGGCTAGGTCGTAGAACGAGGAGGTCTCGCGGTACAGCTCGCTGCCGATTCGCAGGCCGGTGGTCAGGCCGACCTCGAGCCCCTCGTCGAAGCGCTTCCAGCGCCCGTCGGCGCCGCTCAAGGAACGAGGCCCCGGCGTACCTCGTTGACCGAAATGGCGCTAGCGCCGAAGGCGCGCTTGAACACCGGCACGGCCAGATGTGGGTTGCACTTGCCGCACATGAACACGTCGAGAGCGGCAAAGTCGCGTTCGGGCCACGTGTGGATGGAGATGTGGCTCTCGGCCAGCACGGCAACGCCGGAGACGCCGCCTTCGGGCGAGAAATGGTGCAGATGGATGTGGAGCAGGGTGGCGCCGGCGGCCTCGACCGCCTCGCGCATAGCGGCCTCGATATGGTCCGGTTCATCCAGGCGCTTGGCGCCCCACAGGTCGAGCAACAGGTGTCGCCCGGCGAAAGAGACGCCGTCCTGTGTTATGAAATAGTCGGATTGCAGCTCCGTCTGCGGCCGGCTGGCAGAAGCCTCCGGCACCATGTCGGCAGCGACGTGCAGCTTGTTCATTTCGTCGGGAACCCCCGTTCGCGAGGCCAATGCGCCAAGGGTTGCGCGCAAGGGGGGCCTTTTGAAGGAAATGCCCCCCCTATGCAAGGGGTTTTTGACCCCATGGGGCCGCCCAGTATACCCGCCTCAGAACGCCTCGGGCGCCAGCGCCAGCACGGAAGCCGCGCCTTCGGTGATGGAAGGCAGGAGAGCGGCCGTGCGCGGCAGGATATGGTCGGCATAGAAGCGGGCGGTGGCCAGCTTCGCCATCAGGAAGGCGCGGTCGCCGTCGCCGCCGTCGAGGCGCTTCCGGGCGGCCAGCGCGGCGCGGGCCATCTGCCAGCCGCCGGCCACCGTGCCGGCGAGGGCAAGGTAGGGCACGGCGCCGGCATATTTCTGGTCGATGTCGTTGGCGGCATCGTCGAGCAGCCAGGCGGTGGCGCGTTCTAGGTCGGCCCGGCCGCGGTCGAGCGACGCGGCGATCGCGACGAGATCGCCGTCGCCGTTGGCCTCGCGGCGCAGGTTCTTCGCCGTCACGGCGATGTCGGAGACCATGGCGATCATGCCGCCGCCGCCATCGCGCAGCAGCTTGCGGCCGAGCAGGTCGTTGGCCTGGATACCGTTGGTGCCCTCGTAGATCGGCGCGATGCGGATGTCGCGCAGGTGCTGGGCCGCTCCCGTCTCCTCGATGAAGCCCATGCCGCCATGTACCTGGATGCCGAGCGAGGCGCTGTCGACGCCAAGATCGGTCGCCCAGGCCTTGACGATCGGCGTCAGCAGGTCTGTCCGCACCTGCCAGCGCCGCCGCTCGCCATCGTCCTCGTCGTGGCGGGCGCGGTCGAGGCAGGCATTGGCGTAATAGGACAGCGCACGGGTCGCCTCGGTCTGCGCGCGCACGGTCATCAGCATGCGGCGGACATCGGGGTGGTTGACGATGGCGACGGGCGTGTCCCCGCCCGATACTGGCACCGACTGGACGCGATGGCGTGCATAGGCCAGCGCCTGCTGGTAGGCGCGTTCGCCGATCGCCACGCCCTGCAGACCGACATTGAGGCGCGCGTTGTTCATCATCGTGAACATGCAGCGCAGCCCCTGGTGCTCCTCGCCGATCAGCCAGCCGATGGCGCCGCCATTGTCGCCATAGGACATGACGCAGGTCGGCGAGCCGCGCAGGCCCAGCTTGTGCTCCAGCGATACGGCGCGCAGGTCGTTGCGTTCGCCGCGGCTGCCATCGTGGTTGACGAGGTATTTCGGCACGAGGAATAGGCTGATGCCGCGCACGCCGGGCGGCGCGTCGGGCAGGCGGGCCAGCACGAGGTGGATGATGTTCTCGGCCATCTCGTGCTCGCCGAAGGTGATGAAGATCTTAGTGCCGGTGATGCGGTAACGGTCGCCCTCGCGCTCGGCGCGCGTGCGCAGGAGGGCGAGGTCGGTTCCCGCCTGCGGCTCGGTCAGGTTCATCGTGCCCGACCATTCGCCGGTGACGAGCTTCGGCAGATAGGTCTTCTGCAACGCCTCCGAGCCATGCGCCATCAGCGCCTCGACGGCGCCGAAGGTCAGCAGCGGGCAGGTCGACCAGGCTAGATTGGCCGCCATGATCATTTCCTGCACCGCGGTGGTCACGGCCCAGGGCAGGTCCATGCCGCCGATCTCAGCGGGGAAGGGCATGCCGTTCCAGCCGCCCTCGACGAAGCCCTTGTAGGCTTCGGCGTAACCCTCGGGCGTGCGCACGACGCCGTCGACGAGCCTGGCGCCCTCGATGTCACCCGAACGGTTGATCGGCGCCACCGCGCCGGCGGCGAAGCGTCCGGCCTCCTCGAGGATTTGCGCCACGGTATCGCGCGTGGCGTCGGGAAAGGCGGGCAGGTGGGAAAGCCCGTCGAGGTCGCACAACTCCTCGAGCACGAAACGCATGTCGCGCACGGGAGCGGTATAGTCGGTCATCGCGTCCTCCGGCCGGAGCCTCGGGGTGAGCCTGTCTAACCACGAGGGCGGCAATTACAGCATGGCGCCCGGGTTCATCAGCCCGTCCGGGTCGAGCGCGCGCTTGATCGCCCGCATCATGTCGAGTTCGACGGGGTTCTTGTATGTCCGCAGATCGGCGACCTTCAAGCGGCCGATGCCGTGTTCGGCGCTGAAACTGCCGCCCAGCGCGGCAACCACCTCGTTGACGGCACCGGTCAGTTCGTCCCAGCGGGCGAGGAAAGCCGCGTCGTCCCCGCCGACCGGCTGCTGGATGTTGAAATGGACATTACCGTCGCCGACATGGCCGAAGGGCAGCGGCCGGGCCTCCGGGCAGCGCTCCAGCACGGCCGCCGTCGCCCGGCGGATGAAATCCGGCACGCGCGAGACCGGCACCGAGACGTCATTCTTGATGCTGGCGCCTTCCGGGGCCTGGGCCAGCACGAGCGCCTCGCGCAGGTGCCAGAAGGCGCGCCGCTTCTGTTCGGACTGGGCGATCGCCGCGTCGACGACGATGCCGTCCTCAAGCGCCGTGCCCAGCGCCGCCTCCAGAACGCCACCGAGGCCGCCGCCGGCCTCCGCCGCCTCGGCCTCGACCAGCGCGTACCAGTCGTGGCGCGCTGCCAGCGGATCGATGGCGACAGGGTTGTGCTTGCGCGCGAGGTCGATGGCGAGGCGCGGGATCAGCTCGAAGCCCGACAACGCATCGCCGGTGGCGCGGCGCAGGCGTGAGAGCAGTTCGAGCGCCTCGTCCAGCCCGGCCAGCGCGACGAAGGCCGCCGGCCGCTCTTTCGGCAACGGGAACAGGCGCAGCACCGCGCCCGTGATGATGCCGAGCGTGCCCTCTCCGCCGATGAACAGGTGCTTGAGGTCGTAGCCGGTGTTGTTCTTGCGCAGCGCCCGCAGCCCGTCCCAGACACGGCCGTCGGGCAGCACCACCTCGAGGCCGAGGCACAGCTCGCGCGTGTTGCCATAACGCAGCACCTGTGTGCCGCCGGCATTGGTCGACAGATTGCCGCCGATCTGGCAGCTGCCCTCGGCGCCCAGCGACAGCGGGAACAGCCGGTCCTGTGCGGCGGCCGCCACCTGCAGGTCGGCGAGGATGCAGCCGGCATCGACCGTCATGGTGTAGTCGACCGGGTCGACAGCGCGGACGCGGTTCATGCGGCCGAGCGCGAGGATCATCTGGCCCTGGGCCACGGCGCCCCCGACAAGGCCGGTATTGCCGCCCTGCGGCACAATGGCGACACGGTGCGCGTGGGCCAGCCTGACCACTTCGGCGACTTCGGCGGTGGAAGCCGGGCGGAGGACCAGCGGGCTGGCGCCGCGATAGAGGCCCCGCGACTCGATCAGCCACGGCTCCATCGCTGCCGGATCGGCGACGATGCCGGCCGGCCCTACAATGGCGGCAAAGCGCTCGACGAGACCGGGCGGCAGCGGGGCGACGGAGGCGGGTCGAAGGGAGGGCGTGGCCATGGCCCGCGTCATGTAGCGCCCGGCCGGGTTCGGGGCAACCGCTGGGCGACGCGCACGGCTGGGTTGCAGCCGGCGCTGGGCCGGCGCCGGCCGCCGCGCCTATAGTGCGCCGCCGCCGCGGTCCGGTCCCGCCGCGGGGCATTGGGGCCGCCGGAATGGCAAGTTTCGCCGACACCCTGCACCGGGGCGGCACGCTTCGGGGCGTGCTGCTGATGACGCTTGCCGGCGTCTTCTTCGCCGCCATGCATAGCGGCATCAAGTACACCGCCGGCGAGATCCACCCGATCGAGATCGCCTTTTTCCGCGCCTTCCTGTCGCTGCCCATGCTGCTGCCGGTAGTCTGGCGCCTTGGCTTCCGGTCGATGTGGCCGCGCCGGCCCGGCCTTATGCTGACGCGCGGCCTGCTGCAATCCGTCAGCATGATGGCGTGGTTCAGCGCGCTGGCCCTCATTCCGCTGGCCGAGGCAACAGCGCTGAACTTCACCGTGCCTGTGATCACGGCGGCGGCGGCGGTCTTTGTCTATCGCGAAGCGCCGCGCCCGCACCGCTGGATCGCTATCGCGCTGGGCTTCGTGGGCGCGCTGATCGTTATCCGGCCTGGCTTCCAGGGGATCAACGACGGCACCCTGCTGGTGCTCGCCGCCGCAGTCTCGCTGACATTCGCGCGCCTGATCGTGAAGACCCTGTTGAAGACCGAGTCGAATGCCGCCGTGGTGGCCTGGCTGGGCCTCGTCGTCTCCCCCGTCACCTTCGTCGCTTCGCTGTTCGTCTGGACATGGCCGACGCCGGAGCAGTTTGCGCTGCTCGTCTTCATCGCCGCGATGGGCACGGGCGGGCATCTATGCTGGAACCAGGCCTATCGCGACGCCGACATCGCCGCCGTCGAGCCGCTGACCTTCGTGCGGCTCATCTTCGCCGCGCTGTTCGGCTACCTGCTGTTCGCCGAGGTGCCGACGCTGTGGACCTGGCTCGGTGCCGGCACGATCATCGCGGGCGCGACCCTGCTCGCCGTGAAGGAGCGCAATTCCGCCGCCCCTTGACGCGGCCCGGCGCGCGCCCTTGACTGCGCCATTGTCGGGTCTGGAGAGAGCGGTGATGATCACCAAGGGCATCAAGGAACTATGCGCCGAGGCCGAGCTCGAAATCGAGACCATGACCGTCGAGCAGGTCATGGTGGTCCGCGACGATCCGCAGGTCCAACTCGTCGACATCCGCGACGTCCGCGAGCTGTGGCGCGACGGCAGCATCCCCGGGTCGACACACGCGCCGCGCGGCATGCTGGAGTTCTGGGTCGACCCGCAGAGCCCCTACTACCGGGACACATTCGGTTCGGGCAAGAAGTTCGTCTTCTTCTGCGCCGGCGGTATGCGCTCGGCGCTGGCCGCCCAGGCGGTGCACCACATGGGCCTCGCCCCCGTCGCCCACATGGCCGGCGGCTACGGCGCCTGGGCCAAGGCCGGCGGCCCGACCGAGCCGCGCGAGGCCAAGCTGCCGGAGAAAAAGTAGGGGCAGTAGGGCTGTGCGGCATCCTCATCCTTCGACAGGCTCAGGATGAGGATGACCAGGGGCATTGCCCGGTTACTCCGCCGCCGTGGCCAGCGTCGCATCCTCGGGGTCGGCGAAGGCGGGGATGATCTCGCGCGCGAAGGTGCGCAGGCCCTCGATGCCGCTGCCGCCATCGGTGACCAGCATGTAGCGGATGCCCGCCTTGTGCAGACGCCCGATGCGCTCGGCGATCTCGTCGACGGTGCCAAACAGCACGCCGTCGCGCACCGCGTCGCCGAGGTCGAAGGACAGCAGCGACGCCGTGTTCTTGCCGTCCGGGCGCTGCGCCAGCGCATCGATGCGCGCCCGCGCGGCGATGCGGCGCTCTATCGCGGCATCGCGGTCTGCGGCGTCCTTCGCCACATAGAGGCCGCGCGAAAGGCCAACCTGATATGGATTGAACGGACGCCCCAGGGCCTCGACACGCCACCGGAAGTACGCGAAGCGCTCGATCGCCGCGTCGATCGGTGAAATCTGGTCGAGCAGCAGGTTGAAGTCGCGCTGCGCCACCATGTCGAGGGAACGCTGGCTGCCCGCCCCCATCCAGATGGGTGGATGCGGCTTCTGCGCGGCCGGCGGTTCGACGACGACATCCTCGAAGTTGTAGAAGCGCCCCTTGTGCGACCAGCGCTCTTCGCTGGTCCACGATTTGAGCAGCAACTCCAGCGATTCCTCAAAGCGCGCATCGGCTTCCTCCATGGGAATGCCGAAGCCGGCGAACTCGTTGTAGCGGTAGCCCTTGCCGATGCCGAGATCGAGCCGACCGCCGGTCATCAGGTCGATGGTCGCCGCCTGCTCGGCGAGCAGGATCGGGTTGTGCCAGGGCAGCACGATGACGGCGGTGCCGAGGCGCAGAGTCGTGGTACGCGCGCCGAGCCAGGCCAGCAGCGTCAGCGTTGCCGAGACCTGCCCGAACCCCGTGAAGTGGTGCTCGACGACGAAGGAGGAATGGAAGCCCATCGCCTCGGCCTCGACGTTGTAGTCGATGAAGCGGGCGAAGCCGTGGCTGCCGTCCAGAGAATCGCCGCGCTTGACCTGGGTCGATCCGAACAGACCGAAACGCATGCCGCCCTCCTAGCGTCGTGACGGTGGAGACTAGCCATGTCCCCGCTCGTAACAAAGAACCGAGGTTGCGCGTCTCGACCATCGAGACGGGATCACAACACCTTTTCACCCGAGGCGTGCCATCCCGAAGGGCACGTCCGACGTACCGCGGAGCCGTGGCCTGCTATGGTTCGTACGGCACGGAGAAAAGGGGAAATACCGAATGCTGAATGTTGCCGTCGTCGGTCTCGGCTGGTGGGGTCGCACGCATATCCGATCGCTGCGGGGCAGGAGCGACAAAGTGCGCGTAACGCGGCTAGTCGACGCCAACATGGAGGAGCACCGCGACTTCGTCGGCGAACTGAACCTGCCGCTGACGCGCGACTACGACGAAGTGCTGTCCGATCCGAGCATCAACTAGGTGGTCCTCGTGACGCCGCACTCGCTGCACACCTACCAGATCGTCGCCGCGGCGGAAGCCGGCAAGCATGTGTTCACAGAAAAGCCGTTCGCGCTGTCGAAGAGCGAGGCCGAGAGCGCCATCGCCGCGGCACGCAAGGCGAAGATCCGGCTTGGCCTTGGCCATAACCAGCGCTTCGCGCCGCCGCAGCGCGAAATCAAGCGGCGCATCGCCGATGGTTAGCTCGGCACCATCACGCTGCTCGAGGCCAACGCCAGCCACGATACGCTGATGAATGTGACGAGCTGGCGAGCCGGTCCAAAGGAGTCGCCCGGCGGCGGCCTGTGGCACATGGGCGGCCATCCAAGCGACGTGTTCAACCACTGGGTCGGTCGCGCGACCGAGTCTATGCCCAACGCGCCAGCAGAGTACAGTTCGCCGATACCGGCGTAGCGATCATTACCTATGCCTGGGGCCAGGCGGGCATCGTCAGCAACGTGCTCGTCACGCCGCCCTCGCGACACATCCAGGTCTCAGGTACGGATGGCTGGATTCGCGTGACAGGGCCGACCGAGGTGCAGGTCTGTGCCAGGGGCGGCACGCCGGAGAGTATTTCGCTGCCTGCCGAGGACCCGCTGAGCAACAACTTGGAGTGCTTAGCCGACGCTGTTGCCGGGTGCCGCGACTACCTGATTGCCCCGGAAGAGATGATCCATGATGTGGCGGTGCTCGACGCTACCGCCCGGTCGCTGGAGAGCGGATTGCCGGAGCGGGTGGCTTGACTCCGCGCCTTTGTGGGAGCGCAATTGCGCCTGGTTAGAAGAATAATCAGAACAAGGGGTTGGACATGATCAACGCAGCCATCGTGGGGTTTGGCTGGTGGGGTCAGACGCATGCGCGCGCCATTGCGGGCAGCGGCAAGATACGGGTTGTGAAGATCGTCGATGCGTTCCCTGACAAGGTGCGCGAGGCGGCGAAATCGTTCGGCCTGAAGGTGACGGACAGCTACGACGAGGTGCTGGCCGACAAATCGGTCGACGCCGTGGTGCTGGTCACGCCACACTCGCAGCACACGCCGCAGATTCTCGCCGCCGCCAAGGCTGGCAAGCACGTGCTGACGGAAAAACCGTTTGCGTTGTCGAAGGCCGACGCCGAGAAATCCGTCGCCGCCGCGCGGACGGCGGGCGTCCAGCTCGGCCTCGGCCATAATTCGCGCCACTCAAGTGTCATCCAGGCGATGAAGAAGCTGATCGACTGCGGAGAACTCGGCCACATCGTGCATGCCGAGTTCAACATGAGCCACGACGTGCTGGTGCCGGTAGAGGGCTGGCGAAAATCGGCCGAGGAGGCGCCGGCGGCGGGCATCTACCACATGGGCATCCACACTATCGACAATTTCCAGTACATGCTCGGTCGCATGACGGAGGCTTTCGGGCAAACCGCGACGGTGGGCATGACAAACGACAGTGCGCTTGCCGTGCTGCGCTTCGCCAACGGCGCCACGGGTTACATCTGCAACGTCACCAATACGCCCATGACGGTACACATGCATATTATCGGTACCAAGGGGTGGGTACGGCGCGCGGGGCCGGACCAGATCCTCGTCGCCTTCAAGGGCAGGTCTCCGGAACTGCGCGACCTCGTGCCGATGACGCAGGAGGAACAGGTGCGGCGCAACGACGATAATTTCGCCGCCGCCTGCGAGGGTAAGGAGACCTACCTGATTACGCCAGAGCAGATGATCCACGGTGTCGCGGTGCTGGAGACCATCACCGCCTCGATCAAGTCGCGCCGGCCGCTGCCGGTGCCGCAATAGACGTCTATGGGCTTATCGGGTGGAGGCCGCGGTATGCACAAAATCCTACGACACGCTTCGCGACTGGTTGCCGCCCTAGCCTGCGCTTTCGTCATGTTCACCCCGGCGGTGCACTTGGCGTCGCCGCCGGAAATCACGGTATGGAAGTTGCCGACCTGAGATTGCTGCGCCAACTGGGTCGAGCACCTGCGCGCCAACGGCTTCCGCGTCACAGTGGAACTGCGCGAGGACCTCGCGTCGGTCAAATCCGCCCTTGGCGTTCCGGCCGCCTTGCATGGTTGCCATTAGGCCAAGGTGGTCCGCTATGCGATCGAGGGCCGTGTGCCGGCGGCGGACATAATGCGTCTCCTCGAACGGCGTCCCGTTGCCGCCGGGATCGACGTTCCAGGCATGCCGGTCGGCTAGGCGGGCATGGAGGCCGGCGGGCACAAGGATCGGTACCAGGTCGTGCTGTTTGGTCCGCCCGGCTTTTCGGTCTGGGCGCAGTATTGAGCCATGGCCCGGGCGTGCCGGCCGCGGCCCTTCAGCCCGCCGCCACCGGCCGGCGTCGGGCCAGCGCGCGGGCGAGGGCGCCGTGGCGGGGCGCGAACAGCATCGCCGCCACCTGCATCGCGCCGGCGACGACGGCGATCATCCCGGCCGCGTTGAGCGAGGCCGTGCCGCCCGTCCACAGCGGCGCGAAGGCCGCCGCGAAATAGCCGCCGGCGGCGGCGAGCACGGCGATGGCGGCGCTGGCCCAGATCTGCCGTCCCAGCCGGTCGGTCAGCATGCGCGCCGTCGCTGCCGGGCAGATGAACATGGCGATCGGCAAGATGGAGCCGACGGCATCGAAGGCGGCAACGGCGACGATCGCCGTCCACGCCATGACCGCGCCGCCGACGAGGCGCGGCCGGTAGCCCAGAGCCGTCGCCAGGCCGGTATCGAAGGTGGTGAGCCGCAACTCCTTGAAGAACAGCGCCACCAGTGCCGCCGTTGTCAGCGCCACGGCGGCGAGGGTGACTACCTCGCGCGGCAAGGCGGCGAGGTTCTTCGCCGCGAGCGCGTCACCCCAGCCCGTGGGGCCCAGCCACAGCGCGAGTTCGAGTGCGCCCATCAGAGCGTGGGTGGTGTCGAGGTGGACGTCGCGTGCCGCGCTCCGCTCGATCAGCACCACGCCTATGGCGAACATGGCGGTGAAGACCACGCCCATCGCCGCGCCCGCTTCGAGCCGGGCGAGGTGGCGCACGGCGGCGATCAGCCCCGTCGCCAGCAGCGCCGCGAGCAGGCCGCCGGCCATCATAGCCAGGGAATCGATGGTGCCGGCGACGAGCCAGGCCACAACGATGCCGGGCAGCACGACATGCGACATGGCATCGCCGACCAGCGCCTGCCGCCGCAGGACGAGGAAATTGCCTGTCAGGCCGCAGGCGAGGCAGGCGCAGATGGCCAGCACGAGGGCCGGCAGGTCTACGGTGATGAACGCCGCCACTGTCGGCATCAGCCGGCTTCGTGCATCGCGCGCGCAGCGAGGGCGCGGCGCTGCCGGGCGGTGCGCAGCAGTGTGGCGAAGGCGCCCCGTTCGGGGGCGACGAGCAGGCTTGCGCCGAACATACCGGCGGCGACCAGTACGATGACGGCGCCGGCCGGTAGGTCGGCGAACAGCGCCGATGCGGCCGTGCCGGCCCAGCCGGCGATGCCGCCGAAGGCGCCGGCGAGCAGCGTCATCGGGCCGATGCGGCCGCACCACAGCCTTGCCGTTGCCGGCGGCACGATGACGAGGGCGATGACCAGCACCAGCCCCACGGCCTTGAGCCCGATGATGACGACGAGCACAAGCAGCGCCATCAGCGCGAGGTCGAGAAGCCGGGTGTGCCAGCCGCGCGCCGCCGCCCAGTCATGGTCGAAGGCCAGTACGGCGAATTCCTTGTGCAGCAGGGCCACGGCGGCGAGCGCGACGATGGCGGCGACAGCGATAGTGACGGCTTCGGCGCGGTTCATCGTCGCCGCGGCGCCGAGCAGGAAGGTCTCCAGCCCGGCCTGGCCGCCGCCCGGCAGCGTCTGGATGTGGCTCAGCAGGACTACGCCGACGCCGAAGAATACCGACAGCACGGTGCCGATCGCAGCGTCCTCGGGCAGGCGCGTGTTGTCGCGGATCCATTGCACGGTGAGCACCGCCAGAACTCCGGTCACGGCGGCGCCGGTGAGGAGGACGGGCAGGGAACGGCCTTCCATGCCGAGCGCCACGGCGCCGAGGAAGGCCAGCGCGACGCCGGGCAGAGTGCCGTGGCTGACGGCGTCGGCGACGAGCGCGCGGCGCCGCAGCACGACGAAGATGCCGACGATGCCGGCGGCGATGCCGAGCAGTGTCGTGCCGGCGGTGACGACCGCGGTGTTGAAGCCCGCCTGGAACAGCAGGATGTCGGCGAGGCGGGCCAGCATCAGACGGCGCGGGCGAGAGCGCGTAGCTGTGTTGGCGCCAGCCGGCCGCCATAGGCGCGCTGCAGCGCTTCTTCGGTCAGCACCTCGCTGACCGGTCCGGCGGCGATGCGGCGCACATTGAGCAGCAGGGCGTGGTCGAAAGTGTCGGCCAGCGTCGCGAGGTCGTGATGCACGGCGACCACGGCGACGCCCGTCGCGGCGAGACCGCGCAGCACCGTGACGAGTGCATGTTCCGTCGCAGCGTCGACACCGGCGAAAGGTTCGTCGAGCATCACCAGCCGCGCCTGCTGCGCCAGCGCCCGGGCGATGAAGACGCGCTGCTGCTGGCCGCCCGACAACTCGCCGATCTGGCGGTCGGCGAGATCGGCCATGCCGACCTCGGCCAGTCGTGCCCGTGCCGCCTCGCGGTGCCGGCGCCGTACTGGCCGGCACCAGCCGATCCGGCCATAAAGGCCCATGGCGACCACATCGAGAGCGCTGGCCGGGAAATCCCAGTCGACGGCGTTGCGCTGCGGCACGTAGGCGACATCACCGCGCGCCTTGGCGAGCGGCGCGCCGAAGACGCGCACCTCGCCGGCGAGCGTCGGCACGAGGCCGAGCACGGACTTGAGCAACGTCGATTTGCCGGCGCCATTTGGCCCGACGATCGCCGACATGGCGCCGGCCGGCGCATCCCAGTCGACATTCCACAGCGCCGGGGTGGCCCGGTAGGCGACGGTGAGGCCGCGCAAGGCGAGCGGCACGTCCGGCGCGATCGCCCACGGCGCGGGGCGCTCGCTGTCGACAATGGTGACGGGCGGTGGGGTCATGGCCGACCTCCCTGCTGGATGGGTGCAGCGAGGCGCCCGGCGAGGCCGCCCGCGGGCGCGGTGCCTCCAAGGGCGCGCGCGAGAATCGTCGCGTTGTGGTCGAGCATGCCGATATAGGTGCCTTCCCAGCTGCCGGGCGCGCCCATGGCGTCCGAGTACAGGGCGCCACCAATGACCACCGTGTGGCCCCTGGCGGCCGCCCCCTCGATCAACGCGCGGACGTGGCGTTCTGGCACCGAGGTTTCGACGAATACCGCCGGGATGCGGCGCTCGACGAGCAGCGCCACAAGTCCCTCCACCGCCGCCAGCCCGGCCTCGCCCTCGGTCGAGATGCCCTGGATGCCGATGACGTCGAGCCCGTAGCGGGCGCCGAAATAGTTGAAGGCGTCGTGCGCCGTCACCACGGTACGCGCGCCCGCCGGAATGCTGGCGATTACGGTGCGGATGTAGGCATCGAGTTCGGTCAGCCGGACGAAGTAGGCTTGCGCGCGGGCGCGATAGCCCTCGCCTCCTGCGGGATCGGCGGCGACTAGAGTGTAGACGGCGGCGGCCAGCGCCTGCCGCCAGAGATCGGGGTCCATCCAGACATGCGGGTCGTGTGGCGCGCCCGGCGTTGCAAGCAGCGCGGATGGCGGCAGCCGTTCGGCGATGGCGACGACCGGCCTTGTCGCGGCAAGGCGGCCGAGCGTGTCCTTCATCTGAGCTTCGAGGTTGAGGCCAGACCAGAACACCACCTCGGCGGCGGCGAGCATGGCGACGTCGGAGCGCGTCGGACGGTACAGGTGCGGGTCGACCCCCTCGCCGAGCAGCGACTTCACCTCGGCGCGGTCGCCGGCGATTGTGCGTAGCGGCTCGCCGATCTGGGCGATGGTCGTCACCACGGTCAGCGGGCGGTCGCGCGCCGACGCGGGGCTGGCGGCGGTCAACAGGGCGAACAGTGCCGTCGCGGCCACCAGCCGGGCGGCGATGGCGAAAGATCTGTCCGTAGCCTGACGCATCGAATGGAATCTAGGCTTGCGCTATTCAAGTAACAAGTAACTACAAAATGTAGTATTGACTACATTCTGTGTTGGTCATGAAATGTTGTGATTGGCGCGTGCCACACGGCAGGCTGCGTGACGGCACGCTAGGGGAGCAGGACAGGGTGAGTACCGCCAACGGGCGCATCGTCGATGCCGACCGCCAGGCCGCGCAGTTCCGCCGCGTGCGTGATGCGCGCCAGACGGAGATCTCGGAGGACTATGTCGAGCTGATCGACGACCTCATAGCCGCCTATGGCGAAGCCCGCGTGGTGGAACTGGCGGCGCGCTTCGGCGTTTCGCACGCTACCGTCAACAAGGTGGTTGGCCGCCTGCAGCGCGACGGCCTCGTCACCAGCCGGCCCTACCGCTCGATCTTCCTGACCGAGGAGGGCAGGGCGCTGGCCGAGCGCTCGCGCTGCCGCCACCGCACCGTCGTCGATTTCCTGCGCGCCATCGGCGTGTCGGAGAAGAACGCCGAATCCGATGCCGAGGGCATCGAGCACTATGTCGGGGAGGAAACGCTGGCCGCCTTTGCCCGCGTCACGGCGCGGCGCCGCAAGGTGGCGGCGGAATGATGGACGACGGCCTTCCCGTACTGTCGTCCCGGGCAAGGACGCACAGCGGCCGCGACCCGGGAGCCATGAACACGGGCGGCGCCGGCATTTCCACGGTTCGGTGTTCATGGGCCCCGGCTCTCCGCCCTGCGGGCTCCGGCCGGGGCGACAAGTGGGGATTCCGGGCCACGGCTCTCGTGGTTGGCAGCCTGGCGCTCGGGATAGTGTCCGTCCTCGCCACGTCCGCCGCCGCCAAGGATACGCTGACCATCGGTGTGTCACAGTATCCGACCAGCCTGCACCCGGGCATCGCCACGCATGTCGTGCTGTCCTTCGTGCATGGCATGACGCGGCGGCCCTTCACCGTCTACGATCCTGACTGGAAGCTCGTCTGCCTGCTCTGCGTCGATCTGCCCGACCGCGCGAAGGGCACGGCGCGCGACTGGACGACGCCGGACGGCAAGCCCGGCCTTGCCACGGACTACGCCATCCGGCCCGATGCGCGCTGGGGCGACGGTACGCCGGTAACGACGAAGGACGTGCTGTTCACCTGGAAGCTCGGCCGTACACCGGAGGCCGGGTTCGCCGGCCAGGAGACCTTACGCCGCATGGAACAGGTCGTTGCCCATGACGACCGCCGCTTCACGGTGCACTGGAACAAACGCACCTGCGACTACCAGGGTCTCGGCGATTTAGACGTCATTCCCGCGCACGTTGAGGCGAAGGCGGCCGCGACGCCGCAGAGCTACAGCACGCAGAACGGCTACGACCGCGACCCGACCAATGCCGGACTCTACAACGGTCCCTACCGAATCGTCGATGTGCAGCCGGGCGCCTCGATCACGCTCGAACCCAACGCGCACTGGCAGGGCACGAAGCCCTATTTCAAGAGCATCACCGTGCGCACCATAGAGAACACGGCGGCGCTGGAACAAAACCTGATGGCCGGCGAGATCGACATGATCTCCGGCGAGGACGGCATCTCGCTCGACCAGGCGCTGGGGCTGGAGGCGCGCAAAGATCCGCGCTTCGAAATCGTGTTCCGCACCGGGCTGTTCTACGAGCACATCGATCTCAACCTCGACAATTCGCGGCTGGCCGACAAGCGCCTGCGCCGTTCGCTGCTGATGGCGATCGACCGCGAGGCGATCAGTCATCGCCTGTTCTCCGGCAAGCAGCCGGTGGCGCATGGCCAGGTCCATCCCGACGACAAGCATCACTGGGCGGACGCACCGACGACGCCTTACGATCCCAAGGCGGCTAAGCTGTTGCTGGTCGAGGCCGGCTGGACGCAGGGGCCGGACGGCTTCCTGCGCACGCCGCAGGGTGAGCGGGCGACGCTGGAGCTGCTGACGACGGCCGGCAACCGCGCCCGCGAACTTGTTGCGCAGGTGCTGCAGAGTAACTGGCGCACGCTCGGCATCTAAGTGCGCCTACGCGGCGAGCCGGCGCGGGTGATGTTCGGACAGAGCGTGCGCGAACGGCGCTTCCCCGGCATGGTGATGTTCGCCTTCTTCTCCTCGCCGGAAAACGTGCCGCGCTCGACGCTGCATTCGACGATGATCCCGACGGCGGCGAACAACTGGGCCGGGCAGAATTACACCGGCTACCGCAGCGCCGGGATGGACGAGGCGATCGACCGTGTCGAAACCGATTGCGCCCCGGTGGACCAGACGCGGCTGTGGCAGACCATCCAGCGGCTTTATGCGGAGGACCTGCCGGTGCTGCCGCTCTACTTCCGCGCCAACGCCTTCGTCCTGCCGCGCTGGCTGAGAGGCGTGACGCCGACCGGCCACCAGTTCCCCTCGACCCTGTGGGTCGAGAGCTGGACCGGGCGCTGAGGCGCGCGGATGGTGGCGTGGCTCGCCGGGCGATTGCTCCAGTCATTCGTCGTGCTCGCGGTCATGTCCTTCGTCATCTATGCCATGATCGGGCTGATGCCCGGCGACCCCGTGGACATCATGATAGCCGCCGACCCGCGCCTCGCGCCCGAGGACGCGGCGCGCCTGCGCGCGCTGTACGGTCTCGATCTGCCGATCGGCGAGCGTTACCTCAACTGGCTCGGCACGGCCCTGTCGGGCGATCTCGGCTATTCGCTAACCTATAACCGGCCGGTGCTGGAAATCCTGCTGCCGCGGCTGGCCAACACCCTGCTGTTGCTCGTCATAGCCGCGCTGCTGGCCATTTCAGTGGCGGTGACGGCGGGCATCGTCGCCGCGCTGCGGCCACGCGGGATCGTAGACGCGGCGATCAACCTCGCCTGCTTCGCCGGCATCTCGGTGCCGCCCTTCTGGCTGGCACTGGTGCTCATCATCGTCTTCGCCGTGACGCTCGGCTGGCTGCCGGCCGGCGGCATGGGCGAGGCCGGGGCACCGTGGAGCGAGCGTGCCGCCTATCTCGTGCTGCCGGTCGCGACGCTGACGGCGGCCAGCCTCGCCGCCTACACGCGCCTTGCCCGCTCGGCGATGATCGAGGCGCTGCGCCAGGACTGGATCCGCACCGCGCGCGCCAAGGGGGCGGGGCCGGCGCGCGTCGTGGCCTTCCACGCGCTGCGCAACGCCATGCTACCGCTGGTGACGATCATCGCGCTCGATTTCGGCACGCTGTTCTCCGGCGCGTTGATCACCGAGACGATGTTCGGCTGGCTCGGCATGGGCAAGCTCATCTACGACTCGATCCTCGGCAACGATTTCAACACCGCACTGGTTGCACTGCTGTTCGCCACCGGCGTGGTGCTGGTCGCCAATGTGCTGGCCGACATCGCCTATGCCGCGCTCGACCCGCGTATCAGCTATCGCCCGCAGGAGGCGGCGCGGTGAACGGCTTCGCGCGGTTCCGCCGGCGCTTCCTGCGCCACCGTGCCGCCGTTGCTGGCCTCGTCGTGCTAGTCCTGATGGCGCTGGCGGCGCCGCTGGTCGGGGCGGCGCTCGGGCTCGACGCTACGCAGGTCGATCTGTTCGGCCGCTACGCGCCGCCCGGTGGCGGCCATCTCCTCGGCACCGACGAGGCCGGGCGCGACGTGCTGATGCGGCTGCTCTACGGCGGCCAGGTCTCGCTCGCGGTGGGCCTAGCGGCCGCGCTGGGGGCGGCACTGATTGGCACCTCTGTGGGGCTTCTGGCCGGCACGCGCGGCGGCCGGGTGGACGCGCTGCTGATGCGCACGACCGACGCGGTGATCGCCCTGCCGGTGCTGCCCCTCCTGATCGTGCTGGCGGCGGTCGACCTCACGCGCCTCGGCGTGCCGGCGGGCTCGGCGCAGAGCGAGGAAGCGGCACTGCTGCGCATCGTCTCCGTCATCGCGCTAGTCGGCTGGACGACGGTTGCCCGGCTGGTGCGGGCCGGGGCGCTGTCGGTGCGGACGCGCGACTATGTGCGGGCGGCCGAGGCACTGGGCGCTTCGCGCCTGCGGGTGGCCATGCGCCATGTGCTGCCCAATGTCGTGGCCCCGGTCGTCGTGGCCACCACGCTCGCGGCGGGCAACCTGATCCTCCTCGAATCGGTGCTCAGCTTCCTCGGTCTCGGTATTCAGCCGCCGGTGCCGAGCTGGGGCAACATGCTGTCCAACGCCCAGGAAACCATCGCCCGGGCGCCCGCTCTGGCCCTCTGGCCGGGGGCCTGCATCTTCGCCACGGTGATCGCGCTGAACTTCCTCGGCGACGGGTTGCAGGACGCGCTGGACCCCCGCGCGGCAGCCGATTAATTCGGCGCCTTGCGGGCCTTGGCAGGCTTGGAGGCCTGTGTTAGACACTCGCCCCACTGCGGCCGGTAGTTCCGGCCGCCCGTGTTTTGGCCCGCCCGGCAGCCAGACTGGCGCTTGCGGTTCCCGGTAGAAGGAGGCCCTGACAATCGTTCAGGTCGTAGTCCGCGAAAACAATGTCGACCAGGCCCTCAAGGCGCTGAAGAAGAAGATGCAGCGCGAGGGTATCTTCCGCGAGATGAAACTGCGTCGGAACTACGAGAAGCCGTCGGAGCGCCGGGCCCGTGAAAAGGCCGAGGCCGTCCGCCGTGCGCGCAAGCTGGCGCGCAAGCGCAAGGAGCGCGAGGGCTACTAGCCTCGATTCTGATTTCTTCGGGTATCCAGCCGCCGCGCCCCAAGCGCGGCGGTTTGCGTTTGGGGCGTGCCGATTTGTGCGCGCTCGTCCTTCGCCCTTCGAGATGCCGCCGCGCGACGTCCTCGTTCTTCGACAGGCTCAGGATGAGGACGAAAGGGAATGCTGTCGCTCCATGACCGCCTCACCCTGAGTATGTCGAAGGGCGAGGCGGCCCCGCGTGGTCGATATCGCCACGCGCCCGCTCTCAGTGCCGGCCGCTTTCCAGCGCCTTGATGATGTCCTCGCACATCTTCTTGGCGTCGGCGAACAGCATCATCGTGTTGTCGCGGTAGAACAGCGGGTTGTCGACGCCGGCATAGCCGGAGGCGAGCGAGCGCTTGACGAACAGCACCGTGCCAGATTCCTCGACGTTGAGCACCGGCATGCCGTAGATCGGCGAGGATTTGTCGGTCTTCGCCGCCGGGTTGGTGATGTCGTTGGCGCCGATGACGAAGGTCACGTCGGTCGAGGCGAAGTCGCGGTTGATCTCGTCGAGTTCCAGCACGTCCTCGTATGGCACGCCGGCTTCCGCCAGCAGCACGTTCATGTGCCCCGGCATGCGGCCCGCCACCGGGTGGATGGCGTATCGCACGGTCACGTTGCGATTCTTGAGCTGGCTGGCCATTTCGCGCAGCGCGTGCTGCGCCTGCGCCACCGCCATGCCGTAGCCCGGCACGATGAGGACCGAGGAGGCCTCGCCCATGATGAAGGCGGCGTCCGCGGCGCCGCCCTGCTTCACCACCCGGTCGCCCATGTCGCCCTGCGGGCCGGCAACCTCGCCGCCGAAGCCGCCGAGGATGACGTTGAGGAAGGAGCGGTTCATCCCCTTGCACATGATGTAGCTGAGGATGGCGCCAGACGAGCCGACCAGAGCGCCGGTGACGATCAGCAGGGGATTGGCCAGCGTGAACCCGATGCCGGCGGCGGCCCAGCCGGAATAGGAGTTGAGCATCGAGACGACGACCGGCATGTCGGCGCCGCCGATCGGCACGATGATCAGCACGCCTAGCGTGAGGGAGAGCGCCACGATCAGCCAGAAAGCCACCGGCGACTGGCCGATGCAGAGCCAGGCAACCAGCGCGACCAGTAGCAGGCCGAGGGCGAGGTTCACCCAGTGCTGGCCGGGAAACACCAGCGGCTTGCCCGACAGCAGGCTCTGCAGCTTGCCGAAGGCGATGATCGAGCCGGTGAAGGTGATGGCGCCGATGGCGGTGCCGATCGACATCTCGACCAGGCTGCCGGCATGGATATGGCCGGCCGTGCCGATGCCATAGGATTCCGGCGCGTAGAACGCGGCCGCGGCGACGAACACCGCGGCGAGGCCGACCAGCGAATGGAAGGCCGCGACGAGCTGCGGCAGCGCCGTCATATGGATGCGCAGCGCGATGAAGGTGCCGATCGAGCCGCCTATCAGCACCGCCACGGCGATGGATCCGTAGGACAGCACGCCGGGCAGGGCCAGCGTCGTCACCACGGCGACGACCATGCCGGCGATGCCGATGAAATTGCTCTGCCGCGCCGAGGTGGGCGAGGACAGGCCGCGCAGCGCCAGGATGAAGCAGACGCTGGCGATGAGGAAGGCGAAGGCCGCGAGATTGCTCGACATCGGTGCGGCGTCCTAACGCTTGCGCCGGAACATCGACAGCATGCGCTGCGTGACGATAAAGCCGCCTAAGATGTTGACCGAGGCGAGCACCACGGCGACGAAACCGAAGGCCTTGGCTAGGCTCCAGTCGGCCGGGCCGGAGGCGATGAGGGCGCCGACGACGATGACCGAAGAGATGGCGTTGGTGACGCTCATCAGCGGCGAATGCAGCGCCGGCGTCACGCTCCAGATCACGTAGTAGCCGACGAACACCGCCAGCACGAAGACCGTGAACAGGAACACGAAGGGGTCGCCGCCGCCGGCCTGTATCGCGGCGAGACGAGTTGCCTCGCCGGCAAGGCCGGCGGCTTCCGTGGCGAGCTGCTGGGCGTGGGTGGCGAGATCGGCCGCCATGCCAGAGAAGGGCTTGGGATCCATGACCTCTATTCCGCTCACGGGCTCGGCTCCTCGGCCGCTGCGCCGCCGACGCCAGCTTCCTCGACGGCCTTGGCGACCGCGGTGTTGACGACCTTGCCGTCGCGCGTGAGGCAGGTGCCGGTGACGATCTCGTCGTTCCAGTCGATGGCGATCTGCTGTGTTTTACGATCGATCAGCAACTCGACGAAATTGTAGACATTACGCGCATAGAGCGCCGATGCATCGGCCGCCAGCCGCGAGGGCATGTTGGTGTGGCCGATGATGCTGACGCCGTTGACGACGACAGTCTCGTCGGGTTTCACGCCGGCGACGTTGCCACCTTGCTCGACGGCGAGGTCGACGATCACCGAGCCCGGCTTCATCGAGGAAACCATCTCGGCGGTGATCAGGATCGGCGCCCTGCGGCCGGGGATCAGCGCGGTGGTGATGACGATGTCCTGCGTCTTCACATGCGCCGCCACGAATTCGGCCTGCCGGCGGCGGTAATCCTCCGACATTTCCTTGGCATATCCGCCGGCCGTCTCGGCCGCCTTGGTCTCCTCGGACTCGACCATGACGAAGGTGGCGCCGAGGCTTTGTACCTGCTCCTTCACCGCCGGGCGCACATCGGTCGCCGAGACGATGGCGCCGAGCCGCTTTGCTGTGGCGATGGCCTGAAGGCCAGCGACGCCGGCGCCCATCACGAAGACGCGCGCCGGGTTCACGCGGCCGGCCGCCGTCATCATCATCGGCAGGCAGCGGCCATAGGTCTCGGCGGCGTCGATCACCGCCTTGTAGCCGGCGAGGTTCGACTGCGAGGACAGCACGTCCATCGACTGCGCGCGGCTGATGCGCGGCATGAATTCCATGGCGAAGGAGACGATGCCCTTCCTCGCGTAGTCGTCGACGCCGACGAGATCGCCATAGGGATTGTGCAGGGCGATCAGGATGGCACGGTTGGGATAGTCGCCGAGCCCGTCGACGCCGCCGTCGCTGCGCGTCTGCGGCCGCTGCACCTTGAGGACGAAATCGGCGCCTGCGAGTGTCGCCGCACGGTCCGCCACGGTGGCGCCGGCCTCGCTGTAGGCCTGGTCGGTGATGTTGGCGCCGGCGCCGGCGCCGCTCTCCACGGCCACGGAGGCACCAAGCGCGACATAACGCTTCACCGTGTCCGGCGTCGCCGCGACACGGGCCTCGCGCGGGCGCCGTTCCTTCGGAACTGCGATTTTCATGTTGGAACCGACCCCCCGGACGGCAATCCTCGACACGATGATGCGGCCCCGCGTCCGGCCGGGCCGGGCGCCGGGACTATGCCCCGCGCGACCGCGCCGGACAAGGCTCGGGGCAACTCATGCGACGATTTTCCAGCCGGAGCGGCCGGGTC
>SHWB01000020.1 GCA_009691025.1 Alphaproteobacteria bacterium
GGGGGGGGGGGGGGGGGGGGGGGGGGCATGACTTGCAACCGGTGCCGCCCCGTCGCGGGGCGCGCGACTATTCGGCGGCGCGGGCGCGCGAATAGTCGGTCATCTCGTCGAGAGCCGGCTTAACTTCTTTCATGAAGATCTTCAAATTGTCGATCACCGCCTGCTTCGGCGCCTGGGCGTAATGGTAGATCAGCACGATGTACTCGGCCGGGTGCTGCTTCCATTGGCTGACGTACTCGTCGCGGATCTCCGAGGCCGTGCCGTACTGGAACAGGCCGGTATTGGTCATCGCCTCGATCACGCCTGCATCGCCTGACAACGGCGTGCCGACCTTCGGCATCAGCGGCTGGTAGAAATTGCGGAAAATGTCGCCCGACCAGTCGAGGATGTTCTGGCGCGCCTCGTCCTTCGTGCCGCCGATATGCGGCCAGCGCACGATCGCCTGGTTCTCGCCGCGCGCGAAATTGTACCCGTTGGCATTGGCCACTTCCGTGTAGCGCGGGCCGTAATGGGCGCAACGGCCGACCGAGGAGAAGTAGGTCGGGATGAAGCCGAGACGGCCGGCGAACTCGACCGTCTCGATCGAAGCGTTCGAGGCCACGAAGCACGGGGGATGCGGCTTGGTGTATGGCGCCGGCACGACCGAGATCTTGCGCACGCGGCCCTGGTCGTCGATCTCGCCGGGAGCGCCGAATCGTCGCGTGCCCTCGGGCATGAACCAGCCCTCGACGCCGGTGTCGTACGGGTAGGGGTACTCCCAGTACTTCGACTTGTGGGAGAAGGAGTCCTCCTTCCACGCCTTGAGCACGAGGCCGACCTGCTCCTCGAACAGTTCGCGGTTTGAGGCGTCGTCGGCGCTGCCGTCGGACATGGTGGCGCGCGCCTGCAGCTTCTGGCCGAGCACGTTGGTCCAGCGCTGCTGGTAGCCGCGCGCGAAGCCGACGAAGGAGCGGCCGCGCGTCAGATGGTCGAGGACCGCCGTTTCCTCGGCGATGCGGATCGGGTCGCCGGCCGAGATCGAGTAGCCGAGATTTCCGATGCGGATGTTCTTGGTGATCGCCGCCCAGTAGCCGTTGTGGACGCCGATGTTCGGGCCAACCTCGTAGCCTTCCGAGTGGAAGTGATGCTCGATGCAGGACACGCCCCACAGGCCCAGCTCGTCGGCGGCCCTCACGAGGTCAGGCATGCCGGTGAGAGCCTCGTTCACCCGGTCGCGGTTGCGGCCTATCGGGCGCAGCGCCTCGCGCTCGGCCTCGTCCTTGGCGTAGATCACCGGGTAGAGCTGCAGGATAACCTTGACCATCGTTCCCTCCTCGGGGCGCGCAGGGTGGGCTGCGCCGGTTCTTGCGGCCCACCCCTTCCCACGGGAAGGCCACGGGCTAACCTATAGCGGAACAGGCCGTCGCGGTCGATGCGGCCGTTGCATGACAGTCACGGGCCGGACGCAGGCGTGGCGCGGGCCGACGAAATCCGTCAGGCGTTGAACGGAATGACCGAATGCCCCTCTTCCAGTTCGAAGCCGACGACGTTGATCAGCCGGCCGATCATGCCGTAGTAGCCGATCATGTTGGTCAGGTCGGTCAGGCGCCGCGGCCCGTAATGGGCCTCGAGGGCGCCGAACAGCGCGTCGCCGACCGGCCGGTTGTTGGCGACCAGCCGCGCATAGCGGACCGTCGGACCGACCGGCATGGGCTCGCTGTCGAGAGCCGGCGTGCCGATCTTCTTCAGCAGGTCCTCGGAGGCTCCAGCCTTCACCGCCACCGGCCAGTGATGCGTCCACTCGTAGGCGCAGTCTATCTCGCGCGCTACCGTCATGATCACGAGCTCGCGCAGCACAGCGTCTAAGTCGGTCTTGTAGCGCGCATACTCGCCGACCGCGGCGACGTAGTGCAGCGCGTCGGGGCTGTTGCCGAGCACGGCGAACAGATGCGGCACCCAGCCCTTTATGCAGCGCGAGGCCAGCACATGGTCCCAGACGGTCGCCTTGTCGCCGGCGAAGGTCGAGCGCGTCACGCTGGTCAGCCGCATGCGGCTGACCTTGCCGGTGACCGGCAAGAAGGCCGGCCTGGAGTCGGCCGGGCGGTTGAACGGCACATCCATGTGATCGGGCTCGACCTGAACGCCCGCGACATTGATGAAGCGGCCGAGGGACAGGTAGTGGCCGGCGAGCATGGTCAGGTCGACCAGCCCCTTCGCGCCTAAATGCGTCTTCAGGTCGTCGAACAGCGCATCGTCGACCGGCAGGTTGTTGGTTACTAGGCGGGCGTAGCGCACGGCCGGGCCGACCGGCATCGGTTCGGCCTCCAGCGCCGGCGTGCCCACGCGCTTCAGCAGGGATTCCGGGGCGCCGGCCTTCAGCGCGATGGTCCAGTGATGCGACCACTCGTAGCCGGAGCGCAATTCCTGCGCCACCGTCAGGATCACCAGCTCGCGGAAGATTCGGTCGAAATCGGTGCGGAAGCGGACATACTCGCCGACGCCGCCGACACAGGCGAGACCGTCGGCACTGTTGGCCATGGTGGCGAAGACGTTTGGCATTTCGCCGGTGAAGCTCCGCACCGTGTAGACATGGTCCCAGGCGGCCTGGCCGGCGGCGGACAGGGCGGTGCGCTCGACGCGGCCGAGGCGCGGCGCGGTGGGATGCAGAGTGTCCATAGGGGTCTCCGGATCAGCGGTTGAACGGTACGTCGACGTCGGTCGAGTCGAGGCCGACGCCGGTGACGTTGATGAAGCGGCCGAGCGAGCCGTAGTAGCCGATCATCATGGTGAGGTCGGTGAATCCGGTCGGGCCGTAATGCTTCATGATGGTGGCGAACAGGGCGTCGTCGACCGGAAGGTTGTTGGCGACGAGGCGAGCATACTTGACCGTCGGGCCGACGGGAGCGGCCTCGGCTTCCAGCGCCGGCGAGCCGATCTTCCTGAGTTGCGCCTCGGTCGCGCCAGCCTTCAGCGCGACGCGCCAGTGATGCACCCACTCGTACTTGCAGGAAATCTCCTGCGCCACGGTCAGTATCACCAGCTCGCGCATGACGGCGTCGAAATCCGTCTTGTAGCGGATGTACTCGCCGACGGCGCAGACGTATTCTAGCGCATTGGGGCTGTTGGCGATGGTTGCGAAGACGGTCGGCATGTGGTCGGTGTAGCCGCGCGAGCGCATCACATGGTCCCACATCGACCGGCGGTCGGCGGGAAACTGATGGCGCTCGAGCTTGGCGAGACGCTGCGGTTTGGTACTGCTCATGGACGCGCTTCCTCTTCGCTGCGTACCCGTCGGGACGGCAGCTGACTGGCGGACGGGCGATGCCCGTCGCACTGGCCGCCAGAAGACCACGGCGCGTCGGCTCTTTCCACTGCTGTTGCCGTGCGGCTCCCGCTCTTCGGGTCGGGCCGTCGGCCGTAGGTGCGGTTGGGCTCGACCGGGGCGACTATATCCTAGCCGACGAGCGGTACATCGACGCCGGCGAGCCGCTCCATCTCCACCATAGCCGGCCGCGTGGCGAGCTGGAAGGACGTCTCGAACTCGCCGCCATGGCCCATGCCGCCGACCGGCGAGTTGCGCATCGCATGCGACTTCGCGGCGCCCGGCTCCCAGTAGCTCACCGCCGTGACGCGGAAATCGTGGCGGTCGTCGAGATCGTCGATCAGGCGGCGGGCGACGTCGTCGTTGGAGGTGCCGTTGGGCCGGTTGCCATTGAGCAGCAGCAGGTGGCGTAAGCCCTGCTTCACCAGCGCCGAGCCGACCTCGTAGAGCACTTCATGATAGACCGGGATCTACAGCGAGATGGTTCCGGGAAGCCTCTCGAAGGTCTTCGAGACGCCGTAGCACAGGGTCGGCGCGACGACGGCTCCGACGCGTCAGGGGGCCAGCACGGCGATGTGTTCGGCCTGGTGCGAGTCGGTGTCGGTCGGCATATGCGGGCCATGCGATTCGGTCGCGCCGGTGGGAACGATGACGGTCTTGCCGGCCGAGGCGGATGTCGCCACCTCGCCCATCGTCATATGCGCGATCCGTACCTCCATTGCCCTGTTCCTCACTCTGCCGCTTCGGAAACCCGCGTGACCGCCCCCGGATCGACGGCGAAGAAATTGGTATCGGGGTCGCTCCACCCCTCCGGCCGCGCGACGGCGCCGGTGCGCTTCAATTCCTCGTAGGCGGGGCCGCGATCGTACATCGGCATCGGCCCGCGCGCGGCGCGCATCCGGGCGCGCAGCGCCTCGGTCGACTCGCCGTCGATCTCGTAGCGCAGGCCAGCGCGGCGCAGCACAACGCCGTAATGCTCTCGCGCCGACCGTTCGCCAACGATGCCGGCGAGCACGTCGGCGCAGACGCGCCCGGGCTCGCGCGCCAGCGGGTCGCCCCAGCCTCCGCCGCCCGTGGTGACGATGCGCACGACGTCGCCGGCCCGCACGGTCACGTTGTCGGCCATGCCGGGAACCTCCGTGACGCTGCCGTCCGGAGCCGTCACGGTCACGGCGTAGCGGCCTCCGGCCTTGCCGCCATTGACGCCGTAGCAGGCGAGGATCGACCGGTCGGCGTTCGACAGCAGCTTCGCATTGGCCAGCGCGCGGATGCGCTTGTCGTAGCCGAGGCCGCCGCGCCGGCAGCCGGGCCCGCCGGAATCGGCGGCGAGGCCGAGCTGCTCGACGCGGATCGGATAGCGCGTCTCGGAGAATTCGGCCGGCAGGTTGCGCGAATTGGGCACGATATGGACGGCGTCGCTGCCATCGGCCCATGGGCGCCCCGGCCCGCCGCCGCCGAGCACCTCGCGGAACAGATAGAAATCCGCGTTGGAGCGGCCGCCATGCAGGCCCCAGATACGGATGGTCTCGTGGTCGGCCGGCATGCGCCCGCCGGTAGCCTTCGCCAGCACGCCGGCGAAGGTGCCAAGAACGCGCAGGAACAGGAAGAAGCGCATGCCGGTCGGCCTGCCGAAGCTGGGCGTCACCAGCGTGCCCTTCGGCGGGAACTTCACCTCCAGCACGTCGAGCACGCCCTCGTTGATGTCGATCTCGGCGGCGCGTTCGGGCGTGTCGGCTAGGCTGCGCAGAACGGGGGCCATGAATTTGCGGATGAACTTGCCCTCGGCGTAGTCGAGCGGCCAGTTGATCGGCCCCATCGCCTCGGGGTCGGTGCCGGAGAAATCGAGGATTATCTTCTCCGCCGTCTTGGTCATGGTCAGGCGAAAGCCGTGGATCTTGTTGGCCTGCACGCCGTCGCGCTCGATGTAGTCGTCCCAGCGGTAGACGCCGTCGGCGATCTTCGGCAGCAACTCGCGCCGGATCGTCTCGGCGGCATTGGCTATGATGGCGTCGAAGGCGGCTTCCAGCGCGGCGACGCCGTAGCGTTCGGCCAACGCGAGGATGCGGCGCGAGCCGAGCAGGGCGGCGCCGATCTCGGCGTCGATGTCGCCGCGCAGATGCTCGCCCAGCCGCGAGTTGCGGAAGATGATGTTGTAGGCGGCCCTGTTGATGACGCCCTTGTCGTAGAGCTTGATCGGCGGGATCACCAGCCCCTCGGCCCACTGGTCGGTGGCATTGGTAGGCAGGCTTCCGGGCACCGAGCCGCCGACATCGTCGTGATGGCCGAAGACCTGCGAGAATCCGATCAGCTGCTCGCCGAGGAAGATGGGAATGGTGGTGCAGAGGTCTGGCACATGGCCGATGCCGCCGCAGGAATTGTAGGGATCGTTCCAGAAGAAGACATCGCCGGGATGGATGTCGCCGGCGGCGAAATACTCGAACACCGGCTCGACCAGCGCCGAATATGAGCGCCCCGTGAGCTTGCGCCCGCGCGCATCGAACAGGGCGACGCGGTAATCGTGCTGGTCGCGGATCATCGGCGAGCGCGAGGTGCGCTCGACGGCCGCCTCGATCTCCAGCTCGGCCGAGCGGATGGTGCCGGTAATGACCTCCAGCTCGATCGGGCCGAGCCGCGTGTATGCGCTCATGGCAGCTTCTCCAGCACGAGGTTGGCGTAGCGGTCGGGCATGACCTTCCATCCGGCGGGCACGACCGTGGTCGAGCCGTATTCCTCGACGATCAGAGGACCGGCCAGCGCCAGCCCGGTCGGCAGCGACGTGCGCGCATAGATCGGGCAATCGATCCAGCCTTGGCCGCGCCAGTAGACGGGCCGGCGCGCCGCGGGCACGGCCGCCGCGCCGCCGCGCACGGCCTCCTCGACGCGCGGGCGGTGGATGCGACCCACCGCCTGCACGCGCATGTTGACCAGTTCGACGTCCTGCGTGCCCTCGTACTGGAAGCCGAAGGTCTCGTCGTGGACGCGGTGAAAATCCTTCCAGGCGAAGGCCAGCGCCAGCTCGCCGCGCAGCCCCTCGGGCAGGTGCACCGGCACCTCGTGGCCCTCGCCGACATAGCGCATGTCGGCCGAGCGGGTGAGCACGATGGCGTCTTCCGCGATGCCCTCGGCCGCGATCTCGCGCCGTCCGCGCGTCTCCAGCGCCGCCCAGATGGCCTCGATCTCGGCGACGTCGGCCGTCGACTGCCGGCGCACCGCGGTCTGGATGTAGTCGCGCTTCACGTCCGAGACGTGCAGGCCCCAAGCCGACAGATTGCCGGGGTTGAGCGGCGAGAGCACGGTGCGCATGCCGAGGAAGTCTGCGACGTCGGTGGCGAACAGCCCGCCGGCGCCGCCGAAGGACACAAGCGTGTAGGCCTGCGGGTCGCGGCCGCGCGTCGTCGTCACCTGGCGGATGCCGTGCACCATGTTGGCGGTGGCGATCTCGAACACGCCGGCTGCCACTTCCTCGGCCGGCATCCTGAAGGCCGTGCCGAGCCGCGCATAGGCCGCCTCGGCCGCGCCGGCGTCGAGTGCCAGTTCGCCGCCGATCAGCGCCGCCGGCAGACGGCCCATCACCAGCGCGGCGTCGGTGACGGCGGGCTCGGTGCCGCCGCGCCCGTAGGCCACCGGGCCGGGATCGGCGCCGGCGCTGCGCGGGCCGACCTTGAGCTGGCCGTAATCGTTGACCCAGGCGATCGAGCCGCCGCCGGCCGCGACCGTTACGATGTCGAACATCGGCGTCTTCACCGGGTAATGCTCGACCATCGCCTGGCTGGTCATCGCCGGGCGCAGCTTGTCGACCAGCGACACGTCGGTCGAGGTGCCGCCGACATCGAGGGTGAGGACGTCCTCGAAGCCGGCGAGACTCGCCATGTGAACGGCGCCGAGCACTCCCGCCGCCGGGCCCGACAACAGCATGGTCACGGGCTTCTCGCCCGCCGTCTCGTGCCGCACCACGCCTCCGTTCGACTGCATGATGAGAAACGGAATGTCGCCCGCGTCCGCGCGCACCTCTCTCGCCGCGCTGTCGAGATAGGTGCGGCAATAGGGCTTCACCAGCACATCGACCAGCGTCGTCATGGCGCGCTCGTATTCGCGGTACTCCGGCAGCACGACGGAGGACAGCGAGTGGAAGATTCCGGGGAAGTCGCGCGCGATCAGCGCCCCGAGGCGAGCCTCGTGCGCGTCGTTGGCATAGGAATGCAGCAGGCAGACGCCGATGCAGGTCGCGCCGAGCGCCGCCAGCTCGCCGATCGCGGCGCGCGCCGCCGCCTCGTCGAAGGGCTCGATCTCCTCGCCCTCGAAGGTCATGCGCCCGGGCACCTCGCGCACCAGATGCAGTGGCACGAGGCGCGGCGGCTTCACCCAGAAGAAGGAATTGCCATAGCCGTCCGGCACCGACTGGCGGGCGATCTCGATCATGTGGCGGAAGCCGCGCGTGACGATCAGGCCGAGCCCGTCGAATTTGTGTTCCAGCACGGCGTTGGTGGCGACGGTCGAGCCGTGCAGCAGCGCCCCGGCATCGCCCACCGGCCGGCCGGCCGCCGCCATCGCCTTGCGGAAGCCGGTGACGAGGCCGCGGCTGGGGTCGTCCGGCGTGCTCGGCGTCTTGACGGCGAACTGGGCACCGCTGGCATCGTCTATGGCAACGGCGTCGGTGAAGGTGCCGCCGGTGTCGATCGCTACGCGTATGGCCACGTTCTGACGCTCCTCAGCGCGCTGGGCGCGGTCAATCTACAGCGGATCGCGGAGGGCTGCCTACCGACGCCGGGGCGCCTTGCGGGGACGCGACGCGCCGGCCGCCCTTGCCGAGGTTGACCAGCGCGACGCCGGCGGCGACCAGCACCACCGCCGCCCACATCCACTTGCTGTGCTGCTCGGCTAAGAACAGCACACCCCACAGGATGCCGAACAGGGCGACGAGGAAGCCCGCCTGGGCGAGGTAGACGGCGCCGGCCAGCGCGATGATGCCGAAATACAGCAGGTAGGCGACGGCGGTGACGACGCCATAGGCCAGCACCAGGGCGCCGGCGCCGGCCGGATCCTGCCAGACGGGGGCGAAATTGCCGGTCGCCAGCGACAGCACCAGCGTCGCCGCGGCGCCGGTGAACATCGTGCCGGCGGCGAGCGGCGCGCTAGCGGCGCCGGCGGGCCGGCGCACCTCGGCATAGATATTGGCGACGGCATAGCCCACCGGTACGAGGAACCCGGCGAGCGCCACGCCGATCAGCTCTGGCGCCGGCAGGCTGCCGCGCGGCAGCACCAGTAGCGCGGCGCCGGCGATGCCGACCGCGATGCCGACGGTGCGCAGCAGGACGAAGCGCTCGATGCCGATGGCCAGCGCCATGAGGTAGGTCAGCACCGGCGACAGCAGCACGATCACGGCCATGTAGCCGGCCGAGATGGCGCCGGCGACATGCACCATCAGCGCATAGGGCAGCGCGATGGTGACGATGCCCATGAAGGCGCAGAAGCGCAGATGCGGCCAGTCTAGCGGCATCGACAGGCGCCGCGCCGCGCAGACGGCGAGGATGATGACGCCGGCGATGCCGGTCTGCCAGAACACCACCGCGAAGGGGTGCACGCCGACGAGGCCCAGCGCCTTGCCGAAATTGGGATTGCCGCCCCAGCACGCGCCCAGCACCACCAGCATGGCCAGCGGCAGAAGGCGTACCCCCGGCGCGATGGTACCGGCCGCATCGCGCAGCATGGCGATCCTCCTAAAAGCGCGGGGCCTTTGAATCCGGCCGCCGTCAGACCAGTTCTAGCTTCAGCTTGCGTCCCACCACCTTCGCCGCGCGTTGAAGCGTGGCGATGGTCACGTTGCCATCCTTCGGATCGAGCAGGCGACGGATCTGGCTGCGGCTGGTGTTCATGTGTTTGGCGAGCCCCTTCTGCGACAGTTTCTGCGCCCTCATCGCCTCGCCGATCTGCCAGGCCAGCACCTCCTTGATGGCGACGGCCTCGAACTCCTCGAGTTTTCCTTCCGCGCGAAGGAAATCGTCGAGCGTGGCCAGTTCTTCCGTCGCGCGCGGGGCGTGCTTTTTCGCCATGCCTGTCTCCTCAGGCCAGATATTCGCGCATGCGCCGACGGGCAAGCGCCAGTTCCTCATCCGGAGTCGCGCGGGTTTTCTTGACGAAACCATGCAACGCGACGATCCGTTCATCTACTAGGCAAAACATAACGCGGGCGATCCGCCGGCTCGGCAACTGACTGCGCACTTCCCACAATCCGTCACCCAATGAACGGCACAGCGGCATGCCGACGGGCCACCGGTATTGCACGCGCATCAAATCCTGACCGATCGCGTTCCGGTCCGCTTCATCGAATTGCCGCAACCATGCGCGGACCACTTCCGGGCCTGACGGTGTCCGATATGAAGACGACCGGGATTTTATGAGGCCGGTCGGCATTCATCGGCGTTACTCAGATTTGCATATGTACCATATAAAGTACATGACGCTGGTGCCCCGGGGGAGACTCGAACTCCCACGCCCTTGCGAACAACAGATTTTGAGTCTGTCGCGTCTACCGTTCCGCCACCGGGGCCGGCGCGGGCGGAGAATGCGGGCGGAGTTTCGGCCCGTCAATCCGCCGCGACGAAGCGGCCGGTGCGCAGGTCGCGGATGGCCTCGTGGATATCGGCCTCGCTGTCCATGACGAATGGGCCATGCCTGCATTCAACTGGCGGCCTTCGTCCGTACGTTACCAGTAGCCCTCATCCTGAGCCTGTCAAACGACGAGGGCGTCGCCCGCTCGTGGCGCCGCGCGCCGGCCATCCTCGCCCTTCGTCCCTCGACAGGCTCGGGAAGAGGAGGCTCAGGGTGAGGAAGGCAGGGTAACATTGGCGCTCTTGGCCTGAGGCGCGTCGATTTTCCACTGTTCATTTTGAGGAAGGCTATCAGGCCGCGCCGGCCGCCGGTTGCGGCGCGAGCGAGGCCACAGGGCGGCGGGCGCGGTCAAGCCTTCGTACCGGGAAAGGCCGGGGCGGGCTTTCCCGACCGGCGTGGAAAGCTCTATATCTGGGGCATCCCCGGTCTGGCGATGTCCGGTCTTGCGGTCAGCCCCAACTGCCCCACGACATGCGACCGGCCGGCCTTTCGGCCCGGAGAGCGAGTTCCCGTGCTGCCTCGGCTGGTACTATCCTTTCGTCGGCGCCCGCATCAATATCCGGCGCGGCCACACCGTGCGCGGGGTACCGGACCGTCGGTCATGCTCGTTTGCGTGGCGGCGTGGGCGCTTGCGGCCGGCCCGGCGGCGGCGGAAATGCCCCACCGTCCGATCTTCACCATGTCGCTTGAGAACGGCATTTTCGCCGATTCCGACGGGCATTACATGAACGGGGTCCAGTTCGGTGTCGTCTCGGGGTGCGCATTGCTGCCGGACTGGATGGCCGAGACGGCGCGCGCCTTACCGCTGTTAGCCCAGGGCGGCCGCATCCGCGCCACGGCGGCGCTGGGGCAGAACATGTACACGCCCTCCGATATCCGCGTCGCCGATCCGCCGCCGACCGACCGGCCCTTATGGCGGCTGGCTGTATGTCTCGGCCGGGATGATGAGCGAGCGCGACGATCGCCTCGACCAGCTCCCGCTCGGCATCGTCGGCCCGATTGCGCAGGCCGGCGAGACGCAGAAATTTGTCCACCAGGTCATCAACGCCGACCAGCCGCAGGGCTGGTCGGCGCAGCTGCCCAACGAGCCGGGCGTGGTGCTGCAGTACCAGATCAGCGACCGCGCCTTCGGCCAGGGCGACCTGCTCGGCCTGCGCTGGGACCTGACGCCGCATGCCGACGGCGCGCTCGGCAACGTGTTCACCCATGCCGCGGAGGGCGCTACGGTGCGCTTCGGCTGGCGGCTGCCGCACGATTTCGGCCCGCCGCGCATCCAGCCGGCGCTGCCGTCATCGGGCTTCGTCGTGCCGCAGGAGAGCGGCATCGGCGGCAATGTGTTCGCCGGCATCGAGTGGCGCGCCGTAGCCAGCAACATCTTCCTCGACGGCAGCACCTGGGCCGATAGCCGTAGCGTCGACAAGAGGCTGCTGGGGGCGACCTGTACACCGGCTTCGCCGTGACGGTCGGCGCCATGCGCTTCGCCTACACCCATGTCTTTCGCATCGAGGAATTCGCCGGTCAGGACGGCATCGACAAGTACGGCGCGGTCAGCCTGTCCCCGTCCTTCTGAGCGCTGCGCGGCGGGTGCGCGGATTTTCCGGTCGCACAATGCCGCGCCGTGTGCTTGGGTATAGCCAGCGCGGGTGACCCCCGGTGCCGGACGGACCGGCCCGACATGGCGGCGCCCGACGTTTCCCACGGACACATCGCGGTCGCATTGCGGCCGCACGCAACCTGGAGACCCTTCGATGACGAATCGTCCGTTCGGCGGACTCGCCGCATTTGCGGCAGCCGCCATGATTCTGGCCGGTCCGTCCGGCCCCGCCCAGGCCGCCGATCCTATCCGCATCGGCGAGATCAACACCTATTCCGGCCCGCTCGCCGCCTTCACCGATCCCTATCGTAAGGGCTGGATGCTGGCGATCGAGCAGATCAACGCCAAGGGCGGCGTGCTCGGCCGCAAGCTCGAAGTCGTCGACCGCGACGATGCCGGCAACCCGGCCAACGCCGTGCGCTTAGCCGAGGAGCTGATCAAGAGCGAGAAGGTCGATGTGCTGGCCGGCGGATTCCTGTCGAATATCGGCCTCGCGCTGGCCGATGTGGCGGCGCGCAACAAGGTGCTGTTCGTCGCCTCCGAGCCGCTGACAGATGCGCTCGTGTGGGAGAAGGGCAACCGCTACACCTTTCGCCTGCGGCCCTCGACCTACATGCAGGCGGCGATGCTGGCGGCCGAGGCGGCGAAGCTGAAGGACGCCAAGCGCTGGGTCATCGTCGCGCCGAACTACGAATACGGCCAGTCGGCCGTGGCGGCGTTCAAGGGACTGCTGAAGGCGGCGCGCCCCGATGTCGAATTCGTCGGCGAGCAATGGCCGGCGCTGTTCAAGATCGAGGCCGGGCCGACCGTGCAGGCGCTCGCCGAACTGAAGCCCGACGCCATCTTCAACGTCACCTTCTCGACCGACCTCGCCAAGCTGGTGCGCGAGGGCGAGCTGCGCGGCCTGTTCAAGGGCCGTCCGGTTGTCAGCATGCTGACCGGCGAGCCCGAATACCTCGACCCGATGAAAGAGGAGGCTCCGCAGGGCTGGATCGTCACGGGCTACCCCTGGGATGCCATCGACACGCCGGCGCACAAGGCCTATCGCGACGCCTACCAAGCGCGCTGGAACGACTACCCGCGCACCGGCTCGCTGGTCGGCTACAACACCATCCTTGCTATCGCCGCGGCGATAGCGAAGGCGAAGTCGGCCAACACCGACAAGTTGATCGCGGCGTTGGAGGGGCTCAGCTACGACTCGCCCTCGGGCAACGTCACCTTCCGCGCCATAGACCATCAGTCGACGATGGGCGCCTGGGTCGGCCGCACCGCGGTGAAGGGCGGCAAGGGCACGATGGTCGACTGGGTCTACGCCGACGGCGCCGGCTTCCTGCCGAGCGATGCCGAAGTGCGCAAGATGCGGCCGGCCGAGTAGGACAATCCGGGCGATGGAACCTCGTCCTTCGAGACGCCGGGCTCCGCCAGGATCCTCATGATGAGGTTCCATCTGCACCGCAGGATACCAGGTGTTACACGTTCAAGACACCTGTCGTCCCGGCCAAGAGGCGAAGCCGCGCGAGCCGGGAGCCATGAACACGGACCGAACCGAAAAGGCAACCGCCAGGTGTTCGTGAATCCTGGGTCTCAGCGCTACGCTCTTCGCAAGGGACGACGGGGCATGCATATGACGGCCGCATGAGCTTCATCGCCGTCCAGGCGTTGACCGGGCTCGCCGGGGCGGCCTCGCTGTTCCTCGTCGCGGCTGGTCTGACTATCGTCTTCGGCGTCACGCGCATCGTCAATTTCGCGCATGGCTCGCTCTACATGCTGGGCGCCTATGTGGCGGTCACGCTGGCGCGCGACTGGGGCGGCGCGATCGGATTCTGGGGCGCGGTCGCCGCCGCGGCGCTGGCCGTCGGCGCGTTAGGCGCCCTCGTCGAGATCGTTCTGCTGCGGCGCATATACAAATCGCCAGAACTGTTCCAGCTGCTCGCTACCTTCGGCCTCGTCCTCGTAATCCAGGACATCACGCGCGCCGTCTGGGGTGCGGAGAATCTGCTCGGGCCGCGCGCGCCGGGGCTCGACGGTGCCTTCGCGCTGCTCGGCCACCAAGTGCCGGAATACGACCTCGCGATGATCGCCATCGGCTCCGCCGTGCTCGGCGGCCTATGGCTGCTGTTCCATCGCACACGCTTCGGCGTGCTGGTCCGCGCGGCCACCGAGGACCGCGAGATGGTGGCGCTGCTCGGCGTCGACCAACGCTTGCTGTTCACGGCAGTGCTGTTCCTCGGCGCGGCGCTGGCCGGGCTCGGCGGCGCGCTGCAGATGCCGCGCCAGGCCGCCAGCCTAGATCTCGACCTGCTGATCATCGTCGAGGCCTTCGTCGTCGTCGTCGTCGGCGGCATGGGCTCGATCGCCGGGGCGGCGCTGGCCGCCATCCTGGTCGCCGAGATCCACGCCTTCGGCATCGTGCTGGTGCCGAAGAGCACGCTGGTGCTGATCTTCCTCGTCATGGCGGCGACGCTGGTGCTGCGCCCGGCCGGGCTGCTTGGCCGCGCCGGCGCCGAGAGCGAGGAGGGCGGCCGCGCGCCGCCGCCGATCCTGCGCGCGGCGCATGGCAAGGCGCGGCTCGCCTGGCCGCTGCTGGCGCTGGCGATGGCCGTGGCGCCGGTCGTCATCGGCGAGTGGGGCGTGGTGCTGGCGACCGAGATCGTCGTCTACGCGCTGCTGGCCGCTAGCCTGCACTTCATCCTGTGGGGAGGTGGCCTCGTCTCCTTCGGCCATGCCGCCTATTTTGGCCTCGGCGCCTATGGTGCGGCATTGGCGGTCAAGCATCTCGGCGCCGGCATGACGCCGGCGCTGGCGCTGGCGCCGCTCGCCGCGACGCTGGGGGCAGCCGTGTATGGCTGGTTCGCGGTGCGCCGCGCCGGCATCTACATGGCGATGCTGACACTGGCCTTCGCCCAGATGACCTGGTCGGCGGCCTTCCAGTGGGTGCGCATGACCGGCGGCGACAACGGCATCCTCGGCGTCTGGCCGGACGCATGGGCCGCCGACCCTCTGGTCTTCTACTATCTCGCTCTGGTCGTCTGCGGCGCGACGATCTGGGGCCTGCAGCGGGTCGTGCACGCGCCCTTCGGCCATGCGCTGCGCGCCGGGCGCGATTTGGCGCTGCGTGCCGAGGCTCTGGGCATCGACGTGCTGCGCGTACGCTGGCTGGCCTTCACCCTGGCCGGCGCTGCGGCGGGCGTCGCCGGCGGCTTCTTCGCCTTCGCCAAGGGCAGCGTGTTTCCCAACATCCTGCATGTTGGCACCTCGCTCGATGCGCTGGTGATGGTGCTGATGGGCGGCGTCGAGCACCTCGCCGGGCCGCTCGCCGGGGCGCTCTCCTATACCGGCCTCGCCGCCGAGCTGGCGCGGCGCACGGCGCACTGGCAGCTCATCCTCGGCGGCCTCGTCATCGTGCTGGTGCTGGTGCTGCCGCGCGGCCTCGCCGGCCTAGCGGCGCGCGCCGAACGGATGGAGGGCGAGGCATGACGTCCCTCGTCGTGCGCGACGTGGCACTCGCCTTCGGCGGCGTGCGCGCCGTCGCCGGCGTGTCCTTCACCGTCGCCGCTGGCGAGCGGGTGGCGCTGATCGGCCCCAACGGCGCCGGCAAGTCGACGCTGTTCAACCTCGTCACCGGCCAGCTCCGCCCCGATGCCGGCATGGTGCTGATCGATGGCCGCCTTACGGTTGGCCTGCCGCCGCGCGCCATCGCGCGCATGGGCGTTGGCCGCACCTTCCAGGTCGCCGCCACCTTCGCCTCGATGACGGTGCGCGAGAATGTGCAGATGGCTCTGCTGGCGCATGCCCGCCGGCATCTGCGCCTGTGGCGGCCGGCGCGCACGCATTTCGTCGCCGAGGCCGAGGCGCTGCTGGCGCTGGTCGGCATGCAGGACGCGGCCGAACGCGGCGCCGGCATCCTAGCCTATGGCGATCTGCGGCGGCTGGAACTGGCGATGGCGCTGGCCGGGTCGCCGCGCCTTCTGCTGCTCGACGAGCCGACGGCGGGCATGGCGCCGGCCGAGCGTGCCGGGCTGATGGCGGCGGTGGCGTGCGTCGCCGCCGAGCGCGATCTCGCCGTGCTGTTCACCGAGCACGACATGGACGTGGTGTTCGGCCACGCCACCCGTATCCTCGTGCTCGACCATGGCCTCCTCATCGCGTCCGGCGCGCCGGACGCCGTGCGCCGTGATCCGAAGGTGCGCGCTGTCTATCTCGGCGCCGAGTCGGCGGGCGCGCCATGAGCGAGGGCGATTCCGCGCTGCGCCTCGAGGCGCTGGAGGCGTGGTACGGCCTCGCGCGCGTGCTGTTTGGCGTCGACCTCGCGCTGGCGCGCGGCACGGTGAAGGTGCTGCTCGGCCGCAACGGCGCCGGCAAGACCTCCACGCTGAAGGCCGTCGCCGGCATCATGCCGCGCATCGCCGGGCGAGTCCTCGTCGACGGGCGGGATGTCGCTGGGCAGGCGGCGCACCGCATCGCGCGGGTAGGCGTCGGGCTGGTGCCGGAGACGCGGCGCATCTTCCGCGGCCTGACCGTGCGCGAGAACCTGGAGGTGGGCCGGCGGGCCGCGTCGGCGGGCGGCGGCTGGGACGAGGCCCGCGTATTCGCGCTGTTTCCGGCGCTGGAGACCCTGGCCAGTCGGCGCGGCGGCCAGCTCTCGGGCGGCGAGCAGCAGATGCTGGCGATCGGCCGCACGCTGATGGGCAACCCCTGGCTGGTGCTGCTCGACGAGCCGGCCGAGGGCCTCGCACCCCTCGTTGTGAACCAGATGGCCGAGGCCATCCGGGCGCTGAAGGGAGCCGGCACGACCGTGTTGCTGGCCGAGCAGAACCTCGCCTTCGCCGGCCGCGTAGCCGACGGCGCGGCCGTCATCGAGCGCGGCCGGATCGTCTATGACGGTCCGCTCGCCGGCCTCGCCGGCCGGGCCGATCTCGCCGGGCCGCTGGCGCCAGGCTAATGCATGGCGGCGAGGAAGTCGACCTTGCGCGCCTTGCCGGCGGTGATGCGGCCGGCATGGGCGACGTTCACCGAGTACAGCCTGCCCTCGATGTTGTGGCTCCAGAAATCGAGGAATTTACGCAGGCGCGGGAATTTCGGCGCCAGGTCGAGGGTCTGCCAGACGAAGGTCTGGAGCAGGCCCGGATGGTTGGGCAGGTGGTAGACGATCTCGGCCGTGGTCAACCGCCAGCCTGCCAGCTGCAGGGACAGGCTCTCGCGCATCTATAAGGCCCTCCTTGGTACGCGGGGGCATCCTCCAAACCCCTGCATGCTCCCATGAGAAACGCGCACGAGCAATGAAAGTTATACTATTTTCAATAAGTTAACAGCACAGCATCGACAGTGCTGCCAGATGCGCCGGCTTGACAGAGCCGCCCTGCATTTTTTAGGGAACTGGCACTCACCGCCGGGGAGTGCTAACAAACGCCCTCCGCACGGGGTTTGCAGACAGAATTTGGAGATTCGAACATGGCTTTCCGTCCGTTGCACGACCGGGTCGTGATCCGCCGCGTCCAGTCCGACACCAAGACCGCCGGCGGCATCATCATTCCCGACACCGCCCAGGAGAAGCCGCAGGAAGGCGAAGTCGTCTCGGTGGGCCCCGGCGCCCGTACCGAGGACGGCAAGCTGATCGCCATGGACCTCAAGGCCGGCGACCGCGTGCTGTTTGGCAAGTGGTCGGGCACCGAGGTGAAGATCGACGGTGATGAGCTCCTGATCATGAAGGAGTCCGACATCATGGGCGTCATCGACGCGAAGAAAGCGAAGCAGGTGAAGAAGGCGAAGAAGGCGAAGAAGGCCGCCTGAGGGCGTCCTGCCGCCGCTTCGTCGCTAACCCGAAACGACAAGGAGACTTCCAGCCATGGTTGCGAAGGATGTGAAATTTTCGACCAACGCCCGCGACCGTATGCTGCGCGGCGTCGATATCCTGGCCGATGCGGTCAAGGTGACGCTCGGTCCCAAGGGCCGCAACGTGGTGCTCGAGAAGTCGTTCGGAGCGCCGCGCATCACCAAGGACGGCGTGACGGTCGCTAAGGAAATCGAGCTTGAGGACAAGTTCGAGAACATGGGGGCGCGCCTCTTGCGCGAGGTCGCGATCAAGACCAGCGATCTCGCCGGCGACGGCACCACCACGGCGACCGTGCTGGCCCAGGCCATCGTGCGCGAAGGCGCCAAGGCCGTGGCCGCCGGCATGAACCCGATGGATCTCAAGCGCGGCGTCGACGCCGCCGTCGAGGCCGTCGTCGCCGAGATCAGGCGTCGCGCCCGCAAGGTGAAGACCAACGAGGAGATCTCCCAGGTCGGCATCATCTCGGCCAACGGCGACCGCGAGATTGGCAACTACATCGCCGAGGCGATGCAGAAGGTTGGCAACGAGGGCGTCATCACGGTCGAGGAGGCCAAGAGCCTCGAGACCGAGTTGGACGTCGTCGAGGGCATGCAGTTCGACCGCGGCTACCTCTCGCCGTACTTCATCACCAACGCCGAGAAGATGCTATGCGACCTCGAGAACCCGTACATCCTGATCCATGAGTCGAAGCTAGGCAATCTGCAGCCGCTGCTGCCGTTGCTGGAGGCCGTGGTGCAGTCGTCGCGGCCGCTGCTGATCATCGCCGAGGACGTCGAGGGCGAGGCGCTCGCCACCCTCGTGGTCAACAAGCTGCGCGGCGGCCTCAAGGTTTCGGCCGTCAAGGCACCCGGCTTCGGCGATCGCCGCAAGGCCATGCTCGAGGACATCGCTGTCCTCACGGGCGGCCAGGTGATCTCGCAGGATCTCGGCATCAAGCTCGAGAATGTCACGCTCGACATGCTCGGCCGGGCCAAGAAGGTGACGATCGAGAAGGAGAACACCACGATCGTCGACGGCGCCGGCAAGAAGGCCGACATCCAGGCGCGCTGCACCCAGATCCGTTCCCAGGTCGAGGAGACGACCTCGGACTACGACCGCGAGAAGCTGCAGGAGCGGCTGGCGAAGCTGGCCGGCGGCGTCGCGATCATACGCGTCGGCGGTGCCAGCGAGATGGAAGTGAAGGAGCGCAAGGATCGCGTCGAGGACGCGATGCACGCGACCCGCGCCGCGGTCGAGGAAGGCATCGTCCCGGGTGGCGGCATGGCGCTGCTGTACGCCACCCGCGTGCTGGAGAAGATCGAGGTGGCGAACACCGACCAGAAGGTCGGCGTCGACATCGTCCGTCGTGCCCTGCAGGCCCCGGCGCGGCAGATCGCCGATAACGCCGGCGCCGACGGCACGCTGATCGCCGGCAAGCTGCTCGAGCAGAAGAACCTCGACTGGGGTTACGACGCGCAGACCGGCACCTACTGCGACCTGGTGAAGGCCGGCATCATCGACCCGGCGAAGGTCGTGCGCACGGCGCTGCAGGACGCGGCCTCGGTCGCCGGCCTGCTGATCACCACCGAGGCGATGGTCGCCGACAAGCCCGAGCCCAAGGGCTCCGGCCCGGCCATGGGCGGCATGGGGGGGATGGGCGGCATGGGCGGCATGGGCGGCATGGGCGGCATGATGTAGCCGGCCCCGGCCCGGCGCGCCTTCGCAGGCGCGTCAGCCGGACGACGAACGAACGAGGCCCGCTTCCGCACAGGAGGCGGGCCTTTTTCGTTCCGGTGGCAAGGCGGTTGAAAGTCGATACGCTTTCGTGCGCCTCCGTCCCTGGCTTCCTCTCCACCGCCGGGCCTCGTCCTTCAAGACGCCACCCTACGGGTGGCTCCTCAGGATGAGGCCCTCATTGCTTGCATGAACACTCCATTCCCCTGCCTCATCAACCTGAGGATCCCGCAATGCGAGCGTTTCGAAGGGCGAGTGGCGCACGCCGACAGCCCGTTACTCGTCCTCGACCGCGCGGATGATGCCGGACTGGTCGAGCTTTCCGTGGCCCATGTCTATCAGCTTCTGCCACAGTTCGCGATTGGCGGCGATGGTCGGCAGGGCGATGCCGAGCTGGTCCGCCAGTTCCAGTACCTGGTTGAGGTCCTTGAGCTGCACCGTGGCGTGGCCGCCGGGCGCAAAATTGCGCTCGATCATGCGCTGGCCGTGCAATTCGAGGACGCGCGATTCGGCGAAGCCGCTGCGCAGCGCCGTGCGTACCCGCGCCGGATCGACGCCGGCCTTCGCCGCCAGCGTCAGCGCCTCGGCCACCGCCGCCAGCGTGACGCCGACGATCACCTGATTGGCCGCCTTGGCGACCTGACCGGCGCCGATGCCGCCGATATGGGTGACGTTGCTGCCCAGCGTCTCGAACAACGGCAGAGCGCGCGCGAAACTCTCGTCGCGCCCGCCGGCCAGGACCGCCAGCGTCGCCTGCTCGGCGCCGACCTGGCCGCCGGAGACGGGGGCGTCGAGCCAGGCGCAGCCGGCGGCCTCCACCTCGGCCGCCCAGGCCCGCGTCTCGCGCACCTTGGTCGTACTCATGTCGATGACGAGCTTGCCCTGGGAGAGGCCCGCAATGACGCCGTCGGACCCGTGCAGCACGCGGTCGACGGCGTCTGTATCCGTGACCATGACGATCACCGTGCCGACGGCGTCGGCCAGAGTGCGCGCGACCTTGTGCGCGGTCATGCCCTCGCCGGCCAGCAGAGCGACCGGTTCGGGGCTGCGGCTGGCGACATGGACGGCGGCACCGGCACGCGCGAGGTTGCGCGCCATCGGCACGCCCATGTGGCCGAGGCCGATGACGCCGATTGTCCATCCCGAAAGGTCCGCCATGCGGGGCTCCCTTCGTCGGCGCAGGAATTAGACGGTGCGGTAGCGCGCCGCCGCGCCGCGCTCGATCGTGGCGGCCGGCAGCCGGTCGACGCCGATGGTGTTCCGCATCATCTCCAGCAGGCGCAGATCTTCCTGCGAGGCGCTGCTGTCGTCGCCGCCGACGCCGCAGGCTAGCGCGTAGGCAGTTTCGCGCAATTCCTCCGGCAGGGCTCCGCGCACGATCTCGAACGTCCGGTCGAGGCCCTCGGCATCGCTCAGCAGATCGACGCATTCGTTGGTGATCTGTGGCAACCGCTTGGTGCCGAAATCCTTGAACACCGGGAGGTGACTGACGATCTCGCCAATGATGTGCAGCTCGTTGTCCGTCATGTCGTTGTCGGCCGCCGAGGGGACGACCATGACGTAGATGAGAGCCGAGTGGTGATCGATCATCGCTGGGGGTTCCGTGGCAGCGGGGCGCAGCGATAAGGCCGGCCCGCAACGGCAACGTCAAGGACCATATTGGTGCATCCACCCTCGATATCGGCGACGCAAACGCATACAGGGGCGGCGCGCCGGCCGTGCCGGTCAGGCCTGTCCGATCCTCCCGCGAGCGTGCCGATGGAAGCCGTCGTCGACGTCGCGCTGCCCGTCTTCTCCGTCATGGTCGCCGGCTGGCTGGCCGGCCGTACGCGCCTGATCGGCCCGGCGAGTTCCGAGGCCCTCAACGCCTTCGTCTACTGGTTCGCGCTGCCGCCGCTGCTGTTCCTTTCGATGGCGCAGGTGCCGCTCGCCCGCATTTTCGCCTGGGACTACATTGCCGTCGTCTGTTTTGGCATGGCGGCGACGGCGGTGCCGGCAGCCCTTGTAGGACGCTACGTCTTCGCCAATCGCGGCGGGGCGCTGTCCCTGCACACCATGGTCTCCAACACCGGCTACATGGGAATACCGCTGTTCCTCGCCGGCTTCGGGCCTGAGGGCACGCTGCCGGCGATCATCCCCACGGTGATCAACGGCGCGATCGTCACCGGGCTCGCCATCTTCGCCGTCGATTTTGGCGAGAATGCCGCCGCCGACGTTGGCCGGGCGCTGCTGAGTGCCGGTCGCGCCGCGGCGACCGGGCTGCTGCTGCTCGCCCCGCTCGCCGGCATCGCGTGGTAGGCGGCGGGGCTGCCGCTGCCGGCGGCGCTGGTCAACCTCGCCGGGCTGCTCGGCTCCGCGGCGGGTCCATGCGCGCTGTTCGCGATGGGGCTGTTCCTGGTGGGCAAGCCGCTCGCCGCCGAGGCCGGCGAAGTCGACTGGCTGGTCGTCCAGCCGCTGGCGACCTGGGCGATGGCGCTATGGTTGATCCCGCACGACACGGAGTAACTGCGCGGCGCGGTGCTGATGGCCGCCCTGCCGACCGGGGCGCTGGCCCTCGTCGTCGCCCAGCGCTACGGCATATATGTGCAGCGCTCCTCGGCGGCGATCCTTGCTACCACAATCGCCTCGGCGGTGACGCTCTCGGCGCTGCTGGCCGTGCTGGGAACCCGCTAGCCGGAAAGGCTCAGCGCCAGTTGCCGCCGTCGGCGCCCTGCTGCTTGTGGGCATACATCGCCCGGTCGGCCCGGCCGAGCGCCTCGCCGGCGTTTTCCTTGCCGTCGAAGGGGCAGGCGCCCCACAACACCGACAGCCTCAGGCGAGGGCCTTCCCAGTCGAGCGAATGGCCTTCGATAGCGGCCGTCAGCGAGGCGGCCTTCTCGACCGCAGCGCGCGAATCGGCCTGGACGGGGATGACGCCGAACTCGTAGCTACCGAGGCGACCGACGGTATCGGATTCGCGGATGTGTACGGTCAGCACGTCGCCGACATGGCGCAGCGCGGCATCGCCCGCGGCGTGGCCGTGCTCGTCGTTGATCGCCTTCATCACGTCGATGTCGAAATAGACCACCGATGAGCGTGCGCCATAGCGTTCTGCATAGGCCATCATCCGCCCGAGTTAGCGCACGAATGCGCGGCGGTTGGGCACCGGGACCAGCGTATCTTCGTCTGCTAGTTTCTCGAGGTAGGCGACGCGCTGCTGCGAGCGATGCAGCTCCTCGCGCATGCGCTTGACCTCGGCCATCAGCATGTCGAGGGCCTGACGGACCTTCGGCGTGATCTCGGATTCCGGGATGCCGGCGATGCTGGCGGCGTCGGCCAGCGGCGCCGCGGTTTCGACAGTGCCAGACTGGCTGGCGGCGCGCACGCCGCGTACCGGCCGGATCATGCCAGGCCCCCGTACCGGGCCAGCGTCCCCGAGCTTCATTGCGGCCGGTCTCATCAGCCGCACGCCTGCCCCGGCAGACCATAGCACCACAGGCGATGCCGGGTCGTACTGCAACGATAGGAGGATAACGGTTAACGAATGGTTGTGCTATGGTGGCTAAGGCACATGATGCCGTACCCCGGCTGCGGCGCGTGCGCATCGCGCCGACGCCGGTCGGGCAGCTTGCGCCGCCGGCGCCGGACCCTATAATCCGCGGCTTTTCGGGGCGGCGGGGCGCCCTGGCCGACGGAGCGAGGCGATGCCAGCACCCAGAGTCGGCATCATCATGGGCAGCCAGTCCGACTGGGAGACGATGCGCCACGCCGCCGACACGCTGGCGGCACTCGGCATCGCCCATGATCGCCGCATCGTCTCGGCCCATCGCACCCCCGACCGGCTGGCCGCCTATGCCAAGGGCGCGCGCGCGCGCGGCCTCGCAGTCATCATCGCCGGGGCCGGCGGCGCCGCCCATCTGCCGGGCATGACGGCGGCGATGACGCCGCTGCCGGTGTTCGGCGTCCCGGTCGAGTCGAAGGCCCTGTCGGGCATGGACAGCCTGCTGTCGATCGTCCAGATGCCCGCCGGCGTGCCGGTCGGTACCTTGGCTATCGGCAAGGCCGGCGCCATCAACGCCGCGCTGCTCGCCGCCGCCGTGCTGGCGCTGGGCGATCCTGCGGTCGCCGCGGCGCTGGACGCCTGGCGGGCGCGGCAGACGGAGGCCGTCGCCGAGTCGCCGGCGGACGAGGCCGAAACGCTCGCCCGCCCGTGACCGGTCCGGCCCTGGCGCCCGGCGCCACAATCGGCATTATCGGCGGCGGCCAGCTCGGCCGCATGACAGCCTTGGCGGCGGCCCGCCTCGGCTATCGCTGCCACGTCTTCTGCCAATCGTCCGACGAGCCGGCGGCGCAGGTCGCCGCAGCCGCCACCATCGCGCGTTTCGACGACAAGGCGGCGCTCGACCGTTTCGCCCGTGCCGTCGACGTCGTGACGGTCGAGTTCGAGAACGTGCCCGCCGCCGCGCTGCGCCGGCTCGCACGCCGCGTGCCGACGCGTCCCGATGCACTGGCCCTGTCCGTGGCGCAGGATCGCGCCGTGGAAAAGAGCTTTATCAACGATGCCGGCGTGGCGACCGCCAGCTGGGCCGCCGTGCCTCGCCGGGGCGACCTCGCGGCCGCGCTGGCGAAGACGGGTGCTCCGGCAATCCTAAAGACCAACCGCCTCGGCTACGACGGCAAGTGGCAGGCCAGGGTGGACCGTGTGGGCGATGCCGGCGCCGCCTGGGAGGCCATCCGACCGGACCGTCACGGCGCCATCCTCGAGCGCCGCGTCGCCTTCGCCAGCGAGGCCTCCGTCATCGTCGCGCGCGGCACCGACGGGCGCACCGCAAGCTGGGTGCCGGTGGAGAACCATCACCTCGACCATGTGCTGTCGCGCACAATAGTGCCGGCGCCGCTACCGGCCGCCGTGCGCCGCCGCGCCACGCGCATCGGCGAGCGTCTGGCGACAGCTCTCGACCTTGTCGGCCTGCTGGCAGTGGAATTGTTCGTGATGCCGTCGGGGCGCCTGCTGGTCAACGAGCTGGCGCCGCGGCCGCACAATTCCGGCCACTGGACGATCGACGCCGCGGCGACCAGCCAGTTCGAGCAGCTCGTGCGCGCCGTCTGCGGCCTGCCGTTGGGAAGCACGGACCGCCATGCCGACGCGGTGATGGACAATCTGCTGGGCGACGATGTCCGCGCCTGGCTGGACCTGCTGGCCGAGCCCGGCGCCCGGCTGCACCTCTACGGCAAGGATAAGATCCGCCCCGTCCGCAAGATGGGCCACGTGACCCGACTGTTGCCTCTGACGGACAATCGGGCCTGAGCGCGGAGGTCGTCCGCTGACGATCCTCGCCCTTCGATACGCCACCCTTCGGGCGTCTCCTCAGGGTGAGGATCGTGGGGAAATGTCGTGTTCACGCAAGCGGAAATGGCCTCATCCTGATGAGCCGGTAGCAAGCCCGGCGTCTCGAAGGACGAGGGCCGGCGGTGGCAAGGAAGGCTCCACCACCCCACCGCCTCAGTACATGTGCTGGCCGCCGTTGATCGACAGGGTCGAGCCGGTGATGAAGTCGGACGAATCGGCGGTGAGGAACAGCACGCCGCGCGCGATGTCGTCGGCGCGGCCCAGCCGGCCGACCGGGATGCGGGAGATGATCTTCTCCAGCACGTCCGGCGGCACGGCGCGCACCATGTCGGTGTCGACATAGCCGGGCGCGATGGCGTTGACGGTGATGCCGTGCGGCGCGCCTTCCTGGGCCATCGCCTTGGTGAAGCCGTGGATGCCCGACTTGGCGGCGGCATAGTTGACCTGGCCGTACTGGCCAGCCTGGCCGTTGATCGAGCCGATGTTGACGATGCGGCCCCAGCGGCGCGCGCGCATGCCGTCGATGACGCAGCGCGAGCAGTTGAAGCAACCACCGAGATTGGTGTCTATCACCGCCTGCCAGTCCTCGTTCGTCATGCGGTGCATAGTGCGGTCGCGCGTGATGCCGGCATTGTTGACGAGGATCTCGACCGGCCCGACCTCGGACTCGATTAGGGCCATCGCCGCCTGCACCTCGGTGTGCTTGGAGACGTCGAACTTGTATATCGGGATGCTGGTGCTCTCGTGGAAGTCGCGCGCGGCGTGCTCGTTGCCGGCGTAGTTGGCGACGACGGTGCGGCCGGCGGCCTTGAGGCCGACGGAAATCGCCTCTCCGATGCCGCGCGTGCCGCCGGTGACGAGGGCAACTCTGCCCATGAAATCCTCCCTGATGACGGTCTTTTTATAGCTCGTGGTCGATGACCGCGGGCTTTCTCTTTCGTGTTAGGCGCGCGCCACGCACATGGCGATGCCCATGCCGCCGCCGATGCACAGCGTGGCGAGGCCCTTCCTCGCGTCGCGGCGCTGCATCTCGTGGAGCAGCGTGATCAGCACGCGCGCGCCCGAGGCGCCGATGGGGTGGCCCAGCGCGATGTCGCCGCCATTGACGTTGACCTTCGCGGTGTCCCAGACGAGGCCGCGGTTGACGGCCAGCGCCTGCTCGGCGAAGGCCTCGTTGGCCTCGACGAGGTCGGGGTCGCCGACCGACCAGCCGGCGCGCTCCAGTGCCTTGCGCGAGGCGGGTACCGGGCCGGTGCCCATCACCGCCGGGTCGACTCCGGCGGTCGCCCAGGAGACGATGCGCGCGAGCGGCTTCGCGCCGCGCTTCGCCGCCTCGGCGTCGGACATCAGCACCAGCGCGGCGGCGCCGTCGTTGATGCCGGAGGCATTGCCGGTGGTCACGGTGCCGTCCTTGTCGAAGGCCGGGCGCAGCTTCGCCAGCGCCTCAGCGGTCGTGCCGGCGCGCGGATATTAGTCGGTATCGACCACCGTGTCGCCCTTGCGTACCTTGATGGTGACCGTAACGATCTCGTCCTTGAAACGGCCGGCCTTCTGCGCCGCCTCGGCGCGCTTCTGCTAGGTGGCGGCGAATCTGTCCTGCTGGTCGCGGGTGATCTGGAAGCCGCGCGCCACGTTCTCCGCCGTGGTGCCCATGTGGTAGCCCATCATGGCGCACCACAGGCCGTCGCGGATCATGGTGTCGATGAAGGTCACGTCGCCCATCTTGTGGCCGTTGCGCAACTGCGCGGCGTGCGGCGCGTTCGACATGCTCTCTTGACCGCCGCCGGCGACGACCGATTGATCGCCGAGGCGGATCGCCTGGAAGCCCTGGGCGACGGCGCGCAGGCCGGAACCACACCTGGTTGACCAGATAGGACGTGCGCTAATCGGGGATGACGGCGGCCAGAGACGCCTGGCTGGCCGGGTTCATGCCGGTCGCCGCGGTCAGCACCTGGCCGAGCACGACCTCGCCGACATCGCCGTCCTCGACCTTCGCGCGGCTCATCGCTTCCCTGATCGCGATGGTGCCGAGTTCCGCGGCGGTAAGGCCGGCGAGCGCGCCGTTGAACGAACCGATCGGTGTGCAGGCGGCACCGACGATTGACTTCCGACATGGGGCTGGCTCCTGACAGCGAATAGCGTCGGGCGCGGCTGGCGGTCCCGGCCGTCCATGGAAAGGGTGCGTTACCTATAGCCGCTCGGGCCGGCGTGGGCGAGTCCGTGCGCGCGCCGGCGCGGCCGCGAGGAAGGCGGCGAGGGGTCGCCACACCGCCTCCTCGGCGCGGGCGCCGGCGACCATGCCGATATGGCCGGCCGCCGGAGACAGGATGTCGGCCTGCCGCAGGCGAGCGGCAAGGGCGCGGGCGGAGGGCGGCGGCACGATGCGGTCCTGGCTCGGCACCACGACCAGCGACGGCACGGCGATGCGCCCCGGATCGACCCGGCGCCCGGCGATGCGCCATTCGCCCCGCGCCGGGGTGTTGGCGCCGTACCAGCCGGCGAGGCATTCGCGCGCGACGGGCAAAGCGAGGCCGACGCCGTCGTTCAGCCAGTCCTCGATGGCGACGAAATCGGCCGCGCGCGGCGAAGCCGGATCGAGGGCGGCGAAAGCGACGAACTTGCGCACCACCTGCAGCGGATCGATGGTCCAGAACAGCGCCTGCAACAGGTCGACCGGCAGTTCGCCGAGCGCTTCGAGAGCCGGTTCCCACAGGTCGAGCATGGTCCCTGCAATGCGCGCCGTCTCGGCCCGCTCGGCGTGGAAATCCCACGGGGTCGCCAGCAGCGCGAGGCGCGAGACGGCATCGGGCCGGTGCGCTGCCAGCGCCAGGGCCAGCAACCCGCCCATGCAGTAGCCGATGACAGGCACGGCGGCGCCCTCCGCCAGCGCCCTGGCCTGTTCCAGCGCGCCCGACAGGCGCCCGGCGACGTAACCCGTCAGGTCGAGGGCCCGTTCGGCCGGTCCCGGCGCGTCCCAGTCGACCAGCAGCGGCCGCAGCCCCTGGCCGGACAGCCAGCGCATCAGACTCCGGCCCTGCGCGAGGTCGAGGATGTAGGCACGGTTGATCAGCGACGGGACGACCAGCACAGGCATGCCGCCCGGCGAGCCGAAATCGAGCAGGCTCGTCGTGCCCTCGCGCCACAGCACCGGCGGGGCCGGCAGGTTGCGACGCCAGGGATGCGCCCGATAGGCGGCGATGCCCTGCGCCAGAGCCTCGGCGCGGCGCATGGCCTCGGCGGTCAGCGCAGCGAGAAAGTCACTTTCCGGCGGGCTTCCCGCGCTTTTTGGCGCGGGGGCGGCTTTTAGCCGGACAGGCCTTTGCGGCGGCGGATTTTCCGGCGCGTTCGAGTCGGGCGAGCCGTAGTTCGAGAGCGTCCAGCCGATGGGCGAACTGGTCCAGGCCGCCAGCGCCGTCGCCAGATGCAGGGCTAGCGGCCGCGGGCCGCGGCGGGGTGGCGGGGCCGCCGTCACCGCTGTCCGCCCGGCCGGCGGGGACGAAGCGGGCGAAGGCCGCGAGCAGGCCGGCGAGCGGGCCTGCCAGTCCGTGGTCGGTCGCGAAGGCCGCAAGCTCGTCCTCCCACAAATCGAGCCAGCGGCGGGCAAGCGCGGCGGTATCGGGCGTCTCGGCCATGGCGGGCACCATACCGCCCCTCCTCTCCCAAAGGGAGAGGGCTTGCGGCCTTGGTGTCGCAGGCCGCGACAGCGGCCGAGACGCCTAGGCCGCAAGGGTGAGGGGTTAAGCGGAATTGCGGAAAACGGCCGCTGGCGTAACCCCTCACCATTCCCGGACTAGGCTCGCTCAGCTCGCCAGGCCGGGAAGCCCTCTCCCTCCGGGAGAGGCGAAAATCGGGGCATGCGTTGCGCTGCGGCACGATCACGGTAATCTGCTATAGTGCATTGCAGTGATGACCTTCGCAGTGCGGGACGCCCGAATGAACGATACCCCGCAGAAAGAGCCGATCAGGATCAAGAAATACGCCAACCGGCGGCTCTACAACACGGCCACGTCGAGCTACGTCACGCTCGACGACCTCTCCGTCATGGTGCGCGACGGGCAGGATTTCACCGTCGTCGACGCCAAGACCAATGCCGACATCACCCGCTCCGTCCTCACCCAGATCATCTTCGAGGAGGAGAGCAAGGGCCATAACCTGCTGCCGGTGAATTTCCTGCGCCAGCTCATCGCCCTGTACGGTGACAGCCTGCAGGCGATCGTGCCCAATTACCTCGAATATACGATGCAGGCCTTCGGCCGGAACCAGGAGCGGTTGCGCTCGACCATGACGGAAGCCATGGGCGGCATGTTCCCCTTAGGGCGCTGGGAAGACCTCGGGCGGCAGAACCTCGCGATGTTCGAGCGGGCCCTGCAGATGTTCACGCCCCTCGGGCGGGCCAACGGCGCCGGCAAGGGCGAGGCACAGGACGGCGAGCCCGGCACTGCCGAGCCCGGCGCGGTGCTCGACGACCTCAAGGGCCAGCTCGACGCGCTGCGCCGCCAGGTTGAGGCGCTGGAAAAGACCCGCAAGGAGTAGCGGCCGGTCAGCGGCCGATGGTGTCGATGCGCTCGCGCGCTGCGTCGATGGCGGCCTGGATTTTGGCCAGAGCCGCCGCGTCGGGCGCCCGCCGGGCACTTGCCTTGATTGCCGTCAGAAGGCCGCGCAGCGGCCCCGCCAGTGACGGCATCGCCGGCGTGTCGGAGAAGTCGACCGCGCGGCGGTCGGCGGCGCGCGCCCACAGGGCGGCGATGGTTTCGGCCTCGGCGGCGACGAGGCGTCGGCCCTCGGCGGTCAGCGAGCAGACCTTCCTGCTGGCGGAGCTGTCGATGGCGATCAGGCCTTCGTCCTCAAGCAATTGCAGGGTCGGGTAGATCGCGCCGGGGCTCGCGGTATAGGCGCCCTCCAGCCGGTCTTCCAGCCGCCGCATCAGCTCGTAGCCGTGCTGCGGCTCCTCCGCGAGGAGGGACAGCAGCGCCAGCCGCATCTCCCCCGCGCCGAAGAACCGCCGGCTACCCCAGGGCATGTCGCCGTGAGAGCCGTGCCGGCCGCGCCGGTGGCGATGGCCGCCGCGTTCGCCCGCGTCGTGCATGTCGTGCTCCTCGCCGTTGTGGCGATGCCGGCGGCGGCACTGGCCGCGCCAGCCTCTGTCGTCGTTCGTATCGGTTGCGTAACGCATCTGCGTCGTCAGGTCATTAGGTACTAATAAGATATATTGTACGATATACTTAAATTTCAACTGCCTGACGGCGAATCTCATTGGCTCACGCCCAGGCGACGGAAAACCGGGCAGAAAATAAGAGCGCGTGCCTCAGCGCCTGGCGAGGCGCCAGCCGCCTTGTGGCTCGGCGGAATCCTCGGCGGCGGCCGTGCGGGTCCGCGTGGCGGCGACGCGGCGCGGACGCAGCATCACGACGCCCTCGTCGGGCGTGTCGTCCGGGCGGGCCGGCGCCGCCGGGGCGAGGCGCCAGGCGCGGTTGTCTTAGGCCGAAAGTTCGAACGTTTAGCTTACCGTCCGCTCCCCTCGCTGCGCTCGCGCGCCACGGCGCGCCAGCCGATGTCCCGCCGGCAGAAGCCGCCGGGCCAGTCGATGCGGTCGACCGCAGCATACGCCTTCGCCTGGGCCTGCGCGACGGTCTTGCCGAGCGCGGTGACGGCCAGCACGCGTCCGCCATCGGCCAGCACCTTGCCGTTGGCGACCTTCGTACCGGCGTGGAAGACGATGGCCGCGCCGGAATTGATGGCGTCGAGGCCGCTTATCTCGCTGCCGCGCCCGTAGCTGCAGGGATAGCCGTTAGTCGCCATCACCACGGTCAGCGCGGCCTCCGGGCGCCAGCGCAGGTCGAAATGCGCTAGTGCGCCGTCGCGCGACGCCATCAGCGCCGGCACGATGTCGGAGGCGAGGCGCGGCATCAGCACCTGG
>SHWB01000021.1 GCA_009691025.1 Alphaproteobacteria bacterium
TTCGAGGAACTGATTGCCGACAAAGCCAAGCACCTCGGCATTACGCTAAAGCAGATGGAAGCCAAACTGCGTGCGGGCGATGCTACTTTGATGTCGGCACTACTCGCAACTCCGGTGGGCCTGATGGCCTTTCAAGAGTGGCAAGGACAATCGGACAAGGGGGATTGAGTTGGCGCATATTATTAGGATCGGTACGACGCCATTGGATGTAGGCGCGATAGTTCGCGGCACCTTCCTCGGTTGCTGAGCGGCCGTCCTTGCGCGCTTCGTACACCGAGATGGAGATCAGATCGCCCATAGGTTTAGGAGTAAAGCATAATAGCTAATTCCACAAGCCTCTCGCTCGTCCAAAACACGCTCTTGGAAAGACGATAATGGCACCCACCGGCACCGATCTGCAGAAGTGGCTGAACACTGTCAGCACCTACGACAACGAGTTCAAGAAGTGGGAGGCGCGGACGACCAAGATCGTCCGGCGCTACCGCGACGACAATCGCAGCATGACGAACAACGAGGCAACGAAGTTCAACATCCTGTGTTCAAACGTGCAGACATTTACGCCGGTGGTCTACGCGCGGCTGCCCAAGGACGATGTCTCGCGCCGGTTCGCGGACACCGATCCCGTGGGCCGCGTGGCGGCGCAGTTGATCGAGGCGTCGGATCGTGCCGGGGCGTACCGGGCCGGGACCGTAGATCTTCATCGGTGCCGCAGTCCTTGCCGGCCGGCCGGCGGCAGGATCACCGCTGGTCGCACCGGAACGACGGCAAAATGCGGCAATCAGGGTTAAGGCGAGGTTAACTCAGATGCCCTGGCCCGTGCTGGTCAACGTTCGCTGGGCGAGCGCCTGGGCAGGATTTCGGCCGCTTCGCGCGGGGGCAACCGAGCCGGCTGGCGACGGGTGGCGCGTGGCGCTGGTGCCGCTGTTAGACGACGGGCGCTTCGACCAAATTCTCGTCTACCTTCGCGGCGGGCGCGATGCAGGAGATGGCGAAGGCAACCTCCGGTTCGTGGTCGAGACGGCGTTGTCTCGGCTCGGCCGGATGCAGTTCGACGGCCTCGTCGCCGGGCAGCTCTTCGATCTGCTGATCCGTGCCCTGGCGCCTCTGCCGGCAGCGATGCGCGCCAATATCGGTGAAATCTTCGAGCGCGTCTCCGCCGCCGGCGGCAGCGGCGGAGCGCTGCGCTTTCATGTCGTGACAGCCTTTCCGGTTGCGCCCCTAGAAAGCTCCGGCCCGGTCGCTGCCGGCGTGTTCGCCTGACAATCGGCGCGGAAAAGCCGGCCGCCAGTCCGTGGCGCCGGCACGCCCGTCGTGCCCGGCCAGGACAGCGGCTGCCCGTCCAGCGCACGCACCGCAAGCCAGGCGAAGGCCTGCGCCTCCAGCGCGTCGCCGTCCCAGCCCACCGCCTCGACTGGCGCCACCGGAACGCCTAGAGCGTGCGCGAGACCGGCCAGCAACGTCTCGTTATGGCGGCCACCGCCGGTGATGAGCCAGCGACGCGGTGGCACCGGCAGATGCGCGACGCCGGCCGCAACCGCCGCGACGGTGAAGGCGGCGAGCGTTGCGGCGCCATCGGCGGCGGACAGGCCGGCACAGGGCGCCGAGCTGAAATCGTCGCGGTCGAGCGATTTGGGCGGGCGGCGCGCGAAGTACGGGTTGTCCAGCAGGCTCATCAGCGCCTCCTTGTGGACGTGTCCGCGCGCCGCCAGTGCGCCGCCGGCATCGAAGGCCATGTCGGTATGCGCGGCGACCCAGTCGTCGCTCAGCGCATTGCCTGGCCCGGTGTCGAAGGCCAGCAAATCGTCGTCGCGCGCGCCGATCCAGGTGACGTTGCCGACACCGCCGAGGTTGAGCACCGCCAGCGGCCGTTCGAGGCCTGCGACGAGCGCGGCATGGTAACCGGGTGCGAGCGGGGCGCCCTGCCCGCCGGCGGCGACGTCGGCCGAGCGGAAATCGGCCACGACGTCGATGCCGATGGCCGCGGCCAGCCGCGCGCCGTCGCCGATCTGCCGCGTCCGGCGATGCGCCGGATCGTGCAGTATGGTGTGGCCATGGAAGCCCGCCACCGCGACCTCCGCCGCGGCAACCCCGCCATCGGCGAGCAGATGGCGAACGGCCTCGGCATGCCGGTCGGTCAACTCGCGCTCGACCTCCGCGACCGGCCCGCGCTCGCCGAGGACGCTGCGCAGCCGAGCACGGAAAGCGCGGTCATAGGGAACCGTCGCGGCCGCCAGAGGGCGTACATGACGCCGCCCGTCGGTCTCTATCAGCGCGGCGTCGATGCCGTCCATGGAGGTGCCGCTCATCAGGCCGGCGGCAAGGCGTAGACCGCTCATATTCCTCCCTGCGCCGCCCGGCATGGCACGCCTCCGCCGGACCGTGCTATGAGGCCAGGCCCAAAGAATTGGCCGGCAACCGGCAGGGACACATGGCGCGCTATAAGTCTGAGTTCGTCAATATTATCGTCGAGCGCGGTTACCTGCACCAGGCAACCGACCTCGACGGCCTCGACGTGCTGGCCGCCGCCGGCCCCATCGCCGGCTATATTGGCTTCGATGCCACGGCCGACAGCCTGCATGTCGGTTCGTTGGTCCAGATCATGTTGCTGCGCCGCCTGCAGCAGACCGGCCATCGCCCGATCGTGCTTATGGGCGGCGGCACCACCAGGATCGGCGACCCATCGGGCAAGGACGAGACGCGCCGGCTGCTGTCGGACGAACAGATCTCCTCCAACATCACTGGCATCCGCCGCGCCTTCGGCGCCTTCGTCGATTTCGGTGTCGGGCCAACGGAAGCTCTGCTGGTGAACAACGCCGACTGGCTCGACGGGCTCGCCTATATCCCCTTCCTGCGCGAGGTCGGCCAGCATTTCACCATCAACCGCATGCTGACCTTCGAGTCTGTGAAGCTGCGGCTCGATCGCGAGCAGCCGCTGACCTTTCTCGAATTCAACTACATGATCCTGCAGGCCTACGATTTCGTCGAACTGGCGCGGCGCAACGGCTGCGTCCTGCAGATGGGCGGCTCCGACCAGTGGGGCAACATCGTCAATGGCGTCGAGTTGGGCCGGCGCCTGGACGACAAGGAGCTGCAGGGCGTCACCACGCGGCTGATCACCACCGCCTCGGGTACCAAGATGGGCAAGACCGCCGCCGGCGCCGTCTGGCTCGCGCCAGAACGCGTGTCACCTTACGAATACTGGCAATTCTGGCGCAATACCGAAGACGGCGACGTCGGCCGCTTCCTGCGCCTGTTCACCGACCTGCCGCTGGCCGAGATCACGCGCCTCGAAGCACTTGGCGGCGCCGAGATCAACGAGGCGAAGAAGGTGCTGGCAACGGAGGCGACGGTGCTGGCACATGGCCACGGCGCCGCCGGCGAGGCAGCCGAATCGGCCCGCCTCACCTTCGAGGAAGGGACGTTCGGCGAGGCCCTGTCACGCATCGAGGTGGCTCGCGTGGAGCTGGCTCAGGGGCTGCCGCTGTTCTCCCTGCTGACCCGCGCCGGCCTTGCGGCATCGGGGGGAGAAGCCCGCCGCCTAATCCGCGGCGGCGGCGCTCGCGTGAACGATACGGTTGCGACGGACGAGAATGCGCGCATAACGCTCGCCAACCTGTCCCCCGACGGAATCGTCAAGCTGTCGGCGGGCCGCAAGCGCCACGCGCTGATCGTTCCCGCCTGAAGCCTCCGACGCCTATTGCTGCCGCTGTTCGCCGGGCGGAACGTCCCCGGCCTCGGTATCGCTGACGTCACCCAGTCCCTCGATGATCCGCCGGACAAAGCCAGGGGTCAGCACGGACAGCGGATTGATGCTGAAATCTGGCTCAGCGACCGTACCCTTCGCCATCCATGTCCAGGCGAAGATGGACTGCCCGCCGCCGGACAGCAGCGTGCCGATGATAGGAATATTGGCCAGTAGCGCGTTCAGCGTGCGCACCGGCGCGATTTCGCCGGAAATATCCAGCGTACCCGTGCCGCGCGTGATCGTACCGTTGGCCAGAAGGCCAAGGTCCGCGCCGCGCGCCCGGACCGACCGCAACGTAATCGTCTCGGGCGTGACCGTCAGCGGCACCTCCAGCCGGCTGAAGCCGATGCCGGGCCCGGAAAGGGCATCGACGATGCCGATGGGCGAGACCATCGAGATCAGCTTCGCGAGGGCGGGACCGTCGAGCAGGACGAAATCCTCGATGGACGCCACCGCATCGAGCGGACGGCCCGGCATGCCATCGTCGAAATGGCCGACGACCCGTAGCTGTCCGCCCCTGATATTATCGGACCAGTCGAGCGCATGAAGAATTGCACCGGCGTCGTCGGACGCGATCGACAATGTGCGACGCCTGCCGTCGACCGGCACCAGGTCGAGGGCAAAATTGCCGCCGCCGGGAAGTGTCGCCGCCAAATGCGCGGAGCGCGCTGTCCCCGTGCCTAACTCTATCATCCCCGACAGATCGGTCATGACCGTCTGCTCGCCCAGGCGGACCTTGCCGAGCGGTGCCTCGGGCTTCACCCGCACGATCAGTGGCACGGAACCGTCCTCGCCGCTGTCGTCAAAGTGCTCGACCAATTTGCGCAGATCGAGTTCGCGGCCGGCCAGCTCCACCTCAGGGCCGTTCGATCCACCGAATGCGACGGTGCCAGAAATATCGGTGCCGGGCAGGACCAACTTGTCGACCGTAACCCGCCGGAGCGCGGGCGGTGCCGCCCCATCGCCCGAGGCGAAGTCGACCGAACCGGCAACGGCTAGATCGCTGGCATCGACCGCGATCTCCGGCAGACGGGCCAGCCTGTCGCCGACGATATCCCAGCGCAGTCTGGCTCGCCCGGCCGTCCCGGCCGCCTTTGACCAGCCGAGCGGTTCCAGATCGAGCGCCGCGCCAGCCAGGTCGAGGTCCGCGCCGCCGCTGGCGCTGCCATCGGCGGCGACGGCATGGTCCAGTATTACCACGACCGTGCCGTCGAGCCATGGCACTGTCTCGACACCGAGCGCGGCACGCTGTGCCGCATCGAGCGAGAAACGCGCCTCGTAGCGCCGTCGCGGACCGGCCCCGACACCCAGGCGCTCGGTCCATTTCGCCGTCGTCGGTATGTCGCCGAGTCGCAAATACCCCTCGGCGACAAGCTGCTTCGGATCGACCGTCAGCCCGACCGCACCACCTGTGACCGGCTGGCCGAGCGGCCCCTCGGCCAAAGACAGGTCATCGAGTCGCGATTTCGCGCTAACATCGACTTCCGCAAACCGAATCTCCTTAAGCAGCGGAAACCGTACGATCACCTCGGTACGGTGCCTCCCGGATACGCTTGCCGGCGAAATACCGAGGGCGCTGGCGTAGCCGAGCGGCTTCTGGTCGATCACTTCGAGTGCCTGCCGGACGGCGCCCGTCGCCGCGACGGCGATATCGATCGTCGCCACACTGCCGGTCGCCGCCGCGAGGCCGCGGATATCGATCCTCGCGGTCTCCAGCTGCGTGCCAGGCATCTGCCCGGCGTCTGCGGTGATGGTGAGGCGGTCGGCATCGAACTCGGCGCGCGCCCGCACCCCACGCACGGGTTCCATGGGGCGAAGGAAATGGACAACGATGTCGCTCCCCGACATGTCGCCACTCAATTCGCTGACCGCCAGTGCCATCGGGTTGCCTTCCGGCGCGCGACCGGCCAAATGCAGCCGCGCCGTATGGACGATGCCGCCGGTTATATTATTAGTGACCCAGGCGCGCGGTTCGGGGCCCAGGGATTCCGGCCAGAAGCCGGCCAGTTCGTCGAGCAGGACGGCATGTGCCTCGGCATCGAGGCTGACGGCGATATGGCCGTCCCGTCGCGTCACCTCGGCGCGCATCGCCGCAATCGGTCCGCCTAGATCGAAGCGCGCCTCGTCGACGATCAGGCGTCTGGCCGCGGCCTCGATGCGGCCGCGCAGGACGACCTGGGAGACCGCAAGGCGCTCCTTGTAGAATTCCGGCAGGGATAGTGTGCCGGCACCGCCGGTGAGATCGAACGACAAGCCGTCCGGCTCGAGCGTCGGCCCCAGCGTCGCGGCCAGTGTTCCGGTCAGCGGCAGGTCGATGCGGGCGAGCGGGGAGAAGATCGGCTCGATCGCCGCGAGCATGGACGGCGGCATGTCCGCGAAGCCGAGCTCGAGTTCGAGGCCGCGCCCATGCGTCCAGCGCGACGATATTTCGAAGCGACCGCGCAGGTCTCCCTGCTCGACCACAAGCGTACCCCCGCCGACAAGTCCTTTCTCGTCGCGATCGATGGCGAGGGTCACGCTCGGCGCTGTCCAGACGACGCCGTTGCGCCGATCATCGACGGTCAGAAACCCCGAATTGACAGCGATGCGCGTGAGCCAGCCAATCGACCTGTCCGGCGTCGGGGGCAAATAAAAGCCCTCGAGCAGCCTGGCGATCACCGCCGCGGCCTCGCCGTCCGCCGCTTCGTCCCCCTCGACGCCATGGTCGATGCCGAGATCGACCGTGCCGTCCTCGCGCCTCACCACCTTCAGGCGGGGGCCAAGCAGTTCAATCTCGGTCGGCGCAATGACGCCTGCCAGCAAGGCGCGCAAGCTGAAACGCACCGACGCCTCGGGCACCGAGGCGAATACCCGCCCGTCGGCGCCAACCAGCCGCAAATCGATGACGCGCACGTCGAGCGCCCGGTCGATGCCTGCCCAGAGCAGCACCGTGCGGCCCAGCCTGACGTGCGCCGGCGCATCCGGCGCGGTTAGCTCGTCCTCGATGTATGGGGTGAGAAAGTCCAGCGATACCGGGCCGCGGCCCAGTTGCCACGCGGCGAAGCCCGCCAGCAGGCCGATGCCGATGACCAACGCAGCCACGAACTGGAGAGCGAGCCTGGATGTCCGCGCGATCAACAAACGCCTGCCCGTTCCCGTCCTGAGCGGCTGGTCCGCTTGACCGGTCTCCCGTCCTCGCCCAGTCTGCGTGAAATTCTCGCCGGTGCCCATGTATTTGTCATTCATCGCCGAGCTCGCGCGGCTGCCGCGCGCCGCCGACCCGGCCCGTGTAGAAACCGGACTGGCACGCTGGTACGAGGCCGCCCAGCGCAGTGGCGAGACGCTGGCCGGGTTTGCCCACGAACTGGTTGCGGACGAACGGTCGGCCCGCCTTCTCGCCGGCATTTTCTCCGGCAGTCCATACCTTACCACACTGCTGCTGCGCGACATGGGCTGGACGCTCGGCCTGTTCGATGCCGGCCTAGAGGCCGCCTGGGCATCGGTTCTGGCCGATCTGGCGGCCCTCGACCCGGCGACGCCAGACCGCCGCGCCGTGATGGCCAGCCTGCGGCAGGCGAGATGGCGCGCGGCGTTGGTGACGGCGCTGGCCGACCTCGGTGGGATCTGGCCGGTCGAGACCGTGGTCGAACGCCTGTCGGCCTTCTGCGACGCCGCCGTGGCGACCGCCGTGCGGCATCTGCTGGCCGACGCGGCGCGCCGCAATGTGCTGGTCCTGCCCGATCCCGCCGATCCGGCCATCGGCACCGGCTATGTCGTCCTAGCGGTCGGCAAGCTCGGCGCGCGCGAGTTGAACTATTCGAGCGATATCGACCTTATCGTCGTTTTCGACGACGAGCACATCGAGACGGCGGCGCGCGACGAATTGCAGCCGGCCTTCGTACGCATGACCCGCGAATTGGTGCGCATGCTCGAGGAACGCACGGGCGATGGATATGTCTTTCGCACCGATCTGCGCCTGCGACCCGATCCGGGCGCCACACCGGTGGCGATTTCCACCGAGGCGGCACTAACCTACTACGAATCGTTCGGCCAGAACTGGGAGCGCGCGGCGCTGATCAAGGCCCGGCCGGTGGCTGGCGACATCGCCGCCGGGCAAGCGTTCCTCAACCAGTTGCGGCCGTTCCTGTGGCGCCGCCACCTCGATTTCGCTGCCATTCAGGACATCCACTCGATCAAGCGGCAGATCTACGCGCACAAGGGCGGTTCCACTGTCGCCGTCGAGGGGCACGACATCAAGGTCGGCCGCGGCGGCATTCGCGAGGTCGAGTTCTTCGCGCAAACGCAGCAACTCATCTGGGGCGGCCGAGATCCGTCCGTGCGAAGCCCGCGCACCGTGTCGGCGATCCGCGCACTGGTGGCTGCCGGCCGCATTGATGCGCCGGTCGCCGAGGACATGATCGGTGCCTACTGGTACTTGCGGCGCCTCGAACACCGCCTGCAGATGGTCGCCGACCAGCAGACCCAGCGTCTGCCTGCGGATGCCGAGGGCATCGCGCACCTTGCCGGTTTCCTCGGCTACGACACGCCCGACGCGTTCCGTGCGGAGCTGGTGGCAACGCTGCGCCTCGTCGAAAGCCATTACGCCGAGCTATTCGAGGATTCGGCCCCGCTGGGTGCCGAGGGCGCGCTGGTGTTCACCGGCGCCGACGACCACCCGGACACGATTGCCACATTGATCGGCATGGGCTATGCCGAGCCGAGCATCGTCGCTGACCAGGTGCGCGGCTGGCACCACGGACGCTACCGTGCGATGCGCTCCACCCGCGCCCGCGAGATCCTCACCGAGCTGATGCCGGCCCTGCTAGGCGCCTTCGCCCGCACCGCCAATCCCGACCAGGCGTTGCGACGCTTCGACGCCTTCCTTGCCGGGCTGCCGGCCGGTGTGCAGCTTTTCTCGCTGTTCCATTCCAATCCGCCGCTTCTCGACCTCGTCGCCGAGATCATGGGCACGTCGCCGCGTCTGGCCGCAATCCTGTCACGCAACCCGCTGCTGCTCGACGCCGTGCTCGACCCCGGCTTCTTTGCCGCTCCGGGTGTAGCCGCAGCGCAGCGCGCCAGCCTCGAAGAACGTCTCGCCGAGGCGCGCGACATGCAGGACGTGATGGATCTGTCGCGGCGCTGGGCGGGCGAAGTGCAGTTCCGCATCGGCGTGCAGATCCTGCGCGGTGCCATAGACATCGATGCCGCCGGCGTGGCCATGGCCGACATGGCGGACGCAGTCGTCGGCGCCTTGCTCCCGCGTCTGAGGTCGGAATTTACCGCCCGCCACGGCCGCATCGCCGGCGACGGTTTCGCCGTCCTCGCGCTGGGCAAATATGGCGGTCGCGAATTGACGGCCGGATCCGACCTTGACCTCGTCTTCCTCTACGACGTGCCGGACATCGAGGATCTGCGCTCGGACGGCGCGCAGCCGCTGTCGCCGTCGCATTACTGGCAGCGCCTCAGTCAGCGCCTTGTCAACGCCCTGACGGCGCAGACCGGCGACGGGCGCCTCTTCGCTGTCGACATGCGCCTGCGCCCCTCAGGCAATGCCGGTCCGCTGGCGGTTAGCCTCGACGCCTTCGCGCGCTACCAGACCGACACGGCGTGGACATGGGAACATCTGGCGCTAACGCGCGCTCGCATCGTCGCGGCCGCGCCGCCATTCGCCGACCGGATTGCCGCGGCCATCCACGCCGCCCTGATCCGCGAGCGATCGGCCGATGCACTGCTGCTCGCCGTCGCCGACATGCGCGCCCGCATGGCGGCGACCAATCGCGCCATCTCGCCGTGGCAGATCAAGCACGCGCGCGGCGGGCTCGTGGATTGCGAATTCCTCGCCCAGTACCTCGAGCTGCGGCACGCCCACAACCATCCGGAAATCCTGAACGCGGCCACCGCCGATGCCTTCCGCGCGCTCGGCCACGCCGGCCTACTCGATGCCGGCACGGCGGACGATCTGGCGCAGGCCACCCTCTTCTGGCGTTACCTGCAGGGCCTGCTGCGCCTCTCTGCCGAGGAAGGCCGCGACCCGGAAGGCTACCCGACCCCGTTGAAGCTGTTGCTGGCCCGCGCCGGCGAGGCCGTTGACTTCGCCGGGCTCGAGGCGAAAGTTGCCGCCATCGCCACGCGCGTCAACGCGCACTGGAAAACCATCGTCGAGGCGCCCGCCGACGCACTCCGCGCGGCAACGTCGTCATCTGGGGAGAACGTAATATGAGCGTCGAGGAAGGCAAGCGCGCGCCAGATTTCACCCTGCCAACCGATGGCGGCGGTGTGGTGACCCTGTCGAAACTGCGCGTCAAGCCGGTGATCGTCTATTTCTATCCCAAGGACGACACCACAGGCTGCACGGCCGAGGCCTGCGGCTTCCGCGACGCCCTGCCCGACTTCCGCAAGGCGAGGGCAGAGATCGTCGGTATCTCAAAGGACAGCGTCGCCAGCCACGACAAGTTCAAGGCCAAGTACGAACTGCCCTTCACGCTGGCCAGCGACGAGGATGGCAAGGTCTGCGAGGCGTACGGGACATGGATAGAAAAATCCATGTACGGCCGCAAGTACATGGGTATCGACCGCGCAACCTTCCTGATCGACACCGAGGGCAAGGTGCGCAAGGCGTGGCGCAAGGTGAAGGTGCCCGGCCACGTCGCCGAGGTTCTGGCGGCGGCGAAGGCGCTGTGAGGCCCGCCGCATCCACGCTCAGGGGAACGACCCGCCGTTGTCGCGTCGATCTCCGTTCGTCGAGCGCTAGTTGGCCTTCGCGCTGCTCGCCTTCGTGCTGGCGATGTTCGCCGCCAACATGCTGGTCGCACGCGCCGTCGAGGGGCATGCGCCGCCCGTAGATCTGGCCTTCTGGCGCTGGGCCAGCGTGTTCGTTCTGCTCGCGCCGGTGACGGATCGGCCGCTGTGGCAGGTGCGCGTCGCGGCGCTGCGCGAGTGGCGAGACCTACTCGTTCTCGGCGCGCTGGTAATGGGCGTGTGCGGCGCCTTCGTCTATATCGGTGCGTCGACGACGACGGCGAACAATATTGGCCTCATCTACGCCGCCTCGCCGGCGCTGATCGTGCTGCTCGCGGCGCGGCCCGGCGGCGAGCGGCTGGCGCGGCGGCAACTCGTCGGCGTGGCGCTGTCGCTGGCCGGCGTGCTGGTGCTGATCATGCGCAGCGACCCGGATGTCCTGCTGCGCATCGCCTTCGTACCCGGCTATCTGTGGATCGCCGCGGCCGCGACTTACTGGGCGATCTATGTAGTGCTGCTGCACTACCGGCCGACGGCGCTGAAGCATAATCTGCGCCTCGCCGCCATCGCGCTGGCCGGCCTTGTCGTGCTTGCTCCGTTCCACCTCGTCGAGGCGCTCGCCGGCGACGTGCCGAAACTAGATCTTGTGACAATCGGCGCCGTCGTAATCGTCGCCGTTGTGCCCGGCTGGGGTGCCTATACCGGATATGCCCGCCTGCAGCGCACGCTCGGCCCAGGCGTCGCGAGCCTCGTCATGTACCTGTCGCCGCTGTGGACGGCGGCGCTGGCTTGGGTGCTGCTCGGCGAACAGCTCGCCGCATACCATGTCGTCGGCGCGGCGCTCGTGCTGGCCGGCGTGTTCCTCGCAACGCGCGAGGCTGGTGGCCGGTCGAACGGCATGACCTCGACTTTGAACCGTTAGGTTGCCTCCACTGCCCCCTTGCCGCGCTCCAGCCGTGCGGCGAGAGAAGCTTCGAGGAAGCGGTCAATGTCTCCGTCGAGCACGGCCTGGGCGTTGCCCGTCTCGACGCCGGTGCGCAGGTCCTTTACCATCTGGTAGGGCTGCAGCACGTAGCTGCGGATCTGGTGACCCCAGCCAATCTCGGTCTTCTGCGCCTGCTCGGCGGCGGCGACTTCCTCGCGCTTCTGCAGCTCGTGCTCGTAGAGCCGTGCCTTCAGCATGTTCATCGCCGTGGCGCGGTTGCGGTGCTGCGAGCGGTCGGCCTGGCACTGCGCGACGATGTTGGTCGGCAGATGGGTGATGCGCACGGCGCTTTCCGTGCGGTTGACATGCTGCCCTCCGGCGCCGGAAGCGCGATAGACATCGACGCGCAGATCCTTGTCGTCTATGACGATATCGATAGAATCGTCGACCACCGGATAGATCCAGACCGAGGCGAAGGCGGTATGGCGGCGCGCCGCCGCGTCGAACGGCGAAATACGCACCAGCCGATGCACACCCGACTCGGTCTTCAGCCAACCATAGGAATTCGGGCCCGAAACCGTGAAGGTAGCGGATTTGATACCCGCTTCCTCGCCCGGACTCTCCTCCAGCCACTCGACCTTGAAGGCGTGGGCCTCCGCCCAGCGAGCATACATGCGCGCCAGTATCTCGGCCCAGTCCTGGCTGTCGGTGCCGCCGGCGCCGGCATGAATCTCGACATAACAGTCATTGGCATCGGCTTCGCCCGACAGCAGGCTTTCGAGCTGCAGCTTGTCGGCGCGCGCCTCCAGCGTGGCGAGCTGCGCCTCGGCCTCGGCCAGCGTCGCCGCGTCGCCTTCGTCCTCGGCCAGTTCGACCAGCGTAAGGGCATCGTCCAGTTCGCGCTCGGCAGCGCGCACGGCATCGATCGCCCGTATCAGCCCCCCGCGCTCGCGCATCATAGCCTGGGCTCGGGCTGGGTCGTTCCACAGCGCCGGATCGGCGGAGGCAGCATCGAGTTCGGCCAGACGCGCCAGTCCTCGATCCCAGTCAAAGATGCCTCCGCAGCAGATCGATCGAGGCGCGGATGCGTCCGGCGGCGGCGGCGATTTCGGCACGCATTGTTGTCCCCCGCACCTAGTAGACGCCCTGACCGCCGGTCGTCCCGATCGCGGCCCCGCCGATGCCCGGCGGCATCGCGCCCCGTGCCGGCGCGCCGGGTACCGGTTCGGTCCCCGGCTTGAACGCCTCGACGATGGCATTGCGCTGGCCCGGCTCGGCCAACTCACCGGTATCAGGATCGACGCGAACGAAGCGGATGCCCGACGGAACGCGGAATGGCACGCCCGGCCTGTCATTCAGCGCGGCAGCCATGAACGTACGAAAGATCGGCACGGCCACGGCCGAGCCAGTCTCGCGCCGGCCCAGTGTGCGCGGCTGGTCGAAGCCGACAAACACACCGACCGCGAGGTCCGGTGAGAAGCCGACGAACCAGGCATCGACATCGTCGTTCGTGGTGCCGGTCTTGCCGGCGAGAGGCTTGCCGATGGACGCAATGGCGCGCCCGGTGCCTCGATCCACCACGCCCTGCAGCATGGAGACCATCTGATACGCCGTGGTCGGATCGACGATCTGGGGCCGGATATCCGGCAGGCGCGGCGGCGGACCGTCGTCGAAACTCTCGGTCCGGCAACCGGGGCACTCACGCGTGTCATGGCGGTAGATGGTGCGGCCGTGCCGGTCCTGAATACGATCGATGAGAGACGGGGTAATGCGCATGCCGCCATTGACGATCATGGCGTAGGCGGCGGTCATCCGCATCGTCGTGGTCTCGGCGGCGCCGATTGCCATGCTGAGCATCGGCGGCATCCTGTCGACGACACCGAATCGCGCGGCATAGTCGACCACGCGTTCCATGCCAATGGTCTGAGCGATGCGCACGGTCATCAGGTTCTGCGAATGCTCGATGCCCTTTCGCATCGGCGTCGGGCCGAGGTATTCGCCGGTGTAGTTGGCCGGCTTCCACTTACCAATGGTGGGACCGAGGTCGAGCACGAATGGCGCGTCTAGCACGACGGTAGCCGGCGTGAATCCGGCGTCGAGCGCGGCCATGTAAACGAAGGGCTTGAACGCCGATCCCGGCTGGCGCTGAGCCTGCGTGGCGCGGTTGAATTTGCTGCGCGCGTAGTCCAGGCCACCGGCCATGGCGAGGACACGGCCGGAATGCGGGTCGATTGCGACCAGGGCACCATCGACGTCGGGCACCTGGCGCAGCGCGTAACGATCCTTGCTTTTGCCGCCCGCCCCCTCCTCGTCGCCGGTCGCCGGTTCGACCAGCACCACGTCCCTCGCGGCCAGCACGTCGGCGACCTTGCCAACGACCGGGCCTACCCGCTGGTCGGGCAGGGTCGGACGCGCCCATTTGAGCGCCGCGAGCGAAATTCGGCCGCGAGTGCCGTCGTCGAGGCCGATGACCGCCTCGTCCTCGGCGAAGTCGAGGACGACGGCAAGCTGCCATCCGTCGGCGCCGGCGGGACGCGGCACCTTGGCCAAAGCGGCGCGCCAGTCATCGGTGTCCGCGAGTTTTGCCACCGCGCCGCGCCAGCCATGGCGACGGTCATAGACGATCAGCCCGTCGCGTAGCGCCTTGTTGGCGATATCCTGCAAATGCGGGTCCACAGATGTGCGCACCGACAGACCGCCGGCATACAGCGCGTTCTCGCCCTGGCGCGCCGCAAGTTCGCGTCGCACGTCCTCGACGAAATAGGCGGCCTCGTCGAACTGGTCAGCGGTACTCTGAGCGATAGTCAGGGTCGCCACGCGCGCCTCCTCGGCGACCTCGCGGGTGATGGCACCGTCTTCCAGCATGCGGCCGACGACGTAGTTGCGTCGCTCGATAGCCGCCTCGGCGTGGCGCACCGGGTGATAGTTGTTCGGCGCCTTGGGCAGGGCCGCGAGATAGGCTGCCTCGGCGACCGTCAACTCGTCGAGCGACTTGCCGAAGTAGTTGATCGCCGCTGCGGCGACGCCGTAGCTGCCGAGCCCGAGATAGATCTCGTTGAGATAGAGTTCGAGGATGTGTTCCTTAGAGTAGGCGCGTTCCAGGCGCAACGCGACGATCGCTTCGCGGATCTTGCGGCGCAGCGACACCTCTTTCGTGAAGAGGAAGTTCTGCGCCACCTGCTGGGTGATCGTCGACGCGCCGACGGGACGCCTGCCGGTGCCCATGTTGCGCAGGTTCGTTAGGGCCGCGCGGGCGATGCCCGGCAGGTCGATGCCAGAATGGCTGAAGAACGTCTTGTCCTCCGCCGACACGAAGGCGTCGATGACGCCCCGCGGAACGGCCGAGAAGGGAACGAACACCCGCCGCTCGGTGGCGAATTCGGCCAGCAGGCTGCCGTCGCCGGCATAGATGCGCGAGGCTACCGGGGGCTCGTAGACGGCAAGATGCCGCGTATCCGGCAGGCCGCGCCCATACTGCCAGAACACCCACAGCACACCGCCACCCGCGACGAGAACCGCGAGCATGACCAGACCACCGAGAATGTACAGTGCCTTGCGCATCGGATCCGATCGGAGACGGTTGGCCGGCCGGCGGGTTTATAGCAGGTCGGGCTGCAGGTACATCCCCATGGCAGGGCCTTTTGCCGGCCGAGTATGGCGACAGAGTGGCGGCGCGGACCCTAGCTCGCCTTGTCACCGACGCCGAAGAAGCGATCGATGGCGCGGACCACGGCGCCGATCAGCTTCCGCCGGTAGGGTGGCGATTGCAGATGGCGTTCGTCCTCGCGGTTCGACAGGTATCCCAACTCAATCAGCACGGACGGCACTTCGGGCGATTTGAGAACGGCGAAGCCCGCCGAGCGCCAGGGCCGCACCAGCAGCTGGTGATCGCGTCCGGTCTCGCCGACGAGATAGTCGCGGGCGAAGCGCACCGATTGCTCATTGGTCTTGGCCTGGGCGAAATCGATGAGGATGTTCTGCACGTCTTCGGGATAGCCGTCGAGGTCGACGCCGCCGATCACATCGGCCTTGTTCTCCCGCGCGGCCAGCGCCGCCGCCTCGTCGTCCGACGCATCGCGCGACAGGGTGTAGACCGACAGGCCGCGCAGGTTGCTGCTGGGGTTGGTGTTGACGTGCAGCGACACGAACAGCGCCGCGCCGGCGCGATGCGCGATACCAACCCGCTCGCGCAAGGGCAGAAAAACGTCGCGGTCGCGCGTCATCACCACCTTGTATCGGCCACCTGCCTCGAGCTGCCGGCGCAGTTCCTGCGCGAGGTCAAGCACGATCTCCTTCTCGTAGGCGCCGGAGGGGCCGACCGCCCCCGGGTCGATGCCACCATGGCCGGCATCGACGACGATCACCGGGCGCGCATCCTGCGGCGGTCGTGGCGCCGGCAGGGCCGTCGCCGGCGCGGGTTCCGGCCGCGACGGGCGCGGCGGACGCAGCGAGGCGATGAATTCCTCACGGCCGGCAGGCGCAAAATCGAACACGTAGCGCCAGCCATGCCCGCCCTCGGGCTGCAGCACCAGCCTGCGGACCAGCTTTGCCGGCTCCTTCAGGTCGAGGACCAGGCGGCTCGTGCCCGGGCGGAAAAGGCCGTAGCGCAGCTTTTCGATCAGCCCGAGCGCGGTGTCGTTGCGGTCGGTGGCCAGCGCGAACTCGGCACCGGAGAGGTCGACGACGATGCGGTAGGGATCGGCGAGGCCATAGACGCTCACTTCCGTCTCGGCCGAGGTTTCGAGGACCAGCCTCGTCTCCGCCCCATGGAGGCCGAGCCTGATGTCGCGCACCTGGGTCGCCAGGGCGCCGGGAGAGATTGCAATCAGGGCGAGAAAAATTGCCGCTGCCCACCCGGATAGGACGGCAATCGAAGGTGCCCACAGGCGGGCACGCCAGGCAGGATCGCCACACTGCATCCGTGCCGTATAGCGGCTGGTCCCGCGCCGCCACAACCAGCGCGCCTCGGCGAACGGTGTTGTCGACGCACACATGCGACGCTATGTTGAGTTCGCGAACTGCCGCGGGTTTCCGCCGCTGACCGATGGTCTGGTGGCGGCCCAGCAGGGCAGGCCGACGACGGTGGCACGCTGCGCACGCGCGTAACGATCGCCGCAGACCCGGTCCCTGTGCCGCTGGTGCCTCACCCGTCCGGCAAATATTGAACGTCGACGCAACCCCGCGGCCTGTGCCCCGGGGGCGCTCGCACGGGGCCCGCCGTCCTGGCATGGATTTCCTGCCGTTCGACGACGGACCCGCGGTCGCGTAGCGTCGAGGCAGGCGGCAGCCGTCCGCCCCGTTGTTCGCGCGGGGCCGGCGGGCAGCGCCGCAGGACACGGACACAATGACAAAGCGCATGCTGATCGACGCGGCCCACGCGGAGGAAACGCGGGTTGTCATCATCGACGGAAACCACCTCGCCGATTTCGACTACGAGACCACCACCAAGAAGCAGATCAAGGGCAACATCTACCTTGCCAAGATCACCCGGGTTGAACCCTCCCTCCAGGCGGCGTTCGTCGAATTCGGCGGCAACCGCCACGGCTTCCTCGCCTTCAACGAAATCCATCCGGACTACTACCGCATCCCGGTCGAGGATCGCGAAAAGCTGATTGCCGAGAGGCGGCGCCACGGCGAAGGCGACGATGGCGACGAAGACGGTTCGGGCAGTGCCGAGGCGGGCGAAAATCTGACCGGCGAAGGCGACGAGTTGGAGGAGATTGGCGACGCGCAGCGCCAGCGGCTGCGCAGCTTCTCACGGCACTACAAGATCCAGGAAGTAGTCAAGCGCCGGCAGATCATGCTGGTGCAGGTCGTCAAGGAGGAGCGCGGCAACAAGGGTGCCGCGCTCACCACCTTCCTGTCGCTGCCGGGCCGCTACTGCGTCCTGATGCCCAACACGGCGCGCGGTGGCGGCATCAGCCGCAAGATCGCCAACCCGGCGCACCGCAAGAAGCTCCGCGAAATCCTTTCCGATCTCGACGTGCCCGAAGGCATGGCCGTGATCATGCGCACCGCCGGGGTCGAGCGTTCGAAGGCCGAGGTCAAGCGCGACTACGAATATCTGCGCCGCCTGTGGGACGAGATCCGCGAAGCGACGATGAAGGCCACGGCGCCGGCGCTGATCTACGAGGAAGGCGACGTCGTCAAGCGCACGCTGCGCGACGTCTATACGCGCGACATCGAGGAGGTGCTGGTCGACGGCGACGAGGCCTACAAGACCGCGCGCGGTCTGATGAAAACCATGATGCCGTCGCACGCCAAGCGGGTTAAGAAGTACACTGATACCGACGTGCCCCTGTTCCACCGCTACAAAATCGAAGGCCAGCTCGACGCCATCCACGAACAGGTCGTGACGCTGCGTTCGGGCGGCTACGTCGTGTTCAACCAGACCGAGGCGCTGGTCGCCATCGACGTTAACTCGGGCCGCGCCACGCGCGAGCGCAATATCGAGCAGACGGCGCTGAAGACCAACCTTGAAGCGGCCGACGAAGTCGCCCGCCAGCTTCGCCTGCGCGATCTCGCCGGTCTCGTCGTGATCGACTTCATCGACATGGACGACAGCCGCAACGACGCTGCCGTGGAGCGCCGCCTGAAGGAGGCGATGAAGCAGGACCGGGCGCGGCTGCAGGTCGGCCGCATCTCGACCTTCGGCCTGCTCGAACTATCGCGCCAGCGGCTGCGGCCCAGCGTGGTCGAGGCGTCGAGCGAGGTCTGCCCGACATGCCGCGGCTCGGGCCATGTTCGTTCCACCGAATCGACGGCGCTGCGCGTGCTGCGCGCGATCGATGAGGAAGGTATCCGCGGGCGCGCGGCCGCCATCAACGTGATGGTGCCGCCGGCAGTGGCGATCTACGTACTCAACCACAAGCGTCATGCCCTCGGCCTTATCGAGCAGCGTTACAACTGCACCGTGACGGTCGGCTCCGACGACGAGCTGGTTCCGCCCGCCTACCGGATGGAGACGGTCCGCGGCGAGTTCCGCCCGGCTGTCGAAGGCGAGGCGCCGGCGGCTGTCGGCGAGGAGGTCGAGGTACCCCGCGAGGCGACGCCGCGTGAGGAGCGTCGGGACGACCGGAGCGACTGGCGCCGCGACGGACGTGGGGAGCGACGCGAAGGCCGCGGCGAGCGTGGCGAAAGCCGCGGCGAGCGCCCGGAAGGCCGCCGCGAGCCGCGCGGCGAGGACGAGCGGGACGAGGATCGGAGCGAAGAGCGTCCGGGCGAGCGCCGCGAGGCGCGCGACGGCGCCCGTGACGTCCCCCGCGAGGATGGCGGTCGCCGCCGCCGTCGCCGTCGTCGTAGGCGCGACGATGACGGTACGCGCACGCCGCGCGAGGCCACCGCATCGTCGGAGGATATCGAGGACGGCGAGGAGGGCGCAGTCGAAGGGCACGACGCGGCCGAGGGCACAGATGACGACGGCGACGAGGCCACCCGGCCCGCGCCACGCCGCGCCGCGGAAGAAGAAGGCGATGACGGCGCGCCGGCTCGGCGTCGCCGCGGCCGTCGTGGCGGCCGCCGCAGGAGGCGCGACGGCGAGCGCGGCAATGGCGATGACACGGACCACGAAACCCGTCCGGCTTCGCTCGGTTCGGCCGACGATGCAGGTGACGAATTCTCCGGCTACACGAGTTCGCTGCCGCCTGCCCCGTTCGACGCCGAACCCGAGTCCGAAGAGGAATCGGTCGAGCGGACGGCGAGCTGGGCCGTGGAACCGGCGTCTTCCGACACCGATGAGGGGCCTGTCAAGACCGCGTCCGTCGAAGTCGTTATCGAACCGGCGAGCGAGCCTCTACCGGCCGCCACGGCGGATGTCGAGATAACGCCGCCGGCCAAATCTGAGCCAGCGCCAGAACCCGTGCCGTCCGGGCCGCCGCGTCGCGGCTGGTGGAACCGTCTTACGAGCTGACGGAACCGCCCTGCCAGGCAATCAGCCGGTCGGCGGCGGCGGCGATCGCCGCCTCGTCCCCGGCGAAGGAAAACCGCACGTAGCGATGGCCGCGCCGGGAGTCGAAATCGACCCCCGGCGTTATCGCGACGCCGGTCTCGGCGAGCATGCGACGGCATAAGGTTGGGCTGTCATTGGTCATCCGGCCGACATCCGCATAGAGGTAGAAGGCGCCGTCGGCCGCCGCCAGATCGGCGAAGCCCGCAAGCGGCAGCCGTTCGAGCAATAAGGCGCGGTTGCGCGCGTAGCGCCGCACATTGTCGCGCAATTGATCGTGGCATTCGAACACGGCGATAGCCGCAATCTGCGACAGCGTCGGGGGCGATACGGCGAGGTTCTGCGCCAGGCATTCGACCGGCCGCACCAGTTCGGTCGGCAGCACCAGCCAGCCCAGCCGCCAGCCGGTCATCGAGAAGTATTTGGAGAAGCTGTTGACGACGATGGCGTCGTCGCCGAAGGCGAGAGCCGTCTGCGCCGGCTCGCCATAGACGATGCCGTGATAGATCTCGTCCGAGACGAAGCGGACGCTCCGCGCCCGGCACCATCCGACCAGCGCCGAAAGGCCGGCGGCGTCGACCATAGTGCCGGTCGGGTTCGACGGGCTGGCGAGGATTAGGCCGTCCAGGCGGCCTTCGATGCGATCGAGCAGCGCCGGCGTCGGCTGGAAGCGCTCGTCCGGGCCGGTGTCGACCAGCACGGGCTCGACGCCCAGCGCTAACAGGATGTTGCGATAGGCAGGGTATCCCGGCGCCGCGAGCGCCACACGATCGCCGGCCTCGAAGGCGGCAAGGAAGGCGAGGATGAAACCGCCAGATGAACCGGTCGTGACAACGATCCGCGAAGCCGGCACCTCCACCCCATAGAAGTCGCGGTAGTGACGCGCCAGCGCGTCGCGCAACGCGGGCGTCCCCAGCGCGTCGGTGTAGCCGAGTCGATCACTAACCAGCGCCGCCCGTGCGGCGGCGAGGACGACAGCCGGCGCCCCCGTTCCCGGCTGGCCAACTTCGAGGTGCATGACGTCGGAGCCGGTGGCGGCACGCGCATTGGCGTCGCGCAGCACGTCCATGACGATGAACGGGTCGATCCGACCGCGCGCCGCGACCTTCAGCGCCATCGCAGCACCCGCACCTTTCTCAGCGATCGGCCATGGTGGCGAGGCCAAACCCCGTGGGATCGGTCACGAAGGCGCAATTCGGCTGTACCCTGGGCACGCCCATCGCGCATTGCGCCGCCAGCAGACGCGGTCCGCCGCCTTCGGGGGCGCCGGACACGATCGCCGACAGGCTCGGCGCCAGATTGATCTCGTCGCGATCAACGGCGCGCAACAGGCGCCCGACTGCGGCCGGCGCGCCCGTGCGCGACGCAGCCATGGCGGCATAGCCGCGCTGGGTCGGCACGTTGAAGCGCAGCGCCGCTACCAGCGCGCCGGCCGCGCCGACGACATCAGGCCCAGGCAACAGGATGCCGAGGCCGCGCGCCATCCGAGCCTGGCCGAAAGCACGCCCCAGCGTGAAACTACAGGCGACCATCTGGCCGTCGCGATCGACGGCGACCACGCCGGCGGCCGCCTCCGACGCGGGTCCGACTACGGCCGCAGGTACGGCGCCCCCGGCCTTCCAGGCGGCCAGCGCGGCCGGACCGCCGGTTGGGGCCGGCGTAGCGGTCAGCATGTCGTTACCATCCGTCTCCTGCACGGGCGGTCCCAGCACCGGTACATAGTCGCGCATGTCCTCCGGCGTGATGCGCCAGCCGACGCCCGTCGTCGCCTCCACATAGGCGCGCGCGAGCTGGCCAACATAGAGGTCGCCCGGGCCGCGCGTACGCAGGGCGGCCAGCACGGCCGCCAGTTCGACCTGTCGGACCACCGTACCCTCGGCCGGGGCGCGGCCCGACACGACGGCAAAGGCCGCGCCAGCCGCCGGGTCGCCCGCCAGCCGCACGGCTTCGCGTGCCAGATCGCGCGCAAAGGCACGAGAGATGGCGTAGCCATCGCGTGCCAGCAGTTCCGCCGGCAACAGCAGATCGGCCCAGGTCAGGCGTCCGTAGCGGGCGTGCAACGCGAACAGGCCGCGCACGTTGCCGGGCACGACCCCGGCCTCGGCGTTGCCGCGCGCGAGCACCGGCAGGAACAACATCGCCTCGTCGCGCTTCTCGTAGAAATCGTGCATGACGCAGGCGCCGCCGCCACCGAGGCTGGCAGCCGACGGCATGGTCACGGCCATGGTGAAATAGGCGGCGATCGCGGCGTCGGCCGCCCGCCCGCCGGCGGTCAGCACATCGCGGCCGACAAGCGCCGCGCGCGGCTCGTCGGCCACGACCCCGCCGAAGAAACCGGTGACGTAGCCAACCTCGCCGATCTGCGGTCCCGACGGCCCGCCGCAGGCTGCCAGAAAGGCCAGTGCCCCCCCCGAGGCGACGAGACACGCAAAACGATTGCGGAGCCGCGGTTGACGCCCACCCGGGCGATACCTACGTTCCGTTTGCCACGGGGCGGGAGTTTGCAGCGTGCGTGCACTCATGGTCGGCCTGGGCTTCACCGGTCTGATCCTCACATCTCTGGGCGGTCCGGCAGCAGGACAGGGCCGAGCCCCATCGCTGGTTCGCGATGCGGAAATCGAACGTATCATCCGTGACTACGCGACGCCAATTTTCACGGCGGCGGGTCTGGATCCAGGCGCCGTCAGAATTCACCTTGTCAACGATCCGGATCTCAACGCGTTCGTCGCCGGCGGGCAGCGGCTGTTCGTCCATACCGGCCTCCTGATGCGCGCCGAAACGCCCAATCAGGTGATCGGCGTCATCGCGCACGAGGCCGGCCACATTTCCGGCGGCCATCTCGCGCGCCTGCAGGACGAATTGCGCAACGCCGAGGCGAAGTCGATCATAGCCTTAGTACTCGGTGCCGCCGCCGGCATAGCGACGAAAGATCCGCGCCCCGCCGCCGCCGTCATCGTCGGCGGACAGGATGTCGCCATCAAGGATCTGCTGCGCTACACGCGCCAGCAGGAATCGGCCGCCGACCAGGCCGGCATGCGCTTCCTCGATCGCAGTGGCCAATCGTCGCGCGGGCTGCTGGAATTCTTCCGCATCATGCAGACCAACGAAGCCCTGACCGGCCGCGGCGGCAACCCGTATCTGATGACCCACCCGCTGACCAGCGACCGCATCACCACCGTGTCCAACCATGTGGCCCTATCCAAATGGTCGGATGTTCCGGCGCAGCACGAGCTGCAGGAAGACCATGCGCGCATGCGCGCGAAGATCGCCGGCTTCCTCGCCTCCTACGACGATACGATGCGCCTCTTCCCGGAAACCGACACGTCTCTGCCCTCCCGTTACGCTCGTGCCATTGCCTATTATCGACTGGCCGATCTCAAACGTGCCTTGCCACTCGTCGACGGCCTCATCGCCGAAGAGCCAGACAATCCGTGGTTCCACGAACTGCGTGGACAGATGCTGTTAGAGAATGGCCGCGTCGCGGAGTCCCTGCCATCGTCGCAGAAGGCGGTCGATCTTGCGCCGGACGAAGGTCTGCTCCGGCTCGGATTGGCCAAGGCACAGGTCGAGGCGGGCGACGAGGCCATGCTCGAGCCGGCCAAGCGTAATCTGCGGGCGGCGCAGGCTAGCGAAAACGACTCGCCGGAATTGTGGCGCCTGCTGTCGGTGGTGCATGGCCGCCTCGGAGAAACTGGCCTCACGGCGCTGGCCCAGGCCGAGTATGCGATGCGCCGGGGCGAACGATCGCTGGCAAAAACCCACGCCAAGCGCGCCGAGGCCATGCTGCCGGTAGGCTCGCCCGGCTGGCTGCGGGCACAGGATCTGTCACGCGATGTGACCCGGCTGCTTGAGCGCTGAGGCCTCAAGCTTGCGTGAGCTTGTGGCGCGGCAGCTTGTCCGGCCAATGGCGGAAGCCCATCATCGCGGCACCCACGCCCCTGCCCGCCACACAGAGCCCGCCTCGATGATCGTCCTATCTGCCCTTCGTCTCGCCGTAGGCCCGATGGCCGCGGCCATCGCGCTCGCTGGCTTCCCGGCAGCCGCTCAGCAGGAGATCGCGGGCAAGGCAGCGCCGGTCTTCGACGAACGCGCCACCGGCGAGGTTAGCGACATTGTCCGACAGTACCTGCGCGATCACCCGGAGGTCATCGTCGAGGCAATCCAGACACTACAGGCGCGCCAGCGCGCCAGCGGCGAACGCCAGCAGCGCGCGGCGATCGCCGAGGCGACCGCCGAACTGCAGCAGCAGGCGCGCGATCCTTCGATCGGCAGTCCCGATGCGCCGCTGGTGATCGTCGAGTTCTTCGACTATGCCTGCGGCTATTGCAAGTCGATGGTCGACGTGATGGTGAACCTCGTCCAGTCGAACAAGGATGTTCGCCTCGTCCTCAAGGAATTCCCTATCCTTAATCCAGACTCCGCGACGGCGGCGCGCACCGCCCTCGCGCTCGCCCGGCAAGGCGCCGACAAGTATCGCGCCTTCCATGTCGCGCTGATGCACGCAAAGGCGCTGAACGGCACGATCATCGAACGGGCGTCGCGCGAGGCCGGAGCCGACATGAGCCGCCTCAAGCGCGACCTCGCTCTGCCGGAGATCGACGAGACTATCGAGGCCAATCATGCCCTGGCACGCCGCCTCGGCATCAGCGGCACGCCGGCGATCATCGTCGCCGACAAGCTCGTTCTCGGCGCAATCGGCGCCGATGCCCTTAGCGAGATGGTCGCCGAACTGCGCGAGAAGCGTGCCGCCAGGTAGGCTCTGGCGTCATTCCGCGTCGGGCTGGTTCTCCGGCAACGCCGTCTGCACTGCCGGAAGCGAGAGGCACTCGGCTTCGACGCGCGCGAGCACCGGCCAGCGCGCCATGTCGGCGCCTAACCGCCAGGCATTGTAGAGCTGCGGAACGACGCAGCAATCGGCCAGCGTCGTTGCCCCGCCATGGCTGAAGCGACCGGTCTCCGGATGGCAGGCCAGCATCGCCTCGACGCCGTCGAGGCCCTCGTCTATCCAGTGGCGGTACCAGAGCCGCGTGCGCGTCGCCTCGTCGGTGCCGAAACTGGCGTCGAGGTGGCGCAGCACTCGCAGATTGTTGAGAGGATGGATTTCGCATGCGATCGCAAGGGCGATGGCGCGTACGCGGGCCCGGCCCGCCGGATCGGCCGGCAGCAGACTAGCCGGCTGCGGCCGTGTCTCGTCGAGATACTAGATGATAGCAAGCGACTGGGTAACGATCGTGCCGTCATCGTCGGCCAGCGACGGCACGAGGCCCATCGGGTTGATCGCCTTATAAGCGGCGCCGAGCTGATCCTTGCGGCGCATATGGACGAATTCGCGCTCCGCCGTCAGGCCCTTGAGAGCCAGCGCCATGCGCACGCAGAAGGCCGCCGACGACCGGAAATAGTCGTAGAGCTTCATGGGGTGCCTCCCGTCGCGGACGCTACAACAGTAGCAGCGAGGCAAGCCCGAGAAAGGCGAAGAATCCGACCACGTCGGTCACCGTCGTCAGCAGAACCGGCGAGGCCACTGCGGGATCGATATCCAGCCGGTCGAGTACGAGGGGAATAGCCACTCCGGCGAGGCCCGCGACGAGCAGGTTGGCGACCATCGCCGCGGCGATGATGCCGCCGATCGCCGGATCGCCGAACCACGCCCAGGCGACTCCGCCCATGATGATCGCGAACAGGATGCCGTTGACGCCGCCGACGATCACTTCCTTGCCAACGATCCGCAGGGCATTCGCCGGCGTCAGCTCTCGCATTGCCAACGCGCGTACCGCGACGGTGAGGGTCTGCGTGCCCGCATTGCCCCCCATCGAGGCGACGATGGGCATGAGGATCGCGAGCGCCACGAGATGCTCGATCGCCGTGTCGAACAGAGCGATGACTGAGGACGCGAGCAGCGCGGTGCCGAGGTTGACGAACAGCCAGGTGAAGCGGGCCCGCGTGGTGTCGAAGACCGCTTCGTAGAAATCGTCCTCGCGCACGCCGCCGAGACGCAGGATGTCTTCTTCCGCTTCCTCATGGATGACGTCAACCACGTCATCGACCGTAATGACCCCGACGAGGCGGCCCTCCGCATCGATCACCGGCGCCGACACGAGTCCGTACTGGCGGAACAGTAGCGCCACCTCTTCCTGGTCGGCATCGACATGCACCGCGCGCACGTCGCGGTTGACGATATCGGCGATGGCGACATGGCGCCTGCTGCGCATCAGTCGAGACAACGGCACGACACCAACCGGGTGCCGCTGTACGTCGACAACGAAAATAGCGTAGAAATCGCGCGGCAGGTGCTGTGCGCGCGCGCGCATGTAGTCGATGGTGTCGCCGACGCGCCAGTCGATGGGCACGGTGACGACCTCGCGCTGCATCAGGCGCCCGGCGCTCTCTTCCTGATAGGTCAGCGCCTGTTCGAGGATGGCACGGTCGGACGGTGACAGCTCCGCGAGGATGAGCGCGCGGTCGTCCTCGTCGAGGTCGACGATGACGTCGAGCGCGTCATCCGAATCCAGTTCGGAAAGGGCCGCGGCGACTTCCTTGGGCGCCAGCAGGCCGATCACCGTCTCGCGTACGCCGTCGTCGAGATAGGCCAGGGTCTCGGGGTCGAAGCGGTCGCGGATCAGTTCGATGAAACGACGGCGCGCATCGGGGGTCAACAACTCGATGAGGTCAGCGATATCGGAGGCGTGCAAGGGCGCAATGATCGCGCGCACGCCATCCTCGTTGCCGGCCTCCAGCTCCTCCTCGACAGTCCGCGCCGCCACCGGGTCTATGCCGGGCGCCGGCAGCAAAGATTCCACGGGCGGGACGGGCAGCGGCGCCGCGCCGGTATCGCTCACCGGCCCACCTCCGCCACATCGAGACGGCCGACTGGGCCGGGCATGGCCGGGTGCTGCGGCGCACTTATTTTTCGCCATGACAGCCCTCCCCTAGGGCGCCCTCTGCCGGCGACCTTGCCGCCCGGGCCGCCCGCGCGTTATGTGCGCCAGAAGCGCGTCGGGGGCAACCGTAGCGCAGCCGGAGCGGACTCATGGGCGAGGACAGCGGACCGGAATGGCGGATCGGATCGGCGCCGGTCGGCTACGCCGAAGCCGTGGCAACGATGGAGGCACGCATCGCCGCCATCCGCGCCGGTACCGCACGAGAACTGGTATGGCTGCTGGAGCACCCACCGCTCTATACCGCCGGGACCAGCGCGCGCGACGCCGACCTGCTGGATGCCGGCGGCCTCCCTGTCTACCGCACGGGCCGGGGTGGCCAGCTGACCTGGCACGGGCCTGGCCAGCGTGTGGTCTATGTGATGCTCGATCTCGCCCGGCGCGGCCCCGACCTCCGGCGCTACGTGCGCGGGCTCGAGGGCTGGACCATCGCCGCGCTCGCCCGCCTTGGCGTCACCGGCGAGCGGCGCGACGGACGGGTCGGCATCTGGATCGCGCACGGCGGTGGCCGCGAGGACAAGATTGCCGCCATCGGCGTGCGCGTGCGCCACTGGGTCAGCTATCACGGCATCGCCATCAACGTGGCGCCGGACCTCGGCCACTATGCCGGCATCGTGCCCTGCGGCATCGCCGATCCGCGCTTTGGAGTAACCAGCCTCGCCGACCTCGGCATGCCCGCCGACATGGCGACGCTCGACGACGCGCTACACGCCACCTTCGCCTCGTCTTTCGCCGCAGCGGGCTGAACGGCGCAGCGTTTCGATTTCGGGATTTCTCCTGGCGCCGCGAAAGCGTCCCGGGCCGGCTGGGCCCGGGACGCTCCCGGCGTCACCAAGGAAGAGGGGGCCAAGTACGCAGTCCCGGGACCGTTCATACATGAGCTTGTCAGAAGTGCAAACGAAAGTCGTTATCATTATCAAATATTTTTCGGTTGGCCGTGGACCCTGGTGTCATACCGTCGCCACCTGCTCGAACTCGCTGGAACCATCGTCCGCCGCGTCGGATGCCACGATCTCGCGCACACGGGCGTGGGGCGGGCCGTGGGACAGCATCGCCTCCACCGCGGCGATAGTGTCGGCAGGGCCGATGAGGAGCGCCTCGACGGTCTTGCCGTCCGACAGGTTGCGCACCCAGCCGCACAGGCCAGCGGCACGGGCGTGGCGCTGGGTCCAGGCGCGGAAGAAGACACCCTGTACCTTCCCGCGCACGAAGACGCGGCGTGCCGCGCGCTGACCGGCCTGGCTCATGGCGCCATCCTGCGGGCCGGCTCCGCGCGCGGCAAGGCGGGAGACCCGTTCACTCGAATTCGAGGATGACCTGGTCGACGGCGAGGCTCGCACCGGGCGCCGCATATAGCGTCTTCACCACGCCGTCCGATGCGGCGCGCAGGATGTTTTCCATCTTCATGGCCTCGACAACGGCCAGTTCGTCGCCGGCCTTAACCGGCTGGCCCAGCTGCACAGCGAGAGAGACCAGCAAACCGGGCATCGGCGACAGCAGGAAACGGCCGAGGTCGGGCGGCACCTTTTCCGGCATCAACCGGGCCAGCTCGGCGGCGCGCCGAGTCAGTACGACCGCTGCCGCTTCGACGCCGCGATGGGCGAGGCGCCAGCCGATGCGCGTCCGGTCCACCTGCACCGAGATGTCGCTGCCGCCGACCGTAGCCTGGAATATCGGCGCACCAGGACGCCATTCGACGCTCGCGAGCGCCACGTCGCGTCCGTAGAGGTCGACGGTCCAGTCGGCACCACCACCCGTGACGGTCACCGGCACGGCCTCACCTGCCAGCATCACCACGCGCTCGTCGCCGGGCCGGACGGGACGCAGCGGCGTCGACACACCATTGCGCGCGCCGGCCAGCGCGTCGACCACCACCGCAACGGCAACCAGCCGGTCGCGGACGATCCCCGCGGGCGCGGGCGGCGTGTAGCCGTCGGGAAATTCCTCGTCGATGAAGGCCGTCGTCAGCCGGCCCTCGCGGAAGCGCGGATGCGCCATCACGGCGGCAAGAAATCCGGTATTGTGCCGCACGCCGCGCACGACATAGGCGTCGAGCGCGTCGGCCATGCGGTCGATCGCCGCCTCGCGCGTCGGCCCGTGCGTCACCAGCTTGGCGATCATCGGGTCATAGAACATGGTGATGCGGTTGCCTTCCTCGACGCCGCCATCGACGCGCACGCGGCCCGCCAGCTCGACCGGCGGCAGGTAGCGGTCGAGGCGACCGATCGACGGCAGGAAACCGCGCTCGGGATCCTCGGCATAAACGCGCGTCTCGACTGCCCAGCCATCGAGGCTGACCTCGTCCTGCGTCAGCGGGAGCGTCTCGCCGTTGGCGACGCGCAGCATCTGCTCGACGAGATCGAGGCCCGTGATCATCTCAGTCACGGGGTGCTCTACCTGCAGGCGAGTGTTCATCTCGAGGAAGTAGAACTTGCGCTTGCGGTCGACGATGAACTCGACCGTACCGGCCGATTCGTAGCCGACAGCGCGGGCCAGCGCGACGGCCTGCTCGCCCATCGCCTTGCGGGTCGCGGCATCTAGCGCCGGCGAGGGCGCCTC
>SHWB01000022.1 GCA_009691025.1 Alphaproteobacteria bacterium
CATCCTCGCGCGTCTGGCGCAGGTGCCGCACCTGACGCTGCACGGTCTGAAGGCCGAACTGGCGGCGCGCGGGGTGGCGGTGTCGCACAACGCGGTGTGGCTGTTCCTGTTGCGCGAGGGGCTGCGCTTCAAAAAAAACGCTGTTCGCCGACTGATACGATTCAAATAAATCGTGAAACGATCTAGCTCGCCAGCAGATCCGGCATGTCGTCGCGCACCAGCTCGCGCCACAGTTCGGCGCCGAGGCCTGCGATGTCGGCAAGTTCCAAGCGGTCGCATCCGAGGCTCGACAGCCAGACCGGCTGGGCGAGCACGATGTCGGCCTCGATGGTGGCGACGATGTCCTCCTCCTCCAGCTCGTCGCGCGACACGTCGGCGACCATGGTGGCGAAGGGCGGCAGGCCGATATGGACGAGGAATGGCGTGTCCGACAGGGCGCGCTGCTCGTCGTCGTAGAGCACGCCGGCCACGAAGCCCGTCGGCACGTCCTCGCCGCGCACCTCCTCGCGCGCTGGCTCGAACGGACGGCGGTCGAGCGCCATCGCCGCCGTCACCGCCGGGTCGTGGATTGCCGCGATGGCGCCGCCGACGAGCTGGGCGATGGTGCGCGTCTGCACCGTCTGCGGCTCGAAGAAGACGAGGTTAGCGAGCGCCCAGCGGGTATCGCCCTCGAGCGGGAAGAACAGCCCGGCCAGATCGCCGCGCGGCAGGGAGGATTCGGGCCGCCGCACCACGCGCATGAAGAAGGACGGGTCGCCGACATGGACGACCCAGACATCCTGGCCGTCCTCGGCGAAGTCGGGCCAGCCGTAGAGGCGGCCGATGACGAAAGCGCTCATGGGACTCCGGCGTGGGCGACGGTGGGTTTATGTACGGGCTTGACGGCGCCCCGGCAAGTCGCCTCGATGCGTGCCGGTCGAACCCGGCCCACAAGCGAAGCGGGAGCAAACCGATGAAAGCCGCCTGGTACACCAGCCTCGGTACGTCGAGCGTCCTTCAGGTCGGCGAGCTGCCGACACCGGAACCCGGCCCTGGCGAGGTGCGCGTGCGCCTAGCCGTGTCCGGCGTCAACCCGTCGGATTGGAAAGCCCGGCTGCGTGGCCGCGGCGGCAGCATCGCCTTCCCGCAGATCGTGCCGCAGAGCGACGGCGCCGGCACCATCGACAAGGTAGGTGCGGGCGTCGATACGACGCGAATCGGCGAGAAGGTGTGGGTGCTGAACGGCCAGTGGAAGCGCCCTCATGGCACGGCGGCGCAGTATATCGCGATCAATGCCGGCTTCGTCGCGCCGCTGCCGGCCGGCGTCGATCCGGCCGAGGCGGCATGCTTCGGCATCCCGGCGCTGACCGCCTGGCGCGCGTTGACCATCGCCGGCGGCGTCGCCGGGCAGGTGGTGCTGGTGACGGGAGGGGCCGGCGCCGTTGGCCACCACGCCATCCAGATCGCCCGCGCGCTCGGCGCGGCGAAGATCGTCGCCACGGTCAGTTCGCCCGAAAAGGCGGCAATCGCGCGCGAGGCCGGCGCCGATGCGACCATCGACTATCGGAAAGAAAACCTCGGCGAACGCGTCAAGTCGCTGACCGGCGGCTCAGGTGCCGACCGCATCGTCGACCTGAACATCTCCACCAACGGGCCGCACTACGCGGACATGCTGCGCCAGGGCGGCGCCATTGTCGTCTATGGCACCGATGAGCCGATGGCCTCCATTCCGGCGGGCGCCTTCATCCCGCTGGCGCCGTCGATCCATTTCTTCATCGTCTATGACCTCGCCTCCGACCTGCGACACATGGGCATGGCCGAAATCAATGCGCTGGCCGCTGCCGGAAAGCTGAAGACGGTCATCGCCCGGCGCTTCCCGCTGGACCGCATCGCCGAGGCCCACGACGCCGTGCAGTCCGGCAAGATTACTGGCAATGTGGTGCTGGACATTCCGTAATTACAAAGATCACGCACTCTAAACCTCTAGAAAATAGAAACCTTCCCCCTCCGGTGGGGGCATGGTGTGGTCGCGGCGTCGCGCCCGGTCTCGGCTAACGGTATGACGATAATACCCCCACCTCACCCTCTCCCGCGCGGCGGGGGAGGGTTTTGTGTGGCGAAGTGTAAGTTCTTCTCCATAAAGACCACAGCGCGCTTCATCCACTCGCCGCCCGCCGCAGCGGCCTCGAGGTGGATGGAGAAATGCGTCTTGCCGGGAACCTCGAGAGTCTCGACCGTAACGCCGGCAGTCTTCAGCGCCATGGCGTAGTCCTTCGCCTGCGGGACAAGGAACGGATAGTCATCGCTGCCCCAGGTGACGAGGTGCGGCGGCGCAGAGCCGTCGAGCGCATGCACCGGGCTGGCCGCGCGGCCGTCGTCGTCGGCGCGCAGAGTCGGACAGCGGCCGCCACGGTCGCCCCAGCCCGGATCGGTGATGTCGTAGATTCCGGAGATCGGCAACGCGCCTCGGATCACGTCGGCCGGCAGGCCGCGCACCGCCTGCCAGTCGCACCGCACGGCGACGATCGCGGCAATGTGGCCACCGGAGGAATGACCGGACACGAAGATGCGCCTCGCGTCTCCACCGAATTCCTTCGCATGACGGGCGAGCCAGGCGATGCCGTCGGCGACGTCGTTGTAGGGGTCGGGAAACCGTGCGAGCGGCGCCAGCCGGTAACCGATCGAGGCCAGGGTGACACCTGCGGCGTTGAGCGACGGCGCCATGAACGCCGCACTCTCCTTGTAGCCATACGACCAGCGGCCGCCATGCATGAAGGCGAGGATGGTGCCATTCGGCTTTGGCGCCTTGAACAGCACGATGCGCTGATAGACATCGGCACCATAGACAATGTCGGCGCCGTCGATCCCCTTCGCCATCGCGTCGGCCTGGACCTGGTAATCGGCCGACCGTTCGTTGCGTTCGGCCTGCGGCGGATATTCCTCGCGACGCATCAGCGACATGGTGGCTCCCTTTCCGATAGCGAACACCTCCGGCCGATTTTGGCAGCGAATTGAACCCAAACCCGCCAGCATGGCAACCGGACTGGCATCCCGTGCTGGGCTCCGTGCCCGACCGGAGGGGCCGCCATGCCGCCGACCGTATCCTCCGCCGCCCTGCATGACCGCCTGACCGGAGACGGGGAGATCGCCCTCCTCGATATGCGCGAGCAGGGCGTATTCTCGCGCGACGGCCATCCGCTGCTCGCGGTCAACGTGCCCGCGTCGCGCCTCGAATTGCTGATACCCGCACTGGTGCCGAGGCGATCGGCTCCGGTCGTCGTGATGGATGGCGGCAGCGGCGATCTCGCAACCCTCGCCGCCGCCACACTCGCGGCGATGGGCTACATCGACGTCGCTGTGCTCGACGGCGGCGCCGCGGCCTGGAAGGACGCGGGCGGCGAACTCTACACGGGCATCAACGTGCCCTCGAAGGCATTCGGCGAACTGGTAGAACGCGAAAGCGCCACGCCGCATATGAGCGCGACCGAGGTGGCCCGTCGCATAGTCGCGGGTGACAACATGGTCGTGCTCGATTCGTGGCCCTTCGCCGAGTACCGGCGCGTGGCGATACCGACGTCGATCGACGCGCCCAGCGCCGAGCTTGTCTACCGCCTCGCCGATGTCGCGCCGGACCCGGCGACGCTGATCGTCGTCAACTGCGCCGGCCGCACGCGCTCGATCGTCGGGGCGCAGTCGCTGATCGACGCTGGCGTGCCCAACCGGGTCGTCGCGCTGGAGAACGGCACCATGGTCTGGGAACTCGCCGGGTTGGAGATCGAGCGTGGCACCGACCGGGTCGCGCCCGTCCCTTCCCCGGCCGGGCTGCGTGCCGCGCGCGAGCGAGCGCGAGCCGTTGCCGGTCGCTTCGGCGTCGAAACGATAGACGCGGCAGGTCTCACCGAATGGCGGGCGCAGCGCGACCGCCGCACGCTATTCGTCTGCGACGTGCGATCGCTTGAGGAATACACGGACGGCCACCTGAGCGACGCCCGTTCGACGCCGGGCGGCCAGCTCGTGCAGGCGACCGACGATTATGTCGGGGTACGCAACGCCCGCTTCGTGCTGGTCGACGATACGGAGGTGCGCGCGTCGATGGCGGCGTCATGGCTGATTCGTCTCGTCTGGCGCGTGGTGCGCGTACTTCAAGGCGGCATGGCGAGCCTCGGCGAAACCCTCGCGCCCGGCATCGGCGCCTCGCCGCCAACCACGTTGCGCGACGTCGCGCTGCTCGACAGCGACGCGGTCGCCGCGCTCCTGGCGACGGGTGGGGCCGTCGTCCTCGATCTCGACAGCAGCATCGGTTTTCGGACCGGACACATTTCTGGCGCCTGGTGGGGCGTGCGTTCGCGACTGGCAATGGAGCACGGCGGTCTGCCGTGCGCGGCGACGATCGTGCTGACCTCGGCCGACGGCGCAGTGGCCCGGCTCGCCGCGCCGGAGTTGGCGGCGCTGCGACCCGGCACCGTGGTGTATGTGCTGGACGGCGGCACGACCGCCTGGCGTGCGGCCGGGCGGCCGCTGGAGTATGGCTTCGCGCGTCCATTGTCGAAGCCGGACGACGTCAACTATCGCGCCTACGACCGCAACCGCGACGTGGCGAAGGCCGCGCAGGCCTATCTCGACTGGGAGACCGGCCTCGTTGCCCAGGCCGCCCGCGGCCGCACCGTGCCGTTCCGCCTGGCCGGCGCGCGTTGAATAGCGTGCCGAGCCGTCGGGATGGTGCTGCCGCTTCGCCATCCTCGAGGCGCCGTCACGCAGGCGCACGATACGGTCGAAGCGGTCTAACACCTTCTCGTCATGGTTAACGGAGAGGACCGCCGCCGCGCGCTCCCGCGCAACGCGACGCAACAGGCCCATGACGGTTCCGGCACGCTCGAAATCGAGCTCTGCTGTCGGCTCGTCTGCGAGAATGATGCGCGGATCGTTCGCCAGCGTCCGCGCTATCGCCACCCGCTGCGCCTCGCCGACGGACAGGTGGGCCGGCAGCGCAGCGGCACGGTGGCCCACGTCGAGATAGTCGAGCAGTTCACGCGCGCGCCGTCGCGCCGCCGGACGCGCGACACCGGCAAGATCGAGGACGAGGGCAACATTGTCCGTCGCATCGAGAAACGGCAGCAGGTTGTGGAACTGTAAGATGAAACCGATTTTTTCCAGCCGCAGCCCGCGCAAATAGCCGCGCTGCCATCCGCCGTCGTAGACCAGCTCGCCGTCGAGATGCATGCGTCCTCCGCTGGGTTCTACGATGCAGCCAACGACGTTTAGCAGGGTGCTCTTGCCCGACCCTCTGGGGCCGACAAGGCCAACCACGGCGCCCGGCTTGACCGCCAGCGTCATGTCGCGCAGCGCATCGACGCGGGGCGGCCATTACCCGAAATGCTTGGAAACTCTATCGACTTCTACCAAAGGCGATGAAACGGCGGTCATCGTTCAGCCGGACAGGGCGGACGCAGGATAGATCCGCAGCGCGGAGCGGACGCTGGCGGTTCTGGCCAGCAGGCAGACCAGGACCACGATTGCGGCAAGTATCAGACCGTCGCCAAGCAGCAGGACAACGCGTCGTGGAAAGAATCCAGCCGTAGCGTTGACCATTAGGGATCCGACGGCAAAGCCGATCAGCACCATGGCAAGCGCCTTTTATACGATCAGAGCGACGATGCAGCGATCGGGTGCGCCGGTCAGCTTGAGAGTCGCAATCTCGCGGCGCTTGTCGATGGTCATCGTGTAGACGATGAGCGCGATGATCACCGTCGACACGATCATCAGGACGACAGTGAACAGCCCGATCTGGCGGCTGGCGCACGCGATCAGGGGGCGTGTCAGCAAGGTTTCCTGCTCGGCCTGAATCATTTCCGCCAGATGTTTCCATTGTCGCGCCGTCGTGGCGATCGTTGCCGCCGGCACGCCGGGCTCGACATCGGCGACGACGGGATTGACGATATCCGTCGTACCGTCGCCCGCGCCGCGCGCCAGTTCTCGCCTCGCGGGCGCGAGGTCGAACTGCATCCTTTGCGAGTCCCTTAATTTGACGAATGCCGCCGGATCGCCTCCCGACCTGACGAGGTTAGCGGTAACACCGACGGCGGCGAACTGGTGACGTCCGAGTCCAATGCGCTCACCGACCGCGATACCGGATCGCCGGTCGACCACGATCTCGTAGTGGTCGCGCGCGATGCCACGTCCCGAGGCGATCACCGGCGGACCACCCGGTCGCCCGGGCTCGTAGCCACCGACATAGAGGCTAATATTGTTGCCCGCGTGTGTCCCCTAGATGAACTGATAGGTCACTCTCCCGGCGGCGGCTAAGCCGTGAAGACGTGCCACCGCCTCGCGCGTGTCGCCGGGAATGCCCGATGCCTCGGCGAATGGGCCCTGAGTGCCCGCCTCAACGATCCATAGCCCGGCGCCGGCGGCGCGCGCCATGGTCGTGCCTTCCTCGATATTGCCGCGGTAGATTCCGATCATCGACTGGACGACCCCGAGCAAAAGGCCGAGGCCGATGCAGGTGATCAGGAACCGCGCGAGGTTGTGCCGCAGACCTCGGATGGCCAAGTTCACGGGGCGACGCCGCCAACGATTCGCCCGGCACGGCCTTCCTCGAGCGCGCCGCGGGCAGCGACGACTACCTGTACGCCTTCGGGCAACGGCTCGGCGACCACGGCCCGGCCGTCGGGCAGGCGGTGGCTGAAGGCAAGCTGTCGCTGCCGCAGCGTACCGTCCTCAATGGTCTAGGCGGTCCCCCGGACGCCGTCAAAGCGCTGGATCATGGTCTCGGGAACTGCCGTCGCTGTTGCCCGGAGAGCAACAGTGATGAGGATTTTAGCCTGCTCGCCAAGATAGAATTGCTGCGGACACTGGCTGCACTTCATATAGACGCGCCGCTCCTCGGTCACGCGATCGATTTCGATCTCGATGCGCTCGACCAAGGCTTCGAACATATGGTGCGGGAGCGACCGCAAACGCACCTCCGCCCGATGGCCGAGCGCACGCGCACCGGCCTGCGCCTCGTCGACGAAGGCACAGGCCCATACCGTCGTCTGGTCGATCAGGGTAAAGATGGCCTCGCCGGGCGCGACGACCGCGCCAAGCTCCTTGGTCCTGCCGATCACCAGCGCGTCGTAGGGCGCCAGCAACACATGCTGGTCGCGCAGCACCGTTTCAACCAGTAGCTGCGCTTCGGCATCCTGCACCGATGCGTCCGACACAGCCGCCTCGCTGCGCGCCACAGCGAGGTCGGCGGCCGCGATGTTAGTGGCGGCGCTGGCGTCCTCCGAAGTTTCCTCTGAGGCCTCGCCGCGACTGGCCAGTGCCGCCCGACGCGTGCTGGCGCTGCGTCGCTGGGCGAGTTGCGCCTCCTCCCGGGCGACAACGGACCGGGCGCGTTCACGACTGGCCCTGGCCTGGGCAAGCACAGCCGCCGCCTTCGCCACGCGCGCCGCCTGTACCTCGCCGTTCAACCGGGCCAGCACCGCACCATACTGTACACGGTCGCCATGATCGGCGTTGCCCTCCACGACGGCTCCGCCCAAGTCGAATCCGACACGCGACAGCAGACGCGCCTCGACGGTGCCGAGGCCGAAGACCTGGACCGCGATATCGCGTTCGACAGTCGCAACTTCGACCGCGACCGGACGTACGACGAGAAAAACCAGCCGCCGGAGGCATGTGCCAGTACAAGCACGAGCCCCGACGCCGCCTTGCCATATCTCCGCATCTCTGACCCCGCTGCGGAGCAGTTTGCTATCGATGCCTGACCCGGCACATCCCCATCAGAGCGGCCCCTTGCGCAGGCCGCTGTTGGTTGCGTCTATGTCGAGCCATAAGCGAGCCACGTCGTCTCCGCCCTCGATGCGGCGCGGCGTCTCCCACGGCACTCCGGTGCGGTCGTGCTGGGCAAGCAGGCGAGCAAACTGCAGGCGTTCGAGGTCGCTGTCAGGAGAGGCGAAGGCGTACAGCGAGAAACGGCCATCGCTACAATCGGCAACGGTCCAGAAAAAATCCTTGCTGTCGAGATGGGCGCCGGCCTAAGACGGCGCGCGTTCGAGGTCGGTGCAATAGGCGAGAATCAGACGACCGGCCTCGTTATCGGCGAGTTCGACCTTGTCGCGCGCCATGTCCCATGGCCCGAGCGGATCGCTGAGGCCCAGCTTGTTTACCTACCCCGCGCGGCCCCGGGCGCACGCCAGCAGATCGGCGCCTGCCGATGTCGCGACCAGATAGTAGGCGCGGGTCTGCCGCTCGTAGCTACCATTGTAGACGAAACGGAACTCGTTCGCGCCGCCCGGCCGGCAACGGGCGCGAATATCGTCGCCGCCGACATAGCTGAACCAGGTGAGCGAACGCTCGACCGGGTCCATCGGCTCGCCCGTATAGGTGCATGCGCCGAGAGCCAGCACCAACAATGCGCTTAGCAAGGCACGACGAACCAGCATGCGCGACCTTTCCAAGTGTGGACAGCGACTCCGTCCAGACTCTATGGTTCGTGCCTCATTGGGGGAAGATTTCCAGACGTGCATATAGGTCGCATCACGGTTGCTAGCGTTCGGGTGGCGGCAGCGGACCGCCTGCGTGTCGTATGGCTCGTCGCCCTACTGCTCTCTGGAGTCTTCGTCGCGCCAGGCCAAGCGCAGGCCGGCTACGCGGCCATCATCGTCGAGGCCGATAGCGGCAAAGTGCTTTACGCGAACAACGCTCAGGAGCAGAACCACCCGGCGTCGCTGACCAAGATGATGACGCTGTACCTCGTGTTCGAGGCGCTCGATGCCGGCCGCATCGCGCCGACGACGCGCTGGCGGGTTTCGGAGCGGGCGGCTGGCCAGCCGCCGTCCAACCTCGGTCTCAGCCCCGGCGATATCCTGACCGTCGATCAGGCGATACGCGCGCTGGCGGTCCGCTCGGCCAACGACGTGGCGAGCGTCGTCGCCGAGGGCATGGCGGGCAGCGAGATCGTCTTCGCCCGCCAGATGACCGAGAAGGCCCGCGAACTAGGCATGACGCGGACGGTGTTCAGCAACGCCTCCGGCCTGCATAATTCCGCACAGGTCAGCACGTCCGCAGACATGGCCCTGCTCGGCCGCTCGCTGCTGAAGCGTTTTCCGAAGCATTATCATTACTTCTCGACCGGCAGTTTCACCTGGGGCAGCCGCGCCTACCGCAATCACAATGGCCTGCTCGGCAACTACGCCGGCACCGACGGGATCAAGACGGGCTACATCCGGCAGTCGGGCTTCAACCTGGTCGCCTCGGCCACGCGCAACGGCGTGCGTCTCGTCGGCGTCGTGTTCGGCGGACGCACGGCAAGATCGCGCGACCAGCATATGGAAGAACTGCTCGACAAGGCCTGGGCGCAGGCCAGCGTCATCGAAACGGCTTCGGCCGGACCGCTGCCAAAGCCGCTCGAGGAACCGGTTGTCCCGCAGGTGGCCAGCATTCAGCCGGCGGCCCCCCAAACGACGGTGGAAGAAGGCGACAGAGGCGTTGGCAAGGACGGCGACTGGGCCATCCAGATCGGTGCGTTCAAGTTGCTGACGACGGCGCGCGATGCCGCCGCCGCGGTGGCACGCCGCCTGACCGACCTGCCGGACGAATCGCGCATCGATGTCGCGCTACTGCCGAGCAAGACACGAACACTGTACCGGGCGCGCGTCGCGGGCCTCAGCGAGGGCGATGCGCGCGTGGCCTGCAAGCAGTTGCGGCGGCGCGGCGAAACCTGCGCGCTGATTCTGCCCAACGGCACCATGCAGTTGGTGTCAGGCTCATGACCCTCGGCCATCTGCCGACGCGCTTAGCCGGGGTCGTTGTGCATTCTCATCAGTCGCGTGAGGATGGGCCGATTGTCGCGTCGCAGCCATGTCGCGTGCCGCCACGTCCTGCCGCAGGCCGGCGGCGTGCGGCAGGAACAGGACAGCGTGAAACGTGACACCCGCTACCGTACACACGAAACACCGGACGAGACGATAAGCCGGGCCTTCGTAGCGGACGAGACGCCGCGCCGAGGGCTGGTCGACATCGACGACGACGCCGTCGACGCGCGCGCCGGCGCAGTGGATCAGCACCGGCCAGCTCTGCCCTGGCGCATGGACCCGCCGGAAGCCGGCCAGCACGGCCGGTACCAACACAAGCCGCGCCGCGGCCGGCCCGAGCACGGCGGCGCGGAGGTCGGGATCCATCAAAGTGCCGTAGAAGAAGAAGCGCATGCCGCCTCCCGCCGGCCGTTGCCCCCCCTGCCCGCGCCTTGCCTATGTAGCTGTAACCGCATCAACCCGCCGGGGGGCAGTGTCCGTGGACAAGCTCTATCTCGAAGACTTCAGCGTCGGCCAGCGCTTAGATCTGGGCAGCCGCTCTCTCGACGAGGCTTCGATACTCGGCTTCTCCCGGGAATACGATCCCCAACCCTTCCACCTTGACCACGCGGCGGCGAAGGCCCGATCTATGGCTGGCTGATCGCCAGCGGATGGCAGAGAATGAGCACCTTCATGAGGCTCTGCGTCGACGGCCTGCTGCTGCGCACGCATTCGATGGGCTCGCCATGGGCCGAGACGGTCCGTTGGCCGGCCCCGGTGCGCCCCGGCGACAGGCTGACCGCGTCGCTGACCGTGACCGAGGTACGGCCATCGCGAAGCAAGCCGGAGCTGGGCTTCGTCCGCAACACCGGCACGATGGTCAACCTGACGGGCGAGACGGTCCTTACCTTCGAGGGCGCGCTGATGGTGCGCAGGCGCCAGGCCTGAACGACCTACAGATCCTTAGGCGCCGCGATGCCGCTTTCTGCGAGCTGTCGGGAAAGGGCCGTCTTCAGCTCGGCGAGACCCGCCGCATCACGCGCCTCGCACCGGGCGACCAGCACGTCCTGGGTGTTGGAAGCCCGCAACAGCCACCATCCGGCCGGCGTATTGACGCGCACGCCGTCGATCGCCGTCACATCGGCGCCGGCGGCCGCAAGGCGGGCACGAACCTCCTCCACGACAACGAATTTGCGCGTCTCCGAGCACGGGAAGCGCAGCTCCGGTGTGTTGAGCAGGGCCGGCAAGGCACGGCGCAGATCGGCCAGCGACGTGCCGCGCCGCGCCAGCAGGCCAAGCAGGCGGATGGCGGCATAGATCGCGTCGTCGAAGCCGTACCAGCGATCGGCGAAGAAGATGTGGCCGCTCATCTCGCCGGCCAGCGGCGACCGCAGTTCAGCCATCTTGGCCTTGATCAGAGAATGGCCCGTCTTCCACATCAACGGCTTGCCGCCGAGGCGGGCGATCTCGTCGAACAGCGCCTGACTCGACTTCACATCCGCGATGATGGTCTCGCCGGGGTGCGTGCGCAGCACATCCTCAGCGAACAGCATCATCATCTGGTCGGCCCATAGAATATGGCCCTCGCCATCGACGATGCCGATGCGGTCGCCGTCGCCGTCGAAGGCGATCCCGGCCACGGCGCCGCTTTCGCGGACACAAGCCTGCAGCTCGACGAGGTTTGCCGGCACGGTCGGATCGGGATGGTGCGACGGAAAATTGCCATCGATGACGCCGTTGATGACGTGGTGGTGACCGGTCGCCTTCTGCAGCACCATGTTGAGGATCTCGGCCGTCGCGCCATGGCCAGGATCCCAGGCCAGAGTGGCGAAGGTATCGGTTGGAACATCGACGGCAAGGCGCGCGGCGTAATCCTCGCGCGGGTCGACCGTCTCGACGGAACCTTTGCCCTCGATGAAATCGCCCGACGCCGCGAGGCGGCCGAGTGCCTGGATATCGGCGCCGAAAAACGGCTTGCCGCCAAGCGTCATCTTGAAGCCGTTATGGTCTGGCGGGTTGTGGCTGCCCGTCACCATCACCCCCGAGCCGTCGACCAGCGTATGCGTCGACCAGGACAGCATCGGCGTTGGCCCGCGACCGATGCGCAGCACCGACAGGCCACAGTCGGTGAGGCCCTCTACCAGTGCCGCCTCGAGCATAGGCGAGGTCAGTCGACCATCGTAGCCCACCGAGATGCGGGTGCCTCCCTTCCGACGCAATATGGTGCCGAAGGCTCGCCCCAGGGCGCGCGCATCCGCTTCCGAGAGCGTCTTCCCGACGATGCCTCGTATGTCGTATTCGCGCAGTACCGTCGGATCGAAACCATGGCCCTCTGTGCTCATCAAGCCTGTCCACTTTTCACGGCGGCGAGCTTCGGGCGGCGCCCGTCGATCTCGGGCCTCCCGATGGAAACGTACCGGAAGCCCGCCGCCGCCATGTCAGCAGGGTCGTACACATTACGCAGGTCGATGACGACCGGATCGCGCATCAGCGCCATCACGCGCACGGTATCGAGGCCGCGAAAGGCATTCCACTCGGTCAGCACGACCAGCGCGTCGGCGCCATCCATCGCGGCGTACATGTCGTCGCACCATTCGACGCCGCCTATGAGGTGTGCCGCTTCCTTCATGCCGGCGGGGTCGTAGGCGCGAATCCGCGCACCGGCGGCGACGAGCTGCGGCAGGATGACCATCGACGGCGCGTCGCGCATGTCGTCCGTGTTGGGCTTGAAGGTGACGCCGAGGACGGCGACGGTCTTGCCAGCAACCGTGCCGTCGCAGGCGGAGACCACTTTGTCGGCCATGGCCAGCTTGCGGGCATCGTTGGCGCGCACGACCTCCTCGACGATGCCGACCGGGGAACCGAGCTGGCGCGCGGTCTCGGCCAGGGCCAGCGTATCCTTGGTAAAGCACGACCCGCCATAGCCGGGGCCCGCATGGAGGAACTTGATGCCGATGCGCCCATCGAGGCCGATGCCCTTGGCCACGTCCTGCACGTTGGCACCCACGCGTTCGCACACATCGGCGAACTGGTTGATGAAGGTGATCTTTGTGGCGAGGAAGCAATTGGCCGCGTATTTGATGATCTCGGCCGTTTCCAGAGAGGTGCCGACGATCGGCGTGTCGCGCAGGAACAGTGGCCGGTAGAGATCGGCCAGCACCTCTCGTGCACGTACGGAATCCGTGCCGACGACGACGCGGTCCGGGCGCATGAAATCCTCGATCGCCGCACCCTCTCGCAGAAACTCCGGATTGGAGGCGACGTCGAACTCGGCGTCCGGGCGCGCGGTTCCGATAATGCGCGCGACCTCGCGCCCGGTCCCGACGGGCACCGTAGACTTGGTGACGACGACGGTGTAGCCGGTGAGGGAAGCGGCGATCTCGCGCGCAGCGCCATAGACATAGGAAAGGTCGGCGTGTCCGTCGCCGCGCCGAGACGGCGTGCCGACGGCGATGAATACGACATCGGCCACCGCCACGGCCGACGCCATATCGGCGGTGAAGGTCAACCGGCCGGCGGCGACATTGGTGGCGATGAGCCGCTCGAGCCCGGGCTCGTAGATCGGTATTTCGCCGGCCCGCAAGTGCGCGACGCGGGCCTGGTCCTTGTCGACACAGGTGACTGTCCAGCCGAACTCGGAGAAGCAGGCGCCCGAGACGAGACCGACATATCCTGCCCCGATCATCGCAATGTTCATCGGCGTCGTTCCATGGTCACGCGGTGTAGCCGCGCAGGACTTCGCGCCATGCCGCCGCCAGATCGTCGCGGGCCAGCGCGAAGGCGAGGTTGGCCTCGAGAAAGCCTAGCTTGTCGCCGCAATCGAACCGCCGCCCCTCGAAGCGCAGGGCATGGAAGGGATGATGGCCGATCAGGCGGGCCATGGCGTCGGTCAACTGGATCTCGCCATCGGCGCCGCGTTCCTTGCGCTCCAGTTCATCGAAGATTTCCGGCACAAGGATGTAGCGGCCGATGACGGCGAGGTTGGACGGCGCCTTGTCGGGCGAGGGCTTCTCGACGAGTCCGAGGACGGGCACCACGTCGCCTTCGTTGACCGGCCCCTTGTGGTCGGTGGCAATGACGCCGTAACGGCTGGTGTGCGCATGCGGCACTTCCATGGTGGCGACGATGTTGCCGCCGATCCGGGCATGCGCGTCTATCATCTGCGCCAGACAAGGCTTTCGCGACAGGATCAGGTCGTCGGCCAGCAGCACGGCCACAGGCTCGCCGCCGGCATAGTTGCGGGCGCACCACACGGCATGTCCGAGACCTAGCGGTTCCTGCTGGCGCAGATACGCCATCTGGCCCGGTTCCGGCACCCATTCGCGCACCGAGGCGAGTGCCTCCTTGCGGCCGCGGGACGCCAGGGTGTGCTCAAGTTCGAACGAATAGTCGAAATGGTCCTCGATCGCCGCCTTGCCACGGCCGGTGACGAATATGAACTGTTCGATGCCGGCGGCCCGCGCCTCCTCCACGGCATACTGGATCAGCGGCTTGTCAACGACGGACAGCATTTCCTTCGGCATGGATTTGGTGGCCGGCAGAAAACGGGTGCCGAGCCCGCCCACGGGGAAGATGGCCTTGCGAACACGCACTGTCATGTATGGAGTCCGATCCGGCGGCGGTTGAAATTGTGCCGGCCCATCAACGAACGAGCCCTAACCTTGTGCCACAGGCCATCGCGCCCGGGCAAGCTATTGGCTAGGTTCAGAGGCGGCACGAAAGCAGCAACTCTTTGGCCTGATTGACCTTTGCCGCCAGCCAATCGGACCCGCCCTGATCCGGATGGGCGGATTTCATGACCTTCCGCCATGCCTGCTCGATGTCGTCACGGCTGGCCCCGGGCCCGACGCCGAGCACCGAGCGGGCTTCCTCGACAGTCATGCCCGCGCCACCGGATGCCGTCCCCTCTCCCGGCCCGGCCCCTTCCCCCGCCACGCGCCGCCAGACATCGCCGTGTCTGCGGTCGAGCCACGCTTCCAGCACGCGCCGGGAGGCTTCGTCGCCGGCGCATTCGCGCCATTGCACGACGTGATCGTCCAGCTGCAGCGCGGACAGACGCCGGCCCGCGAACCGGCCGAGGCGCACCTCGCCGTCCATTTCTCCAGTGTCGTGATCCAGCTCCATCTCAAACCAACCGGTCTCGACGCCGCTGCGCCCCCCTGGCGACGGGCCCTGCGCATTGCGCCCCCAACTCGCCATGGCACGCCAGCGGCGCAGCAGCGGCAGCAGGAAGATCGCGCCTGCCCACAGCCAGGACCATTGCCGGCCGATGGCGAGGGCGATGAGGATTGCCGCCGCCACCACGATCGCCACCCAGCGTAGCGCGACGACAATCTGCCTGGGCTCGGCGCGCACCCACCAGCGGGCGATGAGGAAGCCGCCCAGCAGCAGCGCGACGCCGAGAATGACCGCGGGCACCATGATCAGCGCCGGCTGAGCTGGTGGGTGAGTTGCAGCACCTTGCCGCCGGCGCGCTTGCTGTAATCCTCCAGCGCCGCGCGGCCGCCGGCCGAGTAGACGGCGACGGCGGCGAGCAGGGCCTTGAGCTGGGCCGCGGAACCGGCATCGAAGCTGCAGCAGGCGCCGCCGGACAGCCTGGCGATCTGCTCGAACACCCGCCGGGACACAGGTTCGCCGCCCTCGTGGAAGATGAATACCGGTGTGCCGAGCAGGCCAAGATGGCCGGCGAGATCGCCCAGCGTGTCGACATCTTCCTCTACGACATCGCCGACGAACACCACCGCGTCGACCTTCCGCGCCTCCGTCTCGCGGATGGCATGGCGCAGCACCTTGCCGATCTGGGTGCGGCCTGCGAGGCAACGCACCTGCGTCATGCGCCGCACCAGAGCGTCGGCGCTGGCCAGCCAGGCCGACACCTTCATCTCCCCGAAGCCGCGATAGAAGGCCAGCTGGACCGCGAGCCCGCCGAGCGCATGCGTGGCGGAGAACATCTCGGCCTGGATCTGGCAGGCGATATCCCAGGTCGGCTCGCGGCTCGCCGTGGCGTCGATGGCAAACAGCAGCCGGCCCTGACGGCCCGGCGCCTTCACCACCGGCGTCGTCGCGACCTTGCGCAGGAAGGCCTCGACCTCCTCGGCCGTGGATTTCTGCACCTGCAGCTTGTCGTCGGCGCCGCTCATCGCGGCATCCCTCGCGTCGGACCGGCAGGCAGCCCCTGCCAAACCCATTATGTGGGATCGGCGGTGCTCCCGGCCACCGTCGCGGATTCCCCCGCGGGGGGGACCAGCCCGATCGTCCGCAGCAAGCCGCGGACCTCCTGCAGGGCGGCGACATGGGACATCGTCAGGCCGACGCCGACGCCTATCTCGCGCAAATCGAACAGCGTCAGCCCGTCGAGGAACAATTCTCGGAAGATCACTCGCTCACCGAAGCCTGGCGCCAGGCGGAAGCCGATGCGGCGAGCCAGCGCCTCCAGCACCTCGCCGATCGCCCGCTGGTTCTTCGATTCCAGTGAGGACAGGCGGTTACGCACGACGATCCAGTCGATCGAGCCACGGTCGCGCAGCGCGCGCGCCTTCTTCTGGTTCCAGACCAGTTCGGAATAGGTCGATGGCGCCAGCACGGCATGGGTTTCCGGATCGACGCGGGCTAGCAGGTCGAGGTCGACGAAGCTGTCGTTGATTGGCGTGACGAGCGTGTCAGCATGGGCGTGGCCGGCGCGGGAGAGAGCATCGTCGCGCCCCGGCGTATCGATGACGACGAATTCGCAACCGGCCAACTCGCCGAGGGTGGCCGCCACGGCAGCCGCGTCCGCGGCCTCGGCGGCGCTCCGGTCCGGGAGGTCGTTCGGCAGGAGAGTCCGCAAGACGGGCTGCAGCAGGTCCGCCCTGCGCCGCGCGGCCGTTTCCCGCCGATTCGTGATATGACGCGACAAAGTGCCCTGGCGCGCATCGAGGTCGAGCGCCCCGACGCTGTGGCCCTCGCGCAGCAGCGCAACGATCAGGTGCATCGCCGTGGTCGACTTGCCGGTACCGCCCTTCTCGTTGCCCAGCACGACGACGTGCGGGCGACGGGGACGGGCGGATGGCGGCGCGGAGGTCGGCAAATCGTTCATCGTGGATCCTTCCCTCTCCCCGGTAAGGAGAGGGTGGCCGGCGCACGCCGGCCGGGTGAGGGCCTGTTATCGTAAGTCGCCTTAGTTCGCACTCGGCAGCGTCGCGGCGATGGCCGAAAGGACGCGCTCGATATCACCGAGCACGTCGTTGTTACAGAAGCGCAGCACGAGATAGCCGGAGCCCTCGATTGCGGCCGTTCTGCCGGCGTCATACCGCACGGCATAGGCATGCTGCGGGCCGTCGATCTCGATAGCGAATCGCGCTCCCTTGCAGATGAAATAGACGATGTAGCGGTCGACGGGCACCTGGCGGCGGAACTTGAGCCCGCGAAAGCGGCGGTTACGCAGGTGTCGCCAGAGGGCGGCTTCCGCGGCCGTCATGTCGCGGCGCACGTCGCGGGCGCGTTCGACGATCATGCAACGACCCTCACCTGCCGCCTTCGCCGGCTGTCCTCTCCCCACCGGGGAGAGGATTTCATTCACGGCGCAGCCACACCGCCGTGTCGTGGAAGACGCCGCCGCCGTTCGGGCGACCGCGGTCGGACGAGACGAGGACGTTGATGCCCTTGCCCTCGATGAAGCATTCGGGCGGCCAGATGCCCTCGACCACCACGACGCCGCGGCGCAGCCCGTCGAACGGCTCGACATGCACGAGGACGTCGCCACGCGCATTGCCAACCCGCACCGTGCCTTCGGCGGCGAGGCCGAGCGCGGCGACATCCTCGGGATGGATTTTCGCCGTCGGGCGCCCGCCCTCCTTCTTGCGCGAGGAGGGCGTCTCGCCGAAAGAGGAATTGAGGAAGCTGCGCGCCGGCGCGGTGACGAGGCGAAAGGGGTGCCCGGCATCCGCCGCGTCGATCGACTCCCAATGGTCTGGCAGCGCCGGCATGTCGGGGCTGGCGAGCGGGCCCTGGGCCGCCCAGTCGGCCCGGAAATGGAAACGCTTGTCGGCATGGGCGAATCCGTCGAGGAAATGCGCCTTCTCGAATGGCAGCGCGCGATCCTCCCAGTGCGCCTGCCACATCGTATCGGCGTCGGGCAGGCCGGAATCGCGCATGCAGCGGTCGATCAGCTCCCAGGCCGTCATGCGGAAGCCGGGGTGCTCGGCACCGAGCCGGCGCGCCAGTTCGCAATGCACGACGTGGTTCTCGCGCGACTCGCCGACGGGCTCGATCACCGCCTTGGTGGCCTGCAGGAAGGTATGGCCGCCTCCGGTATAGAAATCGTCGTGCTCGAGGAAGGTCGTCGCCGGCAGCACGATATCGGCCATCTTAGCCGTGTCGGTGAGGAATTGTTCGTGCACGCAGACGAAGAGGTCGTCGCGCGCGAAGCCGCGATGCACGGCGTTGAGGTCCGGCGCCACGACGCAGGGGTTGGTGTTCTGGATGAACAGCGCATGCACGCCCGGCCCGTCGCCGAGATCGGCGCGGCTGCCTTCGAGGATGGCGCCGATGCGCGACTGGTCGAGCACGCGGATCGACGGGTCGCGCGCGTCGAGACCCTCGATCAGCGTCTTGTCGATCTTGTAGAGCGCGGCATTGGCGTAGAGCGCGCCGCCGCCCTCGTACTTCCAGGCGCCGGTGACGGCCGGCAGGCAGGCAGCGGCATGCATCTGGGTGGCGCCGTTGCGGCTGCGCGAGAAGCCGTAGCCCAGCCGCAGGAAGCTCTTCTTCGTGCGCCCGTAGAGGCGAGCGAAGGCGACGATCTCCTCGACCGGCAGGCCGGTGATGGCGGACGCCCAGTCCGGCGTGCGCGTCGCCAGGTGGCGCTCCAGATCGGCCGGGCAGTCGGTATAGCGCGCCATGTAATCGCGGTCGGCGAAGCCCTCGGCGAACAGCACATGCATGACGGCGCAGGCCAGCGCGCCGTCGGTGCCGGGCCGCAGCATCAAATGGATGTCGGCCTGCTCGGCGGTCGGCGTGCGATAGGGATCGATGACCACGAATGGTGCGCCGCGCGCCTTCCGGGCGCGGCTGATATGGGTCATCAGGTTGACCTGGGTCGACACCGGGTTGCCGCCCCAGACGACGATCAGGTCGGAATGCGCCAGCTCGCGCGGATCGACGCCGCGCTTGGCGCCGGCGCCGGCATTCCAGCCGGCATCGGCGAGCGTGATGCAGAAGGTCGAGTGCTGGCCCGAGTATCGCATGACATGGCGCAGTCGGTTGATACCATCGCGCTGCACATGTCCCATCGTGCCGGCGTAGTAGAATGGCCACACCGCCTCGCTGCCGTGGCGCCGGGCGACGCGGATCAGGTTCTCGGCCACCGCGTCGAGCGCGTCGTCCCAGGTCATCGGCACGAAGCCGTAGCGGCCAGAGCCCTTGGGCCCGACGCGGCGCAGCGGTGTCAGTAGCCGGTCCGGATGATGCACGCGCTCGGCGTAACGGCCTACCTTGGCGCAGACGACACCGGCCGTGTAGGGGTTGCCCGCCGCGCCGCGCACGCGCCCGATGGTCTTCGCATTGAGCTTCTCGACTTCCAGCGAGCATGTCGACGGGCAGTCGTGCGGACAGGCGGAGTGATGGATTTCCACCTTCCCGCGCACCGTGCGGGCCTCCAGCGGAGCGGTCAGATCAAGCGGCGTCATGGCATCCCCGGACCCTTCCTGGAGCCGCGATCCTACCGCAGTGCCCGCGGTGCCGTCGATTGCGCGTGCTGCTAATGCAGGTCGCGGAAACGCCGATCGAGGTCGAAGGACGGCGAGGTGACACGCGTTTCCAGCCGACGCCGGCGGAATTCCAGAGCCTTGAAGGTGTGGGCGAGGCCGTGCGCCGTATCGGCCGGCTCTGTCCGCACTCCGCGCCAGAAGGCCTCCTCGCGTTCGTCACGATAGAGATCGTCCGGCCGCGGCGCCAGCAGCCAGACGGCAAGGAAATACGCGCCCAGTGTCCGGAACGGATTCATAAACAGGGCGACCATGGCGACAATACGCAGCAGGGCGCGCGGCGCGCCAAGCCAGTCGGCGACTCCGGCGAGAACGCCGGCGACGACGCCGTGCTCCGGGTCGCGCCTCGTAGATCGTGCCGTGGATCATGCGTTCGGGATAGACCGCCCTGCCCCGCCGGTCGACCGGCGTGCCGTCCTGCTCGAACTCCATCAGGTCGGCGAGCGTCACCAGGGCCGGCCCCAGCGAGCGTGCCAGCACGTAGCGGCCCGGCCGCTCCGGGTGGCGGAGGCTGACATGGCCGAAGGCGTCGACCACGCCCTCCTTCGCGAGGATGCGGTTGGCGGCGACCAGATAGCGGTATGCGGTACGGTCGTCGAGCATCGCGGTCTCCGGCGCGCTACCGCCGGCCCGCCGCTTCCTGCTTAGCCACCTCGCGTTCGCGCAGCACCTTGCGCTGGATCTTGCCCGTCGTCGTCATCGGCAGTTCGGTAACGAATTCGACCTCGCGCGGATACTCGTGCGCGGCGAGACGCGTCTTGACGTGGTCCTGGATAGACTTCGTCAGCGCCTCGGACGGCGTCTCGCCCTCCTTGAGGATGATAAACGCCTTCACCCGTTCGCCGCGCTCCTTGTCAGGCACGCCGACGACGGCCGACATGAACACCGCCGGATGGGCGATCAGGCTGTCCTCGACCTCGCTCGGCCCGATGCGGTAGCCGGACGAGTTGATGACGTCGTCGGCGCGGCCAACGAAGAAAATCCAGCCATCCGCGTCCATCTTCACCGTGTCGCCGGTGAGCATCCACTTCTCGCCGGCAGCGTTGGTAACGAATTTTTCCGCCGTGGCGTCGGGCCGATTCCAGTATTCGAGGAACATCACCGGGTCAGGCAACTTGACGGATAAATTGCCGAGCGTGCCGCGTGGCACCTCTTCGCCGGCCTCGTTCAGCACCTTGAGATCGTGGCCCGGTGAGGCGCGGCCCATTGACCCCGGCGGGTTGGACATGACCACGCCGCAACAACCGACGATGACATTGGCCTCGGTCTGGCCGTAAGCCTCATTGATGGTGACACCTAGGGTGTCGCGGCCCCAGCCCATCAGTTCCGTGCCAAGCGCCTCGCCGCCGGAGAAGACCGTGCGCAGCCCGTAGTTCCAGCGCTGGCGCGCATTGGGCACCTGGCGCAGCAGTTTCAGCGCCGTCGGCGGCAGGAATGCAACGTTGATGCCGTAACGCGCCATAAAGGCAAAAGCCGCCTCAGGATCGAGCTTGCCCGGCGGATTGATGACCTGCGGCACGCCGCGATAGAGCGCCGGCATCATCACGTCGAACAACCCGCCGATCCATGCCCAGTCGGCCGGCGTCCAGGCGACGTCGCCGGGCTGGGGGAAGAAATCGAAGATCATCTCGACGCCCGGCATGTGACCGATCAGCGTGCGATGGGCGTGCAACGCGCCTTTCGGCGGTCCCGTGGTGCCGGAGGTGTAGATCAAGAGGCCCGGCTCTTCCGACGCGGTGTCGACGGGCGTGAAGCGGTCCGACGCCTTCTCGATCTCCAGATAGAAGTCAAGCGCACCATCGGCCGGCCCGTCGATCGACAGGACGAGCTTCAGGTCTGGCAAACGGTCGCGGATCTCGGCGATCTTGGCAGCATTGGCCCGGTTGGTGACGACGACCCTGGCACCGGAATCGTGCAGCCGGTATTCGAGCGCTTCGGCACCGAACAGCACGAACAACGGCAGGACGATGAAGCCGGCGCGGTAGATGGCCATGTGCGCGACGGTGTTTTCCGGCGCCTGCGGCAGCAGTATCGCGGCCCGGTCGCCGCGCTGCAGGCCGGCCGCGACCAGCCGGTTGGCAAGCCGGTTAGACAGGCGTTTGAGGTCGCCGAAGGTGTATTCGCGCGCCGTGCCATCGGGCTGCGGATGGATCAGCGCCACGTCGCGCTGGCGCTGCCGGTCGCAGATCGCGACACCCATGTTGAACCGCTGGGGAATGCGCCAGCGATGGCGCGCCCGCATCTCCTCGTAGCTTCCGGCCGGCTTCACGCGCTCGCTCCCCTGAAATGTGGTTCGTCGTTGGTCGCCACGTTACGGCCGGCGGCGGCGAGGTGGCAATCCGCGCCTCTCGGCCGGCGAGACATACGCCGATCGCCCAAGGCGGGCGCTGGATCCGCCCTATACTGCCCGCCGCACACGACCGACAGGGGAGAGGCAAGATGTTCAAGGACGACCTGCTGAAGGGAAAGCGCATCCTCATCACCGGCGGCGGCACCGGGCTGGGCAAGGCGATGGGCCACCGCTTCATGGATCTGGGCGCCGACATCGCCATCTGCGGCCGGCGCGAGGCGGTGCTGAAGGAGACGGCGGCCGAACACGAGGCCCGCTTCGGCCGCGAGGTCGCCACGCGGACCGTCGACATCCGCGACGCCGCCGCCGTCGAGGCGATGGTCGATTCCCTGTGGGCCGAACGCCCGCTCGACGCTCTGATCAACAACGCCGCCGGCAATTTCATCGCCAAGTACGAGACGCTGTCACCGCGCGCCATCGATGCCGTGCTCGGCATCGTGCTGCACGGCTCGGCCTACTGTACGTTGTCCTGCGGCAAGCGCTGGATCGCGGAGGGCCGCAAGGGCAACGTCCTGTCGATGGTGACGACCTACGCCTGGACGGGCTCGGCCTATGTCGTGCCGTCGGCGATGGGCAAGGCCGGCGTGCTGGCAATGACGCGCTCGCTCGCCGCCGAATGGGGACCTAATGGCATCCGCCTCAACGCCATCGCCCCCGGCCCCTTCCCTACCGAGGGTGCGTGGAGCCGGCTGCTGCCGAGCGAGCGCTTCGTGTCCCTGTTCGAGACGCGCACGCCGCTGCGCCGCCATGGCAAGCACCAGGAGCTGGTCGACCTCGCCGCCTACCTGATGGCAGACGGCTCGGGTTACATCACCGGCGAGGTCGTCACCATAGACGGCGGCGAATGGGTGGGCAATGCCGGCGAGTTCAACTTTATCCAGGACGTAACCGACGAGGAATGGGCGGAGTACCGGTCGCGGCGGTAGAGGTACAGCCGTACCATCGCCTCGTCCTTCGACAGGCTAAGGACGAGGATTATCAGCGCGTCGAGCACGCAAAGGCATTGCAAGACATCCTCAGCCTGAGCCTGTCGAAGGACGAAGATGTCCTGCTCTCTGCATCAACCAACAAGGGTATCCCATGGCCCTCGATCCACGCCGCCTGCGCGGCAACTGGAACTTCCCGACCGCGATCTGGTTCGGCGCCGGCAAGATCAATTTACTGGCGCGGGCCTGCCGCGCCGCCGGAACGGCACGGCCGCTGGTCGTCACCGACCCCGGCCTGGCGACGCTGCCGATGATCGCCCAATCCCTCGACAGCCTGACGAAGAACGGACTCAGACCGGCCCTCTTCTCCGCGATCAGGGCCAACCCGGTCGGCGCCAATGTCGCGGACGGCGTCGCCGCGCTGAAGGCGCACCGCGCCGACGGGGTCGTCACCTTCGGCGGCGGCAGCGCCATGGATGCCGGCAAGGCCATCGCGCTGGCCGCGGCGCAGGTCGAGGGCGGGCCGACGCTGTTCGACTTCCAGGAGGGCCGCGACACCCCGCCGGGCACCGTCACGCCGCTGCCGACCGTCGCAGTGCCGACCACAGCCGGCACCGGCTCCGAGGTCGGACGCGCCGCCGTCATCCGCGAGGAGGCGACGGGGCGCAAGATCATCGTGTTCCACCCCGGTTTGATGGCTAAGGTGGTGATCTCCGACCCGGCGCTGACTGTCGGCCTGTCGCCGCATCTGACGGCCGCGACCGGCATGGACGCGCTGGCGCATTGCCTGGAAGCCTACTGCTCACCCTTTCACAATCCGCTCTGCGACGGCATCGCGCTGGAGGGCATGCGGCTGGTCCGCGATCACCTGCCCGACGCGGTGAGGGACGGCACCGACCTGGTGGCGCGCAGCCAGATGCTGGCGGCGGCCCATATGGGCGCCACGGCATTCCAGAAGGGCCTCGGCGCCATCCACGCCATGAGTCACCCGATAGGCGCGCGGTTCGACACGCATCACGGCCTGACCAATGCCGTGGTGATGCCATACGTGCTGGCCTTCAACCGTGCCGCCATCGACGAGAAGATGGCGCGGCTGGCGCGTTATATCGACTTGCCGGGCAGAGGTACGAGCGCCGTCATCGACTGGGCGCTCGCCCTGCGTGAGGCCTTCGACGAGCCGCATACCCTGGCCGCCCTGGGGGTGACGCAGGACAGCCTGTCCTACCTCGCCACGGAAGCGGCGATCGACCCGTGCTCCGGCGGCAACCCCATGCCCCTCGATGTGCCGGCGCTGACGGAGCTGTTCGCCGACGCCTGGGCCGGTCGCATCCGCTGACTCAGACGTAGAGTATGCCGCCGTCGAGCAGCACCGACTGACCGGTCATCCCGCCCGCCTCGCGCGAGGCCATGTAGAGAGCGAGTTCCGCCACCTCGGCCGGATCGAGCGTGCGGCCCTGCGGCACGCGCGTCATCACCGCGGCGCGAGCCGCCTCCGCGGTGAGACCCATGGCATCGCCCTGCCCCTGCCACAGGGCGTGGATCATCTCGGTCTCGACGACGCCTGGGCAGATGGCATTGACCGTGACCCCCGTCTTCGCCGTCTCCAGGGCGACGCAGCGCGTCAGTCCGACCAGCGCGTGCTTGCTGGCATTGTAGCCGCTCTGGTTCGGCGAGGCCCATTTACCCGCCGTCGAGGCAATATTCACGATGCGCCCGAAGCCGCGCGCCTGCATGCCGGGCAGGACCGCCTGCATGAGGTGGATCGGCCCATAGAGGTTGGTGCGCATGAGACGGTCGAACTCGCCGACCGGATAGTCGAGGAAGCGGCCCGACCGGTACACCCCCGCCGAATTGACGAGGATGTCGATGCGCCCGTGCGCCCGGTCCAGTACCGCGACCGCTTCGGCGCAGGCCTGACTGTCGGACACGTCGAGCACGCGTGCCTCGGCGCGTCCGCGCGCCCCGGCGAGATCGGCGACGGCGGCGTCGAGCGCAGCCGCGTCGCGCGCGGCGAGGCAGACATACGCCCCTTCCCGCGCGAACGCCGCCGCTATGGCTCGGCCGATACCCCGGCTAGCCCCCGTGACCAGCGCCACCAAGCCGACCAGCCGCCCCTCCGATCCGCTCATCGCAATCCCACCCCGGTACGCCGGCCATGGCGCGGCGCCACGCACAGCTCCACTTACATTAGCAGTAGAATGTGCCGGCGCTCGACCGCGACCCGTGCCGTCGCCGGTTGGCTCAGAGACTGCCAGCCAGGTGTGTCGCAAAGTCGTCGGCGGTCATCGGCCGGACGAAGCGATGCCCCTGCATGGCGTCGCGGTGATACGCCATCAGATACGCGGCCTGGTCGGCCGTCTCGACGCCCTCGGCGACGACGCGCTTTCCCAGTGTATGCGTCATGGCGATGATGGCGTCGACGAGCGTCGCGCTGGCGCGGTCGCGCGTCATCGCGTTGGTGAATGACTGGTCGATCTTGATCGTGTCGACGGGCAAGATCGGCCGGTACCGCGAGGCGCCGGCCGTCCGGCTATCCGGCTGGCGTCAGACGAAGACGGATTTCATCTGCCATTCGGGGTAGCGAGTGCCAGCCACAGCATCGACCGGCACAGCGTCCGTGATGCGCTTGATGTCCGCCGCGGACAGCGTCACGTCGAGCGCGCCGAGGTTTTCCTCCAGCCGCTCCCGGCGCTTGGTGCCGGGGATTGGAACGATGTCGTCTCCCTGAGCCAGTACCCATGCCAGCACGAGCTGGGACGTCTTGCAGAGCTTCTCGTCGGCGATCGCCTGCAGCTTTTGCACGAGGGTAAGGTTTTTGCCCAGATTGTCGCCCGCGAAGCGCGGATGACGCAGGCGGCCGTCGCCCTGCGGCAGTCCTTCGAGCGACGTCAGCGCGCCGGTCAGCAGGCTGCGACCGAGGGGAGAATAGGCGATGAATGAGATTCCGAGCGGCCGCGTTGTGGCGATCGCCGCCTCGGCCTGCTCGCGGTAGAGCAGGGAGTATTCGCTCTGTACGCAGGCGATCGGGTGAACCTTGTGGGCGCGGCGGATGGTCTCTGGGCTCGCCTCCGACAAGGCTAGAGAACGCACCTTGCCCTGTTCGACCAGACGCTTCATGGCGCCCATCGTGTCCTCGATCGGCACCTTGGGA
>SHWB01000023.1 GCA_009691025.1 Alphaproteobacteria bacterium
ACGAAGTTCAACATCCTGTGTTCAAACGTGCAGACATTTACGCCGGTGGTCTACGCGCTCGCCGCCGGCGCTCCGCAGATCTGGGCCGAAGTGCCGGGCAACGAATCCTTCGTCTTCCAGCTCGGCAATCGCGACAAGGTCGAGGCCGGCTTCGCGCGAGCCGACCATGTCGCGCGCGTCGATTTCGTCGTCAGCCGCGTGTCGCCCTGCCCGATGTAGGCGCGCGGCGCGCTCGGCCTACACGACCAGATCGACGATCGCTACACGATCTATGCCGGCGTGCAGGGTGCCCATCTGCTGCGCGCCGAACTCGCCGACTGCATCCTGCGCGTCCCGCGCAACCGTGTCCGCGTCGTCGCGCCCGATCTCGGCGGCGGCTTCGGCCAGCGCGGGGCTCCGGTGCCCGAATACGGCCTCGTGCTGTGGGCGGCGCGCGAACTCGGCCGGCCGGTGCGCTGGCGCGCCTCGCGCGCCGATCTGCTAACGGCCGATTTCCATGCCCGCGACAACGTCACGACGGCCGAACTGGCGCTCGACGCCGACCACCGCTTCCTCGCGCTGCGCGTGCGCACGGTGGCCAATCTCGGCGCCTACCTGTCGATCGCCGGGCCGCATTCGCCGACCAACAATATCGGCGGCCTCTCCGGCGTCTACACCACGCCGGCAATCCATGTGAATGTGACCGGCGCCTTCACCAATACGGTGCCGACCGCCGCCTATCGCGGGGCCGGCCGGACGGAGGAGAGCTACGCCATCCAGCGCGTCATCGGCCGGGCGGCGCGCGACCTCGTCCTCGACCCAGCCGAACTGCGGCGCCGGAACACCATCCCGGCGATCAAGGAGCCGTGGAATACCGGCTTCGTGTTCACCTACGACAGCGGCGAGTTGGAGGCCAACATGGACCGCGCCCACGCGCTCGCCGAACGCGGTGGTTTCCCCGCTCGCCGTTCGGCCGCCGCCGCACGCGGCAGGCTCGCAGGACAGGGCATCGCCAACGTCATCGAGATCTCCGGCGGCCCCCTGCCCCACCCGAACGAGGAAGGCGCGGAAATCCGCTTCGACCCCAGCGGCGCCGTCACGCTGCTGATGGGCACGCACAGCCACGGCCAGGGCCACGAGACCGTCTTCGCGCAGATCATACACGAGTTGCTCGGTGTCGGTCCGCAGGCGGTGCGCGTGGTCTATAGCGACACCGACCAGATCGCCCATGGCCGCGGCACCTTAGGCTCGCGTTCGGTCAGCGTCGGCGGCGCGGCTCTGGTGCGCGCGTCCGACAAGCTGGTGGCGGGCGGCAAGGCGATGGCGGCGCATCTGATGTAAGCGGCCAGCGAGGATATCGAGTTCCACGACGGGCGCTTCGTCGTCGCCGGCACCGACCGGGGCATGAAGATCGCCGAGGTCGCGCGCGCCTCCTTCGTGCCCGGCAAGTTGCCCGCGGGCATGGATATGGGGCTGATCGAGGCGGCGGTGGTGGCGCCGCCCGGGCCGACCTTCCCCAATGGCTGCCATGTTTGCGAGGGCGAGATCGACGCGGAGACGGGGCGCGTCGAAATCGTGCGCTACGTCGTCGTCGACGATGTCGGCATCATGCTCAACCAGCTGATGGTCAATGGCCAGGTGCATGGCGGCATCGTGCAGGGCGCCGGCCAGATGCTGATCGAGCGGGTGGTCTATGACAGCGACATCGGCCAGCTGCTGACCGGCATCTTCATGGACAACGCCATGCCGCGCGCCGACGACTTCCCGTCCTTCGACATCGAGGCCAACGAGGTGCCGGCGAAGACCAATTCGCTAGGCTTCAAGGGCGCTGGCGAGGGCGGCACGGTGGGCGCCCTGCCCGCCATCGCCAACGCCGTGCTCGACGCGCTGGCGCCACTCGGCGTGCAGCACCTCGACATGCCGTTCACGCCCGAACGCGTGTGGCGCGTGATCTAGGATGCGCGCGTGGCGGCCGAATGAAGGGTCCGGCTAGAGTCGCGCAAGCAGCTCCCGCTCCTCGACGCGGATGCGGTGGCATAGCACCGCGGCGTTGAGCGGGCCGAAGATCGCGGCTATCCACCACGCGCCGAAGATCGCCGGCACAACTACGATCTCGGCGGCGACGATGAGATAATTGGGATGTCGGACCCAGCGGTACGGCCCGCGCCGGATCAGCGGCGCGCCGGGCAGCGCGATCACCCGCGTCGTCCAGCGTTCGCCGAGCGATGCGACCGTCCACATCCGCGCCGCCTGCAGCACGACGAACACCGCCACCAACGGCCAACTCGCCGCCGTGTCCGCCGGCACGACGGCGGCGAGCGCCACCAGCCATGCAAGGTGCAGGGCGACGATGACGGGATAGTGCCGCGCGCCCGCCTCGATGGCGCCGCGCGTTCGCAGCCGGCGCGTATTGCGTTCGGCCCACAGCAGTTCCGCGAGCCGCTGGACGGCGATGAAGGCGAGCAGCGCGTAGAGGACGCTCACCCCGCTTCCAGCACGGCGAAGGAGGCCGTGAATCCGGGGCCTATCGCCGACATCAGGTGACGGCCGGCGAGCCCGCCGGCCATCGCCGCCGCAAGCACGAACAGCACCGTCGACGCCGACATGTTGCCATAGTCGCGCAGCACGTTGCGCGCATGCGTCATGGCACCGGGGGCAAGATCATAGACCGCTTCCAGCGCGTCGATAACCTTGGCACCGCCGGGGTGGCAGATGTGACCGTCTATGACGGCCAGAGAAAGGCCGTGGCGGCCGAGCGTATGCTCCGCCGCCGCGCGCAGGAGGGTGCGCACGAGGGTCGGGATGTCGCGCGAGAACAGCACGCCGAGCCCGTCATCGCCGACCTGCCAGCCCATCACGTCGAGCGAATCCTCCCAGGTCCATTCGCCCGAGGCAACGACGGCCGGCCCGTCGAGCCCGGTGCCGAGCAGCACGCCGGCCGCCCCGTCGCCGAACAGCGCCGTGGCGATGACGTTGGATTTGGAAGAATCGGCGAGGCGAAAGGTGAGGCCGCAGAGTTCGACGACCAGCAGGAGCGCCAGCGCGCCCGGTTCCGACCTCGCCAGCCGCGCCGTGCGGGCGAGGCCGCCGACGCCGCCGGCGCAGCCGAGGCCGAACAGCGGCATGCGCTCCACATCGCGACGGAAGGGACGCACTTCGAGCAGGCGCGCGTCGAGCGACGGCGTGGCGATGCCCGTGGTCGACGCCACGACGAGCATGTCGACGTCCTGGTGGCGGAGGCCGGCGCGCGCCAGCGTGGCGTCGGCCGCCTCGGCCAGTAGCGCGGTGGCATGCTCGATGAAAAGGTCGTTGCGCTCGGCGAAACTGTGCGGCGCGGCGTACCACTCGGCGGGAACGCAGGAGTGGCGCGTGGCGATGGCGGCGTTGGCGAAGGCCGTCCGGTAGCGAGCGAAATCCGCTACCCGGCCGTCGAACAGCACCGCCGCCTGCGCCGCAATCTCCCGCTGGCCGAGGCGGAAGGGCGGCACGGCGGTGGCGACGGCGCCGATGCGCGGCGGCAAAGCGGTCATGCGATCTCCCGGCCCCTGGCGCCCCAGCCGCGCCGGCAAGCCGGCAGTATCGGCTGCCCTTGGCCTTGTAGCCAGCGTCGCTGCGTCACGATCCTGTCAGCCGCCACCCGTCCGCGCCGCGGGCCGCCGTCCGCCGAAGGCCACGGCCGTCGCCGCGGCGAAGACGATGAGGCCGCCGATGCCAACCCAGATGTCGGGAATCTCGGCGAACAGCACCCAGCCAATCAGCGCCGCCCAGACCAGCTTGAAGAAATCGACCGGCATGATCGCCGCGGTGTCGCCGACGCGCAGCCCCTCGGTCATGGCGACCTGCGCGCCGGTGCCGACGGTGCCGAGAAGGACGAGCCAGGCCAACTGCTCCCAGGTCGGCCAGGTCCAGATGAACAGAGCCGGGACGAAGGTCAGCGGAATGAGCAGTACCGACAGCCAGACGACAATGGTGACGGTCGGCTCGGTGCGCGACAGCGACTTGGTCGCCACCGTCACGGCGCCGAACACGGCCGAGGACAGCAGGATCAGCCACGCGCCCCAGCCGATGCCCAACACGTCCGGCCGCAGGATGACGATGGTGCCGGCGAAGCCCGCGACCAGCGCCGCCAGCCGCCCGGCGTGGAATTTCTCGCCGAGCAGAGGGATCGCCAGCAGGGCGGCGAACAGCGGCCCGGTGAAAGACAGGGCGTTGGCGGTGGCGAGCGGCGTGATGGTCAGCCCGTAATAGAAGGACAGCATGGCGATGGCATGGCCGCCGGCGCGCCATAGATAGAGCGGCACCCGGGCGGTGCGCAGCATGGTGATGCCGCTGCGCAGCACGAAGGGCAGCAGGATGGGTATGCCCAGGAGGTTGCGGAAGAAGGCCAGCTCGATGGCATGAATCTCGTGGGACAAATGGCGGATGATGACGTGCATGGCGATGACGCAGAGGCCGGACAGGAACACCCACGCCATGCCGCGCAGATTGCCCGGCAGACCGTTCCACCAGCCCATTGCCCGTCCCTGCCCTGCCGCGCCACGCCCGCGCCGCCACCACCGTTGTCGGCGGCCGACCGCTGGCGCATGATGGCGGTCACCATACGCGGCCGGCCTCGACGCCGGCCATGCCCACAGCGGAGACGCTCCATGTTCACCGTCCTCGTCCGGTTCAAGGTTCCCGCCGGCACCAGCCGCACGCAGGTGGCCGAAAACATGAAGAAGGCCGCCCCGCGCTTCCAGGGCGTGCCGGGCCTGATCCGCAAGAACTTCCTCTACGACGAGAAGAACGGCATCGGCGGCGGCGCCTATACTTGGGAGACTAGGGAAGCGGCCGAGAAATTCCACGCCAACGGCACGCCGTGGCAGCAGGCCATCGTCAACCTCTACGGCAACAAGCCGTCGGTCGACATCTACGAGACGCCGGTGCTGGTCGACAACGACCAGGGCAAGATCAAGGTCGCCGCCTGAGGCGGCCCTTTCCGCAGCACCGTCGCGCAGGGTCCCCATGCCGTCACGCCGCAAGGCCGTGCAGTTCTCGCGCACCGGCCATCCGCCGGATGTCGTCGAACTGGTCGAGGTCGAGATTCCCGACCCCGGCCCGGGCGAGATCATCGTCGACATCGAGGCGGCGCCGATCGCGCCGTCGCATATCCTCACCCTGTCGGGCAAATACGGCGCGCCTCCTAAGCTGCCGGCCATCCCCGGCTACGACGCGCTGGGCACGGTGGTCGAGGTCGGGCCGGGCGTGACCCGTTTCCGGCCGGGCGACCGCCTGTCTCTGCCGCACGGCACCGGCGGCTGGCGCCAGCGTTCGCTGGTCAAGGCCGACGACGTGCTCGTCACCTTCCCGCCCGGCGGCGATCCGCTGCAGCTCGCCATGCTGCATGCCAACCCGCCGACCGCCTACCTGATGCTGACCCGCTACGTGCGCCTAGCCCCGGGCGACTGGGTTATACAGAACGCCGCCAACTCGGCCACCGGCCAGTATCTCGCCGCGCTGGCGCATCATTTCGGCTGGCGCACGGTCTGCGTCGTGCGCCGGCCGGGACCTGAGGCGATGCTGAAAAAGGCCGGCGCGGATGTCGTCGTGATCGACGGGCCGGACCTCGCCGCGCGCGTCAAGGAAGCCACGGGCGGAGCCCATATCGGCCTCGCCATCGACGCCGTCGCCGGCGAGGCCACGGCGCGTCTGGCCGCCTGCCTCGGCCAGAAGGGCATTGTGGTGAATTACGGCCTGCTGTCGGGCGAGCCCTGTCAGGTGCCGCCGCACGATGTCGTGTTCCGCGAGATCACGCTGACCGGCTTCTGGATGCACAAATGGCTGACCGAGAAGAGCAACGCGCCCGAGCGCGCCCAGATGTACGCGCTGCTGCGCGACCTGATGCTGCGCGGCGTCCTGCACGCCGAGATCGCCGCCACCTACCCGCTGTCGAAGGCGAAGGAAGCGGTCGCCCACGCCATCGCGCCCGGCCGCGACGGCAAGATCCTGTTCACGCCGCAGGTGGAGATCTGACGGGACCGTCTGGTGACGCGCCAGTCTTCGACGCCTCGTCCTTCGACAGGCTCAGGACGAGGACGACTGGCAATGCCCGGCTGGGACGGTAACGACATTACCGGCTGCACCGTCTTTACCAAGTCGCCTCATACTGAGCCTCCTCATCCCGAGCCTGTCGAGGGAAGAAGGACGAGGCGGCCGCACGTCGAAGGAACCAGGACAATGCCCTCACGCGCCCGCGCCGTGCAGTTCGCCCGCTTCGGCGAACCCACCGAGGTGGCCGAAATCGTCGTCGAGGATGTGCGCGATCCCGGCCCCGGCGAGGTGACGATCGACATCGAGGCGGCGGCGATCAACCCGTCGCATTTGCTGACCCTGCAGGGCAAGTACGGCATCGACTTCGAGCTGCCTATGGTGCCGGGCTCGGAGGGTGCCGGGACCATCGCCGCCATCGGCCCGGCGGTGGCGCGATATCGCCTCGGCGACCGCGTGCTGGTGCCGGCCTATGCCGGCAGCTGGCGCCAGCGCGCGACGGTGAAGGCGGCAGATATCCTGGCCGATTTCCCGCGCGCCGCCGACCCCGTGCAATGCTCCATGCTGCTGGCCAACCCGCCCACGGCCTACCTGATGCTGACCCGCTATGTCGATCTCAAGCCGGGCGACTGGGTGATCCAGAACGCCGCCAACTCCGCCGTCGGCCAGTATCTCATACAGCTCTGCCGCCACTATGGCTGGCGCACCGTCAATGTCGTACGCCGCAAGGGCATGGAGGATTTCTTCGCCCGCCTCGGCGCCGATGCCGTCGTGGAGGACGGGCCGGACCTCACCGACCGCGTGAAGACGGCGACCGGCGGTGCCCCGGTGCGCCTCGCCATCGATGCCGTGGCCGGCGCCGCGACGGCGCGGCTCGCCGCCTGCGTCGAGAAGCACGGCACGGTGATCAATTACGGCATGCTTTCGGGCGAGCCCTGCCACATGCCGCCGCGGGAGACGGTATTCCGCAACGTCAGCCTGCGCGGCTTCTGGCTGACCATGTGGCTGCGCGAATACTCGACCCGGCACGACCGCGAGCAGGTCTACGCCCTGTTGCGCGACCTGATCGTGCGCGGCGTCCTGCATGCGGATGTCGAGGCTACCTACCCCATCTCCCGCGCGAGGGAGGCGCTGGCCCATGCGGCGCGTGGCGGGCGGGCGGGCAAGATCGTCTTCGCCCCGCAATCGGAGGCATTGCCGTAGTCTCACCGCGACGTGATGCGGAAGCCACGCCGCCTCCTGTAGACTGGCAGGTGATTCGGCGGCAGGGAGCGAACGATGGACGGCGGTGACGCGACGATCGGACGGGTGCCCCTGAGCCCGGCCAAATTCCGCAATCCCTTCCGTACGGCGAGCGGCGAGACACGCGCATCGGTGCCGTTCGTGACACTGTCCACCCTGTGGTTCAACACCGGCACGCTTTGCAACATCGCCTGCACCAACTGCTATATCGAATCGAGCCCGCGTAACGACCGGCTGGCCTGGCTGACCGCGGGCGAGGTCGAAGCCTTCCTCGACGAAGCCGGCGCGCTGGCCCGCGACACGGTGGAGATCGGCTTCACCGGCGGCGAGCCGTTCATGAATCCGGACATAGTGGCGATGCTCGATTCTGCCTTGTCCCGCGGCTACCGCACGCTGGTGCTGACCAACGGCATGCGCCCGATGCGACGGCACGAAAGGGCGCTGCGCGACCTGCTCGCCCGCTACGGCGAACGCCTGGTGCTGCGCGTCTCCCTGGACCACTACACGCCGGCCGGGCACGAGGCCGAGCGCGGGGCGCGAAGCTGGCAGCCAGCCCTCGACGGGCTCGGCTGGCTCGCCGCGGGCGGCTTCGCCGTTCATGTCGCCGGCCGCACCTTCACCGGCGAGACGGAGGCGGAGCTGCGCACCGGCTACGCCGCCCTCTTCGCTGCCCATGACATCGCCATAGACGCCGCCGACCCCTCGCGGCTGGTGCTGTTCCCCGAAATGGACGCCGGCTCGGACGTGCCAGAAATCACCACCGCCTGCTGGTCCATCCTCGGTGTCGCACCCGAGGCGCAGATGTGCGCGTCCTCGCGCATGGTGGTCAAACGCAAGGGCGACGCCCGTCCGGTCGTGATGCCCTGCACCCTGCTGCCCTATGACGAAGCCTTCGCGATGGGCGAGCATCTGGCCGAGGCCATCGAACCGGTGGCGCTCAACCATCCCCATTGCGCGCGCTTCTGCGTGCTCGGCGGCGGCTCCTGCAGCCGGGCCTGAGGCGGCGCGGGCGAGCCCGCATCGTGGCCCAGCCCGTATCGCGCCCGCCAACATCACAAGTCCTCGCCCAGCTCGTCGCCGGCGCGCAGGACGAGACTGTCAGTCTCGCCTGGCTGATCGCCCACCTGCGCGAGCGCTCCTTCGGCATCGTGATGCTGATCCTGGGCGTGGTGGCCCTGATCCCCGGAGTATCGGGCTTCGTCGGCGTGCTGCTGGCGATCCCGGCCTTCCAGATGATGATGGCCCGCCGGGGCCCGGTCTTTCCGCGCTTCCTCGCCCGCCGGTCGATCCCCACACGGCGGTTCGCCCGCCTCGTCGCGCGGATCGACCCGGTGCTGATCCGCATGGAGCGGGTTATCCGGCCGCGCTGGCCGACGCCCTTCGAGTCCACCAAGCGCGTCGTCGGCTTCGTGCTGCTGCTGCTCGGCCTGGCGCTGCTGGCGCCGATCCCCTTCAGCCAGATGATCGTGGCGCTGGCGATTGTGCTGCTGTCCTTCGCCTATCTGGAAGAGGACGGACTCGCGCTGTGCATTGGCCTGGCAGCGGCGCTGGCGACGCTGGCGGCGACCGCCGCCACCGTCTGGGCTGCGGTGCTGGGCATCGATTTCGTCGGCCGGCTGTAAGGCCGAGCCGGCGAGCTAGAAACTCTCCACCCACGGGCGCAGATCGATTTCCCAGGTCCAGGCGCTGCGGTGCTGGCGGTGGATAGCGAGGTAGCTCCCGGCGATGGCGTCGGGGTCGAATAACCGCCGCGTCGACTGTGAGCAGGGCCTATCGGGCAGGCGTATATCCCCTGGTAACGGCGCTTGCTTTCTTCAGCGCCTATACGCCCTGCTCTCCAGTCAACAGAACGGTCGTTTTGCCGGACTTGATTGCCCCCTGAGCCAGTCGCCAGTACGACTGCCGCCATACTTTCGTTGTCCGGCACTTCGGCTATTATGACGAGGTCGTAGTTGCCTAAACACAACCACGCACCGACAAGCTTTCCTCCCACTGCATCGCAGGCCTGCTGTCCCACTGCCTGTATTCGGTTTTGCGGGTTCTTTATCAGCGCAGCCCAGGAGTCTGCAGCATAGGCAGCCTGGTACAGGTATAGCGGCATTCCCAACTTCGTCTTATCACCAATGGCCCGGTTCCAGAGTGTTCGCGCCGCCAATGGAGGCGGCAACGTACCTGACAAGACCAGCGAGAGCGAGGCATACCAGCAATGAACCGCCCCGGGTTTGCCGGAGGCCATATCGTCTGAGTTACACCGCCGGCTTCTGCTCGTCGAGCATGGCGTAGTAGCGTTCCTCAACTTTGGCAGAAATTATGCAAGCTGCAGGTCTAGGCTCCAACCGATGCATTCTTCCGTCTCGCATGTAAGTGAGGCTGATGCCGGCCCAAAGCGACTGGCTGGCGACAGGCATCCCTAAAAACTCTCCACCCACGGGCGCAACTCGATTTCCCAGGTCCAGGCGCTGCGGTGCTGGCGATGGATGGCGAGGTAGCTCTCGGCGATGGCGTCGGGGTCGAGCATCGCGTCGGGCGCCTTGCCGGCGCCGCGCGGGTCGTCGGCCTTGCCGATGCCGCCATCGATGACGAAATGCGCGACATGGATGTTCTGCGGCGCCAGCTCGCGCGCCAGCGCCTGGGCGAGGCCACGCTGGGCGAACTTGCCCATGGCGAAGGCGGAGGAGCGGGCATAGCCCTTCACGCTGGCCGAGGCACCGGTGAAGAAGATCGAGCCCGAGCCGCGCTTCAGCATCCGCGCCGCCGCCTGCTGCGCCACGAGGAAGGCCCCGTAGGACGACACCAGTACCGCCTGCCGCACGGCCTCCGGATCGAGATCGCCGATCGGGCCGCGGGCGCGGCCGGAGGCGTTGTAGATCACCCAGTCGGGCGTGCCGGCCCTGTCGGTCTCGGCGAATAGGCGCGCGACCGCGGCCGGGTCCGACGCATCGCAGGCGATGGTTTTTGCCCCGGTCTCCTTCGCCAGCGCCGCCAGCTTGTCGACATTGCGCGCCGCCAGCGTCACCGCCATGCCCTCGCGCGCTCCGAGGCGTGCCAGCGACGCCGACAGGCCGCTGCCCGCCCCGACGATCAGCACCGACTGCCTGTCCGCCATGCCCGGCCCTCCACCGTGGTCCCGTCCGCGAGGCGCGGCAACGCCACCCTCGTCTCTCCTCATTTGCATCCTAAGCACCCCTCTGCGCGCCTGCGAGTCCTCCCGCGCACGAGATACAAATGCCGGATCGGCGCGGGCCATTGGCCCGCGGCTTGCAGCTTTGCCGACCGGGAGGCAAAGTCGTGAACGTCATGACCGATAGCATCGCCACCGTCGGCTTGTTCGACCGCACGCGCACCGTGCTGCGCCGCGCGCTCGCCGACGTCATGGACGTGGCAGGCGTCCGCCGCAACGGCACGCTGCGCCCTGACCTGCCCGAGGACGACCTCGACCGGCTGCGCCATAAGATCAACATCTGCCTCGCCGCGCGCGGCGGCGAGGTGACGGCGCGCGCCAATGCCGCCGAGCTGGCACGCAGCTACCTCGACCTCAACCGCGAGGGACGCCAGCGTTTCTTCGGCCTTCTCGCCGATGCCTATGGTGTCGACCGGGCGGCGCTCGACGGCGCACTCGCCGCCGTGCCGGCCACCGCCGACCGCCCTAGCCTCGACCGCGCGATCCATCGCCTGCGCGAAATACTCGAGCCGCCACGCCTGAAACTATTCCGTAAATTCAATGGCCTAGAGAACGGAATCAAGTTTCTGGTTGACCTTCGCGCCGACCTGCTTGCCCTCACCGACGAGGCCCCGGCGCTGCGCCCGGTCGAGCGCGAGCTGCGCGACCTGATGGCCTCGTGGTTCGATGTCGGCTTCCTCAATTTGCGCCGCATCGACTGGCAGTCGCCGGCCGCCCTGCTGGAGAAGCTGATCGCCTACGAGGCGGTGCACGAGATCCGCTCCTGGGACGACCTCAAGAACCGCCTGGAATCCGACCGGCGCTGCTATGCCTTCATGCATCCCAGCCTGCCGGACGAGCCGTTAATCTTTGTCGAGGTGGCGCTGGTCCACGGCATCGCCGGGTCGATCCAGACCCTGCTAGACGAGCGCGCGCCGACCGGCGACCCGCACGACGCCGACACGGCCATCTTCTACTCGATCTCCAACGCCCAGAGCGGCCTCGCTGGCGTCAGCTTCGGCAGCTTCCTGATCAAGCAGGTGGTCGACGATCTCTCGCACGACTTCCCGCGCCTGCGCACCTTCGCCACCCTGTCGCCGATCCCAGGCTTCCACGCCTGGCTCGCCGAGCGCGAGGGCGCCGGCGAGACCCTGCTGGAACCGTCGGAAGCCAATGCGGTCGCCGAGGCGACGACCGGCGCCGACGGCGAGGCGGCGGAAATGGTGGCGCTCGCCCCGTTGCTCGACCTCGGCGACTGGCCGCGCGATCCACTGCTCGCCGGCGCCCTGCAGGCGCCGCTGCTGCGGCTCGGCGCCGACTACCTGCTCAACGCGCGGCTCGGCGAGAAGCGGGCGCGCGACCCGGTAGCGCATTTCCACTTGTCGAACGGTGCCCGCGTCGAGCGGCTGAACTGGCTCGCCGATCGTTCGCCGCGCGGCCTCAAGCAATCGGCCGGGCTGATGGTGAACTATCTCTACCGCCTCGATCAGATCGCCGAGAATCACGAGACCTACGCCAGCAGTGGGGAAGTGCCCGCCTCCAGCACGGTCCGCAACCTGCTATAGCTGTGACGTCTGCAGGGCGCCGTCGCCCTCATGGTTCGACAGGCTCACCATGAGGCCTCATCCTGAGCCTGTCGAAGGACGAGGCCCTGCACATGCCGCCGCATATCCGACGAGCGATCCGGCATGGAGCCATCGCGGTCGCCGCCCTCGCCGCCACAATCCATCTGGCCGCGCCAGCCGCGGCGCACCCGCATGTCTTCATCGCCGCGCGGCTGACGGTCGTTGCCGATGCCTCGGGCCAGATCGCCGCGCTCGACGTCGACTGGACCTTCGACGATATTTACAGCGCCTATGTCACCGCCGACCTGCCGAAGGACAAGGCCGGCAAGCCGAGCGCGGAGGCACTGGCAACGCTCGCCAGGCAGATACTCGTGAGCCTCGCCGAATGGCGCTACTTCACCGAAATTGTGCGGCTGGAAACGGGCGGCATCGCCGACAACCAGAACTTCGGGACGCCCGGCGAGCCTGTCGTGCGCCTCGATGCCAGGGGGCTCGCCATCGCCTTCCGCCTGCCGCTGGCCGCGCCGCTGCTGCCCGACGGCCAGCGCCTCCTGATCCGCCAGTACGATCCGTCCTTCTATGTGGCGATCGAGACGGTGAATGATGGCGTCGGCCTCGCCGCGCCGCTCGCGGCGGCTTGCAAGGCCGAGATCGCCGAGCCGAAGCCGCCGCAGACGGCGCATAACCTGTCCGAGGGCAGTTTCCAGTTGCAGGGCGCCACCGGCGGTATCGGCACCATGTTCGCCTCGAACGTCACCATCGCATGTCGCTGAGGGTCGTTCTCGCCGCCGCCCTTCTGGTAGCGGCGGCCGGCGCGGCGCTGGCGCAGGGCGCGCATCCCTTCGGCATGCCCGGCGGAGCGGCCGCGCCGGCTGCCGTCGAACCCGGGCTGGTCGACAGCCTGCTCGCCTGGGTGCGGGCGGAGCAGGCCGCCTACTGGCGGCAGCTCTCGGGCGCGGTGCGGGCCGTCGGCGAGGAGCACGCTTCTGCCGCCACGGGGACGCTGGTCGCGCTGTCCTTCATGTACGGCGTGCTGCACGCCGTCGGGCCGGGCCACGGCAAGGCCGTTGTGACGGCCTATGTGCTGACCAATGAGCGGGTGCTGCGCCGCGGCCTGCTGGTCGCGGCGCTGGCGGCGCTGCTGCAGGCGCTGGTGGCGATCGCGCTGACGCTGGGGGCGCTCGCCCTGATCGCCGGTGCCACGCGGACCATCGAGGGCGGCGCGCGGGCGCTCGAACTGGCGAGCTACGCTCTGGTCATCACCTTGGGCGCCGTCTTCGCCTTGCGCGGCGGCATTCGTCTGTTCGTGCAGGATGGCGCGCGCCACGACCACCTGCAGGATCACGGGCACGACTATCACGGACATGACCACGGGCACGACCATCACTCCCACCACGTCGCCCCGGCGGTGGCCGTGGCGAACGCCGACTGGCGCGTGCTGGCCGGGCTGGTGGTCGCCATGGGCGCACGGCCATGCAGCGGCGCCATCCTCGTGCTGGTGTTTGCGTGGAGCGCCGGGCTGGTCTGGGCTGGCGTGCTGTCGGCTCTGGCGATGGGCGTTGGCACCGGCCTCGCCGTCGCCGTGGTGGCGAGCCTCGCCCACGCCGCCCGCCTGCCCGTGCGCTGGGTCGGCCTGCGCGCCGGTCTCGATCTCGCCCGCGCCGGCGCCGTCGTGGCCATGCTCGGCGGCCTCGCCATCCTGCTGCTCGGCGCCCTCCTCCTCGTCGCCGCCCTCGCCGCCCCCGCCGCGCTGGTGCCGGGGGGATAGCGCGCTGTCAGGCCGCGCTCCTCCGGCTCGGCCGGATCAGCACCTCGGCGGAAATCCCCAGCTCCTCGTGCAGGCGACGGATCATGGCGATCGACAGGCCGCGCTTGCCATTGAGAACCTCGGCGATGCGCGTGCGCGAGCCGATGATGTGCTCGAGATCGCGCCGGGTTAACCCCTGCTGTTCCATACGGAAGCAGATCGCCTCCAGAGGGTCGGGCGGGTCCATCGGGTAATGCTCGGCTTCCCAGGCATCGATCAGCGTCGCCACGACGTCGAGCCGGTCGCCATCCGGCGTGCCGGCTTTCGCACCCCACAGGCGCTCGATTTAGACCAGCGCGGCCTCGTAATCGGCCTCTGTCCGGATCGGCCTGACCTCAGTCGCCATGCTCCACCTTCCTCGCATCGATCCGGTCGTAGTCCCGGTGGGTGCCGAGCCATTTGAACCAGACGATGGCCTTCTCGAAATCGACGGCGACGATCAAGCGATAGTCGTTGCCCTTGATGTTGAACACGATCCGGTCGGCCGAGACGACGCTCGCTGTCGCATAGAGCCGCTTGATATCCGCGGTGAGGCGCATCGTGCCCGCCGGCCGCCTCGTCGACCTGCCGGACGGCCGGCGAGTGACGGTCGCCTGGCTGGTGCTGGTGCACCCGCGGCCCGGCAATTCTGGCGTCATCTTCATGACGCTGGAGGATGATACCGGCACCGCCAACATCATCGTCTGGCCGCGGCTGTTCGAGCGTTTCCGCCGCGCGGTGGTCGGTTCCCGCCTCGCCCTCGTCCATGGCATGCTGCAGCGCGAGGGCATCGTCACCCATGTCATAGCCGACCGCATCCTCGACGAATCCGCCCTTCTCGACGGGCTTGCCGCCGGCCACGGCGACGGCCATCCCGGCCACGCGCACGCCGACGAACCGTCGAGCGGCCGCAACGACGAATCCCGCCTGCGCCCCGGCCGCTACCCCCACCGCCAGTCGCTGCCCAACCCCGCCTGCCATCCGCGCGAGGTCGTCATTCCCATCGATTCCAATGACTTCAATTAACCTGTAAGATGCGCGCAAGAGATCGGTGGAGACAATGCAGCACCGCCTCACATGGCTTGCCATAATACTAACGTTAGTAATTTGGGTGCCTGCTAATATCGTTGGTCAAATTGGCGCCACCGCCGACAGTTTTTTTCTCCATTATTCGATGGAAGCCTTGTTAATTGGACAACTGGATGATGGTTTACAAAGATAGTATTATAAATATTCCCAAACATATTAGCAGAATTAATCGCGGGCGCCCTTTATATGTGCATAACATATAAAATATTAAAAAGAGCAAATTACGAAATAGTTTTATATTATTGTGGCTCTATAATCATCCTTCTTACAGGTCTGGCGCTATTTCTAGGGGTATTTAATAGAGAAATGAATATGAATCTAGCTGAAATACTTGCAAACACAGTTAGAATAATCGGGGTTTTTGCGATATTTTCAAAGAAAATCAAAGAACAACATAATACAAATATATCCAATTCTCCAAATAGACAAAAATCCTACCCGAACAACAACGAAACAGCGGTGTAATATGACAACCGTTCTGCTCGCGCTGCACGCGCTCGGCGCCGTCATCTGGGTCGGCGGCATGTGGCTGCTGCATACGGCCGTGCGACCGGCGGTGGGGCAACTCGAGCCACCGCAGCGGCTGGCGGTGATGCATGGCGCACTTGCCCGCTTCTTCCCTGTCGTCGCCATCGCCATCGCCGCGATCCTCGTCGGCGGCTACGGCGCGATCTTCACCGCCCATGGCGGCTTCGCCGGCCTGCCGCTGCACATCGACCTGATGCAGGCGAGCGGCTGGATCATGATCGCGCTGTTCGGCCATCTGTGGTTCGCACCCTGGCGGCGCATGAAGGATGCCGTGGCGCGGCAGGACTGGAAGGCGGCGGTGGCGGCCATCGGCCAGATTCGCACCATCGTTACGATCAACCTCGCGCTCGGCCTCGTCACGGTCGTGATCGGCGCGACCGGCCGGTATTGGGGCTGAGGCGCCCGCGCCATGAAGCGTGAAGTGAAGGTGCTGGAGCGCTACGCGGCCTTCCAGGGCTATTTCCGCGTCGACCGCTATTTGCTGCGCCACACGCGCCACGACGGCACGTTAGGCGCGCCGATCCGCCGCGAGATCTTCGAGCGCGGCCATGCGGTGGCGGTGCTGCCGCACGACCCGGCGCGCGACCGCGTCGTGCGGGTCGAACAGTTCCGGCCCGGCGCCTTTGCCGGCGGCATCGATCCGTGGCTGATCGAGGTGATCGCCGGCATCATCGACCCGGGCGAGACGCCCGAACAGGTCGTGCGCCGCGAGGACAAGGAAGAAGCCGGGCTCGCCCTCGACCGGCTGACGCTCATCGGCAATGTCGCGCTGACGCCCGGCGGCTCGTCGGAGACTCTGGCCATCTACTACGCTACCGCCGATCTCGGCAGCGCCGGCGGCGTGTTCGGGGTCGATGCCGAGGGCGAGGACATCAAGGTCCACGCTCTCGCCGTGGAGGAGGCCCTGGCCATGCTCGCCGCCGGCCGCATCGCCAATGCCGCGACCGTCATCGCACTGCAATGGCTGGCGCTGAACCGGGCCGCACTGGGCGCTCCGAATGCGGCTGCCCGCCTCTCGCTGGCCGGCCCGCGTACCGGCGGCTAGGGCAACCGAGCGATTCGGCAGCATCCCTTGGCGAAAATCGCCAGCCATGCGGGAACCGCGTCCTGCCCCGGCGCGTTCCCGCAATGGACGGAAGCCGGCTTGCGCCGGTTCCGTCTGACTGGAAGGGCTACCGCGATAAACTTCCTCGGCGCGATCGTAGCGTTCGGCCTGGGCTTCGGCCTCGCCTTCGGTTCCCTTCATCTGCTGGGCGACGCCGCCGACGAAACCGAGACCGCGGTGCACGTCGCGCTCGATCAGCACGACCGGTAGCTCTCCAACCCGTATGACGGGTGGCGCCGAGGTTTTTCCTACACGCGGCCAGATGGCGCGAACCGACCGTCCTGGTGGGCTGTCGCTTGCTGCTTTCCGGGCAGGCGGCTAGTATCGCCGTCCTCGCGGGAAACGCCTGTTTTTCACGACAAGGTCTGGCCATGGATATCCGCGACGGGTTCGTCGATACGATCGGCAATACCCCTTTGATCCGCCTGAAGCGCGCCTCGGAGCTGACCGGCTGCACCATTCTCGGCAAGGCCGAGTTCCTCAATCCGGGCGGCTCGGTGAAGGACCGGGCGGCCTGGGCGATCATCAAGGACGCCGAGGAGCGCGGCGCGCTGCGCCCGGGCAGCGTGATCGTCGAGGGGACGGCCGGCAATACCGGCATCGGGTTGGCGCTGGTGGCGAATGCGCGCGGATATCGCACTGTCATCGTCATTCCAGAGACGCAGACCAAGGAAAAGAAGGACGTGCTGCGCCAGTCCGGCGCCGACCTGCGAGAGGTGCCGGCGGTTCCCTATAGCGATCCCGGCAATTACGTGAAGGTCTCCGGCCGGCTGGCCGAGGAACTGGCGAAGACCGAGCCGAACGGCGCTATCTGGGCCAACCAGTTCGACAACGTCGCCAACCGGCGCGGCCATTTCGAGACGACCGGTCCGGAAATCTGGCGGCAGACCAACGGCGAGGTCGACGGCTTCATCTGCGCTGTCGGCACCGGCGGCACGCTGGCCGGCGTCGGCATGTACCTCAAGGAGCAAAGCAAGGCCGTGAAGATCGGCCTCGCCGATCCGATGGGCGCCGCGCTCTACAACTGGTACGCCAAAGGCGAGCTGAAGGCCGAGGGCTCGTCGATCACCGAGGGCATCGGGCAGGGACGCATCACCGCCAACCTCGAGGACGCGCCTGTCGATCTGCCGTACCAGATCCCCGACGACGAAGCGATGCCGTGGCTCTACGACCTGATCAAGGACGAGGGCCTATTCCTCGGCACCTCCTCGGCGATGAACGTCGCCGGGGCCGTGCGAATGGCGAAGGACATGGGTCCCGGCCACACCATCGTCACGGTGCTGTGCGACGGCGCCTCACGCTACGCCTCGAATATTTTCAGCAAGACCTTCATCACCGAGCGCAAACTGCCCTGGCCGGACTGGCTGGGCTGAGGCGCAAGAGATGACCACCGCCCTGCTGTTCCGCGACGATGCGTATCTGCGCGAGACGACCGCGCGAATCGTCGCAGTCAACGAATTGGGCGGCATCGTGCTCGACCGCACGCCCTTCTACGCCACAGGCGGCGGGCAGCCCGGCGACAGCGGCACCCTTACAACCGGCACGGGCGATTGCCTCGCCATCGCCACGGCGGTGAAGGGCCGGCCCGAGGATGGCGGTGCCGACATCGTCGTGCATGTGCCGGCGGATGGCGCCGGCACGCTGCCGGTCGGCGCGACGGTGACGGCGGCGATCGACTGGCAACGGCGCCATCGCCTGATGCGTGTGCATACCTGCCTGCACCTGCTGTCGGCCGTTCTGCCCTTTCCCGTCACCGGAGGCCAGGTCGGCGAAGGCAAAGGCCGGCTCGATTTCGCCATGAACGGCGAAATTACCGACCGCGAGGCGGTGGAGGCGCGGCTCAACGAACTCGTCGCCGCCGACCACGTCGTCGGCACCGAATGGATCGGCGACGCCGAGATGGCGCGCCGGCCGGAGCTGGTGAAGACCATGAGCGTCAGGCCGCCCGCCGGCGTCGGCCTGGTGCGGCTGGTGCGCATCGCCAACCTCGACCTGCAGCCCTGCGGCGGCACGCATGTGGCACGCACCGGAGAGATCGGCCGAGTGGCTCTAGGCAAGATCGAAAGCAAGGGGCGACAGAATCGCCGCGTGGCGATCACGCTGCTGGAACCATGAGGCGACGATGAACGGCTGGAAGAACCCCGACGCGGTAGTGACGACGGGGTGGCTCGCGGCGCAACTCGACGATCCGAAGGTACATATCCTAGACGGCTCCTATCACCTGCCAAACGTCAAGCGTAACGGCGATGCCGAGTACCGCGCCGCGCACATTCCCGGCGCCGCACTCTTCGACATCGATGCCGTATGCGACGTAAAGAATCCGCTGCCGCACATGCTGCCGTCGCCTGGAGATTTTTCGATCTCGGCCGGCGCTCTCGGCATCTCCTACGCCGACCGCGTGATTGTCTACGACACGACAGGAAATTTCTCCGCGCCACGCGTGTGGTGGATGTTCCGCATCATGGGGCACGACAATGTCGCCGTGCTCGATGGCGGACTGCCGAAATGGCAGGCCGAAGGAAGGCCGGTAACGGCCGTGCTGCCGGCGATCCGCCCGGCGAAATTCACCGCGACGCTGCGCCCCGACATGGTGCGCTCGCTCGACCAGGTGCGGGCTACGACGGACGGCAAGGGCGAGCTGGTGGTCGATGTGCGTGCACCGGGCCGCTTCAACGGCACCATGCCAGAAATCCGTCCGGGCGTACGCTCCGGCCACATTCCAGCGGCGGTCAACCTGCCCTATGAGCGTTTTCTGGCCGACGGCCGCTTCCGCAGCGGCGAGGAGATCGAGGCGGCAGCGAAGGAGGCCGGCCTGGCACCGGGCCGCCGCGTCATCACGAGTTGCGGATCGGGCGTCACCGCCTGCATCGTCGGCCTCGCGCTGCATCTGGCCGGCCGCGACGACTGGGCCGTCTACGATGGCTCGTGGACCGAATGGGGAGGCCGCAGCGATACGCCCGTGGCCGTTTGAAATTCCTCCTCTCCCATAGGGAGAGGGCTTCTGGCCTCGGCGCCGCAGGCGCCCAGCAACCAAGGCGCCTACGACGGAAGGGTGATGGGTTAAGGACGGTGCAAAACCTGGCACCCGCTTAACCCCTCACCCTTCCCGATCTAGGCTCGCTGCGCCAGCCAAGGCAGGAAGCCATCTCCCTGTGGGAGAGGTAAAAGCAGGAGTGCAGGGGCGATGAAGGACGAGACCATCCTCGTCAGCAGCGGACGCCATCCCGAGGACAATTACGGCATCGTCAATCCACCGGTCTATCACGCCTCGACCGTGGTTTTCCCGACGCTGGCCGCCTGGCGCAAGCGCGACCCGCTGAAGACCGTCACCTATGGCCGCGCCGGCACGCCCACGACGCATGCCCTGCAGGAGGCCGTCGCGGCCATCGAGGGCGGCGTGCATGCGCTGGCCTGCTCCTCCGGCCTCGGCGCCATCACCACGGCGCTGCTGGCTTTCGTGAAGTCCGGCGACCACATCCTGTGCACCGACAGCGCCTACTTCCCGACGCGCAACTATTGCCAGAAGGTGCTCGCCCGCTTCGGTGTCGAGACCACCTACTACGACCCGCTGATCGGCGGCAACATCGCCGGTCTGATCCGGCCGAACACGAAGGTGGTCTACACCGAGTGCCCCGGCTCGCTGACCTTCGACATGCAGGACATCCCGGCCATCTCGGCGGCGGCGCATGCGCGCGGCGTCATCGTGATGAACGACAACACCTGGGCGACCGGCCTCTACTTCAAGTCGTTCGAGAAGGGCGTCGACGTCTCCGTCCACGCCGGGACGAAGTACATCGTCGGCCATTCCGACGCGATGCTCGGCATGATCGTGACGACGAAGGAAGCCTTTCCGGCCATCTGGGAGAGCTTCCGCCTGTCGGGCCAGTGCGCCGGTCCGGACGACATGTATCTCGGCCTGCGCGGCTTCCGCACCATGAGTGCTCGGCTGGTGCAGCATCAGCAGCGCGCGCTGACACTCGCCAACTGGCTCAAGCAGCAGCCGGAGGTAACGCGCGTGCTCTACCCGGCCCTGCCCGACCATCCCGGCCATGCCATCTGGAAGCGCGATTTCAGAGGAGCCAGCGGCCTGTTCTCCGTCGTGCTCGACCGCGCCTACGACGACACGGCGCTCGGCGCCCTGCTCGACGGGCTCGAACTGTTCGGCATGGGCGCGAGCTGGGGCGGCTACGAATCCCTCGTGCTCCCCGCCGAACCGTCGAATTTGCGCACGGCGACGAAATGGGACGATCCTGGCACGGTGCTGCGCTTCCATGTCGGTCTCGAACATTCCGACGACCAGATCGCCGACCTCGATGCCGGCTTCTCGCGCCTGCGAAAGGCGGCGCGCGCATAGCGCAGATGCAGGCTGGTCACGCGGCCGTCCGGTCGTGCTAGTTTTCCCCGCGACGCAGCGCGGGGGAGAACCAGATGCCATACGCCAACGCGAAGGGTGTGAAGCTCTATTGGGAGTCTACCGGCAAGGGCGACGCCATCATCTTCGTGCACGAATTCGCCGGAGATCACCGAAGCTGGGAACCGCAGGTTCGCTATTTCGGCCGGCGCTACCGCTGCATCACATTCGACTCGCGCGGCTATACTCCGTCCGACGTGCCGACCGATCCCACGGCCTATGTCTGGCAGAATTTCTGCGACGACATCGCGCATGTGATGCGTGCCGCAGGCGAGAAGAAGGCACATATAGTCGGCTTGTCGATGGGCGGCTATGCGGCGCTGCATTTCGCGCTGCGCCATCCGCGCCTCGCCCGCTCGATCGTCGCCGCGGGCGCCGGCTCCGGCTCCGAGCCCGACGGCCGCGCCCAGTTCCGCCGCGACGTCGCCATCGGCGCCGAGAAATTCCTCAAGGACGGCATGGCCAAGGCCGGCTCGGCCTATGCCGGCGGCGCGACGCGCCTCGCCTTCAAGCGGAAGGACCCGCGCGGCTGGCAGGAATTCCACGACCAGTTGAGCGAGCATTACAGCCTCGGCAGCAGCCTGACCTTCCGGGGCTACCAGAAGGACCGCCCGTCGCTGCGCGACTTCGAGCCGCAATTCGCCAAGTGCAAGATGCCGACGCTGCTCGTCGTCGGCGACGAGGACGAGCCGTGCCTCGACACCAATCTGCGCCTCAAGCGCATCATGCCGGCGGCCGGGCTCGTCGTCGTCCCGCGCACCGGACACACGGTCAATCTCGAAGAGCCGGATGTCTTCAACGCCACGCTCGATCGCTTCTTCGCCGATGTCGAGCACGATGCCTGGCCGGCGCGTGCCATCGCGTCCTGGCCGGTGTCGGCGGTGCTCGCCCCGGGCATGGCGGCGCCGCGCCGCGCGACGCCGGGCGCCCGCCCGAAGCCGCGCGCCAAGCGCAAGCTGGCGACGCGGCGGTAGTCAGACGATGCGAGTCCGCCACATGTCGCGGAGGTAGATCGCCAGCGCCACCCAGATCAGCACGAAGGTGATCGCGTCCTCCGTGCCGAAGGCCTCGCCGTCGTGTAAGGCGAGGCCGAGATAGGTGGCCGGGATGATGAACTGCAGCAGGCCCATCGTCGCCAGCTTCACCCGCCTTGCGGCGGCGGCGTAGAGCAGCAGCGGAATGCCGGTGACCGGGCCAGCCGCAGCCAGCAGCAGCGAGAACCACGGATCGGCCAACGTGAAGTGGCCGTCGCCCTGCCAGCCATGCCAGGCCAGCCAGGCGAGACAGAACGGCGCCAGCACGAGGCATTCGACGAACAGGCCGACCGCCGGGCCAGCCGCCACTTCCTTGCGCAGCAGGCCATAGACGCCGAAGCAGAAGGCGATGGCGAGGCCGATCCAGGGCAGCGAGCCGAAGGCGACGATCTTCACCACGACGGCGACGCCGGCGATGCCGGCAGCCATCCATTGCACAGCGTTGAGGCGTTCGCGTAGCAGGACGAAACCGAGCACGACGCTGACCAGCGGGCTGAGGAAATAGCCGAGGCTGGAGGCGATGAGCCGCCCGGTCTCGATCGTGTAGATGAAGATCGTCCAGTTGATCGACACCAGCACGGCGGTGGCAAGCAGCGTAGCCAGCACGCGGCGGCTGGAAAGGGCGGCCCGCACCTCGTCCCATTGCCTCGCTACCGTGATCACCAGCACGAGGAAGACGACGCACCACACGGCCCGGTGCATGACGATCTCGAAGGCGGAGGCCGCGAGCACCGCCTTAAAGTAGAGCGGCGTGATCGCCCAGATAACATAGGCACTGACCGCGTAGGACAGGCCGGCCCGTTCGCCCGGTGTGAGATCGTGCCGTGGCGGCGTGGCGGAATCTCTGCGGCTGGTCACGGGTCGGCGCCTGTTGCGGGGAACGGCCCCGCCTTTTAGCCTCTCGCCGTCGCGCCGCAAACCCCCACCGCCGCTGGCGCCGCACCGCGCCCTGGTCTCGCCTTGCACAAATGGCCGCAAGAGTGCCGGCCAATTCCTGGGGGATGACATGCCGATCGAACTGACGCTTCTGGTCTGGACCGCGCTGCTGGCGGTCGTGCAAGCCGTGATCGCCGTAAACGGCGCGATGCTGCAGGTCGTCCTGCCGACGCTGTCGGGTAACCGCGAAGTCATGCCGGAGATCACCGTCTGGGCCGTCCGCGCCGCACGCGCCCATAGCAACCTGATGGAAATCCTGATGCTGTTCTCCGCGCTGGTGCTGGCGGCACATGCCACGGACCAGATCAACGCGATGACGGCGCTCGGCGCGCAACTCTTCTTCTGGTCCCGCGTCGCCTATGCCGCCGTCTACCTCGCCGGCATTCCGTGGCTGCGCACGGGCGTGTGGGCGGTCTCGGTGGTCGGCCTCGCGCTGATCTTCCTGCAGCTCGTCTGAGACAGGGAAAAGAAAACGACGCTGGCACGGCGCGACGCCGGCGCGGCCCTTTCCATGGAGAGGACACGATGGCGACATACGTTCTGGTGCATGGCGCGTAGCATGGCGGCTGGTGCTGGCGGCGGGTGGCTAAGCGCCTCCGTGCCGCCGGCCACGAGGTGTTCACGCCGACCCTGACCGGGCTCGGCGAGCGCTCGCACCTGCTCACCGCCTCGGTCAACATGGCGACGCATGTGCAGGACATCGCCAACGTGCTGCGCTGGGAAGATCTGCGCGACGTGGTGCTGGTCGGCCATTCCTATGCTGGCCTCGTCGTCACGGGCGAGGCCGATGCCGAGGCGGACCGCATCCCGACGCTGGCCTATCTCGATGCCTTCGTGCCGGGCGACGGCGAGTCCAACTGGTCGCTGGTGAACGATCTGTTCCGTGGCCTGTTCATGGACACATCGGGCGAGACCGGCTACTCGGTCGCCACCATCCCCTCATCGCTGTTCGGCATGAAGGACGCGGCCGATCAGGTCTGGGTCGACGGCAAGTGCATGCCACATCCCCTCGCCGGCTTCCGCCAGAGCCTCGATCTCGCCGGTGGCGATCCGCGCGACCATGACCGCGCGCTTATTCACGTCGGCGGGGCGGCGCTCGCCTTTGGGGCCTCGTGGCATTTAGGCCATCCTTACCGATTACGGTTACTGAGGCGCGTATTTGGGGTCTGTCAGCTCAACGTCTCGCGGATTACTATCGCAGCGCGACTGGCTCCAGA